>JALHMM010000040.1 GCA_022844045.1 Reyranellaceae bacterium | reverse complement strand
CATGCGACGCAAAATCCTTCGCGCCGGATGGAACGACGACTTCCTTCTCAGCCTCTTTTTTCATATGCGATAGCCCTGCCCCGGAGGGGGAAGGTGCCCGAAGGGCGGATGGGGGATGTCGAAGACGGACTCCTGCGTTCGTCTTCGTCATCCCCCATCCGTCAGCGCTACGCGCTGCCACCTTCCCCCTCCGGGGGAAGGTTAAGGCTCCAGCGGATCGGAAAACGTTCTACCGCGTGGTGATCTCGCCACCGACGCTGACGGTGACGGCGACCGAGATGGCGTTGCGGATGGCGGTGCCGTGCCAAAGGCCGTCGGCTTTGCGCACCAGCTGGCTGACGTTGCGGTAGCCCTGGGCTTCCAGGCGCCGCTTGGCTTCCGCCTCGTTCGAGATCGCGCCGCTGGCCGGCAAGCCGGCTTTCGGGTCGGCCTCGATCGGCTTCGCGGTCGAGGGGCCGCTCGGGCCCTGAGCGAAGGCGGCCATACCGGTGCCCAGCGCGATCGCCAGCGCGACGATGATGCCTGTCTTCATGATGAATGCTCCCTCATGCGGTTCGTGGCATCGCCACAGGACTTATCGGATAAATGCGGTCTGATCGGTACGACGGCAACCCCACTCTGGATGACAGTGCCGGTATGCCGCGCTATGGTCCCGGCCTAACGATCCATGCGCGATCAACGGCGGGATTCAGGGAGGGTTGAATGGGCGTGTTTTCTCGCAGATTCGGTTTGGTGGCGGCGCTGGCGGTTGGCTTGGCGGCCGCGCCCATTTTTGCGCAACAGGTCCTGGCGCAGGCGCCGGTGAGAGGTGGCACGCTGACCGTCGGCGTGGAGAGCGATTTCGAGGGCTTCGACCCGATCAGGGCCGGCGTCTACTCCAACTCGACGGTCACCGCGGCGTCGCTGTTCTACGAGACGCTGATGCGGCTCGACGACAAGGGCAACCTGATCCCGGCGCTGGCGCTATCGATGAACGCCAACGAGGACGGCACGGTGTGGATCGCCAAGCTGCGCCCGGGCGTGAAGTTCCATGACGGCACGCCTTTCACCGCGCAGGCGGTGGCCGACCACTTCAACCGTCTGCTCGATCCCGCCAACCGCTTCGCCGGCCGCGTCTATCTGGCGATCGAGAAGGTCGAGGCCCAGGACGAGCTCACCGCCGTCTTCAAGATGCGCGGCCCCAACGCGGCGCTGGCCAAGACCCTGGCGCAGCCCAGCGTCGTGACGCTGATCATCTCGGTGAAGGCGCTCAACGAGAAGGGTCCGGACTACAATCGCAACCCCGTCGGCACCGGGCCCTTCGTGTTCAAGGAGTGGCGCGCCGCCGACCGGCTGATCGCCGAGCGTAACCCCAACTACTGGGACAAGGACAAGCCATACCTCGACCGCGTCATCGTGCGGCCACTGCCCGATTCCGACGCGCGCTACGCCAGCTTGGGCAAGGGCGACGTGAACGTGATCTGGGAGGATCGCGCCGAGAACATCCTGAAGGCCAAGAAGGACAAGAGCCTGGTGGTGCTGAACTGGATCGGCAGCGGCGCGCTGGTCATCCCGCTCAACACCGCGAAGGAGCCGCTCAACGACAAGCGCGTGCGCCAGGCGATCTCGATGGGTCTCAACCGCAAGGCCAACGCCGCCGTGCTGAGCCAGGGCCTGCGCCCGGTCTACGACGATCCCTACGGCCCGTCCTCGGGCATCGAGTGCAAGGACAACGGCGCGCTGGGCTACAATCCGGAGAAGGCCAAGCAGCTGCTCGCCGAGTACGGCAAGCCGGTGAAGCTGGTGCATACCGTGACCGCCACGCCGCGCGGCCGCGAGGGCGCGCAGGTCTTCCAGGCCGATATGAAGAAGATCGGCATCGAGGTGACCATCAAGCCGGTCGACCAGACCCAGCTGGTCAAGGAGACGCTGTCGCGCGACTTCCTGGTCAGCGGCTGGCGCATCATCGACTTCCCCGACGTCGATCCGCAGATGTTCGCCAACTTCCACTCCAAGAGCCCGATCAACTTCTCCGGCTACAACAACCCGGAGGTCGACAGGCTGCTGCTGATCGGCCGCACCCAGCTCGACCCGGCCGTGCGCAACAAGGCCTACTGCGATCTGATCAAGATCCTCAACGACGACGTGGTGTGGCTGTGGACCGGCAGCAACACCGACTTCGCCATCACCCGCGCCAATGTGCGCGGCATCCCCGCGCTGCGCGGCGGCGCCGTGCAGGTCGAGGGCGCGTGGCTGGCGAAGTAATGGTCTTCTACCTTCCCCCGGAGGGGGAAGGTGCCGAAGGCGGATGGGGGATGTCGAAGCCGGACTCCGATTGCGTTGAGGCATCCCCCTTCCGTCGCGCTGCGCGCGCCACCTTCCCCCTCCGGGGGAAGATAACTTCATGAACTGGCTCGCGCGGCAGTTGTTGCGGCTGGCGGCGGTGCTGTTCGCCGTCACGCTGCTGACCTTCCTGATCGTCAACATCCTGCCCGGCGACATCGCCATCGTGATCCTCGGCAACCTCGCGACGCCCGAGGACATCGCCGGGCTGCGCAAGGACATGGGCCTCGATCGGCCGATGCTGGTGCGCTACTTCGAATGGCTGGGCGACGCGCTGGGTGGCGATCTCGGCCGGTCGTATCGCAACAGCGAGCCGGTGCTGCAGGCGATCATCGACCGCCTGCCGGTGTCGCTGCAGCTCATGGTGATGGCGCAGATCATCGCGCTGGGCATCGCCGTGCCGGCGGCGCTGCTGTCGGTGCGCAAGCCGGGCGGGCTGATCGACCGCATCTCGGCCTCGGCCGCGTTCGGCTTCCTCGCGGTGCCCAACTTCATGCTCGGCATCGTGCTGATCTACCTCTTCTCGGTGTCCTTCGATCTGCTGCCGGCGACCGGCTTCACGCCGATGTCGGAAAGCTTCTGGGGCAACCTCGAATCGACCATCCTGCCGGCGGCGACGCTCGGCCTGATCGAGTGGACCGTGCTGATGCGCGTGCTGCGCTCGGACCTGCTGACCACGCTCAAGGAGGACTTCATCCTGCTGGCGCGCGCCAAGGGATTGCCGCCCTGGCGTGTGCTGCTGAGCCACGCGCTCAGGCCCTCGTCGTTCACCCTGATCACCGTGCTGGGCCTCAACATCGGCGGCCTGATCGGCGGCGCGGTGATCGTCGAGCAGATCTTCGCGCTGCCCGGCGTCGGCCGCCTGCTGCTCGGCGGCATCTTCAACCGCGACCTGATCCTGGTGCAGGGCACGGTGACCTTCATCGCCACGAGCTTCGTGCTCATCAATTTCCTCGTCGACATGCTCTACGCCGTGCTCGACCCCAGGGTGCGCCATGTCCGCTTCCGCCATTGAGCCGGCGGCGGCGGCCGCACCGCCGAAACGGCGCATCCCCTGGGCGGTGACCTTGCCGCTGGCCTGGGTGTCGATCATCGTCATCGCGGCGGTGGGTGCCAACTGGATCGGCCTGCCCGATCCGGCGGAGCAGGAGCTGATCTTGCGGCGCAAGCCGCCCTCGGCCGAGTTCCTGCTGGGCACCGACAATCTTGGCCGCAACATGCTCTCGCGCATCGTGCATGGTGCCCGCACCTCATTGATCGTCGGGCTGTGCGCGCCGGCCTTCGGCTTCCTGATTGGCGGCGCGATCGGCATGGCCGCCGGCTATTTCCGGGGCAAGGTCGACCTGCTGGCGGTGGGCTTCATCGACGTGCTGCTGGCCTTTCCGGCGCTGGTCCTGGCGCTGACCTTCACCGCCTATCTCGGCCAGAGCCTGTTTAACGTGACGTTGGCGCTGGGCATCCTGTCGATACCGGCGGCGGCGCGTGTCGCGCGCGCCAACACGCTGGCTTGGGCGAACCGCGACTTCGTGTTGGCCGCGCGCACCATCGGCGCCAGCGACTGGCGCATCATCACCCGGGAGATCCTGCCCAATCTGCTGCCGCCGATGTTCGCCTTCTGGCTGGTGGCGATGAGCGTGATCATCGTCGCCGAGGGCGCGCTGTCGTTCCTCGGCCTCGGCATTCCCGCGCCGCAGCCGAGCTGGGGCGGCATGATCGCCGATGGCCGCGAGGCGCTCGACGTGGCGCCGCATACCGCGCTGGTCCCCGCGGCGGTGATGTTCCTCACCGTGCTGTCGCTGAACTTCCTCGGCGACATCGTGCGCAACCGGGTCGATCCGCGCAGGTCCTCGCTGTGAGCGGCCAGTCCCTCTTGTCGGTACGCGACGCGCGCGTCGCCTTCGCCACGCCGCGCGGCATGCTGCGCGCGGTCGACGGCGTGTCCTTTGACCTTCAGCAAGGCCGTACCCTGGGCATCGTCGGCGAGTCCGGCTCGGGCAAGTCGGTGCTGGTGCGCTCGCTGATCGGCCTGGTCGCCGCCAACGCCTCCACGACGCTCGGCGGCGAGGTGCTGCTCGATGGCCGCGACCTGCGCGCGCTGCCCGGCGCCGAGCTGCGCGCCGTGCTGGGCCGCGAGATCGGCATCGTCTTCCAGGATCCGATGACCTCGCTCAACCCCGTGATGAAGATCGGCCGGCAGATCGGCGAGGGGCTGCGGCTCAATCGCGGACTCGACGCCGCCGCGGCGCTCAAACGCTCGATCGAGCTCTTGGCCGAGGTCGGCATCCCCGAGCCGGAGCGGCGCGCCAATCAGTATCCGCACGAGCTCAGCGGCGGCATGCGCCAGCGCGTGGCGATCGCCATCGCCATCGCCTGCGAACCGAGACTGCTGATCGCCGACGAGCCGACGACGGCGCTCGACGTCACGGTGCAGCGCCAGATACTCGACCTGCTGCAGCGCGAGCAGCGCGAGCGCGGCATGGCGATGATCCTGATCACCCACGATCTCGGCGTCGCCGCCGGTCGCGCCGACGACATCATGGTGATGTATGCCGGCCGCGCGGTGGAGAAGGCGACGACGCGCGACATCTTCCGCCAGCCCCGCATGCCCTACACCGAGGCGCTGCTGCGCTCGCTGCCGCGGCTGAGCGACGCCGCGCACACCAGGCTGACGGCGATTCCCGGCCGCCCGCCCGACCCGGCCCGGCTCGGCCCCGGCTGCGCCTTCGCGCCGCGCTGTTCCTACCGCACCGATGTCTGCGACGCCGAACGGCCGACGCTGACCTGGGAGAACTCCCTTCCCCCGGAGGGGGAAGGTGGCGCGCAGCGCCGGAAGGGGGATGTCAAAGACGGACTCCCGCGTTCGTCTTCAACATCCCCCATCCGCCCTGTCGGGCACCTTCCCCCTCCGGGGGAAGGAAGAGCCTTCGCCTGCTTCAACCCGGTGGGGCAGGGCGCATGAGCGACCTGCTGCGGATCACCGATCTCAATGTCGAGTATCCGCTCGACGGCGGCCGGCACGTCCATGCCGTCAGCGACGTCACGCTCTCGATCCGCGGCGGCGAGACGCTGGGGCTGGTGGGTGAGTCCGGCTCGGGCAAGTCGTCGCTGGCGCGCGCGCTGCTGCAGCTGCCGCCGCCGCGGCGCGGCAGCGTGCTGTTCGATGGTCAGGACCTCACTACGTTGCGCGGCGAGGCGCTGCGTGCCGTGCGGCCCAGGCTGCAGATGATCTTCCAGGACCCGATTGCCTCGCTCAATCCGCGCCGCAAGGTGGGTGACATCGTCGCCGAGCCGCTGGTGGTCACGGGCGTGCGCGATCCGGCCGAGCGCACGAAGCGCGTGCGCGCGGTGCTGGAGGCGGTGGGACTCGATCCCGACAGCGTGTGGAACCGCCGGCCGCACGAGTTCTCGGGCGGCCAGTGTCAGCGCATCGCCATCGCCCGCGCGCTGGTTCTGGAGCCGCGACTGATCGTCTGCGACGAGCCGGTTTCGGCGCTCGACGTCTCGATCCGCGCACAGATCCTCAATCTGCTCGAGGACATGAAGGCGCGCTTCGGCCTCACGCTGCTGTTCATTGCGCACGATCTCGCTGTCGTGAAGTCGGTCTCCGACCGCGTCGCCGTGATGTATCTCGGCAAGCTCTGCGAGGTCTCCGACTCCAACTCGCTGTTCGCCACGCCGGCGCATCCCTACACGGCGGCGCTCCTGGCGGCGATCCCCGAGCCGGACCCCGACGTGCCGCTGGGCGACACCAAGATGAAGCCCGGCGATCCGCCGTCGCCGCTGGCGCCGCCTTCGGGCTGCCGCTTCCGCACCCGCTGCCCGCACGCCGTCGAGCGTTGCGCATCGGAGGTGCCAGCCTTGCGTCCCATCGCGCCCGGCCGTGAGGTAGCCTGCCATTTCCCGCTGATACGGGACCCGTCATCCTGAGCGAAGCGAAGGATCTTGCGGTATTGCGGTCACATTGGAACGCCGTGTTCGATCGCACCACCGCAAGGTCCTTCGCTTCGCTCAGGACGACGGCGCGGAGGGAGCGCTGCCATGTCCATCCAGACCGACGCTTTGCCGACCGCGACCCGTGTCGCCGATCCCGGTATCCGCGCGCTGTACCGGCAAGAGAATCGCTGGCAGGCCTGGCTCGACGTCGAGGTGGCGCTGGCGCGCGCGCAGGCCGAGCTCGCTATCATTCCGAAAGAGGCGGCCGAGGCCATCGCGGCGAAGGCGACGCTCGAGCTGCTCGACCGCGCGCGCATCGACGAGGGTTTTCGGCGCACTGGCCACACCTTGGTGCCGTTGGTGTGGGAGCTGGGTCGCGTCGTCGGCGAGCCGCATGGTGGCTGGGTGCATTGGGGCGCCACGACACAGAACATCACCCAGACCGGCGATCTCCTCGTGCTGCGTCAGGCGCACGCGATTTTCCTGCGACAGCTCGGTGAGATCTTCGGCGCCATGGCCGATCTCGCGGAGCGCACGGCGGACATGCCGATGGCCGGCCGTACGCATGGCCAGCACGCGGTGCCGGCGACCTTCGGCTACAAGGTCGCGGTGTGGATCGACGAGCTGCTGCGCCATGTCGAACGGCTGCAGCAGGCGGCGCCGCGCCTGTTCGTCGCCATGCTGGGCGGCGGCGCCGGCACCTTCGCCTCGCTGGGCAAGATGGGTCCGCCGGTGCAGCAGGGCATCGGTAAGCAGCTTGGCTTTGGCTCGATGACCGTGCCCTCGCGCGCGCTGGGCGATCACCTGGCCGAGAACATCTGCATCCTCGGGCTTCTCGCGGCGACATCCGGCAAGATCGGCCGCGAGATCTACACGCTGATGAAGACCGAGTTCGGCGAGGTCGAAGAGCCGGTGCCGCCGGGCACGGTGGGCAGCTCGACCATGCCGCAGAAACGCAACCCCAAGCTCTGCCAGGACGTGATCGCCGCCGCCGCCGAGATCCGCGCCATGGTGCCACTGGCGCTCGAAGCCATGACCACCGAGCATGAGGCCGATCGCACCACCAGCCTGATGATGGACAGCGCCGAGTCACGGGCATGCATCGCCACGGGCGACATGCTGAGCCGGTTGGGCGAGATCATGCGCGGGCTGAGCGTCGATCCCAAGCGCATGCGGGCCAATCTCGATCTCGGCGGCGGGCTGATCATGGCCGAGGCGGTGATGCTCGACCTCGGCGCCACGATCGGTCGTCAGCACGCACATGACGTGGTCTACGACGCGGCGCAGGCGGCGTTCGTCGAGGGCAAGGCGTTCTCAGATCTGCTCGCCGCCGACACGCGACTGACCGCGCATATGGATCGCGCGGCGATCGACAGACTGCTCGATCCCACCGCCTACACCGGCCTCTGCGCTGACATGGCGCGCGAAAGCGTCGGGCGCGCGCGGCAGGCCGCTGCGCGTCTTGCCGCCGGCTATTGAGCGCTAGAACTGGTCGTAAGTGGGGGCGTTGTTGCCAGCCGGCATGGGAGCCCAGGCCCAAGGCTGGTGGCCGTTGTAAGCCTGTTTGAGAGCATTGATATTCATGCCCGAATGGCAGTTGAAGTACCGCTTGTTGTCGCTCGTCGAATTGCCGACCCCTTCGTAACGGTGGGAGTAGAAGCGCAGGGGTACGTTGTTGCCACCGTAGTCGTTGGCGATCATGCGTGGCAGCACAAACAGGCAACTGTTGTTGCCGTGCTCGTGGCAGGGCATCAGCGTGCAGTCGAATTCGATGCGTGCGACGTTGGTCAGGTTGAGCGAAGTGATGTTGCCCCAGTACTTCTGGTCGGGATGACTCGTCGCCGGACTAGAGGAGCCTTCCTTTGACGCCTGTTTGACCATCGACACCGCGCCGCCAACGTACACGATATGCGCCACGAACCACACCGGTCCGCCCTGCCAGAAGTTGGAGGACTGACCATAAATGGTCGTATGCTTGGGCCTGATCAAAGTCGCCATGGCACGCTCCGGATCGAGATAAGCCGGCTCTTGGCGTCGACGCCCTGTCGACGCCGCGCAAGATATGCACAAAAGTATTACAACTATGAGTATCCGACCATAGCGCGCAAGGCGCAACGAATCCAGGCCTCGCACCCGTCGGTTCCCGGGGATAAGTTGCGCCGTCGCGCTTGGCGGCGGTGGCGCTGAAGAGGGGGACACACATGGAACTCAAAGGCACGGTCGCCGTCGTCACCGGCGGTAATGGCGGGCTGGGCCAGCGCATCTGTCACGCGTTGGCGGCGCAAGGCTGTCACATCGCGGTGGTCTATGCGCAGAGCAAGGATCAGGCGGAAGGCGTGGCGCGCGATCTGGAGCGCCATCAGGTCAGCGCGGCGACGTTCCGATGCGACGTCACCCAGCGCGATCAGGTGCAAACGCTGGTCGACGACGTGGTCAAGCGCTTCGGCCGGCTCGACATCCTGATCAACGACGCGGCCTACAACAAGTCGATCAAGTTCCAGGATCTCGATGGCCTGACCTACGAGGAATGGAACAAGATCATCGACATCAACCTCACCGGCCCGATGCTGCTGACCAAGGCGGTGGCGCCGGTCATGAAACGGCAGGGCCAGGGCCGCATCGTCAACATCTCCTCGGTCGCGGGCTTGGGCCCGACCGGCTCGTCGATCGCCTACGCGGTGTCGAAGGCCGGCCTGATCCATCTCACCAAGTGCATGGCGGTGGCGCTGGCCCCTGAAGTGCTGGTGAACTGCGTCGCGCCGGGTCTGCTGGAAGGCACGCGCGCGACGGCGAACCTCCGACCCGAGGTGATCGAGACTGGCCGCAAGGCGTCGCTCCTAGGCAAAGCGGCCGACAAGGACGACTGCGCCGACCAGGTCGTCACCATGTGCCGCACCAACACGATGACGGGTCAGACCCTGGTGATCGACTCGGGGCGGACGTTCCACTGAGCCATCCGCCGCAGTCTACTCGAGACGGATGTTGGCCCGTTGCACCATGTCGGTGAAGAAGGCGATCTGCGTCTCGCGGAAGGCGGCGAATTCCTGCACCGTGTTGGGGCGCGTCAGCGCGCCCAGCTCGGCGAGCCGCGCGGCCACCGCCGGCGTGGCGAAGGCCGCGTTCATCTCCTGGTTCAGCCGTGTGATCAGCCCGGCATCGGTGCCCGCCGGCGCGAAGACGCCGTTCCACTCCCAGGTCTCGTAGCCGGGCAGCACCTCGGCGATGCCCGGAACGCCGGGCAGTACGTCGACCGGCTTCGGCCCGGTATGCGCCATGCAGATCACCTCCTTCGTGCCGCGCATCCCCACCGAGGCGGGCACATTGCTGAACTGCAGCGGGACGCGGCCAGAAACGAGATCGCCGCGCAGCGTGCCGAAATCCCGATAGGGCACGAGGTTGATCTTGATGCCCGCCATGCTGTTCAGCAGCTCCAGCGAGATGTGTTGCACCGTGCCGACGCCGGTCGAGGCGCAGTCGAGGATGCCGGGCTTCTTCTTCGCCAGCGCGATCAGCTCGGGGATCGTCGTGGCCTCGAACTGCGCGTAGCGCATCAACGTATTGGGCGCCTGCATCGACAGGAAGACGGGCAGCAGGTCCTTGAGCGTGTCGTAAGCGAGCTGGCCGCGGCGCAGCGAGGGGTTCACCGAGTGCGCCGTGGCGTCGTAGAGCAGCGTGTAGCCGTCGTTGGGCGCGCGCGCCACGATCTGGGCGGCGACGGTGCCGCCGGCACCGGGCTTGTTGTCGACGGTGAAGATCTGGCCGAGCCGTTCGGTCAGCGCCTGGCACAGGATGCGGCAGACGACATCGGCGGTGCCGCCGGGGCTGTAGGCGTTGACGACACGCACGCCGCGCGCCGGATAGGGTTGCGCCCGTACGATCGACGGCGCCGCGAGCACCAACGCGGCACCCAGCACGGCACGACGCCGCACGGTCTTCTCTCTAAGCATGGGATCATCCTCCACGATCCGCGGCATCTGCCGGCCGCATGCGTAAAGTCTGCCGGGATCGGATTGGTGATGACAAGAAAGGGCGACGCGATGGCTGCCATGCACCTTGTCGCGACGACGCGGCGCCATCATGTAAGTGCCGACCCTAGAGGGAGTTCTCCATGCTGAGCAGCGGCACGATCACCACCAGCGACGGCACGCAGATCTACTACAAGGACTGGGGCACCGGGCAGCCGATCGTCTTTCATCACGGCTGGCCGCTGAGCGCCGACGACTGGGACGCGCAGATGCTGTACTTCCTGGCGCAGGGCTATCGTGTCATCGCCCATGACCGGCGCGGCCATGGCCGCTCCTCGCAGACCGACACGGGTAACGAGATGGACACCTACGCCGCCGACGTCGCGGCGTTGGTGGCGCAGCTCGACCTCAAGGGCGCCGTGCATGTCGGCCACTCCACCGGCGGCGGCGAGGTGGCGCGCTACGTCGCGCGGCACGGCGGCAATGGCCGCGTGGCGAAGGCGGTGCTGATCGGCGCCGTGCCGCCGATCATGGTGAAGACCGACAAGAATCCCGGCGGCCTGCCGCTCGAGGTCTTTGACGGCTTCCGCACCGCGCTGGCCGCCAACCGTGCGCAGCTCTTTCGCGACGTGCCGACGGGGCCGTTCTATGGCTTCAACCGGCCAGGCGCGAAGGTCTCGCAGGGCGTCATCGACAACTGGTGGCGCCAGGGCATGATGGGCGGCGCCAAAGCCCATTACGACTGCATCAAGGCCTTCTCCGAGACCGACTTCACCGACGATCTCAAGGCGATCGAGGTGCCGACCCTGGTCATGCATGGCGACGACGATCAGATCGTGCCCTATGCCGACTCCGCGATGCTGTCGGTGAAGCTGCTGAAGAACGGTACGCTCAAGATCTACAAGGGCCTGCCGCACGGCATGTGCACGACCCACGCCGACATCATCAATCCTGATCTGCTGGCCTTCATCAGGAGCTGATGCCTGGAAGACTCCCGATGACCATCACCATTACCGCCTTTGAACGATCGCCCGATGGTGGCAAGGGGCTGGCGCGCGACACGCGCGTTCGCTGGGCGCTGGAAGAAGTGGGCCAACCGTACGAGGTCCGGCTCGTATCGTTCCAGGCGATGAAACAGCCGGCGCATCTGGCGCTGCATCCTTTCGGCCAGATTCCAACTTATGAGGAGGGCGATCTCGCGCTGTTCGAGACAGGGTCGATCGTCCTTCACATCGCCCAGCGCCGTGCGGGCCTGCTGCCGGATGATGCCAATGCGCGGGCACGGGCGATCACCTGGATGTTCGCCGCGCTCAACACGGTCGAGCCACCCATCCTCGAGCTCCAGAACGCCGTGCTTCTGGAGCACGACAAGCCGTGGAGCGAGGTGCGCCTGCCGCTGGTCAAGGATCGTGTCCGCGACCGGCTGAAGCAATTGTCCGCTCGTGTCGGCGACGCCGATTGGCTCGATGCCGGCTTCAGCGCCGGCGACTTGATGATGGTGTCGGTGCTGCTGAGGCTGAGAGCATCGGGCATCCTCGACGAGTTTCCGAGCCTGACCGCCTATGTCGCGCGCGGCGAGGCGCGGCCCGCGTACAAGCGGGCGTTCGCCGCGCAATTTGCGATCAACGCCGGCGAGCCGCCAACCGGCTCCACGGTTCCGATAGGCAGATGACGACAGGAACTTCGAGTGGGTTTGGACGACGCTCGGCGAGACCCGAGATCGCGGACGATCAACGCTCGCGAAAGGTCCGCGCGATCTGTTCGCGGAGCGGCTGCACCAGATAGCCCAACGGCGTGCGCGTCTCGGTCTGGATGAAGGACTCCGCCGGCATGCCGGGCACGAGGCGCAGGCCGGTGAGCTTCTTCACCTCGGCCTCGGCCAGCGCGATGCGCACGGTGTAGAAGCTCATGCCGGCCATCGGTCCGGGCTGGGTCTCCTTGGTCAGGTCGGCCGAGATCCGGGTCAGCGTGCCGTTGAGCTGCGGGATGGTGCGCTGGTTGCCGGCCATGATGCGCACAACGGCACGCGAGCCCTCGGCGAGCTGGTCGATGTCGTTGGGCGCCACCTTGGCCTCGACCACGAGCTGGTCGGATTGCGGCACGATCAGCATGATGGTCTCGCCGTTGCCGATAATGCCGCCCACGGTGTGCACCGAGACGTTGTGCACAACGCCCGACCGCGGCGCGCGGATGTCGACGCGGGCGAGCTGATCCTGGGCCGCGACCATGCGCTCGCGCAGCTCGGCGATGCGGCCCTGCACCTCGCGCGTGTCGCGCAGCACCTCGGTGCGGAAGTCCTGGTCGAGCTGCAGGATTTGCAGCTCGGTCTCGCTGATGCGCCCGCGCGCCCGGGCGATCTCGGCGACGTAGTTGCCGCGCTCGCCGTCGAGCCGCACGCGCTCGCGCTCCAGCGCCATAACGCGCGACACCGAGACCAGCTGCTTCTTCCAGAGTTCCTGCACGCCGGCGAGCTCGCTGGTGATGAAGCCGATCTCCTGCTCCTTGGCGGTCATCTGCGCCGTGAGCCCGCGGATCTCCTCGCCCGACTGCGCGACGCGCTCGCGCAGCTGCGCGCGCAGGCCGGCGCGGGCGCGAACGCGGGTCTCGAACAGCTTGACCTCGTCGGCCATCGACAGCGCCACGGTCTTCTCGCCGGCGCGCCCCAGCAGCTCGTCGGAAAAGGTGATCCGCTCGGCGCCGTCGCGCTCGGCCGCCAGCCGGGCCTGGCGCGACAGCAGCTCGTCGATCTGCGCGCGCGCCATGCCGAAGCTCGCGCGCGCCACAGTGTCGTCCAGGCGTACCAGGACCTGGCCTTCGCGAACGCTATCGCCTTCGCGGACCAGCAGCTGGCCGACGATGCCGCCGCCGGGATGCTGCACCTTCTTGACGTTGGATTCGACGACGACGCTGCCCGACGCGATCACCGCGCCGCTGATCTCGCTCGTCGTCGCCCAGACGCCGAAGCCGCCGAACAGCAGCAAGGCGAGCGCCAGGGCGATGCGGTTGAGCCGGCGGATGGCCCGCTGGGGAGTAGGGGCACCGCCGGTCATGCGCCGCCCCCGCCGACGGGCTCGCCGACGACCTTCAGAGGCGTAGCGGGCTGCGTCGCGCGCTGCGGCTGCATTTTCTGCAGGACCTCGTCGCGCGGGCCGAAGGCCTGCTGCGTGCCGTTGCCGACGATCAGCACCTTGTCGCAGACCGCCAAAGCCGAGGCGCGGTGGGCGACCATGATGACGATGGCGCCGCGCGCCTTGGCCGCGCGCAGGGCCTGCATCAACGCCGCTTCGCCCTCGGCGTCGAGATTGGCGTTGGGCTCGTCGAGCACGAGCAGGAACGGATCGCCGTATAGCGCGCGCGCCAGCGCGATGCGTTGGCGCTGGCCGCCCGAAAGCGCCGCGCCGCCATCGCCGATCGGCGTCTCGTAACCCTGCGGCAGGCGCAGGATCATGTCGTGCGCATGCGCGGCGCGCGCGGCGGCGAGAATCGCCGCGCTGTCGGGCTTCGCGGCCATGCGGGCGATGTTCTCGGCCACCGTGCCATCGAACAGCTCGACATTCTGAGACACGAAGCCGATGTGGCGGCCCAGCGCCGTCGGCTCCCACTGGTCGAGCGCCGCGCCGTCGAGGCGCACGACGCCGTCGGCCGGCGGCCAGATGTTCACCAGCACGCGCGCCAGCGAGGTCTTGCCGCCGCCGCTGGGACCGATGACGCCCAGCGACTCGCCGGCCTTCAGGCCGAAGTGGATGTCGCGCAGGATGGCTTCGGCGCCCAGCGCCGGCGGCATCACCGCGACCCGCTGGACCTCGAGGCTGCGTTGCGGCGCGGGCAGGGCGGTGGAGGCGGCGCGCGGCGGCAGGCGGGTGAGAAGCTCCGACAGGTATTGCACGCTCTCGCGCGCGGCGACGAAGCCGCGCCAATTGGCGATCGCGGTCTCGATCGGCGTCAGCGCGCGGCCCATCATGATCGAGGCGGCGATCATCGCGCCCGGCGTCATGCTCTGGTTGATCACCAGGTAGGCGCCCAGCCCCAGGATCAGCGACTGCAGCAGCATGCGCACGACCTTGGTCGTTACGCCGTAGGCGGCGATGATATCGGCCGAGCGTTGCATCGCGATCAGATAGCGGCTGTTGACGCCCTCCCAGCGCGTGGCGAGGTCGCTGTGTATGCCCATCGCGGTCGCGGTCTCGCCGTTGCGGCGGCCCGATTCGAGCTGCGCCTGGCGCGTGCCGGCGTCCTTGGCCAGCGCCTTGGACGGATCGCGGCTGGCATATTCGGTGAGGACCGTGAGGATCACCAGGACGATGGCGCCAGCCAGCGACAGCAGGCCGATCCAGGGATGGATCAGGAAGCAGACGAGCAGGAACACCGGCATCCACGGCAGGTCGACGATCGCTACCGGCCCGGCGCCGCTCAGGAAGCCGCGGATCTGGTCGAGATCGCGCACCGGCTGGTGCGCCTCGCCGGGCTGGCGCGTGACGATGCCCAGGCGCAGCACGGCGCCGTGCACGGTGGTCGCCAGGCGCTGGTCGAGCGCGGCGGCGGCGCGCGCCACGATGCGGCCGCGGATGAGGTCGAAGGCGCCCTGGAAGGCGTAGGCACCGACCAGGCAGAGCGTGAGCGCGAGCAGGGTCGGCACGCTGCGCGAGGCCAGCACGCGATCGTAGACCTGCATCATGTAGAGCGGGCCGGCGAACATCAGCAGGTTCACCGCGCCCGAGAGCAGGGCGACGCTCCAGAACGCGCGACGGCAATCGCCGAGCGCTGCGGCGACGGCGGGATGGCTCGGCGGCGGCGAGGCGGCGCGCGGGTTCACGCGTCGATATCTAGGACGCAGGAACGGGCAAGTAAAATGACAATCAGATCTCAATGCGGAGACGGTTCAATACTGCGGTAATGTTAATGAATGAAGTCTGTAATTTGTTTATCATTCGTGCCCGTTTGTGTGGGCGTAACAAATCTTTAGCCAACCTCACATTCACTTGAGCGAGAAAAATATCGTGAGAGGACTCAAGCACTTTACGCCAGATTCTTGCGACATCGCCGTGCCATTGATCACAGTCCACATGTGAGTGACATGTTCCCGTAAAGCCGCCTCGCTACGACGCCAGCCTGGGTCAGGCAGGGGCCATCCCCCTGACGCTGACCCGATGCCAGCGCAAGCGAGGAGCGACCGATGTCCGATGTGTACCATTCCCTGGCCTCGGGTTCGTTTTCGCAGAACTGGAGCAATACCGGGCTGATCACGACCAACGACGACTGGTCGGTCGTGCCCAGCGTTCAGGGCTTCCGCGGCGACGACATCACCTCGGCGACCGGTGTCGACCCACGCACGCTGACCGGCGACGGCACGATCACGCTCGACGTCAACGCCAACCAGACCGCTCCCAATACCTTCGGCACCGGCGGCGTCGGCGAGTTCGAGCTCACCGATCCGACCGTCGCGCTCAACGGATCCGGCACCGCCGACGCCCCCTACCTCGTCCTGTACCTCAACGCCACCGGGCGCCAGGACGTCCGCGTCCAGTTCAACGCCCGCGACATCGACGGTTCGGGCGACGACGCCCAGCAGCAGCTCAACGTGCAGTACCGCGTCGGCTCGTCGGGCGCCTGGATCAACGTCGCCAACGGCTATGACGCCGACGTGACGACCGCCGGCTCGGCGACCGAAACGACGGCGTTCGACGTCACCCTGCCTGCCGCCGCCAACAACCAGGCGCAGGTCGAGGTGCGCATCATGACGACCAACGCCGTCGGCAACGACGAGTGGGTCGGCATCGACGACATCGTCGTCAGCAGCCAGGCGCAGAGCGGCGGCGGCGGCGACACCGTGGCGCCGACCCTGCAATCCTCGACGCCCGCCGACAACGCTGCCGCCGTGGCGGTGTCGTCCGACATCGTGCTGAACTTCGACGAGACCGTGCAGGCGGTTGGCGGCGGCACCGTCACCATCACCAACGGCGCCGGCGACGATCGCGTCATCGACCTGGCCGGCGGCGATGCCGATGGCAGCGTGACCTTCAACGGTTCCAGCATCACCATCAATCCGGCCGCCAATCTCGCCAACGGTACCAGCTACGATGTGGTCGTCGCCGCGGGCGCGATCGAGGATACGGCGGGCAACGATTTCGCCGGCATCGCGCTCGATGCGCTGGATTTCGTCACGGCGGCCGCCGGCGGCGCGCCGACCGCGATCTACACCATCCAGGGCGCGGGACACACCTCGTCCTTCGCCGGCAAGTCGGTGACAACCCAGGGCGTGGTTACCGCGGTCGACAGCAACGGCTTCTACATCCAGGACGCCATCGGCGACGGCAACACCGCCACCTCGGACGGCATCTTTGTCTTCACCAGCAGCGCGCCCGTGGGCGTCAGCGTCGGTCGCCTGGTCGAGGTCGCCGGTCAGGTCGCCGAGTTCATCCCCGGCAACGCCGCGCCGGGCAGCCTGGCGCGCACCGAGATCGCCAGCCCGACGATCACCGATCTGGGCGCCGGCGCCACCATCGTCGCCACCCAACTGGGCGGTTCGGCCGGCCGCAAGCCGCCGACCATGATCATCGACGACCAGGGCGGCACGGTCTACGACCCGGTCAATCACGGCAACGACTTCTTCGAGAGCCTCGAAGGCATGCTGGTGATGATCGACAACCCGGTCGCGGTCAGCCCGCGCAACGGCTTCGGCGAGATCTTCACCATCGTCGACAGCGACGACGATCCGAGCAACGGGCTGAACACCAACAGCCTGACCGCGCGCGGCAGCGTCGCCATCAGCGGCGGCGCCTCCTCGGTGGGCGGCACCAACACGGTCGGCGGCGACTTCAATCCGGAGCGCATCCAGATCGACGACGATAGCGGCATCCTCGCCGGCTTCTCGACGCCCTCGGTCAGCGTCGGCGCCCGGCTCAACGACGTCACTGGCGTGATGTCCTACAGCTTCGGCAATTACGAGGTGCTGCCCACCCAGGTCTTCACCGTGGCGGCCGCCAGCACGCTCACCGCCGAAACCACGGCGCTGAAGGGCACGGCGACGCGCCTGACGGTCGCCAACTACAACGTCGAGAATCTCGATCCGTCCGACGGCGCCACCAAGTTCAACGCCCTGGCCGCGCAGATCGTCAACAACATGCGGGCGCCCGACATCATCTCGCTGCAGGAAGTGCAGGACAACGACGGCGCCGCCAACAGCACGACGGTCTCGGCCTCGACCACCTTGCAGACGCTGGTCGACGCCATCAACGCCGCGGCGGTCGCGGCCGGCAGCCCGGCGGTCTATGCCTTCCAGGACAACCCGTTCATCGCCGACGACCAGAATGGCGGCGAGCCGGGCGGCAACATCCGCAACGCCTTCCTCTATCGCACCGATCGCGGCGTCGATCTGGTCGACGCCTCGCTGAAGACCATCTCGGCGACCGGCGCCGGCACCACGGCGGTCGGCGAGAACGCCGATCCGGCTCATCCGTTCAATGCCTCGCGCCTGCCGCTGGTCGCCGACTTCACCTTCAACGGCCAGACCATCACGGTGATCGGCAACCATTTCTCGTCCAAGAACGGCAGCGGCGCGCTGATGGGCAGCCAGCCGCCGCTCAACAACGCCGAGGACGCGCGCGCCGAGCAGGCCCAGGCGGTCAACACCTATGTCGACTCGCTGCTGGCGGCCAACGCCGACGCCCGCGTCGTGATCGCCGGTGACCTCAACGAGTTCGAGTTCGAGGAGCCGATGCTGGTGCTCGAGGGCACCGCGACCTACATCAACGGCGTCTTCACCGCCGGCGGCGAGGAAGTCCTGCACGCGATGATCGAATCGCTGCCGGTCAACCAGCGCTTCGACTACATCTTCGACGGCAACGCCCAGTCGCTCGACCACATCTACGCGACCACCGCGGCCCGCGCCGGCGCGCAGTACGATATCGTGCACCTGAACGCGGAGTTCGCCAGCCAGGTGTCGGACCACGACGCGCTGGTGGCCAGCTTCGACATGTCGACGCCGCTCACCACCGAGGCCTCGGGCGACATCACCTTCAGCCTGAAGGGCACGCTGACGCTGTCGGGCGCCGAGATCGCCGCCTTCGACCCGGGCAGCGACCGGCTGTTCGTGACGTCCAATGCCGGCCTCCAGGTCGTCAACTTCAGCAACCCGACATCGCCGTCGCTGATCACCAATGTCGACTTCACCACCCTGGGCTTCGCCACCACCGACGTCACCAGCGTGGCGGTGAAGAACGGCATCGTCGCCGTCGCCCTGCCCAACGCCGACAAGGCGCTGCCCGGCAAGGTCGTCTTCCTCAACGCCGCGACCAACGCGCTGCTCGGTTCGGTCGATGTCGGCGCGCTGCCCGACATGGTGACCTTCACGCCTGACGGCACCAAGGTGCTGGTCGCCAACGAGGGTGAGCTGAACACCACCGGCACCGATGGCGCGGGGTCGGTGTCGATCATCGACATCTCCGGCGGCGTGGCCTCGGCCACCGTGCAGACCGCGACCTTCACCGCCTTCAACGGCCAGGAGGACGCGCTGCGCGCCGAGGGCGTGCGCATCTTCGCCGGCCGTTCCGTGTCGCAGGACATCGAGCCCGAATACGTCGCTGTCTCGGCCGACGGCAGCAAGGCGCTGGTCACCCTGCAGGAGGCCAACGCCGTCGCCGTGCTCGACATCGCGACCGCGACCTTCACCGACATCGTGCCGCTGGGCACCAAGGACTGGTTCGGCCTGCTGCTCGACGTCAGCGACTGCGACGGCCCCGGCAGCACGACGCTCACGAATCTGCGCGACGACATGCCGATCCAGGGCCTCTTCATGCCGGATGCGGTCGACTCCTACACGGTGAACGGCCAGACCTACTATGTCATCGCCAACGAGGGCGACGACCGCGACGACTTCCTCAACCCCGACGAGACGGCGCGTGTCGGCACGCTGAACCTCGACGATGCGACCTTCCCGAACGAGGCGGCGCTGAAGGGCAACGCGGTGCTCGGCCGGCTTGTGGTCTCCAACGCCCCCGGCCTGCGCGGCGACAGCGACGGCGATGGCGATGTCGACCAGATCCTGGCCTATGGCGGCCGCTCGTTCTCGATCCTCGACAGCTCCGGCGCCCAGGTCTTCGACAGCGGCGACATCCTGGAGCGCATCGTCGCGACCCAGTTTCCCGCGCTGTTCGACGACACGCGCAGCGACAACAAGGGCCCGGAGCCCGAGGGCATCGAGATCGGCCAGGTCGGCGACAAGATCTACGCCTTCGTCGGTCTGGAGCGCTCGCACATGACGCTCGCCTTCGACATCACCGATCCCAACAACGTCAGCTATGCCGGTGCCGCGCAACGCAACGGCGACCTGAACCCCGAGGGCCAGCTCTTCATCTCGGCCGAGGATTCGCCCACCGGTGAGGCGCTGCTCGTCGTCAGCAACGAGGTCAGCAACAACATCTCGGTCTTCGAGGTCGAAAAGGCCCCGGCCTTCACCCTGCAGCTGCTGCATCTCGCCGACGGCGAGGCCGGCCTGCTGGCGGCCGACACGGCGCCCAACCTCGCCGCGCTGCTCGACGCCTTCGACGACGACTATCTCAACACGCTGATCCTGGCCGGCGGCGACAACTTCCTGCCGGGCCCGTTCCTCAATGCCGGCACCGATCCGTCTCTCAACAGCGTGCCCTCGATCGGCGCGACCGGCTTCGGCCGGCCGGACATCGCCATTCACAACGCGCTGGGCGTCGAGGCCTCGACCATCGGCAATCACGAGTTCGACCTCGGCTCGACGGCGTTCCGCGACTCCTTCACGCCGTCCGGCCTGTGGGTCGGCGCGCAGTTCCCCTATCTGTCGGCCAATCTCGACTTCTCGGGCGACGCCGCGCTCAGCCCGCGCTTCACCGACACGACCAACGACGCCGCGACGCCGACCCCCGAGGCCGGCACCCTGAAGGGTCGCATCGCGGAATCGGCTGTCGTGACCAAGAATGGCGAGAAGATCGGCCTCGTCGCCGCCACGACCCAGATCCTCGAAGTGATCTCCTCGCCCAACGGCACCGAGGTCAAGGGCTTCCCGTTCGGCCCCGGCGCCAATGGCGAAGTCGACAACATGGATCTGCTGGCGGCGCAGCTCCAGCCGATCATCGACGAGCTGATCGCCGAGGGCGTCGACAAGATCGTGCTGATGGCGCATCTGCAGCAGATCGCCAACGAGCAGCTGCTGGCGACCAAGCTGCGCGGCGTCGACATCATCCTCGCCGCCGGCTCCAACACGCGGCTGGGCGATGCCGACGACGAGGCGGTGGCGTTCCCCGGCCACGCCGCCACCTTCGCCAACACCTATCCGATCATCACCAACGGCGCTGACGGCAAGGCGACGCTGATCGTCAACACCGACAACGAGTACACCTATCTCGGCCGCCTGGTCGTCGACTTCGACGAGAATGGCGACATCATCGTCGACAACCTCGTCGACCTGACGCCGGTCAACGGCGCCTATGCCGCGACCGCGGCCAATGTCGCCGATGCCTGGGGTGTGTCGGAGGCCGATCTCGAGACCACCGCCTTCGCCAACGGCACCAAGGGCGACCAGGTGCGCGACATCACCCAGGCGGTCGACGCGGTGATCGCGGCCAAGGACGGCAACGTCTTCGGCTTCACCGATGTCTACCTCGAGGGCGAACGCGCCTTCGTGCGCTCGGAGGAGACCAATCTCGGCAATCTCGCGGCCGACAGCGGCAGCTTCGTCTACCGTGAGATCACAGGCGCCGACAGCGAGCAGTTCGTCGTCGGATTGCGCAATGGCGGCGGCATCCGTGCCCAGATCGGCGCCATCGACTTCGTCACCGGCGAGAAGATCGCGCCCTTGGCCAATCCCGAAGTCGGCAAGCCGGAGGGCGGCGTCTCGCAGCTCGACGTCGAGAACTCGCTGCGCTTCAACAATCGCCTGATGTCGTTCGACACGACGGCGGCGGGGCTCAAGGCGATCCTCGAGCATGGCGTGGCGGCGGGCACCTTGCAGGGCCGCTTCCCGCAGATCGGCGGCGTCCGCTTCTCGTGGGATCCGGCCGCAGCCGCGGGCAACCGGGTCCAGAACATCTCGCTGATCGACTCGAGCGACCGTGTCATCGCCCGCATCGTCGAGAACGGCCTGGTGGTGGCCACCGCGGCGACCCTGATCACCGTCGTGACCTCCAACTTCACCGCCAATGGCGGTGACGGCTTCCCGATCAAGGCCAATGGCGAGAACTTCCGCTTCCTGCTCGACAACGGCACGCTGAGCACCCCCGTCTCCGAGGCGCTCGACTTCACGGTGCCCGCCAACCAGCCGGCCAACGCGCTGGGCGAGCAGGCGGCCCTGCAGCGCTATATGCAGGAGTTCCACGCCACGGCCGACACCGCCTTCGACGACGCCGACACCGCGGCCACGGCCGACATGCGCATCCAGAACCTCGCGGTGCGCGACGACGAGGTCTTCCAGGGCATCATCGTCGACACGCCTGATAACGGCGACAACGTGCTGATCGGCACGGCCGGCGACGACCTGCTCAACCTCGGCGCGGGCGACGACTTCGCGAGCGGCGGCGCGGGCGCCGACGACATCGACCTCGGCCCTGGCGCCGACACGCTCAGCGACACGCTGGACGACCTCGACGGCGACACCGTCGCGGGCTTCGGCTTCGACGACACGCTGGTGATCGAGGGCAGCGGCATCGCGCGCCAGGACATGGTCTTCACGCCCAACGGCACGTCGGGCGCCACCCTGGAGATCGGCGGCCGCGTCGTGAACTTCGAGGGCGATTTCTCCAGGGGCGACTTCATGGCCGTGTCGCGCGGCGACGACACGACGGTGACGTTCGAGAGCTACCTGCCGACGCTGCGCGATGGGCGGCCTGTCGACCCGGCGTCGATCAACGGCATCGCCAACGAGCTGTTCCTCACCGGCGACGGCTCGACCGAGTTCGTGCTGGAGTTCAAGTCGGTCGGCGGGGCCTTCCGCAACACGTTGGGCGTCTACCGGGTGGCGGAGGACGGCACGATCGGCGATGTCGAGATCGTCTTCGCCAACACCAGGAACGTGCCGGCCAGCAAGCGCACGGTGGATCTGGGTACGCCGGACGACGGCGAGCGCATCGGCCTGTTCCTGATCCAGGACGGGTTCGACGAGTACGGCAGGCTGTCGAACAGGCTGTCCTTCGTTGACGCCAGCGGCGGCGTTGCCGATCTCGACGACGGCACGATGCCGATCCTGCGCCACGCCCGGCGCGGCGACCTCACGGAGACGCCGATCTTCCACTCCTTCGCCACGCTCAATCCGGGCGACGCCACCCAGGTGCTCTCGGGCGTGGCGCCTGGCGGGCAGGAGCTCCTGATCGCCTTCGAGGATCTGCGGGCGGGCAGGGGTGACAACGACTTCCAGGACCTGGTGATCGGCATCCGCGCCATCCCCGACCTGGTGATCTGATCGATGGCGGCGCGGCGGCGACGCCGTGCCGCCTAACGCGCCGCGCGCGCCTTGAGCTCGTCGCTGGGACGGATGTCGGGCGCGCGGCTGTAGACCGAGACCGCCACGATCAGCACCACCGCCATGAAGCCGAACAGGCTGCGATAGGCGAGCTCGCCGCGCGTGCCGTCGGCAAGCGGCGTGAAGGCGCCGAGGATCACGCCCGACAAGGTCTGCATGCAGGCGACGCCCAGCATCACGCAGGTGTTCATGGTCGCCATGCCGCGGCCGATCAGGCGATCCGGGAAGAGGCCGCGACCATGCGTCATCACCATGGTGGAGGACGCGCTGACGAAGCCCATGCCGATGATCGCGCCGACCGCCAGCCATACCGGCGGCCGTTCGACCAACGCCAGCGCGGCCAGTATCGCGGCGATCACCAAGGTGCCGGCGATGGCGATCCGCTTGCGTGTGTCGAAGACGCGGTCGAGCGGCGAGAAGCCCATCATGCCGACCTGGTAGGCGATCACCGCGGCCAGCAGCACGTTGCCGGACTCGATGATGGAGAGCCCGTGCACCTCGCGCAGGAACGGTCCGCCCCACAGGCCCTGCACCGTGAAGCTGCAGGCGTAGTTGCAGAAGTTCAGCACCAGGATGAAGGACAGGTTGGGCGTGCGCACGACTTCGACGAGGCCGCGCATCATCTCGCCGGCGGTCTCGGTCTTGCGCTCGAGGAAAGGATGGCCGGGCGGCGCGTCGCGCACCACCAGCCAGATCGCGACCAGCGCCACCGCCGAGAACACCACCATGATGCCGAACACGCCGCGCCAGCCGATCTGCTCGGTGCCCCAGGCCAGCGGCGTGGTGGCGATCAGGTTGCCGATCAGGCCGATCGACAGGACCATGCCGGCCAAGGTCGAGAACCAGTCGGGCGGGAACCAGCGGGTGATCACGATCATGCTGCCGATCAGCATGCAGCCGAAGCCGGCGCCCATCAGCGTGCGGCCGGTGAGCAGCACGGGCCAGCTCTGCGCCAGGGTGAAGATCGTGGCGCCCAGCACCGCGAGCATAAGCAGGGCGCTGATCGTGCGGCGCGGGCCGTAGCGGTCGAACAGGAAGCCGGCCGGGATCTGCATCGCCGAGAAGCCGAAGAAGAAGGCGCCGGTGAGCGCGCCCAGCGCCTCGGGGCCGATCTGGAGGTCGCGCATCAGGTCCAGGCCGATGGTGACATTGGCGGCGCGGAAGAAATGGCTGGCGACATATGCTGTCGCGAGCGTCGCGACGATCAGCAGGCCTTGGCGCCGGAGGGCGGGCGTCATCGGGGTACGCGTTTCCTTGATGGCAGGTCGGCAACCTAGCAGGCCCTCGCCGAGCCCGTACACCTGCTAGAGTTCGCGTAGCGATCTTGGGCAGGGCTATCGCATGTGGTGTTTTTCCTTCTCCCCGCGAAGGCGGGGAGAAGGTGCCGAGCGTCAGCGAGGCGGATGAGGGGCTTTCTGGTCCAACAACGATTGCCGTCGTTGTTGAGACTCCGTGAAGCCCCTCATCCGCCCTTCGGGCACCTTCTCCCCGCCTTCGCGGGGAGAAGGAAGAGCTAATGTGATAGCCCCGCGATCTCGAGGGGGGAACGTCATGCATCATCACGGCCATTCCGGCGCCATCGCCTTCTGCGGCTGCTTCATGGCGGAGACCGGAAGCGGGTCGGGCGCGGCGACCAAGGCGCGGCGGCGCGAGGTCGTGGTCAACGGCCGGCGGATCAAGACGATCGACGTGCACGCCCATTGCTGCGTGCCCAAGGCGATGGCGGTGATCAACCATCCGCTCGAGGCGCCCGGCCTGCTGATGGACGACACCAGCACGCGCCTCTCGGCCATGGACGCGCAGGGCATCGATGTCGAGGTGCTCAGCATCAACCCGTTCTGGTACCGCGCCGGCAAGGACGAGGCGGCCGAGCTGATCCGCATCCAGAACGAGACCCTGGTCGAGTTCTGCGCCGCCCATCCCGACCGCTTCCACGCCTTCGCCACCGCCGCGCTGCAGTTCCCCGAGCTTGCCGCCGAGCAGGTCGAGCACGCGGTGAAGACGCTCGGCTTCCGTGGCGTCGGCGTGGCCGGCAGCGTCGCCGGCGAGGAGCTGGCCAATCCGCGCTTCCACCCGTTCTGGAAGAAGTGCGAGGAGCTCGACGTGCTGGTCTTCATGCACCCGCTTGGTGTGCGCGAGCTCGAGCCGAGTGGTCGGCTGGGCGGCAGCGGACTCCTAACCAACACCATCGGCAATCCGCTGGAGACCACGATCGCGCTGTCGCACCTGATCTTCGAGGGCACGCTCGATCGCTTCCCCGGCCTGAAGATCTGCGCCGCGCATGGCGGCGGCTTCCTGCCGTCCTACGCCAACCGCTCCGACGCGGTGATCCGCACCTTCCCCAGCCGCGTCGGCCCGCTGCCCAAGAAGCCACCCACGGCGTATCTGCGCGACGGCCAGCTGTTCTTCGACACCATCGTGTTCACACCGGAGGCGCTGCGCCACCTGATCGCCGAGACCGGCCCCGGCCAGATCATGATCGGTACCGACTATCCCTTCCCGTGGACCAGCACCGAGATCGACCTCGTGCTCTCGACGCCCGGCCTGAGCGACGAGCAGCGCATCGCCATCCTTGGTGGTACAGCGTCGAGGCTGCTGGGAATCCAGTGACGATCGTTACTCCCCCGCCGCGCAGGCCAGGCGCCGCACGCGATTGGCTTCGGCATAGGCCGCCACCGCGGCCAGGCCCAGGGGTGCGCCGAGATCGGGGGACGGGCGGCAGGCCACGCTGATCGCCGGCAGAATGTCGGACGCCAGGTCGTAGCCCTCGGCGATCCAGTAATCGATCCACTGCTCGGTGTCGCCCGGCGGTCCGCTGTTAGGCAGGAAGCGGCGCAGCGAGCGGCCGATGACCTTTCGCCATTTGGCCACCAGCGGCGGCACAGCGGGCGGCGCGTCGGCGGCGGGCTCGACCGACTCGGCCCTCGCGTCGCCCGTCGGCTCGGCCGCGGGCTCGGGCACTGGGTCGGGCCGCGACGGATCGCCAGGGTAGCGGCGCCGGGCACGCTTTCCGACGCGCTGAATCTGCCGCCAGTCGACGATCTCCATGTACTCGACCTCGTCGACCGCGTAGATCCGCAGCAGCCCGCGCGCCACCAGCTCGTCGATCATGGCGCGCACCTGGTCGTTGTCGATCGGATCGCCGGGGAAGACCTGCATACGGATGGTGCGTGGCCGCAGGGGCTGCACGCCGAACTCGTCGGCGAAGTTCCACAGGCCGATGAACAACAGGCGGGTCATCGCCGCGCAGTCGATGACGGCCTCCCAGGTCCAGAAGTCAGAGGGGATCTTGCGGTCGCGAGCCATCGGGCGAACTCCAGTTGAAATGCTGGAGTCGTTGTAACCCCAACCGCCGATCTCCTGCTATTTCCGCCGCTACGCGCGAACAATCCGGGCATCCGATGCTGATGGCTCAGGCGTTTTGCCCGCCGCTACGGTGGCGCTCATGCACAGGCGCCTCGACGAGGCGTCAATTTGGTGAGGTACGACCGACAGCCTTCAGCGGTGAGATCGGGCCGACGCTCACCGGACGGTTCGGGTCACCACCCACTTATGCTTTCCGATCAGCCGCGACCGCTTGAAGCCGAGACATTCGAACGTGGACAGGGCGCCATTGAACAGAAAGGCTGGCGCCGCCTTTCGACCCTCGATGTCTTCCGGGTATCCCTCGATGCGCCCGCCGCCCAGTTTCCTGATCTGCTCGACCGCGCCCTTGAGCGCGGCGGATGCCACACCGTTGCCGCGATGTCCCTTGCCGGAAAAGAAACAGGTGATCCGCCAGTCGGGGAGCGTCGGATTGGTCGCCTGATAGGCACGCTGATTATGGATTCGCGGAAGCTCCTCCGGCGATCCGAACTGGCACCAGCCGACACAGTCCGTGCCATGAAAGACGAGAGAGGCATGCGCCCGTCCTTCCCGAACGAGGCGCTCCTTCGCCTTACGCTTTGAAGCCGGGGAGTCGTCCGCGCTTTCGTCCCTGGCGTGATACCACATGCACCAGCACCCGCCCCAAACACCGTTGTTCGCGTCGACCAGACGCGTGAAGTCCGGCCAGGTGCTCGCATCGAGTGCTTTGGTTTTGTATGTCGTCATGAATCGTCTCGATGGCGGTTGATTTCCAGTGAATCGTGCCGCTCGTTCGGGTGTCAACGCCGGAGCAAGTTGGGTAACAGAACGGCGCCATATCGCTACCGCGTGGCACCAAGGGGAGGCTTCTGTCCCGCGAGCGCTGGGTTTGGCCGGCACGGTGACCGACATGACCAAACCGTCGCTCAAAGAGCGTAACGCAAAACTCGCTGCGGAGCGCGCAATTTCAGCGCTGGAGCACCTCGAACTCGCGATCACCTCGGAGAGTTTGCGACGGCCCGCGCGCACCACCTGCCTTCATCGGGAGGCATCGGGTGGCTCCTCATTCTTCGATGGCATCTCGTCCCTCGGCCTTTAGTCGAGCCAATCCGTCCGTCATCGACTTGAGCTGTTCTGGAGTGTGGCCGACCCAGTTCTCGACTTCGCCTGTAACGCGAAGTGGCGCCAGCGATCGATATGATGCGGTCACGTTCCCCGGGAACTTCTTGTCGGTAAGGTTGGGGTCATCCTCAAACGCACCGCACGGCTCGACCGTGTAGATCCGACCACGTCCGGTCCCGCGCGCCAGTTCAGCGCCCCAAGTCGCCGCCTCCAGAGTAGCCGAGAAGTAGACATGCCTCAGACTGCCCTCGACGAAATTGCTACCATGATCGGGACCAATGAGATCGCCGACACTCAGGTCGGCTTTGGTGCCGTGGTAGAAGATCGTTCCCGGCGGAACTTCACGCGCCCTCACTTGCCAGGCCCCTTTCCATCGAGGTCAAGTATCGACCACGACGTCGAACGCCTGCTCGATCGCTTCGTTGGCGAAGTACCAGTCCTCCGCTTCATGCCACTGCCGCTCCCATGCTCCAATGACCCCTTCACGGGCCAGCAGACGCCGCATCCGGACTTCGGGTGTCGTGCGAAGCAGGACACGCAAGGTCATCAGGTCCGACAACTCGCGGCGAGCGGAATAGACCCCATCGATCACGATGACAGCGCTCGGCTCTTTCCGGCGGGTCGCTTTGGCAAGCGTGCCATCGAACGCTTCCCAGTCGAAAGGCCGGTAGGACACCGACCGTCCATCCTTCAGTCGCTCCAATACTCGCCGAAGGCGGCGCCAATCAATGCAGTCCGCGGCTCGCTCGCGCGGCGAATCCCGGCGAAGCTCGGTGCCGCCGGCAAAAAAGTCGTCTCCCTCGACGACGACGGCCTCTGCGACCGCCGCCAGTGCCGCGGCAAAAGTCGACTTGCCGGTCCCGCTCCGGCCATCGATGGCGACGAGGCAAGGTCCGCGGTCCGACAGACAGGAGAGTCGGCGCGCGATATCGGCGATGGCGGCGTGGCCACCTCTCATTTCGCGACCTGTCTTTGTGCGGCGCCGGTCATTGCGTGTCGTGGGCATTGATTGACTGCGTCCTCGAGCGCCAGAACAAGCGCGTCATCTCGGGTATCCTCGAGGATTGCCTCTCCGAGACGACGCGCAGCGATCCGATATGCCGGATCCTCGATCACGCGCCGTACCGTTGCGGCGATCACGCCTACGCTGGATGACTTGCGCAGCGTTATGCCGGCACCGCGCGCGCTCACGCGCGCCGCCGTGTCCGCCTGATCCCGCCCATGAGGCAGGATGACCATCGGCACGCCGTTGGTAAGCGCCTTGATCGCGGTGCCGTGACCTCCATGGCTGACGACGAGGTCGGCGTGCCGGAGGGCGGCGCGGTGCGGCGCGCTGGCTACCACTGAAACATTGGATGCGCTGGGTAGCTCTTCCGGTGCGATCGACGGCCCGGTCGTCACCATCGCGCGGACCGGAAGGGAGCCCAATGCCAGAACGATACGCCGGAGAAGTCCGACATGGTCCTGATATGTGGTGGACAAGGATACCAGCACGAAGGGCGAATCTCCTGTCGGTGGCTCCCATCCTTCGGATCGTGCCCAGAACGGATCGTCGAGAATCGGGCCGCCATAGGCTACACCAGCCGGCAGGATCGCTGGAAAATCGAATGACCGCGCCGTCAGAATCAACTGCCGCGATGCACGGGAGGCCTGGTCGAAAAATCGTGCCAGCGGCGGAAGACCATGGGCGAGACGCAAGGCATTGAGGCCCTGTAGTCCAAAGGCGTTCCAAAGGTATTCCGCGACGCTGTTGATGGCTCGATCGCGACAGCGCCCAAGCAAGCCGCGAGATGGCGACAGGCCGACCCCGAAGGGCGGCAAGCCCTCGGCGGGCATCGGGTAGACATTCGGATACAGCGCGACGAACGGGATCCGCTCTGCTTCCGCGACGACCATCGCGCCCATGCAGAACATCGAACAAACGATCGCATCGGGGCGCTCGTGGGCGATCGCGCTCTTGATGTCGGCGGCATATCGCGGCGCCGGTCCGACAAATTGGGTTTCGGCCAATCGCCGAACCAGCTGCCACGGATATTTGCACTCCCAATCGCGAATTCGATCCGACTCCAATCCGTGGTCGCGCTTGTTGGGGGCGACGATCCACGGCCGGAAGATCGCTCCGCTCGCTCGAACTTCCTCGGCAATGGTGTCGTCGCCAAGGGCCGTCACTTTGTGGCCTCGATCGACGAGCCTGCGGACTGCTCCGACTTCCGGGGGGATGTTCCCGCCCTGATCCACCAGGGCAAAAAGATACCGGCGCGCGATCATCCCGTGATCGCCTTCCTGGGATGCGCCCGGACCCGCTTGCCGATCGCACCGCGGACCAGGGCCTCCATCACCGCCTGTGTCTCGCGCCGGCTCAGGCCAAGGTCGCGACGAAGCAGCTTCCAGACGTAGACGTCGGTCGCGGCGTGAAGCGTGTTGACAGAATGTCGGCGCCTTCGCCCGGCCGGAAGATGCTTGGCGAACACGTGTTCGAGCCATGCTTGGTGGCCGGCGCGTGCGTCATCCAACAACGCCGAAAGCGGCCCCAGTTTCTCGGCCGACGCGGCCCAGCGGGCATTGGCGTCACCGATCCGCTCATAGTCGTCCACAAGGACAGAGACGACGCTCTCTATATCGTTGGGTATCGCCTTGCCGCGCGCGGCGGCGGTCCGCTGGGCCAGCAGTTCCGCTCCGGCGGCCGCGACGCCCTCCTTCGATTCGAAGTGGTTCAGCACAGTCTGATGCGAGACGCCGGACGCCTCGGCGATCATTTGCAGCGTGACCTCCTCGAACGGCTTGTCCAGGAACAGCCGAAGAGCGGCCTCCGTGATGCGTTTCCGGGTCGCGCCCGTCTTCTCCGCCCTGGCAACCATGTGCGGCTATCTCGCCTCCAATTTAACTTGACTGACACTCAAGTTAATTGCTTGAGTGTAAGTCAAGCCAGTTGCGCTGCGCAAGCGCGTTGGTTGGCGGGACATCGTGCAAGGGCATCGCTCTTCGTCCATGAATGCCGCGTCCCAAGCCGCTTTTGCCGCGTTGGAGGTCACTGATGACTATGAGACCTGACCGCCTGTTTCTGCTGATCGCCGCCGTGTATCTGGTGGGCGGCAGCGCGTTGGGCGTGTGGATGGGTGTGAAGCAAGACTTCAGCTTACGGCCGTTGCATGCGCACATCAGCCTGCTTGGCTGGGCCTCGATGGCGCTTTTTGGCCTGATCTACCGCGCGTTTCCCGTGATCGGTGCATCGCGCCTCGCTCGCGTTCACTTTGTCTGTGCGCTTGTGGCATCGCTGTGCTTCCTGCTCGGACTCTATCGGGTTTCCGCCGGCGGCGCGTTCGGCACGATCGGTGAAGTCGGTGCGGTTCTCTGGATCGTCTCCGGCTTGCTCTTCATCTTCGTCACGATGCGGCTGGCGTTTGGCAGGGATGACGCGTGATCAGCATCTCGCGGACGACCTTCGGTGGTCGCCGTCGGCCACCCCTCGATCACGCGGGCGCGGCGGGCCGGCGACTGGAACGGCTGACCCGAGCGATTGATGGCCGATCTTGGTGCGCAGGATGCCAAACGGCGTGTTGGTGGACCGGTCCGGATAGGCGCCGGGTGGCAGGGGAGATGGCCGGGCGTTCTGGCGAACGCCGCACGGTTCGAACATGCGGCCGCCACCCTCAGAGGCCGAAGGTGACCTCGCTTCACCGTATCCCGTAGGCCGTCATCTCCTCGGCGATGTCGGCTTTGATCAGGCGGGCGGCGACGTCGTCGACGGCGGCGCCCATCGCGTCGCCTTTGCGTTGCTTGGCGATGCCGCGAGCGTAGAGCGCCGAGGCGATCCGCGCATGAATCTTCAGCGCGGTGTCGAAATCGGCGATCGCGGCGTCGAGGCGGCCGGCCAGCAGATGCACGCGGCCACGGCTGTCGAAGCCGAAAGCGATATGCGGGCTGCGCGCGATCATCTCGTTGCAGTCGACCATCGCGAGGTCGAGCTGGCCCAGCCGGGTGCGCGCGTTGCAGCGGCCGTACCATGCCGGCGAGGCGTTGGCGTCGATGGCGATCGCCGTGCTGTAATCCTCGATCGCGCGCTCGACGCGTCCGATCGCGGCATAGGCGTCGCCGCGCCAGGTCAGCGACAGCGGATTGCCCGGCTTCAGCCGCAACGCCGCGTCCAGGTCGGCGATAACGCGCGCGTGGTTATCCATCGCCGCATAAGCATGCGCGCGGTTGTAGTGGGCGTCGACCAGCCGATCCTTGTTCGAGCCACCCTGCTGGATGACCGCGGAGCAGGCGGCGATGACGGTATCGGTCGCGTCGCGGCTGGCGCAGCGCCGCCAGTTCTCTTCGTCAGACTGAGCCAGGACGGCGAGCGGCGCGCAGAGCAGCGCCAGTACGACGGCGACAACGGGTTTCGGCATGGCGGCCTCCAGCGATCCCTACACAGCGCCCCGTGAACTGTTACCATGCCGGGGCAGGGCATCAACGGTGATCCGATGAAAGTCTTCGTCTTCGACCTGCTCGCTTATGGCGAGAACCTCGACCACATCAAGGTCGGCGCCGAGCTGCCGTATCCACTGAGCCAGCGGTACTTCAAGGCGGACGTCGCGGTGAAGACCTACGCCGAGCATCTCGCCGCCTGGGAGGAGATGGACCGGCTGGGCTATGACGGCGTCGGTTTCAATGAGCATCATTGTTCGCCGTACGGGCTGATGAACTCGCCCAACCTGATGGCGGCGGCCGCTGCGCAGCGCACCAAGCGGCTCAAGCTGCTGATCTACGGCAATCTGCTGCCGCTGCACGAGCCGCTGCGGCTGGCCGAAGAACTGGCGATGCTGGACTGCATGTCCAACGGCCGGCTGATCTCCGGCTTCGCGCGCGGCATCCCGCGCGAGTACCAGGTGCACAACGTGCCGCTCCACGAGTCGCGGGAGCGCTTCGAGGAGGCCTTCGACATCGTCACCCGCGCCTGGAGCGAGGACGTGTTCTCCTACGAAGGCAAGTACTGGTCCTACAAGGACGTGGCGATCTGGCCGCGGCCGATCCAGAAGCCGCGCCCGCCGATCATGATCCCCATTGTCGGCAGCAAGGAGTCGATCGAGTTCGCCGCGAAGCACGATCTCGGAATCACACCCGGCCTCGCCGGCGGTGGCCTACGCGACGACATCATCAAGCACTACGCCCGCAGCCTCGCGGCGTCGGGTCATCGCATCACGCCCAGCCACCTCTCGCTGGCGCTCAACGCCTATGTCGCCGACTCCAAGGCGCAGGCGGTGAAGGAGGTCGGGCCGTACCACCTCTACTTCAACCGCACGCTCTTCAGCCATGGCAGCTTCACCGAGACGGCGGCGCAGCGCGAGGCGGGCTATGTCAGCCAGAGCTCGACCGACTACGTGCGGCCCGAGAACCAGCGCGCCGCCGCGCTGCTGCGCGAGGACTTCCGCGGGCTGACACAGGAAGCCTTCGCGCGCCAGGCCGAGAACCTGCCCTACGGCACGCCGAAGGAAGTGGCCGAGCGCATCATCGCCGCCGCCGACGCAGCCGGCGCCAACATGGTGCAGGTCGGCCTGAATCGCGGCGCCATGCCCCACGAGATGTTCATCGAGCAGATCCGCCGCTTCGCCAGGGACGTGCTGCCGATCCTGCAAGCGCACGAGGTCACGCGCGTGCCGGCGGCGGAGCAGATGACGGTCTGAGCCCTCTTGGTAGATGAAGTACCTCGATTTCCCTGATGACGGGCCGCGCGTGCGCTGTCGATTGACGGGGTGATCGGCCCGATGTGATCCTGCTGCGTCTCGTGGATCGGAGGGATTCGCGCGTGCTGTTTGTTCGAGGCTCCTTGTCGCTGTGGAGCCGCGTGGTCTCTCGCGATCCACGCTGCCGCCGCGTGGCATAAGTGTTGAAATTGCGTCATCTCGTACTGGTGCTCGGCGACCAGCTCGACGGCGAGTCGGCCGCCTTCGACGGCTTCGATCCGGCGCGCGATGCGGTCCTGCAGATGGAGGTGCGCGAGGAGGCGACTTACATCCCGCAGCACAAGCGTCGGCTCGCCTACTTCTTCTCGGCGATGCGGCATTTCCGCGACGAGCAGCGTGCCCGGGGGCGGCGGGTCTAATACAGCGAGCTCGACGATCCTGATAATCGCGGCGGCTTCGTCGCGGAGATTCGGCGCTGGACGCAGGTGCTTCAGCCCGAGCGCTTGATCGCGCTGCAGCCCGGCGACTGGCGGGTGCGCGCGCAACTAGCGGCCATCGAGCCGCCGATCGAGTTTCGCGCCGATCGGCACTTCCTGTGTGACGACGAGACCTTCGCCACGTTCGCGCGGGAGAATCCCACGCTCGTCCTGGAGCGCTTCTACCGCTTCATGCGGCGGCGGCTGGGCGTGCTGATCGAGCCCGATGGAAAGCCGACCGGTGGCGCGTGGAACTTCGACAAGCAGAATCGGGTGTCGTTCGGGCGCGGCGGCCCGCCGGCAATCCCCGCTCCGAAAGGATTCGCACCTGATGCAATGACGCGCGCCGTGCTGGCGCTCGTCGAACGGCAGTTTCCCGATAGTCCCGGCCGGCTCGACGGCTTCAATCTGCCGGTCACGCGGGCGCAGGCGCTCGAATCGCTGCGGGATTTCGTCGAGCACCGGCTTGGCGATTTCGGGCGGTTCCAGGACGCCATGATCACCGGGGAGGCCTTCCTCTTCCATTCGCGCCTGTCGGGGCCGCTCAATCTCCATCTCCTGCGGCCGCGCGAGGTTGTCGACGCCGTCGTCGCCAACCCGGCCGGCGCCCCGCTCAATTCCGTCGAGGGCTTCGTGCGCGAGGTGATCGGCTGGCGCGAGTTCGTGCGCGGCGTCTACTGGCGCTTCATGCCTGATTACGCGCAAAGGAACGCGCTCGAGGCCGACCTGCCGATGCCGCGCTTCTACTGGACCGGCGAGACCGACATGCGCTGCCTGTCGCAGGCGATCCGGCACACCATCGACCACGCCTACGCCCACCACATCGAGCGCCTGATGGTGCTGGGCCTGTTCTGCCTGCTGCTCGGCGTGCGGCCCTACGACGTGCATCGCTGGCACATGTCGATGTTCTGGGACGCGATCGACTGGGTCTCGCTGCCCAACACGCTGGGCATGAGCCAGCACGGCGACGGCGGATTGGTCGGCACCAAGCCCTACGCGGCGGCCGGCAACTACATCAGCAGGATGAGCGACCATTGCCGGCATTGCCGCTACGATCCGCGCAAGTCGGTCGGCGAGGACGCCTGCCCGTTCACCACGCTCTACTGCGACGTCCTGGCGCGCCACAAGACGCGCTTCGCGAAGAACCCGCGCATGACGTATCCCTACGCCAACCTTGCGCGCAAGGATGCCGGCGAGGTCGCCATGATCCGTCGGCGCGCCGCCGCATTGAAGGCACGGTTGACGGCCGAGACGTTCCTGTGAGGCGGCCCGCGAGAGCGCGCTCGATCGACCACCTTCTCCGTCGCCCCGGGCGCGTCGAAAAATCTCGCGCTAGTGCGACAGGTCATGACGTCGATCCATGAGCGCGACACCGCGAGATCCTTCGCCGCGCTCAGAAAAACATCGGACAGTGTCCGAGACGCCGGGTCTAGAACGGGCAGCGACCGCCGATGTGCCAGTTCTCGCAGCGGCGGCAAAGGATGCCGCGTCCCGGCGTGCCGTAGCGGGTCGTCCATTTGCTCCAGTACAGGCGCACCTGCGTGTCGTTGGCGATCGCTCTGCCGGCCTCGTCGAAGCGGCCCGACACCACGGCGTGGACGATCTTCTGCCGTGCCGGTGGTGCGTCGAAGTTCTCTTCGTTGACGTGCACGCCCTTGCGCGGATCGAAGTCCAGGCGCCAGCGCTTGCGGGCGCTGACCTGATAGCCGACGACCCGCCCGGGATTGATGATCCCCATGCTGCCCCAGAAAGGCTCGACGTCCCGGCCGCCGAGGCTGGTGCGCGCGCAGTGGATCGCGTCTTCGATCGACAGATGCGTCCTGCCACAAGGGATTTCAGCCATGGTCGGTCTCCCTGTCTCAGTATTTCGGCGGCTTGGCGATCCAGGGCGCGCTGCCGCCCGACTTCTTCAGATCGTCCTCGCCATGCTTGATACCCAACTCCTTCGCGCCGATCTGCAACAACGTCAGCCGGGACGGCGGCTGGTTCGGATTGTGCGCCGGCGTCACGCCGGCGGCTTTGCCGCCATCATAGATGATGTTCATGGTGCGCAGCTGCCACGACGGATACTTGCCGGAGCCGATCCAGCAGCGGCACAGGAAATAGTGCTCGACGGCGGCGTTCATGGCGTCGTCGGAGTCGACCAGATCGGCGGGCCATGCCGTGATCGGTGGATTTCCCTTCCAGCCCGGATTGCGCACCTGCTTGAGGTCGCTCTTGATCTGGCAGTAGCGGGCAGGCTCGGGAATCGACGCACGATACAGCTTCCACTTCTCGACGTACATGTTGAAGGCCATCACTTCAGCCGGGGTCATCGCATCAACTCCGTTCACTGGATACGAAAGAACACGAGCGACCGTCTGCTTGGCGCCCAGCCACTACATCGCGCGGGCTGGCGCAGCGCGCATCGGTACGACCACATGATCGGCGATCGCTGGCGCCGGCGCTGTTTCCTCGGGCACAGGGTTGCGCGCGGGCGAGACGATCAAGGAGATGGAGGTCGAGCACGGGCCGGTGCGCGATCCCGGCCTCGCGCCACTCGTGCGGGAGACGGGACGGACATTGCGGAGGCGATGTCAGGGCGTAGTGTCCGCGGACGAACAGATGTCAGGGCGTAGTGTCCGCGGACGAACAGAAGCACGGGGAGGATGACCATGCGATTCCAGAACAAGGTGGCGCTGATCACGGCGGCGGCCAATGGCATCGGCCGCGCCACGGCGGCGATCATGGTGCGCGAGGGCGCCACTGTCGTGGCGGTCGACAACAACCAGGCAAGGCTCGACGAGGCTGTGCCAGCGCTGAAGCAGGCTGCCGGCCGCAACGGCAAGGTCGACGGAAGGCTGGTCGACGCGCTCAACCAGGAGCAGGTCGACGCGCTGGTCGCCGACGTGGCGCGCACGCATGGCCGCATCGACATCCTGGTCAACGCGGTGGGTGGCAGCACGGTGATCGAGCGGCCGACCGCGACCACCGAGCAGCTCACCCTGCAGGAATGGCAGAAGCTGATCGCTTTCAATCTCGACGGCACGTTCCTGGTCACCCACGCGGTGATCCCCGTGATGAAGCGCCAGAGGAGCGGCAAGATCGTCAACCTCGCCTCGATCGCCGGACGCGGCTTGAGCTTCAACAGCTCGAGCGCCTACGCCGCGGCCAAGGGCGGCATCATCGCCTTCACCCGCAAGCTGGGCCACGAGCTCGGGCCGGACGGTATCAACGTCAACGCCATCGCGCCCTCCGTCACGCTCACCGAACGCATCCGCCCGCACTGGGAGAAGCGATCGCAGGCGTCACAGGCCGAGGAGATCGAACGCACGCCGCTGCGCCGCGTGGCCGAGGCGGTCGACCAGGCCAACGTGATCTGCTTTCTCGCGTCGAGCGATGCCGACTTCGTGACGGGTGTCACGATCGACGTGACGGGCGGCGTCTAGTTTCTGCCGGCACATTCTGTTCTCGAGTGGCGCGCGCAACTCGTCACGCCGCGGGACGTTCGGCATGGCGGCTAGCTTCTTCGATCGCCGCAAGAGTGCCGGGTGACACATGGACTTCGTTACCGCGACCGGAATCGCCGCCGCCGTGCTGACGACCGCGTCCAATATTCCCCAGCTGAAGAAATGCTGGGAGACACAGTCGGCCGGCGACCTTTCTCTCAAGGGCTTTTCCGCGCTCGCCGTCGGCGTCGCGATCTGGATGGTTTACGGTTTCATGAAAGACGACTGGATCATCGTCGGCGCCAATGCGATCAGCCTGGCCTGCCTTGCCGGCATACTGACGATCAAGCTGCGCGAAGACGCGCGGGCGCGGCGAAACTAGGCGCGGGAACCCGCCTGTCGTCGGCAACGTTCTGCATCCAACTATTTGAGGTGCACCGATGGCGATCCGCGACGACGATTTCTCCAAGCTCTGGGACCTGATCAAGGACATACGTTTCGCCATGCTGACCGTGCAGCACGGCGACGGCACCCTGCGGGCCCGTCCGATGACAACGCAGAACAAGAGCGACGACAGGGCCGGGACGATCTGGTTCTTCGCCTCGCGTCGCGGCGAGCCCGTTCTCGACCTGAAGAATTCGCCCGCCGTCAACGTCTCCTATGCCGATACCGACAAGGACGCCTATGTTTCCGTAGCCGGCAAAGGCCGCATCGTCGAAGACATGGCGAAAAAGCGCGAACTGTGGACCAGCATGGCCAAGGCGTGGTTTCCCGGCGGCGTTGACGATCCCAACCTCGCCTTGATCGCCGTCGACATCGAGTATGCCGAGTATTGGGACGTGAAGACGAGCCACTTCATGCAGCTCGTGAAGATGGCGGCCGCCGCCGCGACGGGCACCAAGGCCAACCTCAAGACAGAACACGGCGAGATCCGGACCTAGCGCCGCTCGATGGATATCGACGACTTCGCCGGCACCACGCCTGAATTACTGCCGGAAGACTTCCTCGCCGGCGAGCTCGAAGGCTGGGGAGTCCTGGAGCGCCTGACCGGCGGCCTGCAAAAACGTTTTGTCGTGAAGGCCCGGGGCTCCTGGGGCGCGTCGGTCGGCCGGCTCGCTTTTACGGAAACGTGGACTTTCGACGACGGGCGTGTCGACACCCTGGCCTGGATCATCACCCGGCTGGGGCAGGGCCGCTACAGCGGCGTCGAGCCGCGAGTCTCTGGCGAAGCGGAAGGCGAGCAGGCCGGCTGCGCCTTCCATTGGCGCTACAGCCGCGACACACCGCTCGACGACGGCAAGTCGATGACGCTCGATTTCAACGACTGGTTCTATCTCATCGAGCCCAAGGTCGTGATCGTCAGGGGCAGCGCAGGCCGACTCGGCATTCCCTTCACCGTGGCGCACGTCACCTATCGCAAGCTCTCTGGCACCGGCGCGCAGGTATAGCGCCGCCGCAAAGCCGCCCTGCGATTGTTGGTTTTTCCGCTCCGTGCTAGCCTCCACTCGAACGTCCGAAGAACGGGCGGAAGCGGAGGAAATCATGCTTTCTGTGTCCGACAACGAGCTTCTGACGCGTGTTGGCCCAGGGACGCCCATGGGCAACCTGATGCGCGAGTACTGGATCCCGGCCTGCCTGTCGTCGGAGCTGAAGTCCGATGGCGAGCCGATGCGGCTGTTGCTGTTGGGCGAGCAGCTCATCGCGTTTCGCGATACCGACGGGCGTGTCGGCATCATGGAGCATCGCTGCCCGCATCGTTGCGCGTCGCTGTTCTTTGGCAGGAACGAGGAGGGCGGGCTGCGCTGCGTCTATCACGGCTGGAAATTCGACGTCGAAGGCAACTGCCTGGACATGCCGAACGTGCCGCCGGCGCAGGATTTCAAGGACCGCATCAAGGCCAAGGCCTACAAGGTCGTCGAACGCAACGGCATCATCTGGACCTACATGGGCAAGCGCCAGTCGGCGCCGCCGCCGATGTACACCATCGAGATCCTGGCGCTGCCAGACGAAGACCGCTTCACCCGCGTGCACCAGCGCGAGTGCAACTGGTTCCAATCGCTCGAAGGCGACATCGACACTTCGCATTTCGGCTTCCTGCATATCGGCGGGCTGAAGATGGAGGATGTCGATCCCAAGACGATCCATAAATGGGGCGTCGGCGATCGCGCACCGGACTACAAGTCGACCGAGACCGAGTGGGGCACGATGTACGCGGCCTACCGTCCGGCCGAGCCCGGTCAGTTCTACTACCGCTTCGCCCACTTCCTCTTCCCGTTCATCACCTTCACGCCCAACGGCTCGTTCGAGGATCAGATCGCCTGCACCTTCAACGTGCCGATGGATGACACCCATACGATGACCTACAACCTGGCCTGGAAGCAGAAGACCCGGCCGCTGGAAACGCTGGCCAACGGCGACTGGATCCCGGGCCTGCAGCCCGACGGGAAGTACCTGCCCAACACCACCGACTGGTACGGCCGCCATCGCCTGGAGGCGCGGCGCGACAACGACTACTTCATCGATCGCGAAAAGCAGAAGCACGAGAACTACACCGGCATCCAGGGCATCGGTCGGCAGGACCAGGCGGCGGTCGAGTGCATGGGAGAGATCGTCGATCGCTCGCTGGAGCATCTCGCGCCATCGGATCGCATGATCATGATCACGCGGCGGCGCCTCATTGCCGCCGCCGAGGCATTACGCGACAAGGGCGAAGTCCCGCCGACGGTCGACAATCCCGACCTCTGCCGGCGCGCGCGCGGCGGTGCGTTCGTCGCGCCGACCAGCGTCGACTGGCTCGCGGCCTATGCCCAACATCTGCAGACTGCGGACTCCCCACTGGGTCTTCTGAACCGCCTGCCTATGGCCGCCGAGTAACTGTGGCCTCGATCGGAGGCTTACCTTCCCCCGGAGGGGGAAGGTGCCCGAAGGGCGGTAGGGGGATGTTGAAGTCGGACTCGGTGTTCGTCTTCGACATCCCCCTTCCGTCGCGCTGCGCGCGCCACCTTCCCCCTCCGGGGGAAGGGACATGACCGTCGCGGTTCAACTTCCAGTTCGCACACCCGCGCTGCCGCGCGGCTTGTGGCGTTGGGGGCGGCCGGTTGGCATGACGCTGCTCGTGTTGATCCTGGGCTTTCTGTCGCTTTACCCGATGGCGATGCTGCTCTACGGCAGCCTGCATTCGACACCGCCCGGTGTCGCCGGCGAGTTCAATCTCAACGGCTATGTCGGGCTGCTGACGCCGCAGACGGCGAAGATCCTGCTCGACACCGTCGTGCTGTCCTTCGTCAAGACGATCCTCGCCGTGGCGCTCGCCATCCTGCTGGCCTGGATCGTGGCGCGCACCGACACGCCCGGACGCGGCGTGCTCGAGGTGCTGATCACCCTGCCGTTCTTCATCCCGCCGATCCTCACCGCGACCGCCTGGGCGATGCTGGGCAACGCGCAGGTCGGCACCATCAACCTGGCCTGGCGTTGGCTCACCGGCGGCGAGAGCACGCTGGTCAACGTCTACTCCTGGGGCGGCGTCGTCTGGCACATGATGCAGTACTCGACGCCGTTCATGTTCCTGTTCATCGTCGACGCCTTCCGCGCCATGGATCCGGCGCTCGAGGAATCGAGCCGCATGTCCGGCGCCTCACGCTGGCAGACCTTCTGGCGCATCACCTTCGGCCTGATGCTGCCGGTCACCACTTCGGCTTTCATCCTGAGCTTCATCCGCGGCATCGAGTCCTTCGAATCGCCGGTGTTCTTCGGCACGCCCGCCGGCATCACCGTCATCACCACGCAGATCTACGACTCGATCACCCAGCGCGCGCAGCCCGACTACCAGTCGGCCACCGCGCTCAGCTTCGCCGCCCTGGCGCTGATGTCCCTGCTGCTGCTGGCGCAGAGCCGGCTGCTCGGCGGCCGCAGCTTCGCCACCGTCACCGGCAAGGGCTATTCGCCCAACGTCACGCGGCTGGGCTGGATGCGCTGGGTGACGTTCGGCATCTGCATTCTGTTCTTCCTGCTGACCGTGGCGCTGCCGGTGGGCCAGTTGCTGCTGAGCTCGTTCTTCCGCTTCTTCGGCTTTTACGAAGCCGAGATGTTCACCTTCGAGCATTACAAGAGCGTCTGGGAGAACCGCTCGTTCTGGCGCGCCTTCGGCAACACCATGCTGCTGGGCGTGCTGGGCGCCACCGTGACCATGACGCTCGGCGGCATCGTCGCCTATGTCACCACGCGCACGAAGTGGCGCGGCCGCCGCCTGATCGACGCGCTGGCCTGGCTGCCCTGGATGATGCCCGGGATGGTGCTGGGCATCGGTTTTCTGTGGGGTTTCGCCACCTTGCCGCACGGCATCCCGATCTACGGCACCTTGCTGGCGCTGCTGCTCGCCTATGTCGCGCTGGGCACGCCTGTTGCGGTTCGGGTCACGTCGGCGGCCTATCAGCAGATCGCCACGGACATCGAGGAATGCTCGCGCGTGCACGGCGCGAATTTCTGGCAGACCTTGGGCCGCATCCTCGTCGCGCTGGCCTGGCCGGCCTTCGCCGTCGGCTGGGTGCTGATCTTCTTCGGCATCATGCGCGAGCTTTCCGCCTCGATCCTTCTCTACGCGCCGGGCACCGAGGTGCTGTCGGTGGTGATGCTGAAGATGTGGGTCGGCGGCAAGCCGGAGGAGGTCAGCGTCATCGGCCTGGTGATGCTGGTGCTGGTCGTCGTGTTCCGCTGGGTGCAGATCAAGGTGATCAAGAAGCGCATCAGCACGCTTTAGGAAACGCTGTCATCCCGAGCGTGGCGAGGGCTCCAGGGAGCAGCCTAGAGTCCTCGCTGCGCTCGGAATGACAAGCATTAACGGGAGGTTGGGGCCATGTTGAGGAGAAGTGTTCTGGCGGGCATCGCCGCGAGCGCGGCGGCGTCGCGGGCGATGGCGCAGACCGATGACTGGAAGAAGGTCGAGGAGGCGGGGCGAAAGGAAGGCAAGCTGGTCGTTTACACCGCCTCGATCGGCTCGCCCTTCCTGAAGGCGACTTGCGATGCCTTCGAGAAGAAGTACGGCATCACTGTCGAGAAGCTCGAGGCGCGCGCCAGCGAGGTACGGGAGCGCGTGCGCGTCGAGCAGTCGGCGGGCCGCTTCCTCGGCGACATCCACCACAACGGCAGCACGACGACCTGGCTGATGCAGCGCGATGGCAACTTTCAGCCGCGCGGCATGATCCCCAACGTCAAGAACATCGTCGCGCCCTACGAAGCCGACGACATCAAGATCCCGTGCGAGGTCATCAGCTATTGCCTGATGGTCAACCGCACCATGGTGAAGCCGGCCGACGAGCCCAAGAGCTGGAAGGACATCCTCGATCCCAAGTGGACGGGCAAGATCCTCAGCGACGATTACCGCGCGCTGGGCGGCGGCGCGGTGTTCTTCGTGGTGATGCAGAACACCTTCGGCCGCGATTTCCACGAAAAGCTGGCGGCGCAGAAGCCGGTCTTCTCGCGCGACATCGCCAACTCCGAGCGCCGCGTGGCGCGCGGCGAGTATCCGCTCTACCTGCCGTTCTCGCTGCAGAACCTCAACAACCTCAAGGGCCTTCCGGTGAAACCCATCGTGCCCACCGAGGGTAGGCCCTACGTGCGCTTCGATCTCAGTATCCTCAAGAACGCGCCGCGCCCCAACGCCGCGCGCCTCTTCATGAACCACTATCTCGAGCCCGAGACCCAGCTGGTCTACGCCAATGCCGGCTACGCCCCGGTGATCGGTGGCGTGATCGAAAAGACGCTGCCGGAGATCCGCGAGCTCCTGAGGACACCGGCGCTGGGCACCACGGCGCCGGAGAAGCAGGACGAGATGCTGGCGCTGGCCAAAGAGATCTACAAGTAGTGCCCAGCGTCAACCTGCACCGCGTCAGCAGGCACTTCGCCGAGGTGAAGGCCGTCGACAACATCGATCTCGCCGTCGAGCATGGCGAGTTCGTCACCTTGCTGGGCCCCTCGGGCTGCGGCAAGACCACGACCTTGCGCATGGTCGCGGGGCTGGAGCGCAACGACACCGGCAGCATCGTCATCGGCGATCGCCTCGTCAGCGACGCGGCGGCGGGGCTGTTCGTGCCGCCGGACCAGCGCAACCTCGGCATGGTGTTCCAGTCCTACGCGATCTGGCCGCACATGACGGTGTTCGACAACGTCGCCTATCCGCTGAGCGTGCGGCGCGTGCCCAAGGGCGAGATCGCCGAGCGCGTGACGAAGGCGCTGACCCTGGTCGAGATGGAGCGCTACGCCGACCGGCCGGCGCCGGCGTTGTCGGGCGGCCAGCAACAGCGCGTGGCGATCGCCCGCGCGCTGATCTTCGAGCCCGAGGTGCTGCTGCTCGACGAGCCGCTGAGCAACCTCGACGCTCGTCTGCGCGCGCAGATGGGCGAGGAGTTCCGCGCGCTGCAGCGCCGCCTGAAGATCACCACGATCTACGTCACGCACGACCAGGAGGAGGCGATGGCGCTCTCCGACCGCGTCGTGGTGATGCAGCGCGGCCTCGTGCTGCAAAGCGGCGCGCCGGAAGCGGTCTATCGCCGGCCGGCCAGCGCCGAGGTCGCGGCCTTCTTCGGCACGCCCAATCTGATCGAAGCCACGGTGCGCGGCAGCCGACCCAATGGCGAGGGACACGTGCTGTCGATCGAGGCGGCGCTGGGCACGGGCGAATGCCGCGCCGCGGGCACGTTCCGCGCCGGCGACAAAGTGCTGGTCATGGTGCGTCCCGAGGACGTCGCGCTCGGCCAGGCCGACACGAAGGCCGGCGACGGCCAGTTCGCCTGGCCCGGCCGGGTGATCGACGGCGTCTTCCGCGGGCCGCGCCGCACGCTCACCGTCGAGACCGCACGCGAACGCTTCCGCGTCGAATGCCCGGCGAGCCGGGCGATGCCGGTGGGCGAATCGGTGACCCTGCTGATCGACGCCGATAACGCCTGGGCGTTGCCGGTCTCGCCGCCGTCCTGAGTGCCGCGAAGCGGAAGGAACAGCACGCATGCCTATCACCGACGCCCAGATCCACACCTGGGGCACCGGGCTGCCCAGCAACATGTCGCACCGCCAGGTGACGCACTACACGCCCGAGGAGGCGATCGCCGAGATGGATGCCGGCGGCATCGATGCCGCGATCATCCATACGGTGGGCTGGGATCCGAACAACGAGGCGATGGCCTTTAAGGCGGTGAAGGACTACCCCGGCCGCTTCGCCATCATGAGCTCCATACCGCTCGACAAGCCAAACGAGTCGAAACCCCGGATCGCGCGCTGGCGCGAGCAGCCGGGCATGCTGGGCCTGCGCTGGACCTTCCTGCACGAGCCGGCGCGGCAGTGGCTCGGCGACGGCACGCTCGACTGGCTGTGGTCGGAGGCGGAGAAATGCCAGGTGCCGGTCGCCATGCTGTGCACCGACTCTCTCCCCGATATCGGGCGCATCGCCGCGCGCTATCCCGGCCTGAAGCTGACCATCGACCATCTCGGCGGCCGGGGTGGCATGACCACCTTGAAGGACCACGCGGCGATGGAACACATGCCGCAACTCCTGGCGCTGGCCAAGCATCCCAACATCGCGGTCAAGGCGACCGGCGCGCCGGGCTACTCGGCCGAGGCCTATCCGTTCCCGATCATGCAGGGTTATCTGAAGCAGATCTTCGACGCCTTCGGGCCTGAGCGCATGTTCTGGGGCACCGACATCACCAAGATGCCGTGTTCGTGGCGGCAATGCGTGACGATGCTGAGTGACCTGCCGTGGCTCAATGAGAGCGACCGGCGCCTGATCTTCGGCGAGGCGATTCGCGCGTGGTGGGGATGGCGCTGACGGTCCATTGTCATCGACCCACCAGAACCCAACTTTCGCGCTGAGTGGGTCGGTGCCGTCACGGCTCAGAACTGTCGTCCACGACAAGGCGAACCCGGGCGCCGCGCGTGTCAGGAACGATGGCGCTCCCGGTGCGTTAGGTGGGGAGAGATACTGTCGCGGTCGGATCACCGGCCCCGACGAGGAGCCATCATGGATCTCACCACCATACTTATAATCGTGCTCATCATCGTGCTTGTAGGCGGCGGCGGCTGGTACGGCCGAGGACGCTGGTTCTAGCAAGCATGCCGCTGCGGCGGCTCCGCAGTGATCTTAACCGCCGACAGCCTCATGCTGAGGAGGCCGCTCCTTGCGCTCGGCGTGGGCCCCGCGGCCGTCCCAAAGCATTGGCCGCCAGGCACACGGCGGACTGCCCACCCATCGAGACGCGGCCGGTAGACGACCCTTAGGACCGCGGTTCATTCACCGCGGAGACGCGCTTGCTCCGGCCGCAAGAACGGCTGAGCCGCGAGCCGGGATTCCCAGCTCGAACCGGTCTCGAAAAGTCGCGCCAGCTCGGCGATCGCCTCATGCGGCGAGAGCCGCCTGCACGGAATGATACTACGCGACACGGCGCTGAACGCGTCTTCGATCAGCTGATCGAGGGCCGCCGGCAGATCGTCGAGGTCGACGTCTGGATACTTCGCCATGCCAGTCAACGCCTTCGAGCGTTCCTAGCTTCATGTCTGGCCGCGGGTTTCGAGTGTCCAATACTGAACAGAGAAACTGTAGGCATCGACCTAGGCTCCCGGTGTGCTGCCACGGCGGCATCGCTGTCACACGCGACGTCGCCGCGAAAATCCAGGTCCCGATCCGGCTGGCGGCGGAGACGCTCCCGCGCTGTGGCCCGCGTACGCGAGGCTCGGCATGAAATATGAACTGCCGGTGTCTGGGCCCGACGGCACCCGGTTGACGCATGCCGCCGCATTGGCCTTCCTCGTCGTGACGATTGTCGGGGCTCTCTACATCGGTCGCGACGTCTTGATTCCGGCGGCCATCGCCATTCTGCTGGCGTTCATCCTGGGACCCGCCGTTACATTGGTGCGCCGGCTTCTGCCCCTGTCCGCCGCGGTCGCCCTGGTCGTGCTTGGCGCGGCCGTGATCATCGGCCTGATCACCACCCTGGTGATGACGCAGCTGGCGGAGGTCGCCAACAGCCTGACGACGTATCAGGCGAACCTCGTACGGAAGATCGGCGAAGTTCGCGACCTGTCCAAGGACGGCGGCCTCCTGAGCCGCGTCCTGGAGATGGTCGCCTCGGTCGGCGGCGGCGCCGCGCCGACGGGAGCGGCTCCCGCGCAGTTCGTTCGCGTGGAGAGCGGCGCATCCGACTTCCAAGGCATACTCGCGTTCGTCGCGCCGCTGCTGCACCCGATCCTGACGATCGGCATCGTGGGCATACTCGTCATTTTCATCCTGCTCGACCGGGATCATCTCAGCGACCAGTTCGTGCGCCTGTTCGGCGCGAGTGACGTGCATTCGACCTCGGCGGCCATAGAGGACGCAAGCGGTCGCGTCGCGCGCGTCCTGACGCTTCAACTGCTCACGAACTTCGGATTCGCGCTGGCGGTGGGGGGCGGATTGTTCGCCCTCGGTCTGCCCAACGCGGTTCTCTGGGGACTGCTCGCGGGCGGTTTGCGATTCGTCCCCTATGTCGGGACCGCGCTCGGCGCGCTCCTTCCGACACTGATCGCGATCGCGGTCATGCCCGGCTGGGGCAAGCCGTTTCTGGTTCTGGGATGGATCATCGTTTGCGATATCGTCATTGGCCAGTTCATCGAACCCCTGTTGTTCAGCGACTCGACCGGGATCACGCCGCTCGCTCTCATCATGTCCGCGATATTCTGGGGTGCGCTGTGGGGGCCGATCGGCCTGCTGCTCTCGACGCCTCTCGCCATCTGCATGTTCGTGCTCGGCAGGCACGTGCCCCATTTGGGCTTCCTGCGAATCCTTATGGGAGCGGCACCCGTGTTGGAACCGCACCAGCAGGTCTATCGGCGACTGATGCGCGACGCCGTCGTCGACGCGGCGACGATCGTGCTGTCCGAGATCGAGGAAGAAGGGCGGGAACGCGGCCTGGACTCCGGCATCGGCCGCATGCTGGCCCTGGCGGAGGCGGATCGCGCGAGAGACAGGCTTTCCGCGGCGCAAGCGGACGCCATCGTCGACGGTACCGAGGAAATGCTGGAGATCATCGCCGCCGACGCGTCCGAGGGTGTCGCCACGGCGCCGGCCCAGCCAACCGGGACGCCCGGCGATGTCCTGCTTCGCTGCGTCGGAGGCAGGGGCGGCATCGACAACGCCGTCGCACTGGTCGTCGCGTTCGCGCTTCGTCAGGCCGGAGCGAGCGCGACAGGCCGCCGGCGCGGCGAACCGGTCGCCGAGGACGCCAGCGCGGCCGTGGCGTTCGACCTCGTCTGCTATGCGTCGGCTCCATCCGAATCGATACGACGCTACACGGCGAGAAAGCTCACATCGGGGCCCGGCGGCACGCCAACCTGGCATCTGATCATCGACTACGGCGAGAACGTTGCCGGACTTCCGGCAGGCGGCGCCGATACCCGTGTCGGCGACGTCGCCGCGCTCGTCCGGTTCGCCATTCAGGACGCTGTCGCGGCGAGAAGCCCATAGCGGCACGCTCGCGCGGGAATTCATCGGCGTTCGCGTCCCCGCGGGCGCGCATCGCGCGCCGTCGTGCTCGCCGCGAGGCGATCCGCCCGTGGTGGGGATTGAACTAGGCGTCTACGACGGCTTCCCGATGCGACGGTGATGCACCCAATATTCGTAGCGGCCGCCGCGCAGCTCGAACGTCCGCTCGCACACCGCGCCGAGGCGTTCGACGACCCGCTTCGACGCGCGGTTATCAGGGCGGATGAAGCTGGCCGCCCGGTTCAGCGGAACCTGCGCGAAGAACCAGTCGCGTGCCGCCTGCGTCGCTTCGGTGGCGAAGCCCTGGCCCCAGAAGGGCTGGTCGAGCGAATAGGCGATCTCGGGCTCCGGCCAGTCGAGCGGATGAAAGACACCGACGCTGCCGACGAACACCGCATCATCGACTCGCTCACAGGCCCACATGCCATAACCGCGCAATGCCCAGGAGCCGAGAGACATGAGCATCGTGCGCCAGACCTCGGCCGGTGTGGAGGTGCGGCCCATGACCATGTGGCGCATCACCTCGGGGTTGGCCTGCATCGCCGCATAGGCATCCAGGTCGTTGGCGCGGAACGCGCGCAGCCGCAGGCGGCCGGTCTCGACGGTAGGGATCTCGAATGTCGCCATCTGCCTAACCTCTGGCAGAATGATAGCGCGACGTCGGACAAAGAGGACAGTCGCGGAGGAGCAGGCTGACATGACCCGGAACACCAAAGGCAAACCCGTCGCCGTCGTCATCGGCGCCACGTCGAAGTGGCAGTCGGACGGGCGCAACACCAAGCTGATCCACGGCAAGGCGCTCGACGACAGCGCGCTGCCGGTGGCCGTGCGCTGGGGCGTCGGCGGGGCGATCGCGCAGAAATTCGCGCGCGAGGGCTGCTTCACCGTGCTCACCACGCGCGCGGCGGCCAACGCCGCGGCGCTTGATGCTGCGATCAAGGAGCAGGGTGGGCAAAGCATGATCGTCGAACTCGACCTGTCGTCGCAGGACTCGGTGACCAAGGCCTTCGCGACGATCCGCGCCGAGGCGGGCGATCCGGAGATCGTGATCTACAACGCCGGCTACCTCGAGGGCCGCGACCTGCCGCCGGAGAAGGAGCTGCTCGAGCATATCCCGGTGGAGATGTTCGACACCGCCCAGCACATCGCCTCGCGCGGACCGTTTCTGGTCGCCAAGGAGGTACTGCCGGCGATGCGCCAGAAGAACGCCGGCTCGTTCTTCTTCTCCAACAACGCCAGCTCGCTGCGCGGGCGCAAGCGCATGACCGGCCAGTCGCTCTACTACCCGCGCGTGATGATGCGCACCCTCGCGCAGGTGCTGACTGAGGAATACTCCGAGCACGGCGTGCACGTCGCCAATGTGGTGATCGACGGCACCATCGACTCGCCCGGCACGCGTGCCATGCCCAGGCTGCAGAACCGGCCCGACCTGATCATCAACCCGGTGAAGATCGCCGAGGCCTTCTGGTACCTGCACACCCAGGACCACTCGTGCTGGACGCACGAGCTGCAGCTCACGCCGTTCTCGACCAAGCCGAGCTATTGATTGTCCCGGCTCGAGGCGAGTGTTCTGCGAGCGCGCCGGCCGGGCGTGCCAGCGCCGGCGGCCTGCGACGAACCGGGCTGTCGAGAGCCACCGCGGACTTCCTGATGATGCGATGTCGGTGCCCCGCGTTTGGTGTGAGGGTTCACGCGCACTGACATATCTTCACTTCTCTGCAGATTTCGCCGGTGAACTAGTCTAGCTTCCGAGTGGGCGAGCGAACGCACATAAGCCTCTTTGTAGGCGTACCTGGCGGGGACACAGGGTGGCAGGCATCGGACGTTGCGCACTCTCCTGATTTCATGCGCGCTTTTGGCTGCGGTTCTGCCCGGACCATCGGCTTTGGGGCAGGTCGCGCCGTTACAGACCCCGCCCCAGCCGCTGCAGCGTCCCGCGCCGGCGCCGCCCGAACCCGGTGTTATCCCCGCATCGGCCGAGCCCGGCACAACGACCGCGCCCGCCGGCGCCGAGCGCATCCCGGTTTCGCCGATGGCGATCACGGTCGAGGGCAACACCGTCTACGCGCCCGCCGATCTCGACCCGCTGATCCGCCCGTTGATCGGCAAGACGGTCACCGCCGCCGACATCTTCCAGCTCGCGGGCGCCATCCAGCGCAAGTATCGCGACGATGGCTATTTTCTTGCGACGGTGGTGGTGCCGCCGCAGCGCGTCACCGACGGGCGCATCCGCCTGCGCGCCTATGAGGGCAGCATCGCCAATGTCGTGGTCGAGGGCGATGTCGGGCCGGTGATCGAGCAGGCCCGCGCCTATCTCAACAAGATCGGCAGAGGCGGCCAGGCCGTCAATCTGCGCGACATCGAGCGCTACCTGCTGCTGACCGAGGACATCCCCGGCATCAAGACCAAGGCGGTGCTGTGCCCGGGCAAGCAGCCGGGCGAGGCGGAGCTGGCGATCGAGCTCACCCGCAAATGGTGGGACGCCTATTACGCGCTCGACAATCGCGGCTCGCGCTTCACCGGGCCGCTCCAGAGCTTCGCGCTGGGCGGCCTGAACTCCTTCACCTCGATGGGCGAGCGCATCGAGGCGATGCAGTTCACCACCTTCAGCCGTGAGAGCAACTACGTCCAGGTCAACGGCTCGTTCCTGGTCGGCTCGGAGGGCGCGCGCATCCGCGCCTGGGCGGCCAAGGGTCTCTCCATCACTTAGCGGGGTTGGCGTTGTTCGACGCCTTGGAGAGTGTCAGCGCTCGATGCCTTTGCCGTGTCTTGGGACCAACTGAATTCTGTCGTGTATGTCTTGGCGCCACGAGGAAAAGAAAGGGCCTCGCTCCACAAGCCCGAGGAGCGAGGCCCTGTCGACGATCATGCCCTCGATCGGAAATCTCAACCTATCGCACTTGCGCCGTGGGCCGCGCCGCGCCGGGTATCGCCAGGTCGGCGACAGCGGCGCCGAAATATGCCTGGGGCTCCGAGGCGCGCACACCCAACCACGCCTCGCGTTCTTGCACGCAGGGCATCGTGCGCTGGAAGGCCTCGCGCCAGGTCGCGGCGCCGGCGTCGATCGCGCCCATCAAGCAGCGGTCGAAGTTCACGTAGCGCTCGTTCATCTTGGCGCCGTAGGAATTGCGGCCCTTGGCCGAGGCGGCGATCAGGATGCGGTTGGGCTGGCGCATGCGCGAATCGAGGAACACGCCGGCGTCGCAATCCGAGATGATCGCCACGGTCGGGCGATCGCCGCAGTGCTTGTCGAGCAGGCGGTCGAGCTCGCCCGGGGTCAGGGTGCGATCGCCGCGATCGGCGTCGAGACGGAAGCCGACGATGTTGCCGTGCCCGCTGGCGAAGAACAGGCAGGCGCCTTGATCGTCGCCGAGCCATGCGAAGGCCCGGCTGATGCCTGCATGAGTGGCGTCGAAATCGCCCGCGCTGCCGGTCAGCGCGGTCGCCACGAGCGCTACCCCGCGCGCGCGAAGACGCTGACCCAAGTCGAAAGCCGCCGCGTCGTAAGCCGACGTGGAGTTTGAGCCGGAGACCAGAACGGCCTTCCATTGCCCGGGCTCGAGCTCGGCGGGCGACACAACGTCGGCCGACGCACGCCAAGGAAAGCCGCTCTGGGGGACATCCTTCGACGTCACGCAGGCGCTGAGCGAAGAGAGCAGTGTGACGGCGGCGAACAGTATGGTGACGGAGCGGATGGATTCCACCCAGCGTGTCGATGCGAATAGCATCGGAATCCCCCAAGCAAACAATGTCTTTGCTCAACCAAGAATGGTATTTATGAACAGAATATGATCCTTGCAATGCAAAATGTCCATGTAAAAGAAATCCTTAGAGGCTACATTTCATCAATCAGATTATCAATCAGATGCTAAGCGTGTGGTATTTTTTCGATACGTGACGAAAAATTTCCAAACCTCTCTCAACCTAAACCTCTCTCGGTAAGGTACTGAGATCATGTGCCGTACGAGTGCTGGCTCATGGATAGAAAATTTTTCGTAAACTTAATGAATGATGAATGCGATATTATTTTCGAGATTTCTTGCGGCTACTGGTTGAACGATTTTCTCGATCCGCTCAGCGGTCGAGAAGCCGAGACGAGCGCTTTCCTGTTGCAGATCGCTGCTGACGGATAACCCACCATCACCCTCACGGCGATTGCATATGGCGCTCAAGCGGCTGGTGGCGCGCCAGCGTGCGCCTCAAGCGCGGGCGGCACGGGCAGCGCGAGTGTTGCCGGCACCGAGTATCTGTTGAGCCAGCAATACTTCGAGCGCTTCTTCGTCTTCGAGTTCACGACGGAGGAGGAGGACCGTCTCAACCTTTACAGGTGGGACAAGAGCGAAGAGGAGCGGAAGGGGAGGCGCAAGGCCCCGGTCTGGTTCCAGTTCCAAGTCCAGGGCGGGACCGGCGGCGGGAGTCGGTAGCCGGTCGCTTTCAGTTTGTTTTGCCTTCCCCCGGAGGGGGAAGGGAATCAAAAAGCGGCGCCGCTCAGGGCGTCACGCCGTACTTCGCCATCTCCTGCTCGATGTCGGCCTGAAGCTTGATCGCCGCGGCGATGTCGGCGTCGCCGCCGGCCTTGTCGCCCTTGCGCAGGCGGACCACGCCGCGGCCGTAGAGCGCGGTCACCATCTCCGGTTCGAGCTTGAGCGCGGCCTCGTAGTCGGCCAGGGCGGCGTCGAGCCGGCCAGCTTTCAGATGCACGAGGCCGCGGCTGTCGAGCGTGTAGGCGGCGTCAGGTTTGAGCCGCAGCGACTCCTCGCAATCGGCCAGCGCTTGGTCGAGCTGGCCGACGATGCCGCGCTCCCAGCAGCGGCTGTTCCAGGTCGCGGCGTCCTTGGGGTCGAGGCGGATCGCCACGCTGTAGTCGTCGATGGCGCGCTCGCGCTGGTTCTTGATGACCCACGAATCGGCGCGGTCGATGAAGAAGGCCGGGTTTGTCGCATCGAGACGGATCGCCTCGCCATAATCCTCGATCGCCTTGTCGTGCCGGTTCTTGGCCGCGTGGGCGAGACCGCGGCTGTGGAACGTCGAGGCCTGCGGCGGGCCCATGCGCAGCGATCGCTCGTAATCCTCGATCGCCCGGTCGTGCTGCTCCAGCGCGGCGTAGGCGAGGCCGCGATTGTAGAAGGTGTTCCTGTTGGACGGCTCCAGCCGGATCGCCTGGTCATAGTCCTGGATCGCCCGCTGATGGCGGCCGGCGATGGCGTGGCTGATGCCGCGGCTGTGGAAGGTCGAGGCCTGCGGCGGGCCCAGGCGTAAGGACTGGTCGTAGTCCTCGATCGCCCGGTCGTGCTGCTCGAGCGCGGCATAAGCGAGGCCGCGATTGTAGAAGACGTCCTTGTCCGACGGATCCAGCCGGATCGCCTGGTCGTAATCCAGGATCGCCCGCTCGTGGCGGCCGGCATTGGCGTGGCTGACGCCGCGATTGTGGAAGGCGTCCGCGAAGGTCGGGTCGACGCGGATCGCCTCGTCGTAGTCGGCGAAGGCGCGGTCGTGTTCGCCCAGGCGTTCGTGCTTGTTGGCGCGGTTGGTGAGCGCGATGGCCTGGTTGCGCGGCGTCTCCTCGCCGGACTGGATGCGCGCGGTGCAGCCCTGGATCGACCGCGCGTCGCTGATGCCCGGCCCGCCGGTGCACAAGGTCCATTGCTGATCGCGATCCTGCGCCGCGGCCGGCACGGCGCACAGCGACAGCGCCGCGCCGGCGATGACGCTCACCCATGCTCTGCTCGCCATACTCTCCGTCCCACGATCGATCCCGCGCCGATCCTAGCAAAGCGCGCGACTGGTTTGTTGGCCGTGGTCGGCGCGCGCCGCAGCCTCGAGGGCCATCGCCTTCAATCCGCCGCGCGCGACACGGGCACGGGCGGGCGCCGGTCGAGGCGCGCGCCGGCGCGTGCCAGGCCGTCGAAGACGGCGCCGGCGGTTTCGGCCG
>JALHMM010000039.1 GCA_022844045.1 Reyranellaceae bacterium | reverse complement strand
CGCTGGCGACGCAGCCCTGGCTGCTGGCGCTCGACGAGCCGGCCGCCGGGCTGTCGCCCGCCGAGCGCGCGGCGCTGGCCGACGCGCTGGCCCGCCTCGCCGCCGATGGCCTGGGCATCATCGTCGTCGAGCACGATCTCGATTTCCTGGCGCGATTCTGCGCCCGTGGCATCTGCCTCGATCGCGGCCGCGTGATCGCCACCGCGCCGTTTGCGCAACTGCGGCGCGATCCCGCCGTGCTCGCCGCCTATGTCGGGGACGCGGCATGAGGGCGGCGCTGCACATCGAGGCGCTGACCGTCGGCCACGGTGGCGAGCCGGTGCTGCGCGATGTCTCGCTCGCTGTCGAGCCCGGCCGCGTCGTGGCATTGCTCGGCGCCAATGGCGCGGGCAAGACGACCTTGCTGCGCGCCGTGATGGGCTTGGTTCGCGGCGATGGCCGCATTCGCATCGGCGAGCGCGAGATCGGCGCGCTGTCGCCCGAACGCCGCGCACGAGCGGGCCTGGGCTATGTGCCGGAGGGGCGCCGTGTGTTCGCGGGACTGACCGTGCGCGAGAATGTCGAGGTCGCGGCCGCCGGTGGCGCGGCGTCGCGCGGTCGGCGGATCGAGGAGATGTTCGCGCTCTTCCCGGCGTTGGCCGAAAAGGCGAACGAACGCGCCTGGCGGCTGTCGGGCGGCCAGCAGCAGATGCTGGCGATCGCGCGGGCGCTGGCGATGCGGCCACCGGTGCTGCTGCTCGACGAGCCGTCGCTGGGACTGGCGCCGATCATCGCGCGCGAGGTCTTCGCCCGCCTGCGCGCCATCGCCGACAGCGGTGTGGCGGTGCTGCTGGCGGAGCAGAACGCGGCGCGGGCGCTGGCGATCGCCGACGAGGCCCTCGTGCTCGCGCGCGGCGGCGTGGAGCGTCGCGGGCCGGCCGACGGACTGACGCCGGAGGCGGTGGCCGATCTGCTGGTGGCGGGGTAGAACCGCGCGGCATGTCGCAATCCGCGTTCGCCTACCTCACATCGCTGTTCGCAAGCACCGGCTTCTGGCTGCCGGCCGCCGTCGTGCTCGTCGCCGGGCTGATGCGCGGCTTCGCCGGCTTCGGCTCGGCGATGCTGATGGCGCCGATCTTCGCCATCCTGTTCGGCCCCACCGACATGATCGCGACCGTGGTCGCCATCGAGCTCGCGGTCAGCCTGCAGCTCTTCCCGCGGGCGCGACGGGAGTGCGACTGGAGGATCATCGGGCCGATGAGCGTCGTCGCCTGCCTCGCCATGCCCTTCGGCGTCTGGCTGCTGGCCAGCGTCGACAAGGGGCTGATCGTCAAGGTCGTGTCGGCGATCATCGTGCTGTTCGTCGCCGTGCTGGCCACCGGGCTGCGCTGGAAGGGCGAGCGCTCGGTCGTCGCCGGCTCGATGGTCGGCGTGATCTCCGGCATGATGATGTCGGTCACCAGCGTCGGCGGGCCGCCGGTGCTGATCTATCTGCTGGCCGGCAACGATCCGCCGGCGCGCCATCGCGCCAATATCATCACCTACTATATGGCGACGCAGTTCCCGCTGATCGCCATCCTTTTCTGGAGCGGCGTCGCCGGCTGGGAGTCGCTGGCGCGCGGCGTCGTGCTGCTGCCGTTGATGCTGGTGGGCTCGTGGATCGGCGCCAAGCTGTTCCAGCCCGAGAACGAGCGGCTCTATCGCAACGTCGCGCTCGTCATCCTGTTCTGCGCCGGCGCCTTCGGGCTGTTGCGCGATTTCATCATGCCCTGAGGAGGCGCCCTATGCGTATCGTCGCCATCCGCTCGATCGTCTCGCCGATCCGCTCGGCCATCGCCAACGCCTATATCGACTTCAGCCAGATGACGGCCAGCGTCGTGGCCGTGGTCACAGATCAGATGGTCGACGGCAAGCCGGTGATCGGCTTCGGCTTCAACTCCAACGGGCGCTACGCCCAGAAGGGCCTGCTCGAGGAGCGCTTCATCCCGCGTCTGCAGCTCGCCGATCCGCAAAGTCTGCTCGACAACGAGGGCCTGCTGAGCCCGCAGAAATGCTGGGCGGCGATGATGAAGAACGAGAAACCCGGCGGCCATGGCGAGCGCTCTGTCGCGGTCGGCGTGCTCGACATGGCGCTGTGGGACGCGGTCGCCAAGGCCAAGCGCGTGCCGCTGTGGAGACTGCTGGCCGAGCGCTACAACGGCGGGCAGGCCGACGAGCGTGCCTGGGTCTACGCCGCCGGCGGCTACTACTATCCGGGCAAGGACCTCGAGCAGCTGCAGGACGAGATGAAGCGCTATCTCGACCTCGGCTATTCCTGCGTGAAGATGAAGATCGGCGGCGTGCCGTTGGCCGATGACCTGCGCCGCATCGAGGCGGTGCTGAAGATCGTCGGCAAGGGCGAGCGGCTCGCGGTCGACGTCAACGGCCGTTACGAACTGAAGGAGGCGATCGCCTGCGGCGAGGCCATCGCCGGCTACGGCCTGCGCTGGTACGAGGAGCCGCTCGATCCACTCGACTATCTCGCGCACGCCGCGCTCGCGCCCCACTACGCGCCGCCGCTGGCGACCGGCGAGAACCTGTTCTCGATGCAGGACGCGCGTAATCTGATCCGCCACGGTGGCCTGCGGCCCGATCGCGACATCCTGCAGTTCGACCCGGCGCTCTCCTACGGCCTGGTCGAGTACCTGCGCACGCTCGACATGCTGCGGTCGAACGGCTGGTCGCCACGCCGCTGCGTGCCGCACGGCGGCCATCAGTTCGCGCTCAACATCGCCGTCGGGCTGGGCCTGGGCGGCAACGAATCCTATCCGCAGGTCTTTGCGCCCTTCGGCGGCTTCGCCGACGACTGCCCGGTCGAGGACAGCCGCGTGCGCATGCCCGACGCGCCGGGCATCGGTTTCGAACGCAAGGCCGACCTCTGGGCGGTGATGAAGCCGTTGACGGAGGGATAGTGTAGGATCGGCCAGGAAAAGGAGATCACCATGAGCGTGATCGTCAATCTGCCACCCGATCTCGAGGACCGGCTGCGTGCGCGTGTCGCCGCCGGGGAGTTTGACTCGCTCGAAGCCGCCGTCAGCGAGGCGGTTCGTCAGTTCGACCTGACGCAGCCTCTCTCGGAAGAGTTGCGCGTCGCCGTCGCCGAGGGTCTGGCGCAGTCGTTGCGCGGCGAGAGCGCGCCGATCGACTTCGCCGAGCTGAAACGGGAACTGCGTTCGGGTCTTGGCCGCTCGGGTGGCTGATGCCGACGTTGACGTGGGCGCCACGCGCCCGCGAGGACATCGTCGAGATTTGGAACTACTACGCCGGCCATAACCCCGATGCGGCGGATCGGTTGCTCGACGAGATCGAGCGGATCGCGAGATTGCTTGCTGACAATCCCCTGATGGGAGTGGGGCGGAACGAACTCGGCCCCGGCGTGCGGACATTCGTTGCCGCCCGGATCTTTGTCATGGCCTAGCGTGTTGTCAAAGACGGCATCGACATATTGGCCGTGGTTCATCACGCCCGCGACGTGCGGCGCGTGTTGCGGGGACTTTGAACGGGGGTGGGTGGACGATGCGCGTGCGTCGGTACGATCCCCGTATCGTTGGCCTGATCCGCTGCGATACGATCGATAGGGCGCTGGTCCACCTCACGTGTGGCGGCTGAGCAAGACACGGGAGAGTTGACATGGCGGTACCGGTGATTTCCGCGTTCTACGGCGGATTGCTCGGCGTCCTGGCCGTCGTACTGGCGGTGCTGGTGATCAACCAGCGCCAACGCACGCGCATTGGCATCGGCGATGGCGGCGACCAGCGGCTGGCGCTGGCGGGTCGCGCCTTCGGCAATTTCATCGAGTACGCGCCACTCGCCCTGGTGTTGTTCGTGCTGCTCGAGCTCTGCGGCGGGCCGCGGCTGGCGGTGCATCTGTGCGCCGGCGGCTTCGTCGTCGGGCGTATCGCCCACGCCTTCGGCATCAGCCGCAGCTCGGGCACGAGTGTCGGCCGCTTCGTCGGCACGATCCTGACTTTCCTGTCGATGCTGGTGGCGGCGATCTGGCTGATCGTGCTCACGGCGCGGCAGCTCTGAGGCGCTGCCCGAAGAGACGCGCGGCTACTCCGCCGCGATCGCGCGCACGCCTTCGGCCTTGAGCGCGCGGTCGAGCCAGAGCTTCGACAGCTTCTCCTGCAGGCCCTGTTGCGCCAGCCGCTGGCGCAGATTGGCGAAATCGACCAGGTCCATGCGCTGATCCTGGTTGAAGCAGGAGAACACCACGGTCTCCTTGCCGGTCACCGGATCGACCTGCCGCTGCAGGCACTGGGCGCAGATCTCCTTCATCATGCACTGCATCGGGGAGTTGATGCTGGCGATCGCGTGGTGGTCGGCGCGCTCAATGAACGGCGCGAGCACGCCGTGTCGCGCCAGGCGCACGGCGTTCATCATGCCGTCGGAGCCGATGGCGATGATGCGGTCGAGCGCGCGGTAGGCGATCGCCTGCTCGCCGAGCTCGCCCGAGGCATAGGCGCGCATGGCCTCGACGATATTGGCGACGATGGCGCGATCCCGCGGGCGGCCCGGCGCGAAGCCCGGCGCCTCGTCGCAGCACCACACCACGACGTCGGCTGCGGCTTCGATCTCGGCCACCTTGTAGCGGTCGATCACGCGCTTGTAGCCGGCGAAGTACAGCACCTTCGAGCCGGCGGCGCGCAAAGCGGCGCCGATCGAGAACAGCACGGCGTTGCCCAGGCCGCCGCCCACCAGCACCACGGTCTCGCCAGCCTCGACCTCGGTCGGCGTGCCGGTCGGGCCCATCAGGATCACCGGCTCGCCCGGCTTCAGATCGGTGCAGAGATCGGACGAGCCGCCCATCTCCAGCACGATGGTCGACAGCAAGCCGCTGTCCTTATCGACCCAGGCGCCGGTGAGCGCGAGGCCCTCCATCGCCAGCACCGTGCCCTCGACGCGCCGCGCCTGGGCCTCGAAATTCTGCAGGCGATAGAATTGGCCGGGCTCGAAGGCGCGCGCCGCCGCCGGCGCCTTGACCACGACCTCGACGATGGTCGGCGTCAGGCGATGCACCGCGTGCACCGTGGCGCGCAATTCGGCGTTGGCGCGGTCGATCAGCTCGCGCGGCCGCGCCGCTGCCGGCACCTTGGCCAGCATGCGCGATACGACAGGATAGCCCTGCTTGGTGCCGCCCATCGCCTTGACGACATTGCCGGCGAAGGAGGGATGCAGGTCGCCCCAGAAGGACACCGTGCGGCCGTCGCCGTGCTTGTACATCAGTACCTGTGGCGTGGCCGGCTTGGCGATGCGCTCGGGCGAGACCGGGTTGCCGTCCTCGTCGAGCGCGCGGAAGTACTTGCCGTCGAGCATGGCGTGCGCGCCATCCTCGCGCGCCAGCACGGTGTTGGGCTGCGTGCCGGCGGCGACCAGGATCGAGCGCGCGGGCAGCACCGTCTCGAAGGCGGCGCCATCCTTCTCGCCCTTCACCTTCAAACCCTTGGCATGGCCGTAGGCGTCGATCTCGACGGCGACCGGCGTAAGTCCCTCGGCGAAGCGGATGCCTTCTTCGAGGCCCTTGTGAACCTCCTCGTGGTTCAAGGTGTAGGAGGGCGAGTCGATCAGGCGGCGGCGATAGGCGATGGTGACGCCGCCCCAGCTTTCGATCAGCGGCGCGAAATCCGGCGCACGTCCGGCGCGCTCGGCCGCCTCGCGCTCGGCGTGCAGCGCGCGCGCGTGGGCGAGGTACTCGTCGGCGATCTCGCGCTCTTCGGCGGTCCATGACGCCCGCACCGCGTCCTCGCCGCGCTCGGCGACCAAGGTCTCGTGGCGCGCCAGGAACTTCTCGACCTGGAGCGTGTAGTAGGCGAGCGATTCGGTGGCGGTGTCGATCGCCGTCAGGCCACCACCGATCACCACGACAGGCAGGCGGATCTGCAGATTGGCGAGGCTGTCCTTCTTGGCCGCGCCGGTGAGCTGTAACGCCATCAGGAAGTCCGAGGCCTGCCGCACGCCACGCGCCAGGCCGTTGGGCATGTCGAGCACGGTCGGCTTGCCGGCGCCCATGCACAGCGCGATGTGGTCGAAGCCCATCTCGAACGCGCTCTCGACGGTCAGCGCGCCGCCGAAGCGCGTACCGCCGACCATCGCGAACTGCGGCCGCCGCTCCAGCAGCAGGCGCACGGTCTTCAGGAAGTTCTTGTCCCAGCGCACGGTGATGCCGTACTCGGCGACGCCGCCGAAGCCCGCCAGCACCCGCTCGCCGAGATCCTCGCGCAGATCCTCGAAGTCGCGCAGCGGCGCGAAGGGCACGCGGCCGCCCGACTCGTTCACACCGCACATCGCCGGCTCGATCGGCTCGATCTTCAGCCCGTCGATGGCGACGACGTGGTGGCCGTCGTTGATCAGGTGATGCGCGAGGTTGAAGCCCGCCGGGCCGAGGCCGACCACCAGCACGCTGCGGCCGGTCGACGGCTTCGGCAGCGGCCGGCGCAGGTTCATCGGGTTCCAGCGCGTCAGCAGCGAATAGATCTCGAAGCCCCAGGGCAGCGACAGCGCGTCCTTCAACGTGCGCGTCTCGATCTGCGGGATGTCGACCGGCTCCTGCTTCTGGAAGATGCAGGCCTTCATGCAGTCGTTGCAGATGCGATGCCCGGTAGCGGCGACGAGCGGATTGTCGACGGTGATGATGGCCAGCGCCCCCAAGGTGTAGCCCTGGCCTTTGACCAGGTTCATCTCGGAAATCTTCTCCTCGAGCGGGCAGCCGGCCAAGGTCACGCCGAACGGGTTCTTGGTGAAGGCGCCGGTCTTGCGATCCTTGTATCCGCGCGAGCAGCTGTCCTTGCCCTGGTTGTGGCACCAGATGCAGTACTGCGTGTGGTCGAGCGCGTAGGCGAGATCGCCGCCCTTGTCGGTGAGATGGAAGCCGTCGCGCGGCCGGCGCAGCGCGTCCGGCAGCTTCATCTTCAGCACGCCGTCGACGGTTTCGGTCTCGACCGGCACGAGCTTTTCGAAGTCGAGCTTATGCGGCTGCTTGAACAGCGCCCCGGCGCGATGGCGCACCTTGCCCTCCTTGGCGAACAGCGCCCAGGCGGCGTAGCGCGTCAGCGCCTCGATCTCGGGCGTCGGTGTGGCGATCTTGTACTCGGCGTCGAGATGGCGCGGCACCGTCGTGGCGAAGGCCAGCTCGCGCGCCTCGAGGTCGATCGAGGCGTCGCCGAGGTCGACGCCGACCACCGCGTTGGCCGCCGCCGTGACGGATGCGCCGTCGAGCGCCTCGGCCACCGGCTGCTTGATCGCGCGCGCGGCGTGGCGCTGCACGAAGAGCCGCTTGCAGTCGTAGAGCGGCATCAGCCGCGCATGCGCCGCGCGTAGGGTCCGGTTGGGCGCGGTGACACCGAAGAGGTCGGCGAGGAAATCGTCGAGATGCGGCGCCAGCTCGATCAGCAGGGCCGACTCGTCCTTGTCGGCCAGCGCGTCGGGCGCCGTGCGCGCGGCCAGCAGGCGGTTGTGCAGGGCGACGTCGACGCCGGCGAGAGCCGACACGAAGGCCGCGTCGAGCCGGCCAAGCCCGTCGCGCGTGTAGAGATCCGTGAAGGACAGGCCGTGCCTGAGGGAGAGGGCAGACATCAGGTCCAAACGCCGATCGTTAGTGTACGAACGTTCTCAATCTAGCCCGTGAAGCGCACGGCTTCAAACAAGCATGTCTTACGCCGGGATAAGGTCAAACTTCGACTTGTGCCCCCAGTTCCACCGCCCGGTTGGGTGGAATGCGGAAGAACACCTTGGTCGCCGCCGCCGTGGTCGACAGCGCGATGAAGATACTTTGTCGCGCCCGCCCAAGGGGCGACTTCGCCGAGGGCACCAGCGTCTCGCGGCCGAGGAAGAACGAGGTCTGCATCTCGTCATAGGCCAGGCCGTGCTGGCGACATCGCGCCAGCGCCGCCGGCACGTCGGGCTGCTCCATGAAACCGTAGCGCGCCACCACGGTGTGGAAACCCTTGCCCAGCCGTCGCACCTCGACGCGGCGCGTCTCGGCGACGCGCGGCACGTCCATGGTCAGGACGTGCATCAGGATCACGCGCTCGTGCATGACCTTGTTGTGCTTGAGGTTGTGCAGCAGGGCGAGGGGCACGGTGCTGACGTCGCCGGTCATGAACACCGCCGTGCCGGCCACGCGCAGCGGCGCGCGCTCCATGCGCTCGAGGAACTGCTCGATCGGCAGCGAGCTGCCCTGCAGCTGCTCGTAGAGCAGCGCGCGGCCGCGCCGCCAGGACGAGATCAGGTACCAGGTGATCGCCGCCATCGCCAACGGGAACCAGGCGCCTTCCGGGATCTTCAGCACCGTCGAGGAGAACAGCGCCAGGTCGATCATCAGCAGCCCGCCGAAGGCGCCGATCGCCAGCAGCGGATGCCAGCGCCAGATCAGGATGGCGACGACGCAGGCAAGGATGGTGTCGATGGACATCGCACCGGTGACGGCGATGCCGTAAGCGGCGGCGAGGTCGCTCGAGGAACCGAAGGTGATGACCAGCGTAATGACGCCGATCATCTGCAGCCAGTTCATCCTCGGCACATAAATCTGGCCGATCGCCGTCTCCGAGGTGTGCAGGATGGTCATGCGCGGCAGCAGGCCGAGCTGGATGGCCTGCTGGGTGAGCGAGAAGACGCCCGAGATGGTGGCTTGCGAGGCGATGATCGCCGCCGCCGTCGACAGCGCGATCATCGGGATCAGCGCCCAGTGCGGCACCATCTCGAAGAACAGGTGCTCGTGCGTACCGGGCTCGCGCAGCAGGAGCGCGCCCTGGCCGAAATAGTTCAGCACCAGCGCCGGCAGCACGAGGCCGAACCAGGCCAGCCGGATCGGCTTGCGGCCGAAATGGCCCATATCGGCGTAGAGCGCCTCGCCGCCGGTCACCGCCAGGATCACGGCGCCCAGCACGACGAAAGTTTTCCAGCCTAGCGCCGACATGAAGGCGATGCCGTAACGCGGATCGATCGCCGCCAGCACGCTGGGATAGGTCGTGATCTGCCACAGGCCTGTGGTGGCGAGCACGAAGAACCACACCAGCATGACAGGGCCAAATAGCCGGCCCACGCGCCCCGTGCCGCGCGACTGAAAGAAGAACAGCGCGGTAAGGATGGCGACCGTCACCGGCACGATGTAGGGCTTGAAGCCGGGCTCGACCTTTTGCAGGCCCTCGATGGCGCCGAGCACGGAGATCGCCGGGGTGATCAGCGCGTCGCCGAAGAACAGCGCCAGGCCGACGATCGACAGCAGCATGATCACCCCGCGCCTGCCGACGGCGCCGGGTGGTAACGCGTTGCCGGCGAGCCGCGCGAGCGCCAGCACGCCGCCCTCGCCCTTGTTGTCGGCGCGCAGGATGAGCACGAGGTACTTGACGCTGACGGTGAGGATCAGGGCCCAGAAGACCAGCGACAGTGCGCCGAGCACGGCCGCCTCGCCCGAGCCAGCCTCGCCGGCATGCGCGAAGATCTCGCGCATGGTGTAGAGCGGGCTGGTGCCGATGTCGCCGAAGACCACCCCCAGCGCGCCCAACGCAAGCAAGCCGACCGGCCCTTTGGGGTGGTGCTGGTCGTCGCCCTGGTCGCTCTGGCCGTGTTGCAGCGCCTCATCGGCGAGCAGGGGCGGGCGCACGTTGTCGGCAAAGGCGTCGGTCGGGCGGTGCCCGTTGCCGTTCGCCGGATCCGTCGCAGGGGGACCACCTGGGGCCTTGTCCATGTCGCGAGCGAACTCCTGGCCGTGATCTTCCCCAGGCGCTGACGGTCCTCGCGGACCGGGTCACGGCGGGGCCGGGTGATGCACCCGGTCCGACGGCGAGTCAAGGGAGGCACGCATGAGGCGACCTCATCTTGAAGTTGTTTCACAGCCAGTGCGGGCAAGCCCGCCCCAAGTGCCGACAAACGGTGGGAAAAGCATCGTTTTTCTTTGTGTTTCAGAACACTAGGTGCCGCAAGACTCCTCGTTTGCGCCAGTCGGGCGGCTCTCGGATCATGCTGGAGGGGAAGCGTTGACGAGGGGGACGTCATGCGCGGCGCGCCGGATGCGGCCGTCCGTTGGGGCGTGGTCGGGCTAGTATCCGCGGCCCTGGCCGCCTGCGTACCGCACGACGCGGGCCCGAAGGGTGTTGCCCCTGCGCGCACGATCGCCGCCGACGACTGGAAGGCGCTGGTGGTCGGCGGCGCCGACGATCGGCCGATCTATGACTTCGCTGCCGAAGATGTCGCGGGACGGCTGCGGGATGCCGGCGTCACGCGGGTCGCCCTGCATACCGCTTCGCTGACCGCACCCGATGGCAGCGCCCGACCGCCGGCGCGGCTGTCCAGCCTGCGTCAGTCGCTCGGGGCGCTGGGAACGCGGCAAAGCGAGGCTTGCCTGCTCTATTTCAGCTCGCATGGCGAGGAGGGCACCTTGCGCCTGGCGGGTGAGCCCAACGGCCGCCGGGCCTCGCTCGCCGACATCGACCGGCTGGCAACCATGGCCTGCGGCGATCGGCCGACGGTGCTGGTTCTGTCGGGCTGCGAGACAGGCTCGTTCATCACCGCGCGACTGGAGCGGCCCAACCGCATCATCATCGCCGCCGCCGCGCGTGGCCGCGCGACCTACGCCGCGAAGCTGGACGAGCGCCACGGTGCCTTCGACCGCTGCCTGATCGGCGCCTACGATTCTGGCGCCACCACTTGGCGCCAGCTGTTCCGGAACCTGTTGCCCTGCGTCGCCGAGCGCGAGGCGTGGCTCGGCGTGAGGCCCTCGCTGCCACAGGCCTCGTTCGGCGTCGCCGTCGCCAACCTCAGGCTTCCGGCACGTTGAGTTTGGGCCGCGCCGCTCCAGCGGCGCTCGGAAGATGCGCCGCTGGAGCGGCGCGGCCCGAAGAGAAAACTCAATCGCGCTCCAGCGCCACGGTCTTGATCAGCGCGACCACGCGCTTGCCCGGGGCAAGCGCGAGTTCCTCCGTCGCCTTGGCGCTGACGCGCGACCACAGCGGCGCACCGATATCCAGACGCACATCGACGATGAAGGGACTGGGTCGCGCGATCTCGGCGATGCTCGCTTCGAGCCGGTTCTGGATGCTGATGCCCGTGGGCTGCTCGAGCGCCAGCGACACGTCGCGCGCCAGGATACGCACACGCACCTCGCCGCCGACGGGTCGCTCGATCGCCGGTGTCACCAGTTCGCGATCGGCGCCGATCTCCAGCACCGTCAGCCCGAAACGCGCATCGTGTCGCTTCACCACGGCGCGCAGCACCGTGGCAGGGCCATGCTCGTCGCCGATGGCGCCGCCGCTCAGCATCTCCTCGACCGGACCGATGCCGGTGATGCGACCATGCTCGATGCGCACGACCTTCTGCGCCAGGCGCACGACCTCCTCTACGGCGTGGCTGACATAGAGGATCGGCAGGCCGAAGCGATCGCGCAGGCGCTCGATGTACGGCAGCACCTCGGCCTTGCGTTCGCGGTCGAGCGCCGCCAGCGGCTCGTCCATTAGCAGCGCGCGCGGCTGCGACAGCAAGGCGCGGCCGATGGCGACGCGCTGGCGCTCGCCGCCCGACAAGGTGCCCGGTCGGCGTTGCAGGAGGTGGCCGATGCCCAGCAGCGCCACGACATCGTCGAAGGTGGCGATGCGCCGATCTGTTGGCGCGCGGCGCTCGCCGTAGCGCAGGTTGCTCTCGACGCTCAGATGCGGGAAAAGGCGCGCGTCCTGGAACACATAGCCCAGGCGTCGCCGTTCGGGCGGCACGTTGGCGCTCGACGCGTCGAACAGCGTCTCGCCTTCGACGACGATGCGTCCGCGATCGGGACGGCGCAGGCCGGCGACGCAGTCGATGATGGTCGACTTGCCTGAGCCCGAGCGGCCGAATAGCGCCGTGACGCTGCCTGGGGGCACGTCGAAGGCCGCGGCAAGGTCGAAGCCGTCGAGATTCAGCGCGATGTCGACCTCGATCATGCCGGCGCCCCGATGCGCCGCGCCAAAGCGCGATTGACGACCTCGGCGCCGGCCAGCGCCGCCAGCGCGACGGCGATCGAGATCAGCGTGAGCCGAAGCGCTGGCCCGTCGCCGCCGGGCACCTGCGTGTAGGCATAGATCGCCAGCGGCAGGGTGCGCGTCTCGCCGGGGATGTTGGAGACGAAGGTGATGGTGGCGCCGAACTCACCCAGCGAGCGGGCGAAGGAGAGCACGGCGCCGGCCAGGACGCCTGGCGCCATCAGCGGCAGCGTGATGGTGAGGAAGACCTGCCAGGGCGGCGCGCCCAGGGTGCGCGCGGCCTGCTCGAGCTTGCGATCGACGGCCTGCGCCGAGAGCCGGATCGCCTGTGTCATCAGCGGAAAGCCCATGACCGCGGCGGCCAGCACCGCGCCGCGCCAGGAGAATGCGACATCGATGCCCAGCCAGTCGCGCAGCGGCGCACCCAGCGGTCCCTTGGGCGCGAACAGGATCAGCAGCACGTAGCCCACGACCACGGGCGGCAGGACCAGCGGCAGATGCAAGATGGCGTCGATCGCCGCCTTACCCGGGAAGCTGTGACGCGCGAGCGTCCAGCCCACCGCGATCGCCGGTACGAGGCTGATCGCGACGCTCCACGCCGCGACCTTCATGCTCAGCAGGAGAATGCCGATTTCCTCGGGAGATAGAAGCATGCCCTGCCGCTACTTCGGCGGCGGGCCGAAGCCCGCCTCCTGGAGCGCCGCCTGCGATGGCGGGCTCATCAGGAAATCGAGGAAGGCCTGGGCGCGCGGGCTCCTCGCGTTGGCGGTCACGGCCATGGGATAGACCACCGGCGGATGGCTGCCTGAAGGGAAGCTGGCGACGATGCGCACCTTCGGCTCGACCTTGGCGTCGGTGGCGTAGACAACGCCCAGCGGCGCGGCGCCGCGCGCCACGAAGGCCAGCGCGTCGCGCGCGTTTTCCGCCCGCGCGATCTTGCCCGACACCTGGTCCCAGACGCCGTAGTGCGTCAGCGCCGCCTTGGCGTAACGGCCAGCGGGCACCGAATCGGGATCGGCCAATGACAGGCGGCCTTCGCCCAGCGCGGCGGTGATCGGGAAGTTCGGCGCTGGCGTCAGCGCGATCCTGCTGTTCGCCGGCGCGATGATCACCAGCAGGTTGGTGGCGAGCGCGCGTTGCGTCTCGGGCCTCACCGCCTTCTTGTCGACGGCGTACTTCATCCAGGGCTCGTCGGCGGAGATGAATACGTCGCCCGGCGCGCCGTTCTCGAGCTGGCGCGCAAGCGCCGAGGAGGCGGCATACACCGCGACGCATCGTGGCTCGCCCTTGGCGAGCCACGCGGCGCACAGCGTATCGAGCACGTTCGACAGGCTGGCGGCCGCCAGCACGCGGATTTCCTGGGCCGCGGCCGGCATCGCGGCGATCAGCGACAGACCCACGGCGATACCCAGACGCCACGCCACCCGCATGTCACGAATCCGCCAGTCGTTATATCCGTGCGAATATATCGCACGCCGTCGCGCAGGGACGCAAGCGTCGCTGGCTTGGCTTGACGGCGCGTTCGTCGTCTAATCCCCCGATGGCGACGCTCAATCTGCGCATCGAGTTCGGCGGCGAGGACGCGGTGGGTCCGGGAAAGATCCGGCTGCTGGAGCTGATCGACTCCAGCGGCTCGATCGCCGCCGCCGGTCGCGACATGGGCATGTCGTACCGCCGCGCCTGGCTGCTGATCGACGAGGTCAACCGCTGCTTCCGCAAGCCGGTGGTCGAGAAGCGCGCCGGCGGCGATGGCGGTGGCGGCGCCGCGCTGACGCCGTTTGGTCGCGCGCTTGTCACACATTATCGTGCGATCGAGGCCAAGGCGGCGGCCGTGGCGACGCCACATTTGCGCGCGCTCAATCGCGAACTGCAGTCGCGCCGCAATTCCTCCCGCGAAGTCGTGTAGTGTCCAGGGGCACAGCCGCTGGCACCCGACGATGGTATTGGTGGGATCGGCGCCGTCGTCGGGAGAGTAGTCCATGTCCGAACGTCCACGCTTGCTCGCGTTGAGCACGGCCGTTCCGCCTTACGTGCTCGACCAGCGCGCGGTCTGCGCGCGCGTCGCGCACGTGCTGGGCGGCCGTCTCGATGTCGAGAAGCTGTTGCCGGTGTTCGGCAACGCCGGCATCGAGCGGCGCTATTCCTGCGTGCCGATCGAATGGTACGAAGAGACGCACGGCTGGCGGGAGCGCACCCAGCTGTTCATCGACAATGCAGTGACCCTTCTCGAGCGCATCACGCTGGATTGCCTCGACGAGGCCGGACTGCGGCGCGAGGATATCGATGCCATCGTCGTCGCCTCGACCACCGGCGTCGCCACGCCCAGCCTCGACGCGCTGCTGATCGAGCGGCTGGGCCTGCGCCGCGACATCCGTCGCCTGCCGATCTTCGGCCTGGGCTGCGCCGGCGGCGTCACCGGCCTGGCGCGCGCCGTCGACCTGGCGCGGGCGGCGCCCGGCTCACGCGTGCTGTTCCTGGTCGTCGAGCTCTGCGCGCTGACTTTCCGCCGCGACGACTTTGACCGCAGCAACATCATCGCCACCGCGCTGTTCGGCGACGGCGCGGCCGGCGCCATCGTGTCGAGTGAGGGCGACGGCCCGGCCTTCGGGCCGGCCGGCGAGCACACCTGGCCGGACTCGCTGGGCATCATGGGCTGGGATGTGCGCGACGACGGGCTGAAGGCGATCTTCGCGCAGAGTATTCCCAGTTTGGTCGAGAACGGCCTGCGCGTCGTCTTCGACGACTACCTCGCGCGCAACCATCGCTGCATATCGTCGGTCGACAGTTTCGCCTGCCATCCCGGCGGCGCCAAGGTGCTCGACGCGCTCGAGGATTCGTTGGAGCTGCAGCGCGGTTCGCTCGAGGACAGTCGTGCCACCTTGCGTGACTACGGCAACATGTCGGCGGCCACCGCGCTCTTCGTGCTTCTGCGCATGAAAGAGAAGCTCCCCACGCAGCGCACCCTGCTGAGCGCGCTGGGGCCGGGCTTCTCGGCCAGCTTCCTGATGCTCGACGGCCGATGATCGCGGCACTCGTCATCATCGGTCTGGTGGCGGCGCAGCGGCTCGGCGAGCTGGCCTACGCCCGGCGCAACACGCGCGCGCTGCTGGCGAGAGGCGCGGTCGAGATCGGCCGCGCGCACTATCCGCTGTTCGTGCTGCTGCACGGATCGTGGCTGGTGGCGATCGTGGCGATGCTGCCGCCGTCGCCGCCGATCCACTGGCCGGCGCTGGCGGCGCTCATCGTCCTGCAGGCGCTGCGGCTGTGGGTGATCGCCACCCTGGGGCCGTACTGGACGACGCGCATCATCAGCCTGCCCGGCGCGCCTTTGGTGCGCGGCGGTCCGTATCGTTTCCTGCGCCATCCCAACTACGCTGTGGTCGTCGGCGAGATCGCCGTCCTGCCGCTGGTGTTCGGTCTGGTTGGCGTCGCCATCGTCTTCTCGATCCTCAACGCGGCGCTGCTGTGGTGGCGCATCCGCATCGAGGACCAGGCGCTGCGGGCACGCCGGGAGCCGCCTTGTGCCTGAGACGGCGGTGCGCGCCGACCTGCGGACGTGGATCGGCTTCCTGGCGATGTGCGTCGCCATGTTCATGGCGATCCTCGACATCCAGATCGTCGCCAGCTCGCTCACCGCCATCGGCGGCGCGCTGCGCATCGCGCACGACGATCTGAGCTGGATCCAGACGGCCTATCTCGTGGCCGAGGTGGTCGCGATCCCGCTGTCGGGCTGGCTGACGCGCGCGCTGGGGCTGCGCTGGCTGATGGTCGGCGCGACGCTGGGCTTCACCGTCAGCAGCGTGGGCTGCGCGCTGGCCGGCGACTTCGCCACGCTGGTCGGCTGGCGCATCGTGCAGGGCCTCTTCGGCGGCCTGCTGATTCCCGGCGTGTTCACCGCCGGCTTCGTGCTCTTCCCGCCCTCGCATCACACCAGAGTGGCGACGATCGCCGGCAGCTTCGCGATGATCGCGCCGACCATCGGCCCGGCCCTCGGCGGCTGGCTGACCGAGGCGGCGTCGTGGCACTGGATGTTCCTGATCAACCTGCCACCGGGCCTGATCGTCGTGGCGCTGGTGGCGCTCTTCGTGCGCGGCGCGAAGCCCGACTGGTCGACGCTCTGGCGCATCAGCGCCTCGACCGTGCTGTGCGCGGCGATCTTCCTCGGCGGGCTGGAACTCTTGCTGAAGACCGGCCCGCGCAACGACTGGCAGGGGCCCATCGTGATCGCGCTGTATGTCGTCTGTCCGCTGGCGGCGGCGGCGAGCGTCTGGCTGTGTCTGACGCGCGCGCATCCCCTGGTCGATCTGCGCCGCTTTCGCGATCGCGGCTTCTCGCTGGGCTGTGGCTTGAACTTCGTACTGGGCGTCGGCCTGTACGGCTCGACCTACCTGCTCGCGGTGTTCCTCGGCCTGGTGCGTGATTTGGGGCCGCTGGAGATCGGCACGATCATGGCGGTGACTGGCGCCGTGCAGCTGCTGGTGGCGCCGCTCGCCGCGTTCATCGAGCCGCGGCTGGATCCACGCGGCCTGACGGCCTTCGGATTCGCGCTGTTCGCCGCCGGCCTGATCGCCAACGGCTTTACCACGCCGCGCTCGGATTTCGACGAGCTGTTCTGGCCGCAGGTGCTGCGCGGCGCGGCCATGCTGCTCTGCCTGCTGCCGATCACGCGGCTGGCGCTCGATGGCTGGAGCGACACCGACTCGGCGGAGGCCAGCGGCGTGTTCAACCTGACGCGCGTGCTGGGCGGCGCCATCGGCATCGCGCTGATCGACACCATCCTCGAGCAGCGCACACCGGTTCACGGCGTGCGCCTGGCCGAACGCCTGCTGGCCGGCGATCGGGAGGCAGCGTCCTTCGTCGGCCTGCCGCTGGAGCGCTTCACCGGCGTGCCGATCGGCGCCGTCGACGTCGGGACGCAGGAGACCGTCCGCCCGCTGGTCGAACGCGCGGCGATGACTTTGTCGTTCAACGAAGCATGGCTGTTGGTCGGCGCCACCTTCGTGTTGGCGCTGGTGATGGTGCCCTTCATCCCGCGTCGGCGGCGTGGTTCGGCGTAGTGCTCGTGAAGTACCTTCCCCCCAAGGGCGCGCTCGTGCGCCCGGAGGCGGGGGAAGGTAGGTTCTCTTTACGAGCGGCCGCGCCAGGGCCTGACGATCAGCGCCGCGAGATTGGCCAGGCCGAAGACGACAATGGAGATGGCGACCGCCCAGAACAGGCCCTGCTCGCCCAGGCCCCAGACATGCACCGCGAGCCAGCCGCCGCCCGCCGCCAGCGCCAGGCGCACGAAGGCGATGGCCAAAGGCACGCCCTGCCGGCCGGCGCCCTGCGAGGCGAAGTTCAGCGCCATGCCCAGGCCGAAGAAGGCATAGAACGGCGCGGCGCGCGTCAGGTAGGTCACGCCGGTCTGCTGCACCAGTGGATCGGCGCTGAAGATCGACATCCAGCCCTGCGGGAAGATCGCCGCCAGCGCGCCGACGGTGCCGGTCAGCGCCGCGGCCATCAGCGAGCCGATGATCGCCACGCGTACCGCGCGCTGCCACTGGCCGGCGCCGACGGCGATACCGACCAGCGTCGTGAGCGCCGAGCCGATGCCGAAGGCCAGCGGCACCAGCATGAACTCCAGCCGCGAGCTCACACCGTAGCCGGCCAGCGCCGCCACGCCGAAGCCGGCGACCAGCAAGGTGACGAGGATGGTCGCGAGGTTGGCGGTGACCGCCGAGATCGAGGAGATCAGGCCGACGCGCAGGATCGGCGCGAACAACGCGGCCTTCAGCGAGACGCCGCGCAGATCGAGCGGGACGCCGGCGGCACCGCGCCGCAGCGCGACGAGCATCAGCCCGGCGGCGAGCAGCGCGGCGAGGATCGAGGAGACGGCGGCGCCGGCGATGCCCATGCCGCCCCAGCCGCCGACGCCCAGCGCCAGCACATAGGTCAGCGGGATCTGCAGCAGCGAGCTCAGCAGCATCGCCTTGCCGGGCAGCGCGGCGTTGCCGGCGCCCCGGATGATCGAGGACAGCGCGAACATCGCCCAGTGCGCGGCGGCGCCGGCGAAGACCGTGTCGGAATAGGTCAGCGCATAGGCCAGCACGAGGGCCGGATCGCCGCCGGCGATGGGACCACCGCGCAGGCTGCCGAGCAGGCGATAGATGTCGGCGCCGAAGACGCGCATGCCGATGGTGAACAGCAGCGCGAAGCCCAGCGCGACGATCAGGGCATGCACGACCAGCGCGCGCACGTCGGCGGTGCGCCCGCCGCCCGAAGCGCGCGCGATCGCCGAGGCGATGCCGCCACCGATGCCGCCGGCGGCCATCATCGTCATCAGCATCAGCAGCGGGAAGACCAGCGCGAAGCCGGCCAGCGCTTCCGTCCCAAGCTTACCGACCACCCAAGTCTCGGCGATGCTGACGCCGGATTGCGCGATCATGACAGCCGTGGTCGGCAGCGCCAGGCGCGCGATGGTCGGCACCGGCGGCGCCACAAGGAGCGGATGCGGCTTGGGTGGCGCGGAGGGGTCGCGCAGAACGGGGGCGGAATCGGGCATGCGGTACTCGGGTCCGTGGCTAATGTGTGTATATGCACGAATCATCGGCGAACGCCACATGCGTTCCGCTCATGTTAGGGTGAGCGCCAACGTGAGGATGGGACGATGACGGAACGCGACGAGGACAAATCGAGGCCGATGGCCACGGGCACCAAGCAGCTCGAGACCGACCGCGCCATCGTCTGGGAGTGGCGTATGCCGCCCGGCGCGCGCACCGGCTGGCATCGGCACGGCCACGACTACATCGTCGTGCCGTTGGTCGCCGGCAAGCTCGGCGTGTGGACCGGCTCGCAGTATGTCGAGTCCGACATGAAGGTCGGCGTGTCCTATTCGCGCGCCGTCGGCGTCGAGCACGACGTGATCAACCCCAATCCCCACGAGTACGTCTTCATCGAGATCGAGCTGAAGCCGTAGCCACAGTCGTTACCTTCCCCCTCCGGGGGAAGGTAACAGTTATCGGCCGCGCCGCACGCGGGCGATGCCTGAGGCCATCGCCTGCTGCAGCAAGCCGACATCCGTGGCGATGGAGATGAAATCGTAGCCGCGCGCCACGAAACCGGCGGCCTCGTCGGCGTCGCGCGCCAGGCGGCCGGCGGATTTGCCGTGCTTGCGGCAGGCCTCGATGGTGGCGCCCTCATGCGCCTGGAAGCGCTGGTCGTCGAAGGCGCCGGGGATGCCCATGGCGACCGACAGATCGTTGTGGCCGACCCACAGCACATCGACACCGTCCATCGCCGCCATCTGGCCCGCGCATTCCGCGCCGGCCGGATCCTCGATCTGCAGCATGACGATGGTGCGGTCGTTCTGCGCCGCGAAGCGCTCGGCGAGCGACGCGCCGCTCATGCTGTAGCGTTCCATCGCCAGGCCCAGCGCCACGCCGCGCTTGCCTTGCGGGAAGTACTTCACCGCGTCGAGCACCGCGCGCGCCTGTTCGACCGAGGAGACCATCGGCACCATCACGCCGTCGGCGCCGATATCCATGATGCGCGCGATGTGGTCGTAGGCCTTGGACGGCGCGCGCACGATGACCGGCAGGTTGCCGGCCTGGACGTACTTGATGGCGGCGCGCACCGTGTCGAAGCCGAAGCCGCTGTGCTCCATGTCGATCACGACGAATTCAGCCCCGGCGGCGTTCAGGATCTGGCCGATCCCTGGAACGGCGAACTCGAAGATGAAGGTGCCGATCTTCGGCGTCGTGGTACCAACCGCCGCCCGCAAACCTGTCCTGGCCATCGCGTTTCCCCCTGGTGAGGCCGCGACGCTAATCGGTCTGGCTGTTGGGCAAAAGAACACTGTCACAGTGTTGAATAGTTAATTTATGCAACGCAGTTAGGTAAATTATTTTGTATTGCCCCCACAGGAGGGGCCAATTGGAGGGCGACGGCTTTTGCCGGGAGAGCGCCCTTTGGACCATCTGCCGATCTTCATGGCCTTACACCGCAAGACGGCCCTCGTCGTCGGCGGCACGCCGGCGGCGGACCAGCGCGCGGGCTTGCTGGCCAAAGCGGGCGCCGTGGTGCGCCGGGTCGCGTCGGAGGCGGTGGTCGCGGCCGATCTCGCCGACGTGACGCTGGCGTTTGTCGCGACGGGGAATGCCGACCTCGATCGTCTCGTCGCCGGCTGGGCGCGCGCGGCCAAGGTGCCGGTCAACGTCGTCGATCGACCCGATCTCTGCGATTTCATCATGCCCGCGATCGTCGACCGCGACGGCGTCGTCGCGGCGATCTCCACCGGCGGCGCCTCGCCGACTCTGGCCCGGCTGCTGCGCGAGCGCGTCGAGGCGGCCTTGCCGGCGCGCATCGGCGCGCTGGCGAAATTCGCCGCGCGCTTTCGCGACGCCGCCCGCGGCGTCGGCAACCGCATGCGCTTCTGGGAGCGCACGCTCGACGGTCCGATCGGCGAGATGGTGCTGGCCGGTCGCGACGCCGAGGCTGAAATCGCCATGCGTGCCAGCCTGGCGCGCGGCGATGACGGGCAGGGCGTGGTGCACATCGTCGGCGCCGGCCCTGGCGATCCAGAACTGCTGACCCTGCGCGCGCTGCGCTTGCTGCAGCGCGCCGATGTGATCCTGCACGACGATCTCGTGGCCCCGGCGATCCTCGACTACGCGCGCCGCGACGCGACGCTGGTGCCGGTGGGCAAGCGCAAAGGTCGCCACAGCCACAAGCAGGACGCGATCAACGCGCTGATCGTCGAGCATGCGCGCGCCGGCAAGCGCGTCGTGCGGCTGAAGGGCGGCGATCCCTTCGTCTTCGGCCGGGGCGGCGAGGAGCTCGAATACGTTCGCGCATCAGGCATCGAGGCCTTTGTCGTGCCCGGGATCACCGCGGCGCTGGGCTGCGCGGCCGCGACCGGCATTCCGCTGACACATCGTGACCTGGCGCAATCCGTGACCTTGGTCACCGCGCATGGCCGCGATGGCGAGCCAGCGATCGACTGGCAGGCCGCGGCGCGGCCGGGTCACACCACTGTTATCTACATGGGGCTGTCCCAGGCCCCGCGCGTGCGCGATCGATTGCTGGCGGCGGGCATCCGGCTCTCCATGCCTGTCGCCATCGTCGATCGTGGCACGCGCCCCGATCAGCGCGTCTCCATCGGCACGGTCGGTTCGCTGACCGCGCTGGCGGCGCGGCACGCCGGCGGTGGACCCGCCCTCATCATCATCGGCGAGGTAGCCGCGCTGTCCAGCGCCGGCCTGCCCGCCCGTCTCGCGGAGGCTTCGTGATGGCCAAGGCTGCCAAATCCACCCTGCAGATCGCCACCGCCAACCGGCTGCGCGACGGCGCGGTGGTGTTCCTCGCGCCAGACGGCACGTGGACGACGTCGCTCGCCGAGGCAGAGGTCTCGCGCACCGCCGCCGACGCCGAGCGCCTGGTGGCGATCGCCAATCGCGACGCCGCCACGGTGATCGTCGGCCCGGCGCTGATCGCCGTCACAGACCATGACGGCGTGATCGAGCCGGTCGATCTGCGCGAGCGCATCCGCGCCAACGGCCTGACCATCGACACCATCGCGGCCGACGCCGTACGTTACCTCTGAGCGATCCATGTACACCTACGACGAGCACGATCGCACCTTCGTCGCCGAGCGCGTCGCGCAGTTCCGCGACCAGGTGAGTCGGCGTCTTGCTGGTGAGCTCACCGAGGAGCAGTTCAAGCCGCTGCGCCTGACCAACGGCCTGTACCTGCAGTTGCACGCCTACATGCTGCGCGTGGCGATCCCCTACGGCACCTTGTCGTCGGCGCAGATGCGCATGCTGGCGCATATCGCGCGGCGCTACGATCGCGGCTACGGCCACTTCACCACGCGCCAGAACATCCAGTTCAACTGGATCAAGCTGGAGGACGCCGCCGACGCGCTGGATGATCTCGCCTCGGTCGAGATGCACGCGCTGCAGACCAGCGGCAACTGCATCCGCAACACCACCGCCGACCAGTGGGCCGGCGTCGCGGTCGACGAGATCGAGGATCCCAGGGTGTGGTGCGAGATCATCCGCCAGTGGTCGAGCTTGCATCCCGAGTTCACCTTCCTGCCGCGCAAGTTCAAGATCGCGGTCACCGGCTCGACGCATGATCGCGCGGCGGTGCGCGTGCACGATATCGGCCTGCGCTTGCACCGCAACGAGGAGGGCGAGGTCGGCTTCGAGGTGATCGTTGGCGGTGGCCTGGGCCGCACGCCGATGATCGGCAAGACGATCCGCGAGTTCCTGCCCAAGCGGCATCTTCTGTCCTATCTCGAGGCGATCCTGCGCGCCTACAATCTCGCCGGCCGACGCGACAATCTCTACAAGGCGCGCATCAAGATCCTGGTGCATGAGATCGGCACCGAGGAGATGCGCCGTCGCGTCGAGGCTGAATGGGAAGCCATTCGTGACGGCGCGCTCGAGCTGCCGGCCGAGACCATCGATGCCATCGCCAAGCACTTCGCGCCGCCAGCCTACGTACCGCAGCCCGCTGTCGATCTCGCGGTCGAACGGCTGCGGCTGGAGAACGCCACCTTCGCGCGCTGGCTGAGGACCAACGTCGCGTCGCATCGCGAGCCGGGCTACGCCATCGTCAACCTGTCGCTGAAGCCCGAAGGCGCGCCGCCGGGCGACGCCAGTGCGGCGCAGATGGAAGCCGTCGCCGATCTCGCGCTCGCCTACAGCCACGACGAGATCCGCGTGTCGCACGAGCAGAATCTCGTGCTGCCGCACGTGAAGCGTGCCGACCTGCCGATGCTGTGGCGCAGGCTCGCGACGATCGATCTGGCGACGCCCAATCTCGGGCTGGTCAGCGACATCATCGCCTGCCCCGGCCTCGACTACTGCGCGCTGGCCAACGCACGCTCGATCCCGGTGGCGCAGCAGATCACGCGGCGCTTCGCCGACCTGAAGCGCCAGCACGACATCGGCGAGCTGAAGATCAAGATCTCGGGCTGCATCAACGCCTGCGGCCATCATCATGTGGGCCACATCGGCATTCTCGGCGTCGACAAGAACGGCGAGGAATTCTACCAGATCACCTTGGGCGGCGACGGCACCGAAACCACGTCGCTGGGCCGCATCATCGGCCCCGCCGTCTCCGCCGACGCGATCGTCGATGCGATCGAGAACCTGGTCGAGACCTATCTCGCCACGCGCCGCCCCGGCGAGCGCTTCGTCGACACCTATCGCCGGTTGGGCGACGCCCCGTTCAAGGAGCGCCTCTATGCCGCTGCTTAAGGACGGACGCCTCGTCGAGGATCCCTGGCGCGTCATCGACGATGCCACGCCGCTGCCGGCGCACGAGCCGGCGATCGTCTCCTTCGCGCGCTTCCAGGCTGAGCGCGACACAGTGTTGGCGCGCGGCGCGCCGCTGGGCGTGAAGCTGCGCAACAGCGACGCGGTCGACGCGCTGGCCGGCGCTGTCGACCGCCTCGAGCTGATCGCGTTGGAGTTCCCCAAGTTCAGCGATGGCCGCGCCTACAGCCAGGCGCGCAGCCTTCGCGAACGCCTGGGCTTCGCGGGCGAGTTGCGCGCCACCGGCGACGTGCTGATCGATCAGGCGCTGTTCATGCGCCGCTGCGGCTTCGACGCCTACGAGATCGCCGACGCCGCGAAGGCGCCGCGCTTCATCGAGGCCTTCAAGACCTTCAGTGTGTTCTACCAGCCGGCCGGCGACGGCCGCGCGGCGGTCTCGGCGCTGCGCCGCTTCACGTCGGCAGGGAGGGCGTGATGCGGATGTCCTTCACCCTGCGCATCCTTCTGGTTGTCGCCGGGCTGATCTGCCTGATCGGCCCCGCGCTGCTGACGCGTGAACGCGCCGACACCGCGGTGCGTCCGGCACCCATCTCGTCGGGCGCCGTCGTCTCGGGCGACCTCAGCCTTGTCGTCCTGCGCATCCGCGGATCGCTGAGGTAGCGATCCAGACGCGCCGCTGGAGTGGCGCGCGGCCAGCGGCTAGCGTGCCGACATGTCGCTACCGTCCGATCTGTCGTCCCGTCTGTCGCTGCCGCTGATCGCGGCGCCGATGTTCCTCGTCTCCGGCGTCGAGCTGGTGGTCGCCGCCTGCGTCGAAGGCGTCGTCGGTTCCTTCCCGACCGCCAACGCGCGCACGGTCGAAGAGCTCGAGGCGTGGCTCGCAGAGACGCGTCGCCGCGTCGAGGACGCCGAGCAGCGCGCCGGCAAGCGGCTGGCGCCGATCTGCCCCAACCTGATCGTGCATCGCTCCAACACGCGGCTGGCCGACGACCTCGCCGTGCTCCTGCGCCACAGCGTCGAGCTGGTGATCGCCAGTGTCGGCAGCCCGGAGAATGTGATCGCGCCGTTGCACGATATCGGCTGCCGCGTCTTCACCGATGTCGCCTCGATGCGCCACGCCGAGAAGGCGATCGCCACGGGTAGCGACGGGCTGGTGCTGCTCACGGCTGGCGCCGGCGGGCAGACCGGCTGGGCCAACCCCTTCGCCTTCGCGCGCGCCGTGCGCCGGATCTGGGACGGGCCGCTGGTGCTGGCCGGCGGCATCGCCGATGGCCGCGCGCTGCGCGCCGCCGAGGTGCTGGGCTGCGACCTCGCCTATATGGGCACCAAGTTCATCGCCACACGGGAGAGCATGGCGAAGGACGCCTACAAGGAGATGCTGGTGTCGTCGCGGCTCGACGACGTGCTGCTGACCCGCGCCTTCACCGGGCTCGAGACCAACATGCTCAGGCCCTCGATCGTCGCCGCCGGCGCCGATCCCGACAACCTGCCGGCGCGTGGCGGCATCGACGTCGCCAAGGACATCAACAGCGGGGCACGCGAGCAGGGGGCCCGGCGGTGGAAGGACATCTGGAGCGCCGGCCATTCGGTGTCGGGCGTGGCCGACATTCCCCCCGTCGCCGGCCTGATCGCCCGCACGCGCCAGGAGTACCAAGAGGCCTCGTGACATCGAAGGTGACATTTTATTGATGGCAGAGTAGGTTGAGAGACTATCTTCAAGTAGTTTGCAGAAACCATGGCGTTGCGCCGACTCTCCGACGACTTTGAGCGCTACCTGCCGCCCACCGGCGTGCGGCGGGCGCTGATGTTCATCTGGTTTCTGGTCGCCGTGACCCTGGTCTGCGGTATCGGCGCCTTCTACTCGCCGGTGCACGATCCGGCCTGGTGGAACGGGCTCAAGAAGCCGGTCATCATGCCGCCCAGCTCGATGCTCCCGCTGATCTGGATGGCGGTGTACATCGCCATGGCGCTCTCGGTCTGGCTGGTCTGGCGCAGCGCGCCCTGGCATCGCACCGGCTCGGCCCAATTGCTGTGGTGGACCCAACTGATCCTCAACGCGATGTGGATGCCGCTGTTCTTCGGCGCCCACCGCATCGGCATGGCCGTCGTCTTGATGTTCGTGCTGCTCGTGGCGATCGGCGCCACCATTGGCGCCTTTCGCCAGCACTCCCGCCTGGCCGCCTGGCTGCTCGCGCCCTATCTGTGCTGGGTCGGCTTCCTGGCGGTGCTGAGCATGCAGGTCTGGCAGCTCAACCGCTGAGCTGCCACCGCGCGCACGCCATCATCCTCGGGGCGGCTTGCGGGCCCGGTAGAGACGAGCCTCAGTGCACCGTCGCCAGCACCTGGGCGAAGCGGAATTCGGCCGGCTGGATCAGCCCGGCGCTGGCGACCCGAACGCGGTGCAGCTTGCCGTCGAGGTTTCTCTCCCAGAAGGCCAGGAACTTCGTCAGAACGGGGTACTTCGGCGCGATGTCGAGGTCCTGCCAGATGAAGGTCTGCAGCAGGTTCTGATGGTCCGGTAGAAAATAAAGGATCTCCGCCGTCGTCAGCCGATAGTCACGTAGCTGTTTCTCTAGGGCACCAGACATCTTGAACACCTTTTTCCGGGTGGATTCAAACGTCGAGAGACGTCGATGGTCTCGCGAGAAACGTGCCAACGCAACCGATTTCACGAAATAAATCAAAGCATTAGCAGCCATGCGGCATGATTGCTGCTGATCCTTGACTAAATCGGGGCAAACCCCTACATCCCGCGCGCGTTTGGCACTCACGATTCGGGAGTGCTAACAGCAATCTTATTACCCGGCCCGGAGAGGGCCTCGTTTTGACCCAAGGAGGAGGGAGTTCATGAGCTTTCGTCCGCTGCATGACCGCGTCGTGGTGAAGCGCGTCGCGGAAGAAGAAAAGACCAAGGGCGGGATCATCATCCCCGACACCGCCAAGGAAAAGCCGATGGAAGGCGAGATCGTCGCTGTCGGTCCTGGCGCGCGCGACGAGAAGGGCACCCTGGTGCCGCTCGACGTCCGGGTCGGCGACCGCATCCTGTTCGGCAAGTGGTCGGGCACCGAAGTGAAGCTCGACGGCGTCGATCTCCTGATCATGAAGGAGAGCGACATCATGGGCATCCTCGAGGCGCCCGCGAAAGCCACCAAGAAAGCCGCCTGAGACCGTCGCGCCATCGCGCACGGTCTTTTTTGTTGAACCGAATTCCACGAGGGAACAATGGCTGCCAAAGACGTACGTTTTTCGGGTGACGCGCGCGATCGCATGCTGCGCGGCGTCGACATCCTCGCCAATGCGGTGAAGGTGACGCTGGGTCCCAAGGGCCGCAACGTCGTGCTCGACAAGAGCTTCGGCGCGCCGCGCATCACCAAGGACGGTGTGACGGTCGCCAAGGAGATCGAGCTCGCCGACAAGTTCGAGAACATGGGCGCCCAGATGGTGCGCGAAGTGGCCTCGAAGACCAACGACGTGGCCGGCGACGGCACGACGACGGCGACCGTGCTGGCCCAGGCGATCGTCCGCGAGGGCGCCAAGCTGGTCGCCGCCGGCATGAACCCGATGGACCTGAAGCGCGGCATCGACCTGGCGGTCGAGGCGGCGGTCGAGGACATCAAGGGCCGCGCCAAGAAGATCACCACCTCCGACGAGGTGGCGCAGGTCGGCACGATCTCGGCCAATGGCGAGGAGTCGATCGGCAAGATGATCGCCCAGGCGATGAAGAAGGTCGGCAACGAGGGCGTGATCACGGTGGAAGAGGCCAAGAGCCTCGACACCGAGCTCGACGTCGTCGAGGGCATGCAGTTCGACCGCGGCTACCTGTCGCCGTACTTCATCACCAACGCCGACAAGATGACCTGCGAGCTCGAGTCGCCGTTCCTGCTGCTGTTCGAGAAGAAGCTCTCGGGCCTGCAGGCGATGCTGCCGGTGCTCGAGGCGGTCGTGCAGTCGGGCAAGCCGCTGCTGATCGTCGCCGAGGACGTCGAGGGCGAGGCTCTGGCCACGCTGGTCGTCAACAAGCTGCGCGGCGGGCTGAAGGTCTCGGCCGTGAAGGCGCCGGGCTTCGGTGATCGCCGTAAGGCGATGCTCGAGGACATGGCGATCCTCACGGGCGGCCAGCTGATCAGCGACGATCTCGGCATCAAGCTGGAGAACGTCACGCTCGACATGCTGGGCAAGGCGAAGCGGGTGCTGATCCAGAAGGAGAACACCACGATCGTCGACGGCGCCGGCAAGAAGGCCGACATCGAGGGCCGCATCGCCCAGATCAAGGCGCAGATCGAGGAGACCACCTCGGACTACGACAAGGAGAAGCTCCAGGAGCGTCTCGCCAAGCTGGCCGGCGGCGTCGCCGTGATCAAGGTCGGCGGCTCGACCGAGATCGAGGTCAAGGAGCGCAAGGATCGCGTTGATGACGCGATGCACGCGACCCGCGCCGCGGTCGAAGAGGGTGTCGTCGCCGGTGGCGGCTCGGCCCTGCTCTACGCCGTCCGCGCTCTCGACAAGTTGCGCACCGCGAACGCCGACCAGAAGGCCGGCATCGACATCATCCGCCGCGCCCTGCAGGCGCCGGTGCGGCAGATCGTCGACAACGCCGGCCACGATGGCTCGGTGGTCGTCGGCAAGCTGCTGGAGTCGAAGGACGCCAACTTCGGCTTCGACGCGCAGAAGGGCGAGTACGTCAACATGATCAAGGCCGGCATCATCGACCCGACCAAGGTCGTGCGCACGGCGCTGCAGGACGCGGCCTCGGTCGCCGGCCTGCTGATCACCACCGAGGCGATGATCGCCGAGCGGCCCGAGAAGAAGGGCCCGCCGATGCCGGGTGGTGGCGGCATGGGCGGCATGGGCGGCGACATGGACTTCTAAGTCCGTCGTCGATCCATCCGGATTGGATACGGAAGGGCCGGGGAGAAATCCTCGGCCCTTTGTCTTTGTGTACGATGGCCCCGGCTCGGAGCAGGGTTCTCGCATATGGCCCCTACCTCACCCTGAGGAGCGACGCGAAGCGGCGCGTCTCGAAGGGTGGGCAATCCGCTCGGTGCCTTTGGCCCATGCTTCGAGACGGCCGCTACGCGGCCTCCTCAGCATGAGGTTGGTGGTCGTCTAGCCAGTATGCGATAGCCCTGCGGTTCGGAGGTGCTCCGTCTTGACGATTCCCGTGTCGGTCAAAGGCGTTGTCGTGATCGATGGTCGCGTCCTGCTGCTGCGCAACGATCGCGACGAATGGGATCTGCCGGGTGGCCGCCCAGATGCCGGCGAGAGCCACGAGGCGGCCGTCGTGCGCGAAGCGCGCGAGGAAGCCAATGTCGAGATCGCCGCTCTCGATTGCCTCGACGATTGGCCCTACGAGGTCCTGCCCGGCCGCTTCGTGCGCATCCTCGCCTATGGCTGCGACGTGATCGACGCCTCAAGGATGGCGCTCGGCTCGGAGCACCTTGAGCTGCGCCTTTTCGCTCGCGATGAGCTTGACGGGCTGCGCCTCTACGAGGGCTATCGCCGGGTCATCGAGCGCTGGTTCGCACGCGCCATTCGATAGTCCAGTCGCCATCGCCGCCGCGCGCGCGGTGCGTCTCCAGCGAGAGGAACCGGTCGCTGGCGGCGAGCGCGCCCTGCCATAGTCCGTTCCAGGCGTCGAAGGCGGCCAGCGCCCGATCGTCGTCGCCCAACTCGACGCCGCGCATCAGCTTCCAGCCGCGCTGCGTGACGCGCATACCGTCGAGCGCGACGTCCTCGCCCTGCGCCGCCTGCATCGCCGCGAGAAAGGCGGCGAAGCCTTCGGTCGTGTCGCCGAGCCGAGCGGCGCAGTCGTCGAAATACTGCATGCCGACCAGCCGCGCGGCACGACCGACTTCTTCGCGCACGCCCCCAGCGCCGATCAGCTCGAGCAAGGTCGGCAACAGGCTGCGCACGTACTCCATGGCGTAGGCGCGGTAGACCTTGTGCAGGCGCTCGGTCGGCCAGCTGGCGACGTCGAGTGTCGGCGCTTGCGCGGCGTCGAAGCGCGGCATGGTCTCGCCCTCGACGAAGCGCACGCGCTCATGCTCGGCGATGTCGCGGTCGTACTCGAGATAGTAGCCCTCGAGGCCCGGCGCGCCTGATGTGATCAAGCCGGTGCAGACGAAGCCCAACCGAGGGTTGCCCAACGAGACGCCGTTGTGGCCATGCCAGCCGTGTAGCATCGCGGCGTTGACCGCGTGCGGCACGGCGCAGACCGCGGTGCCGCGCCAGATCCAACGCGGCGGTGGATAGCGCACCCAGGCCTTGCGGTCGGACTCCACGACATACTCGGTCTTCACGCCGCCGACGGCGTTCGACAGATAGTGATACTGCGCGCAGGCCACGGCGTGCGGCAGCCGGTCGAGGCCGAGCTTGATCAGGCCGGGCTTGAACTTCTCGAGATGCTGCCGGCGGAAGTGGCGGAAGATGAACTCGCGCGCCGTGTCTTCGCCGCGGCGCGTGACAAGAGTCAGCACCACGCCGGTCATCAACGCGTTGTAGAGATCGGCGATCGCCTGATGGGCCGCGACGTCGCGAGGCATGCTCATGTCAGCGTGCCAGCTTCAGGATGGCGGCACGCCGTCGGCCAGCACGGCGCGGCAATTGCCTGCCTTCAGCCGCATCGCCAGCACCGGCTTGTATTCCTCGGAGTGATAGAAGCGCCGTGCCGCCGCCATGTCGGGAAACTCGATCATCACCATACGCGGCGGCGACCAGCCGCCTTCCAGCGTCTCGGTCTCGCCGCCACGCACGACGAACTTGCCGCCGAACTTCGCGATCAGCCCGGGCGTGTGCTTGCGATACTCCGCCATCAAGTCGGCGTCGGTGGTCTCGATCTCGACAATCAGATAGGCGGCCATCGTCTTCCTCTGAGTTCTAGCCGGCGAGATCCGCGGGCGTTGAGTGCTGTTCGCTACGCCCCGGTCTTCGCACGGAGCGCGTTCTTCCAGTCATCATACCGTTGCCATGCGTCCTTGATCTGCGCGGGAGTCATCGCTTGCTCGACCCTTGCACGACCGCGCTCTGCTTCTTCTCGGGTCTTTTCCAGCACTTCGTCGTCCACCGCGACCGTCATCGGCAGATTCTCGACGGCCAGATTGAACCATTTGTGGGCTTCGACGATGTCGTGGGTGACGCCCTTGCCGTTCTCATGCATCCAGCCAAGGCGTGCCTGAGCGGGACTGCTCCAGCCATCCGCGAGCTTGCGGTACCACTTCGCCGCCTCGGCATAGTCCTGCGTCACGCCGCTGTCGCCGAAGTACATCGAGGCCAGGGCGTATGCCGCCCGGGACTCGTGGTTGTTGGCGGCTATCGTGTACCACTTGACCGCTTCGCCGAGATCAGCCGGTGTTGTCGTCGTGCCGCGTTCGTACAATTGGCCGAGAGTCAGCTGGCCATCGGATGATCCCTGATCGGCCGCGCGGCGAAACCACTTCAGGGCCTCCTGATGATCCGGCACGAGCGAACCGCTGCCCGGCCGGTAGGCCGTGCCGGTCCACCGGCAAGGGAGGCCAGCGTAAATGGCGCCGAGCAGGAGTTGCGCATAGAGTTCATTGCGCTCGGCGGCCTTGCGTATCCAGGAGATGCCCTCGTCGACTTCATCCGATGTCGACCCTGAAGCCAAGAGCTCGTTTCCGAGATCACGCTGGGCGTGGACATCTCCTTGCTCGGCGGCCTCACGAAGTTGCTTGAAGAGAGTGCTGTCCGTCGAGGTACTCATGGCGCTCCGAGCTCCTCACGCGATGAGGCGACATGGCTTGTCGTCTAGCCGGTACTCATGGGCAAGCTTGGGTCGGTCGCCCATTCCTGCAACGAGGCATCGTACACCCCGACGTTGTCATGGCCTAGCAGCGCGACCAGCGCGAAGGCGTCGCCGGTCGCCGCGATGCCGCCGCCGCAATAGGCGACCACGCGCTTGGCGCCGTCGATGCCACGATCGGTGAACATCGCGCGCAACGTGGCGGCGTCCTTGAATGTGCCGTCGTCCGCGAACAGCGACGCCGCCGGCAGGCTGACACTGCCGGTGATATGGCCCGGCCGGCCGTAGTTCGCGCCGCCGGTGCCGCGATGCTGCGCCTCGGTCAGGCAGTTCACCACGACGGCGCGGCTGTCGGCGAGCGACGCCAGCACCTCGTCCTTGCCGACCATCAGGCCAGCGCGTGGCTTCGCCGTCAGCGTCGCCGGCGCGTAGCTGTTGATCTTGTGCTCGATCGGCCGGCCTTCGGCGGTCCACTTCTTGAGACCGCCATCGAGGATGCGCGCGCGATCGAAGCCGATAGCGCGTAGCATCCACCACACGCGCGTCGCCCACCATTGCGCGCCGTCGCAGTACAGGACGACCTCGCTGTCGTCGCCGATACCCTTGGCGCCGGCCATGCGCGCCAGCGCTTGGGGCTCGGGCATGGTGAAGCGCAGCCTGCTCGCGGGATCGGACAGATCCTCCTGCAGCTCGATCAAGGCCGCGCCGGGGACGTGGCCCTTTTCGAGATAGGCGGCGCGGCCGGTCTCGACGCGCATGCGTCCGCCGGGCTCGGGATGCAGGATGGTCGTGCAGTCGAAGATGCGCAGCGCGGGCTCGCCGAGCCGGCGCGCGAGATCGGCGGTGGTGATCAGCGGGTCCATCGGCGCATCGTGATGCGCCGCGGCCGCCCGTGCAACGAACTCAGTTCTGGGTGACGGCGGCGGGAGTCGCGGCCGGCGGCGGACGCTTGGCGGCCTTGCGCGGCGATTTCGCCTGCGCGTACGCGCGGCGCTGGCAGGTGGCCTTGGCCTGTTCGTCCTTCATCTTGGCGCAGGCGCGCAGCGCGCGCTGCTGGGCGGTCGGCTTCGGCGCCGGCTTGGTCGTCGGCGTCGTAGATGGCGGCGCGGTCGGTGCGGCGGTGGCTGCTGTGGCGAAGAAGCCGGCGGCCAGCGCCAGCACGAGCGCGTAGGTGACGCGGCGCATTGTTGTCTCCGTGGGTTCTTGAACGGCGCCGAGGTTCCGGCCGCCGTCTGTGAGGGTGCCTGAAATATATTGTAGATCAGGAAGATGCGTCAATATCCTCATGTGTTGTTGCGAGCCTGACGCGGAGCATGACGGCGCTCCTCGCCCTCGCTATATGTCGCGGCCGTGAACATTGTCTTCTCCGTCGCCTTCCCGCTCTTCGCCCTGATCGCCACCGGCTTCGTCGCCGGCCGCGCCCGGCTGCTGGGTCGCGATGGCTCGGGCGCGCTCAACGTCTTCGTCACCTGGTTCGCGCTGCCGGCGCTGCTGTTCAGCGCCATCGCCAATGTGCGCCTCTCGGAGGTGCTGAACCTGCCGTTCATCGCCGCCTTCGGCCTGGTGATCGTCATCGTCTTTGGCGTCGGCATGCTGATGGCCCGTCTGGCCTCGGGCGCCGGCCTCGCGCATATGAGCCTGCACGGGCTCAGCGCCGCTTACGGCAATGTCGGCTATATCGGCATCCCGCTCTGCCTTTATGCGCTCGGTCCGCAGGGCGCCGTGCCGGCCGCGGCGGCGACCTGCCTGGGCAGCGCCTTCCTGCTGACCGGCGCGATGGTGCTGATCGAGTCCGACCTTCAGGCCGGTCGGGGAATATGGCGCGCCGCGTGGCGCGTGCTCGGGGCGGTGGCGCAAAGCCCGGTGCTGATCGCGATCGCCCTGGGCGGCGTCGTCTCGGCGCTGGGCGTCACGGTGCCGGTGCCGGTGCAGCGCTTCCTCGACTTGATCGGCGCGGCGGCCGCGCCCTGCGCGTTGTTCGCCATCGGCCTGTTCCTGTCCGATACCTCGATCCGCGCCAATCTGCGCGAGGTCGGCCTCGTGACCATCGCCAAGGTGCTGCTGCAGCCGCTGCTGGCGCTGTCGATCGTGCCGTGGTTCCTGCCCTTGGACTCGGTGTGGGCGCAGGCGGCGCTGCTGATGGCCGCGCTGCCGACCGCCTCGAACGCCTTCGTGCTCGCCAAGCAGTACGACGTCTTCGTCGAGGAGACCTCGGCCACCATCCTGCTGTCGACCCTGCTCTCCGTCTTCACGGTCTCGGCCATGCTGGTGTGGTTGCGCAGTGGTCTCTGAAACCTGTTCCGTCGAGTCGAAGTGTCCCGGTGGTCCCGAGTGAACCGTCGACACGTCAGGTATCCGACCTGTTCGCGCTTCGCCCGGGCGGCGTAGGATGGCGCCGGCGCGCGGCGCCCAGACAAGGGAGGATGAGTATGCTCAGGGAGTTTCGTGAGTTCGCGGTCAAGGGCAACGTTGTTGATCTCGCCATCGGCGTGATCATCGGCGCGGCGTTCGGCAAGATCGTCGAGTCGCTGGTCGGTGACATCATCATGCCGCTGATCGCCATGTTCGGCACGGTCGACTTCTCCAACATGTACGTCGTGCTCAAAGGCACGGTCGCGCCCGGCTTGTCGCTCGCCGACGCGCGCAAGGCGGCTGTCGTGTGGGGCTACGGCAACTTCATCACCATCGCGATCAATTTCGCGATCATCGCCTTCGCGCTCTTCCTGGTGGTCAAGGGCATCAACCGCATGAAGGCCAAGGCGGCGGCCGAAGCCGCTCCGCCGCCGCCGCCACCCGAAGTGCCGGCGGACGTCAAGCTGCTGACCGAGATTCGCGACCTGCTGAAGAAGCCCTGAGGCCGGTTGCCGAAATGCGGGCCGATTCGCGTCTGCCCGCGTTTCTATTTGATAAATGGCAGTGAATCTGTATATTTAGAGTATCTTATTGAAGCGATTTGTTGGGTGGCCGCGCCGCCGTTGGTTTCGAGAGGAGAGATAATCGTGATCTTCGGTTTTCTGCGTGGCCTGCTGATCAAGGCCGCCGTCCTCGGTTGCACCTTCGCGGCCGTGAAATACGGCCCGGTCATCTACACCAAGTACGTCGGCCCGCTGCCGCCGGCGCTGCAGGAAGCGCACAAGTACACGGACTTCAACGAGGTCTACAAAACCTTCGGCGAGCTCGCCAAGAAGATGCCCAACTAGGGCGACGTCTCCAGAAAATCGCGCGTCTCTTTGATCGCGTCGGCCAGCCCGACGCGCCGGATCGATACACCCGGTGGAAACGCCGCCAGCAGGCGTGACGCCAGGCGGTTGTCGAGCATCACGAAGACACCCCGATCATCGGCGCGTCGCACCAGACGGCCGAAGGCCTGCTTGAGGCGGAAGCGCGTGAGCATGTCGTCGTAGGCATTGGCGGCGTGGCCCGCCGCGCGATGCGCATCCTTGCGCGCGCGATGCAGAATATCGGGCCTGGGCCACGGCACGCGATCGAACACGATCAGGCGCAGCGATCGGCCCGGCACGTCGACGCCATCGCGCACCGCATCCGTGCCGAGCAGGCACGAGCGCTCCTCGGCGCGGAAGATGTCGACCAGTGTCGCCGCGTCCATGCCGCCGACATGCTGGGCGTAAAGCGGGATGCCGGCCTCCTCTAGGGGTGCGGCGATCTGGCGATGCACCGCGCGCAGCCGGCCGATGGCGGTGAACAGGCCGAGCCCGCCGCCATCGGCGGCGAGGAACAATTCGCGATAGGCCGCCGCGACCTGCTCGACCGAGTCACGCGAAACGTCGCGCACGATCAGCACGCGCGTGTTGGCGGCGTAGTCGAAGGGCGAGGCGACAGAAGCGCGGATAGCCGGTGCCTCGAGATGGCGCGCGCCGGTGCGCGCTTCGGCCGCGTCCCAGTCGGCCGCCTCCAGCGCGCCCGAGGCGATCGTCGGCGATGGCGGCGGATCGTTGGCGCCGGTCCAGTCGCGCAAGGTCGCCGATGTCACGACCACGCCGTGCGCCGGCTTGATCACCGCCTCGGCGAAAGGCTGCGTCGGATCGATGTAGTGGCGATACATGCCGACATCGTACTCGCGCCCCTCGATGCGCTCGATGGCGAACCAGTCGACGAAGGCGTCCTGCGGCTCGCTCTCGACGCTCTTGAGCATGCCCAGCCAGGCCGACAGCGTGAACTGGCAGCGATTGCGCAGCGAGCGCGTGATGCCCTCGATACGGTTGCGCTGCGAGGTGTCGAGCGTCTCGGCGCCCTCGTCGAGCTGGCGCGCCAGCGCCTGGATCAGCGCCAGCGCCGGCTTGAGCATCGCCTCGATCGCCTCGCCGCAGGCGCGCGCCGCCTCGATCAGATCGGTCGCCGCCGGGCGCACGTCGCATTCGATGCGATAGGGATTGTCGTCCTTGGGTGCGCGCGCCAGCACCTGCTGACGCACCAGCGCCAGGAAATCCTCGATGTCGCCCTGCGTCGTGCCATCGGCCAGTCGGGTCTGCCAGCCCGCCGAGGGCAGCGCCTGCGCCGCCGAGAGCAGCGCGCGCAGCGCCTGCAAGGTGGCGGGATCGCTTTCCGCCAGCTCGTTGACGCGCCGCTCCAGCCCGCGCGCGCGGCTGCCGCCGCGGCCCTCGGCGCCCAGCAGCCAGCGCCGCAGGTCGGAGCCCTCGACACCAGTGAGATGCGCCGCGAAAGCCGAGTCGGCGGCGTCGAAAAGGTGATGGCCTTCGTCGAAGACGTAACGCGTCGGTCGGCTGTTGTCGTCGAGCCCGCCGGTCGCGGCCTGCATCATCACCAGCGCGTGGTTGGCGATGACGATGTCGGCCTGGCGCGCGCGGCGGATGGTGCGTTCGACGAAGCAGCGCCGGTAATGATCGCAGCCGGCATAGACGCATTCGCCGCGCCGGTCGGCCAGGCGCGACAGCCGCGCGCGGCCGATCAAATCGCCGAGCCAGGCCGGCAGGTCGCCGCCCACCATGTCGCCATCGCGCGTCGCCATGGTCCAGCGCGCCAGCAGGCCCAGCCCGACCGCGTTCTGCGGGCTGCCGCGCGTGCGCTGCACCGCCTCCTCGTAGTTCAGCAGGCAGAGATAGTTCTCGCGTCCCTTGCGCACGACGACGCGGGCGCGCTTGGCGGCGGCGTCGGGATGCAGCCGGTCGAGCTCGCCGTCGATCTGGCGCTGCAGGTTGCGCGTGAAGGTCGCGATCCACACCGGCGCGCCGTTGCGCTCCGCCCACAGCGAGGCCGGCGCGACATAGCCCAGGGTCTTGCCGGTGCCGGTGCCGGCCTCGGCCAGCACGACGTGCGGCTCGCCCTCGCGCTCGCGCGGCAGGAAGGCGAGCGACACCGCCGAGGCATAGTCGCTCTGCGTCGGCCGCACCTCGGTGGTGCCGGCGCCCGCATGGACCAGTTCAGACAAACGCGCGCGCGCCTCGTGCGGCTCGACCGGCAGGCTGCGCGGCGGCGTCGCCGGCGGATCGTCCTCCCAGGCCGGCAGGTGCTTCCAGGTATCGAGCCCGGTGAAGCCGCGCGGCCGGTCGGCGGCGGACACGCCCAAAGCCGCGCAGACCGCCGCGCCCCACTGCCAGCCGCCGGCCGCCATGCGCCGCGCCAGCTCGGCGGTCGCCGGCGGCTCGCGATGACGCGCATCGGCCAGCTCGTCGAGCAGCGCCTCGGCGATCAGCGGCAGGGCGACGACCTCGTCCTCCGGCGTCGCCGGCGTCTTGAGCTCCAGCGCCGCGGCGAGGCCGCGGATGGTCGGCAGGCAGAAGCGCGCCGGGCGCACGAAGGCGAAGAGCTCGAGCACGTCGGTGGCGTCGACCTCCGACAGCGCCAGCCGCGCGCCGGTATCGGGCGCGTGGCAGACCAGCGGTCGTTCCAGCGCCAGCCGCGCCGCCGCCGCGTTGTGGTTCAGCCGCTCGATCTCGCCGTCGGCCGACAGCCAGTAGGCGCCGGCCGCCGTCACGGCGAGCGCGGGCGGGCGACGAAGACCGGAGCTGACGGGCGCCGTAGGCGACATGCCGCCTACTAGCACGAAGCGCGAACGCGCGTCGTCAGATCGGCGCGATGGAGCGGAATTTCGGGGGATGGTCGGGCGGGCGGCGGGGCTGGGCGCGGCTCAACACTTCGATCAGCCGCCGACGCGTGTCGCGCGGATCGATGATGTCGTCGATACCGAAGCCCTCGGCGGCGCGCAGCGCGTTCACCCGCCGCCTGGTCTCGGCGATCATCTCCTGGCGGCGCGCCATGGGATCGTCGGCGGCGAGGTAGTCCTTGCGGAAGGCGACGTCGATCGCGCCCTCGATCGACATGGCGCAGATCTCGGCCGTCGGCCAGGCGAAGCAGGCGTCGGCGCCGAAGCTGCGGCCGCCGGCCATGGCGAAGTAGCCCAGCCCGTAGCCCTTGCGCAGCACGACGGAGATGCGCGGCACGCTGGCGTGGCCCCACTCGAAGACGAGCTTGGCGCTGCGCCGGCCCAGCCCGGTGCGCTCGGCGCCGGAGCCGATCGAGAAGCCCGGCACGTCGATGAACGACACCAGCGGCAGGCCGAAGGCGTCGCAGGTGGCGATGAAGCGGGCGCCCTTGTCGCAGGCATTGGCGTCGAGCATGCCGCCCAGCCGCATCGCCTGGTTGGCGATGAAGCCGACCGGCCGGCCGCCCAGCCGCGCGAGGCTCGTCACGAGATTGCCGGCGAAGGTCGGCTTCATTTCGAAATAGCTGCCGGGATCGGCGACCATCGCCAGCACCTTGCGCACGTCATAGGCCTTGCGCGTCGAGACCGGCACCAGCTCGAGAATCTTGTCGTCGATCGGCGCGCGCACGTCGCCGGGCTCGGTGGTTGGTAGCGCGGCGCGCGCATTGGACGGCAGGTAGGACAGGAAGCGCTTCGCGGCGGCGAAGGCGGCGTTCTCGTCGGTGACGCCGAGATCGGCGAGACCCTGGCGATCGACCTGCACCTCGGCGCCGCCCAGCGACTCGGTATCGATCTCCTCGCCCGTGGCGGCTTTCACCAGGGCGGGGCCGGCGAGACCCATGGTCGACAGGCCGCGCACCATCACCACGCAATCGGCCATGCCGGCGTAGTTGGTCGGCCCGGCGAAGCCTGCGCCCAGCATCAGCGCCACCATGGGGATCCAGCCCGAGGCGCGCGCCATGTCGTGGAACATGCCGTTGGCGGCGGCGAAGTGGCGCGAGTCCTGGCCGTCCTGGATGCGGTGGCCGCCGCCATCGAGGATCATCACCATCGGCACGCCTTCGGTCAGCGCGATCTGCAGCACGCGGCGACCCTTGGCGCTGCCCAGCCGGCCGATGCTGCCACCCTGCACGCTGAAATCCTGCGAGAAGATCACGACCGGGCGGCCGTCGATGCGTGCGGTACCGGCGATCACACCGTCCGCCGGTGTGCGCTCGCGCGCTTTCTGTGCTTCATCAGGATCGGTGAGGTCGCTCGCCACGACCAGACCGCCGATCTCGTCGAACGAGCCGGGATCGGTCAGTCGCGCGATGCGTTCGCGCGCGCTCAGGCGGCCGCGCGCCTGGACTTTGGCGACGGCATCCGGCCGCGCCGCGTCGTACAGGGAGGACCGTGCGTCTTCGACGCGGGCCATCAGCTCGCGGATGGTCGGTATCGTGTCGCTCATCGGGACTCTTCGCGGCTTGCGGTTCAGGCGATGCGTTCGCGTCGGATGACGATGCCGGCGCGTTCACGATCCCAGGTATCCGAGGTCACGCCGTCGGCGCGCAGCAGGTGCTTCTGTACCTTCTGCGTCGGCGTCTTGGGCAGCTCCGCCAGCACGCGCACATAGCGCGGGATCATGTAGTGCGCCATGCGCGGCCGGAGGTAGTCGAGCAGCGCGGCGGGATCGACCTGCCGTCCATCGACCGGCGCGACCACGGCCAGCACGTCGTCCTCGCCGTGCTCCGAGGGCACGCCAACGACCGCCACCTCGCGCACGGCGTCATGCGCGCCGATCTCGGCCTCGACCTCGAAGGACGAGATGTTCTCGCCGCGCCGGCGGATGGCGTCCTTCATGCGGTCGACGAAGAAGAAGTTGCCGGCGTCATCGCGGCGGAAGGCGTCGCCGGTATGGAACCAGCCGTTGCGCCAGGCCCGCGCGGTCGCCTCGGGATCGCCGTGATAGCCGTGGTTCATCGCCCATGGCCGGTCGCTGCGCAGGATCAGCTCGCCGACGGCACCCGGCGCCACCTCGCAGTCGTTCTCGTCGACGATGCGCGCCTCGATACCGGGACGCGGGCGGCCGCACGTGCCCCGTACGGTGGGGTTGCGCTCCGAGACCAGCGGCCACGACGTCTCGGTCATGTTGAAAGTGGTGACGATCTCGATGCCGAAGCGCTCGCCGAACGCGGCCGCGTCGTCGTTCAGCGGCACCATGGTGACGAAGCGCAGCGTGTGGTCGCGATCGTGCGGCGAGGGCGGCTCCTTCATCAGGAACGGCACCATCGCGCCCAGCAGGGTAACGCAGGTCGATCGCGTGCGGCGCACCGTCTCCCAGAAGCTGCGGGTGTCGAACGATTCGACCAGCGCGATCGAGCCGCCGCGCAGCAGCATGCGGTTGACCGTATTGGTGCCACTGGCGTGGAACAGCGGCAGGTTCACCAGGGTGCGATCGGCCTCGCCGACCGCATCCAGCACCAGCGCGGTCGACGCCGTATGCAGGTACGAGCACAGGACGCCCTTCGACGGACCGGTTGTGCCCGAGGTGTAGATCACCATCTGCGTGTCCCAGGGCATGATCGGCTGGCCGGGCGCCAGATCGTCGGGCGGCTCGATATCGAGCGCGTCGGCGGCGTGAAAGGCGAGACCATCGATCGCCTCGGGCGCGCCTGATCCGATCAGCACGGCATCGCGCAGGCGACTGCGTTCGATCTCGCCCAGCCGCGCGACAAGGCCGGCATGGCAGATCACCAGCTTCGCGCCGGCAAGCTGGAGGGCGTGCTCCAGCAGGCGGCCGCGCCAGGCGAGATTCATCGGCACATACACGGCGCCGATATAGTTCAGCGCGAACCAGGTCGTCAGCGCGTCGGGCCCATTGGGCAGCCAGGTCAGCACGAACTCGCCCTGACGCACGCCGAGCGCGCGCAGGCCGGCGGCGGCGCGGCGCACCCGGCGGTGGATCTCGCCGTAGGTCCACTCCTCGCCATCGGCGAAGCGCACGAACACCTTGTCGGGCGTCGCCGCGGCGCGTGCGTCGAGCACCGGACGCAGGACACATCGCTCGGGCGCGAGAATCCTCGAATCGGTCCAGGTGACGTTCATCGCCGGGCCACCTTGCGTGCCGCCGGCGGCACCATCGCCTGCCGCACCAGACCGGCGACCGCGTCGCGAATGGCGTCGAGATCGGTCTCGGCGTCGGCCATCAGGTGCTCGATGACCAGACCGCGCAGCGCGCCAAGGATGATGGCGGCATGCTGCTCGCAATCGATGTCGCCGCGGATCTCGCCCGAAGTCTGCGCCTGGCGCAGGCCGACCACCAGCTCGCCACGCCAGCGCTCGAGCAGCGCGCCGACCTTGGGGCGCAACGCCGGCATCGCGGCCAGCGATTCGAGATAGATCGCGTAAAGCGCCGCCGTGGCCAGCGGGCTCTTGCGCGCGCCATCGACATGCGCCGCGATTCGTTCGAGCACCGCGTCGACGCCGCGCCGGCCGGACACGCTGTCGGCGACACGGGTCTCGAACCACGCCGCCATGGAGTCGAGCAGGGCTTCGATCAGCCCGAACTTGCTGCCGTAACGGTCGACCGGCAGGCCGCGGCTGTAGCCCGCGGCGAGGCCGACCTCGGCGAGACTGGTCCCCGAGACGCCCTGGCGCGCGAACAGTTTGGTCGCGGCGCGCAGCATCCGGCGGTCCGATTCCTCGCGCCGGTCGAGCTGGGTGCGGCGCGGCGGGGGCTTGCGGTCGGCGATCATGCCGGGCACCATAACACTTACTTGTCGATCAGCAAGTAAGATTGAGAATGGAGGAAGCGCGATGTCGGGATTTCTCAATAGGCGTTCGTTCGTGCGCGGCGCATCGGGCGCGGCGCTGGCCGGCGGACTGGCGGCGACGGCGCGCGCGCAGGCCACGGCTTGGCCGACGAGGCCGGTGCGCTTCGTCTGCGGCTACGCCGCCGGTGGCCTGACCGACATCATGGCGCGGGTGACGGCGGAGTATCTCGGCGAAAAGTACAAGCAGCCCTTCGTGGTCGAGAACAAGACTGGCGCCGGCTCGATGATCGCCGCCGAGTTGGTCGCGAAGGCGGCGCCGGACGGCTACACGATCCTGTTCACCAACTCGACGGCGATGTTCCAGAACCGCGTCATCTTCAAGAACGTGCCCTACGATGCGGACAAGGATTTCACGCCGATCGCCATGCTGTCGGCCGGCAAGGTCCCGCTCTTCGTCCACAAGAGCGTGCCGGGTAACAGTGGGCTGGCCGACCTGATCGCCTATGCCAAGACCAACAAGGTGAGCTTCGGCACCACCGGACCAGGCTCGCTGGCGCACATCTTCTGCGTCAAGCTCAACGAGATCTTCGGGCTGAGCATGGAGCCGGTGCATTACCGCGGCGAGGCGCCGATGTGGGCCGACCTGTCGGCCGGCACGACGCAGGCGGCGAACTCGACCTATCTCGGTGCGCTCTCGGCGCTGCAGGCCGGCAACATCCGCCCGGTGGCCGTGCCGACGCGCACGCGCATGACGCGCAAGCTGCCCGACGTGAAGACCTTCCTCGAGCAGGGCGTCACGCATCCCTATTTTCTGATGGAAAGCATGGTGTGCTGCGTGGCGCCCACCGGTACCCCCGACGACATCGTGCGGAAGCTGTCCGACGGCATGGTGGAGGCCAACGACACGCCGCGCGTGAAGGGGCTGGTCGATCAGTTCGGGCTCGACCAGGGCATCCAGGGGCGCGCCGACTTCGCGACCTTCATCAAGGAGATGGGGCCGCAGCTCGTGTCCTCGGTGCGCGAGCTCAACCTGACGCCGCAATAAGGGGTCGCCACGGCATGCTGCGGCGGCGGGTGCCTCCCGCCGCTGTGCCGCCCGATCGGTCGCGCCTAATCGCGGCCCTGCTGGGCCTTGTGGTCATGACCACGCCGACGATCGCTCGTGACGATGCCAAGAGCCCGCCCTCGGGCCGCGACAGCAAAGGCGTTGAACAGAAAGGCCCGGCGATCGCGCCAAAGGCTCGCACCGAAAAGGGCCGGACGGAAACCGTCGACCAGGACGAGACGATCACGATCAAGCGGAAGTAGGGCGGCGACCGGCGTTGACGCTCTGGTGCGCGGCGCCTAGGTTGCCCGACCCGCATCTGGGCGGGGCGAAATCGTTGAAAGACTGGAGTGATGAGCAGCGAACGGGAGCTGGCCGGACAGGCGCGGGCGTGGCCTTTCGAGGAGGCGCGCAAGATCGTGGCGCGACTGGGTGGGCCGGAGCTGTCGAAAACCCCGGCCAAGGGCTACGTGCTGCTCGAGACCGGCTACGGCCCTTCGGGCCTGCCGCATATCGGCACCTTCGGCGAGGTCGCGCGCACCACCATGGTGCGCCAGGCGTTCCGGCGGCTGTCGGATATCCCCACCAAGCTGTTCGCCTTCTCCGACGACATGGACGGCTTCCGCAAGGTGCCGGACAACGTGCCCCACCGCGAGATGCTGGCGGCCCATCTCGGCAAGCCGCTGACCGCGGTGCCCGATCCCTTCGGCACGCATGACAGCTTCGGCGCGCACAACAACGCGCGGCTGAAGGCGTTCCTCGATTCGTTCGGCTTCGAGTACGAGTTCCAGTCGGGCACCGAGTGGTACCGCTCGGGCCGCTTCGATCCGATGCTGCGCGCCATGCTCAATCACTACGACGAGATCCAGGCGGTGATGCTGCCGACCCTCGGCGAGGAGCGGCAGCAGAGCTACTCGATCTTCCTGCCGGTGTGTCGCAAGACCGGCCGCGTGCTGCAGGCGCCCGTTGTGAAGACCGACGCCGATGCCGGCACGATTGTCTATCGCGACGAGGACGGCGCGCTGGTCGAGACGCCGGTGACCGGCGGCCATGTGAAGCTGCAGTGGAAGGCCGACTGGGCCGGCCGCTGGTTCGCGCTGGGCGTCGACTACGAGATGTACGGCAAGGACCTGATCCCGTCGGCCGAGCTCAGTGCCAAGATCGTGCGTATCCTCGGCGGCAGGCCGCCCGAGGGTTTCAACTACGAGCTCTTCCTCGACCACGAGGGCAAGAAGATCTCGAAGTCCAAGGGCAACGGGCTCTCGGTCGAGGAGTGGCTGGCCTACGCGCCGCCCGAATCGCTGGCCCTTTACATGCAGCAGCAGCCCAGGCGGGCGAAGCGGCTGTACTTCGACGTCATCCCGCGCGCGGTCGACGAGTACCTTTCGCTGGTCGAGAAGCTGCCCAGCGAGGAGCCGGCCAAGGCGCTGGAGAATCCCGCCTGGCACATCCACGACGGCAAGGCGCCCGACAACCGCGCCGCCGGCGTCAGCTTCGCCATGCTGCTCAATCTCGCCGGTGTCGCCAACACCGACGACAAGGACGTCTTGTGGCAGTACCTCCGGCGCTACGTGCCGGGCGCCACGCCCGACAACGCGCCCTATCTCGACACGCTGCTCGCGCGCGCGGCGCGCTACTACGTCGACTTCGTGAAGGCCAACAAGAAGTTCCGCCTGCCCAACGAGCTGGAGCGCTCGGCGCTCGCCGACCTGCGCGACACGCTGCAGCGTCTGGCCGACGACACCAGCGCCGAGGAGATCCAGAACGAGGTCTACGAGGCGGGCAAGCGCCACTTCCCCAAGGAGAAGCTGCGCGACTGGTTCGGCACGCTCTACCAGGTGCTGCTGGGCGCCGAGCAGGGCCCTCGCATGGGCGCCTTCATCAAGCTCTACGGTCGCGACAACGTCGTGCGCCTGATCGAACGCGCGCTCGCCGGCGAGGATCTCGGCCAGGCGGCGTAGCGCTTTTGGGAGCGCCATCGCGCAGGTCTTACCTTCCCCCGGAGGGGGAAGGTGCCCGAAGGGCGGATGGGGGATGTTGAAGACGAACGCAGGAGTCCGTCTTCGACATCCCCCATCCGTCGCTGCGCGCCACCTTCCCCCTCCGGGGGAAGGTATTTCCCAAGTGCTGAGGCGGTGATCTCAATGTCGAATGACCCCAAACACCTCGTCCGCACCGCGGCGCTGAAGCCCGAGGACGCGACGCGCATTCGACATCCACTCAATCCCAAGTCCGAGGTGTATCTGCATTCGTTGGGCGATCGCGTCGGCATGCAACGCTGCCAGCTCCACCTCGCGCGCCTGCCACCGGGCAAGGAGAGCTTCATCCCGCATGCGCACGGGCTGCAGGAGGAATTCGTCTACATCCTCGAGGGTGAGGGCAAGGCGCTGATCGGCGATGTCGAGGTCACGGTGGGGCCGGGTGACTACATGGGCTTCCCGACCGACGGCGTGACGCACCATCTGCGCAACGATGGGCCGCGCGACCTCGTCTATCTGATGGGCGGGGAGCGCACGAAGTTCGAGGTGTCGCGCTTTCCCACCATCGGCAAGCGGGCGGTGTTCGACGGCCAGACCGCGACCTTCTACGACGAAGCCACCGCCGAGCCGCTGCCGATCAGCGCATGGCGGAAGGATTGACCATCCGGCGATGGTGGCGTCGATGGGCTTCCACCGTCGCGCAAGACGGGTGTAGCCTGTCGCCGTAGCGCGTCCAGTTGGGCATCAAGTCCGCGATGTGGCGCCGGCTATGGAGGACGCGCCATGAAACTTCCCCGCCGCACATTCGTGCAATTGGCCGCGGGCGCGGTCGCGCTGCCGGCCATGCCTCACGTCGTGCGCGCGCAGGCCTATCCGTCGCGCACGGCGCGTATCGTCGTCGGCTTTCCCGCCGGCGGCGCGACCGACATCCAGGCGCGGCTGATGGCTGAATGGCTGACGGGGCGGCTGGGCCAGCAGTTCATCGTCGAGAACAAGCCGGGCGCCAGCGGCAACATCGGCACCGAGGTGGTCGCCAAGGCGCCGGCGGATGGCTACACGCTGCTGCAGGTCGTCACGCCGCACGTGATCAATCCCGCGCTCTTCACCAATCTCAGTTTCGACTTCGTCCGCGACATCGCGCCGGTCATCTGCTCGGCGCGGCTGGCCTACGTCGTCGTGGTGAATCCGTCGGTTCCCGCCTCGACGCTTCCCGAGCTCATCGCCTATGCCAAGGCCAACCCGGGCAAGATCAACTACGGCTCGGCTGGCGCCGGCACGCCACAGAACATCACGGTCGAGCTGTTCAAGATGATGGCCGGGGTGAACATGGTGCATGTGCCTTATCGCGGCGGCGCGCCCGCGGTCGTCGATCTGCTCGCTGGCCAGGTCCAGGTGATCTTCGCGCCCGTGTCGGAATCGATCCAGCACATCAAGGCCGGCAAGCTGCGCGCGCTGGCGGTGACGACCGCGTCCCGTCTGGACGTCTTCCCCGATGTCCCCCCGGTGAGAGACTTCCTGCCGGGCTACGAGGCCAGCGGCTTCGCCGGCATCGGCGTGCCCAAGGGTACGCCAACAGCGATCATCGATCTGCTCAACAAGGAGCTTAACGCCGCGCTCGCCGACGCCACGGTCAGGAAGCGGATCACCGAGCTGGGCGGCACACCGCTGGGCGGCACGCCGCAGGAATTCGCGACGATCATCGCGGAGGCCACCGAGAAATGGGCGAGGGTGATCAAGTCCGCAGGCATCAAGGTCGAATAGCCGATCCGAGGGAGGACCACGCATGGCACACGCTCTCGACTTCGAACCGCTCGACGGCGTCACCTTCGGCGCCGTGGTGCGCGGACCCAGGGTCACCGATCTCGACGAGGCCGAGTTCGGCAGGCTCTATCGAGCGTGGCTGCAATACGCCCTGCTGATATTCCCCGGCCAGTTCCTCAAGCGCGACGAGCAGATCGCCTTCGCCAAGCGCTTCGGACCGCTGGAGTTCGAGATGGCGGCGATCAGCAACGTGAAGGCCGATGGCACCTTGCGCGTCGAGAAGGATAACGATGACGTGATGAAGGTGCTGAAGGGCAATATGGGCTGGCATTGCGACAGCACCTACATGCCGCTGCAGGCCAAAGGCGCGGTGTTCAGCGCCGAGGAAGTGCCGACCATCGGCGGCCACACCGGCTTCGCCGATCTGCGCGCCGGCTATGACGCGCTCGACGACGCGACCAAGGCGAAGCTCGAGGGGCTCTCGGCTTTCCACTCGCTGTACTACAGCCAGGGCAAGCTCGGCCATCAGCCGAAGAAGAAGGCCGACGGCGAGTATCACGGCTACGGTTTCCACGACGGTCCGGTGCCGCGTCGCGCGCTGGTCAAGGTGCATCCCGAGACTGGCCGCAAGGCGCTGCTGATCGGCCGCCACGCGCACAACATTCCGGGCATGGCCGAGGACGAGTCGGAGCGCTTCCTGCAGGCGCTGGTCGACCACACGTGCAGCAAGCCGCGCATCTATCACCACGACTGGCGGGCGGGCGATGCGGTGGTCTGGGATAATCGCTGTCTGATGCATCAGGCGACGCCGTGGGACATGACCCAGCGCCGCATCATGTGGCACAGCCGCATCGCTGGCGATCCGGCAAGCGAGGCGGCGCTGGCTTAGCTGGGACCGCCGGCGTCCCGCCGGCCGCTTGAAGAAGATTAACCACAGAGGCACAGAGAACGGCGAAAAGCGCGCAAAGCACGAAGCCTTGGTCTTCTCTTTTTGTCTTCCTCTGTGTCTCTGTGCCTTTGTGGTTGGCCTCATAATGAGGGCGATACACCGGCGGTCCCAGGGAAGTCAGCCACCAGCACGCGGTGCGACGCCCGCCTCTGACGAGGCGGGCGTCGCGTCATCGCTGGGCCCCCGGGGAAAAGGCGCCGGCGACGACTACTTCTTCGGCAGCACGACCGTGTCGATGACGTGGATCACGCCGTTGGACTGCTGAACGTCGGCGATGGTGACGTTCGCCACGCCGCCATTCTCGTCCGTCAACGTGATCTTGCCCGGCGACGGCATCTTCGCCATCAGCGTGCAGCCGCCCACGGTCTTCACCGCATGGCTGCCCTTGCTGTCGGTGATCATCTTGGCGATCGCCGCCGACATCGCCGTGCCGGAGACGACATGGCAGGTCAGGATCTTGGTGAGCGTCGCCTTGTTCTCAGGCTTCACCAGGTTTTCGACCGTGCCCGCCGGCAGCTTGGCGAACGCCGCGTTGGTTGGCGCGAAAACGGTGAACGGACCCGGGCCCTGCAGGGTCTCGACCAGGCCGGCGGCCTTCACGGCGGCGACCAGCGTGGTGTGATCCTTCGATGCGGACGCGTTCTCGACGATGTTCTTGTTGGCCATCATCGGTGCGCCGCCGACCATCGGATTCGGCGTCGCCGATGGCGGCGTCGACTGAGCGAATGCGGCCGGACCGGCGACGGTGAAGGACACGGCGGTCAGCGCGGCCAGCACGGCCATACGATTGGTCATTTTGACTCTCCAGTAGATCTGTGTTCGACGCTCGCGTTCCATCCTCGAATCATCGGCGTCCAAGCTGATACGGGCGCGGTGGCGCGCCGGATCATCGCGTCGCGCCGGGCAAGAATTCGCACCAAGCGGTCGGCATCGTTCCGTCGCGGTGCGGGTGTGGCAGAAAGATGGCAAGCGCACGATCAGCATGGCCGCGCGGTTGCTCGGCGCAAGAATGGCAAAGAAGTGTGTCCGCGCGAGAGAGCCCGAAGGATTGTCGGCGACGCACACTGGATGCGAATTCGAGACTTCGTTGTCGCCGGAAGCGCTGAAGCGGACAGATTCGCGACGCATCGAATAGAAGGGCTTGCATAAACATTCCATAGAATATATATAAATGCCTAGGAATGTTCATGGAGGCACTCATGGCGATGACCAAGCGCGGTTTCATCAAGGTTCTGGGCGGCGGGGCGATACTGGCGGCGGGCGGCGCCTGGGCGGTGCCCAGGCTCGACGCCATGCCGGAGGAGGCGATCGCCGGCTGGAAGGGGCCGTCGGCCGGGGAGCGCGACGTGCGCCGCCGGGCGCTCAGCTGGGCGATGCTGGCGCCGAACCCGCACAACATGCAGCCCTGGCTGGTCGACCTGCGCGAGCCCGAGATCGTGACCCTGCACCTCGATCGCACGCGGCTGCTGCCGCAAACCGATCCCTTCGCCCGGCAGATCATCATCGGCCATGGCGCCTTCCTCGAGCTGCTGTCGATCGCGGCGTTGGCCGAAGGATATCGCGCCGAGATCGCGCCCTATCCCGCCGGCACGGAAGACGACAAGCCGGTGGCCCGCATCCGCTTCGTGCGCGACGCCACGCTGAAGGCCGATCCGCTCTTCGCGCAGATCCCCAAGCGGCGCACGACGAAGATCGCTTTCGACGGCCGCCCGCCTTCCGCCGAGCACCTCGCAGCCCTGCGCGCGGCCTGCGATATGCCGGTGACCTTCGCCGTCGAGCCGGCACGCGTCGAGGCGCTGCGCAAGCTGGCGATATCAGGCAGCGAACTGGAGATGTCGATCCCGCGCACGCACAAGGAGAGCATCGACGTGGTGCGGGTGGGGTCGGCGGAGATCGCGCGTCACCGCGACGGCATCTCGCTCACCGGTCCGATGATGTGGGCGTTGCGCCAGACCGGCGTGATGACGCCCGAGAACGCGATGACGCCGGGCACGATGGCGTTCAATGGCGGGCGCGACTACGCGCTGAAGGGCTACGCCTCGGCCGCCGGCTTCGGCTGGTTCTCGAGCGAGGGCAATGCGCGGCCGACGCAAATCGCCGCCGGCCGTGCCTATGCCCGGCTCAACCTGAAGGCCACCGAGCTGGGCGTGGCGATGCAGCCGCACAGCCAGACCCTGCAGGAGTATCCCGAGATGGCCGCGTTGTTCGCCGAGATGCGGCGTCAGACCGCCACGGCTGAGGGACGCACGCTGCAGATGTTCTTCCGGGTGGGCTATGCTGGGCAGGCCGGACCGTCGCCGCGACGGCCGCTCGACGCCATTGTAATGAAGGCCTGATGACCGCGCCGCCGCTGCCATTCCGCATCATCAACTGGATCGGCATCATCGAACAGCTCGCCAGCAGCGCGGCCAACCGCGTGCTGGCGCCGATTGATCTACCGCTGCCGCAGTTCATCCTGCTCAACCACTTCACCAATCGGCCGGCCGCGGAGGCGGGCGGTCACACGATCATGGCGGTGGCGAACGCCCTGCAGCAGCCGCAACCCGGCATCACCAAGACCGTGCAGAAGCTGGTCGACAAGGGCTTCCTCGTCGAGCGCGCCAACCCGCAGGACGGCCGCTCCAAGCTGCTGCGCATGACGCCCAAAGGCGTGGCGGCGCATCAGGCCGCGATCGCGGCACTGATGCCCGAGCTGGGGCGCGCCTTCGACGGCTGGTCGGCCAAGGAGATGCAGCGGTTGTTCGCCGATCTCGACCGGCTCAAGGTCTGGCTCGACGCCGATCGCGATACGCGCGACTAGCCATCTGTCGTGTCGAGCGCGCGGCGATCGCTTATGCAGTGTTGGCTGTCGTCGGGCCGCGCCGCTCCAGCGGCGCTCATGATGCGTCGCTGGAGCGACGCGGCCCAAAGACCTTGAAAGCCGTTGCCAGGTCGGGGCGCGCGACCCCAGTGGCGCGCCCCCCGCTTCTTGAGGGCCATATGCCATCGCCCTGCCTCAGCATGAGGTCGGTGCCATGTGTGATAGCCCAGTCGGCGTCAGGGCGCGCGCAGCGCGGCCAGCAGGATGTCGACCAGGATATCGCGGAAGCCCGGCGTGGCGATCGCTTCGGCGTCGTCCGCCGCGGCTTCCCAGATCGCGCCGTCGATGGCCGACAGGCCCAGCGCCAGCTTGCGCGCGTCGATCGGGGCGCCGGTCGCCAGCGACAACCTGGCCGCCAGCGCGGGCGCCGCCGCGCGCAGCCGCTCGGCGATGATCTGCCGGCCCTGTACCTCGCCCATCGCGCCCTGCAGGACGGACGACAGCCAGAGCGAGCCGCGCTTCTCGGCGAGGAAGGCGGTGATCATCGCGACGACCGCCGTACGCAGGTCGGGTGCGCCGCCGAGATCGGTCGCCTCGACCGCGGCGATGAACGTCGTCACACGGCGGCGCACCAGGTCGGCGACGATCGCCTGCCGATTCGGGAAGTATTGGTAGAGCGAGCCGACGGACACACCGGCGACCTCGGCGACTCGGCGCGTGGTGAGGCCGGCATAGCCATCGCGGCGCAGAATGCGAACAGCGGCCTCCAGAATCGTCTCGACCGTGTCGACGGATCGCCGTTGCGACGGCGATTTGCGCGGCGTCGGCGGGCTCAACGTCATCGCCCGTCCTCCCGCCCCGAACGCGAATGGCGGCGGGATGCGCGCGCTCCCATCTCAAAGGCGACACATGGAGGTTGCATGGGACGGCGGGTGTATCTCATCACGGGCGCGACATCGGGCATCGGACTCGCCGCTGCGTGCCAACTGGCGCGCGACCCGGACGCGACGCTGATTGTCGGCGCGCGATCGCCAGAGCGCGCCACCGCGCTACGCGACGCGGTGCCCGCCGCTCGGCTGCGTGTGCTGCCGCTGGACACGTCGTCGCTGCGTTCGGTCGAGGCTTTCTGCGACGCCGCCGAAACGGCACTGGGCGCGGACGGCATGATCGACGCCGTCGCCTGCAACGCCGGCCTGCAGATCATCGGGCGGCATAGCCTCTCGGAAGACGGATACGACCTGACTTTCGCCACCAATCACCTCGGTCACTTCGCCCTGGTGCACCGGCTGCTGCCGCGGCTGGCGCGCGGCGCCGTCGTCGTCTCGACCGCGAGCGGTACGCACGATCCGCGCGAACGGCTGGCCCGCGTCTTCGGCTTCCGCGGCGGTCTGTTCCGCGACGCCGCCACGGTGGCCGCCGGCGATCTCGATCCAGCCGCCTCGGCAGTACAGCAGGGTCTCGACCGCTACGCCACGTCGAAGCTGTGCAACATCCTGTTCACCATGGAGATGGCGCGAAGCGTGCCGTCCGAGCGGGCGCGCTTCGTCGCCTTTGATCCGGGCCTGATGCCGGGGACCGGGTTGGCCCGCGATCGCTCGGCGATCGAGCGCTGGGGCTGGCGGAACCTGCTGCCCGCCCTGCGCCTGATGGCGGGGAAGGTCAGCTCGGCCGAGCGCTCGGGCAGGGCGCTGGCGCGTCTGCTGGCCGAGCCGGCGCTGGCGTCCAGCGGCCAGTATCTCGATTTTCGCCTGCGTGCCGTCGAACCGTCGCCGGACGCGCGCCGCGCCGACCTCGCGGCGGACCTGCACGCGTTCAGCGTTCGTGCCTGCACGGCGGCCGACGGCGCCTGAGGCCGACAACGGTCGGCTCTCGCGCCTGAGGTCGATGAGCGCTCCGCACCGGCGTCGCCAGCAGCGCCTCGACGCGCCGCAGGGCGACTTTGTCGCGCAGCAGGCGATGTTCCGCTCAAGCCTTTAAGCGCGGTGGTATCGCAAGCGGCGTACGCGGCACGGCGGCACGGCATTACGCGCGTGGGCCGCCCTCCATCGTGGTGCCTACGGTCGTACGACCATATAGGCGACGATGAAGGCGACGATCACCAGCGCGATGCTGACGCCGAGCACGTAGCGCACGCCATGGCCCGTCACGCCCTGGCGGGCTTCGTCCTTGCTCTTGATCTGCTCTGGTTTCGCCATGCCGACCTCCTGGCCGCTGGTCAACGGCCGGCGCCCGCATGGGGTTGCACGTCGGCGTCACATCACGCGCTGGCTATGGGCGTACGCCATGTATAGCGCGTGCGCCTGGCGGGCCACCGGGCCGGGCTGCAGGTCGCGGCTTTCGTAGCGGCTGACCGGCTGCACCTTGCCGGCGTTGCCCGTGGTGAACAGCTCGTCGGCGTCGTCGAGTTCGGCCGGCGCCACGGTGCGCTCGACCACGGCGCGGCCGGCGTCGCGCAGCAGAGTGATCACGCGGTTGCGCGTGATGCCGGCCAGGAAAGAGCCGTTGGGCACCGGCGTGATCACCGTGCCATCTTTCACCAGGAACAGGTTGGAGCTGCAGGTCTCCGCGACGTTGCCCATGGCGTCGAGCACGATGCCGTTGTTGAAGCCGCGGGCGAGGATCTCGCGCACGCCGCGCGAGGAGTTGGGATAGAGCGCCGAGGCCTTGGCGGCGGTGGGCGCGCTTTCCGGCGTCGGGCGGCGGATGGTGCGGCAGAGGCCGAGGCTCAGCGGCGTGCCGGCGCGCATCGGCGAAGTGTAGATGCACAGGCAGAACCGGGTGCTGTCGGGGTCGATCGAGATCGGGCCCGGCCCGCCCTTGGTCGCCCAGAACATCGGCCGCACGTAGAGCTCGGCCTTGGATCCGAAGCGGCGCACGCCCTCCTTCGACAGCGCCAGGATCTCCTCGGCGGTCTTGGTCGGGTTCAGCCCCATGGTGATGGCCGAGCGCACGACGCGTTGCGAGTGCTGGTCGAGGTCGGGGCCGCAGCCGTCAAAGGCGCGCCCGCCATCGAAGACGATCGAGCCCAGCCAGAACGCGTGATCGCGCGGCCCCATCAGATTGGGGCTGCCCTCATGCCAATCGCCATCCCAGAAGGTCAGTGTGTCCATCGCCGGTATATATAGCAGGAACACTGACCTATCGACCCGGAATCTTGTCTCGATGTCGCAAAAACAAGGGTCACGCCGCCGCCCGCAGCAACGGCATCACCAGCCGGCCAAACCGCTCCGCCTCCTCGTCGTGCAGGTAGCCCGACAGGCAGAAGGAGTGGCAGCCGACATCAATGAACTGCCGCAAGGTGCCGGCGACCTGCTCGGGATTGCCGACGACGGCGACGCCGGCGCCGGGCCGCGCCAGGGTCAGGCCGGTCCATAGATGCGGGCCGATCTTCATACCCTCGGTCTTGCTGAGCTCCTTCATGCGGCGGTTGGCTTCCGAGGCGTTGAACATGGTGGCGATGCGCGCCTTGTGGCGCTCGCCGAGATCGGCGATCAGCCGGTCGGCGGCCGCCCAGGCATCCGCCTCGCGCTCGCGCACGATGACCTGCAGGCGCATGCCGAAGCCGATCGCGTCGTGGCGGTCGTGTCGGCGCGCCAGCTCGCGGATCTCGGCGATCTGCTGGCCGATGCGCTCCGGCGTGTCGCCCCAGAACAGATGCACGTCGGCGTGCTTGGCCGAGATCTCCCAGGCCTGCTTCGAGCCGCCGCCGAGATAGAAGGGCGGCCATGGCTTCTGCAGTGTCTTGGGCACGATCAGCGCGCCCTTGAGCTTGTGGAAGACGCCGTCGAAGTCGACACGGCCCGTGGCGCTCCACAAGGTCTTGAGCAGCGTCACTTCCTCGTCCATCAGCGCGTAGCGCTGTTCCTTGGCCAGGGTGATGCCGTCGGCGGCGGCCTCCTCGTCGCTGGCGCCGGCGATCAGGTTGATGCACACGCGCCCGCCCGAGAGCTGGTCGAAGGCGGCGATCATCTTGGCCAGCAGCGCCGGGTTGATATAGCCGGGACGCGCCGCGACCAGCGGCTTGATCGATTGCGTGCGCGCCACCAGCATCGCCGAGGTGATCCACGCCTCCCAGCACGCGGTCTGCACCGGGATCAGAATGTACTCGAAGCCCGCCGCCTCGGCCGCGCGGGTGACGCGCTCGAACATCGGCATCGACGGCGGGATGAACGCCTCGGCATGGCCATAGGCGTCGGTATCGCCCGACGTCGGCACGAACCAGCCGAACTCCAGCCTACGCATGCTCACCCCTTCCGTGCCCGCTTGGTGATCCGCCGCTCCACCGTAGCGCAGATCGCGGTCAGCGGACGCGCCGCGTGGTCGAGGAAGGCGCGCACGCGCTGCGGCACGTGCTGCGCGCTCGGAATCATCAGCTGCACCGGCAGCGGCGGCGGCTCGTGCTCGACCAGGACGCGGGCCAGCCGACCTTCGGCGATGTCGTCGGCCACCTGGTAGGACAACGCCCGGCCGATGCCGTGGTCGGCGCGCACCGCGTTCAGCATGGCGTCGTTGTCGTTGACGACAAGGCGCGGCGCCAGGCGCACAAGCGTCGCGCGCTTGGCGCCGCCGGCGTGGAAGCGCCATTCCATCAGGCCATCGCGACCGGGCACGAGCACGACGTCGTGCGCCGCCAGCTCGCCCGGCCGCCGCGGCCGGCCGCGTCGCGCCAGATAGGCCGGGCTGGCGATGGTCAGCCGGCGCACCACGCCGACCTGCCGCCGCACCAGGCTCGACGATTCAAGCGGACCGATACGGATCGCGACATCGATGCCGTCCTCGAGCAGATCGACGTTGCGATCATTCAGCTCCAGCTCGACCCGCAGCCCGGGATGCGCGGCGAGGAAGGCGCTCACCAAGGGCGTGACATGACGCCGGCCGAACAGCCGCGGCGCGGTGATGCGCAAGGTGCCGCCGAGCGCCGTCTCGCTTGCGCGCGCTTGACCGATGGCGGCTTCATACTCCGCCAGCACGCGCCGCGCCTGCTCGGCGAGCGCGCGGCCGGCGGCGGCCGGCGACAGGCGCCGCGTGGTGCGCTCGATCAGCCGCGC
>JALHMM010000038.1 GCA_022844045.1 Reyranellaceae bacterium | reverse complement strand
CCCCCGCCCCGCCTGCCGTCGTCGCGCCGGTCGCCGCCGCGCCAGCCGCCGTCCTGGCCAGTGGACCGGCGGCGCTGGTCGCGGATGCGCCCTTCTCCTGGCTGCGCTGGCTGCTGATCGGCCTGCTGACGATCCTGCTGACCTTGCTGGCCTCGTACTTCCTGCGGCAATGTTCGCCGGTCGGCCCCGCCGTCGCGGTGACGCATCTGCCGCCACCACCGGCGCCGCCCGCACCGGCACCCCTGCCGGATCCGGCGGTGGGCCTGCAGGGCAATCTCGGCGCCGCGCAAGCCGACGAGGAGAAGCTGCGTGCCACGCTCGCGGCCTTGCGCGACGAGTTCAGGGCCAAGCGCGCCGACTGCAAACCGCCCGAGCCGCCCAAGCCGCCGCCGGCACCGCCACCACCCGTCGTCGAGAAAAAGCCCGACCCGCCCAAACCGCCGCCGAAGCCGCCAGCGGTGGTCGAGAAGAAGCCCGATCCACCGGCCGTGCCGCCCGTGCCGCCCGCGCCGCCAGGCGACGACCGCATGCGCATGCCCAAGGCGCCGACCAACGACTACTCGTTCCTGCAGGGTTGCTGGCGTACCGACACCTTCAAGCACGGCCCGCAGATCCGGCCGGGCTACGCCACCTATTGCTTCGACGCGCGCGGCAATGGCTCGATGACGTTCCGCTTCGACAACGGCGTGACCTGCCGCGCGCCGGCGACCGCGCGCTACAACGGCGGCCAGCTCGCCGTGGTCGACGCCGACACCGATTGCCAGCCGCGCGGCCGCTGGGCGCAGGATCATCTGTACTGCACGCCCGGCGCCGACGGCGTGGCGTCGTGCAGCGGCTCGAACCGCACGGAACGCTGGACCGTCAACCTGCACCGCGTACGGTAGCGGCCGCTAGTCCGAGAACCCGACCCACGTGCCCGCGGCCACACTCGTCCGATCGACCCTGACCGGTGTGCGCCCGCTGGGCGTACGCGGCGAGCCTCTGCATGCCGCCCACGAGCAGATCCGTGGCGTCGTACGCCGCCGGCTGGGCGAGCGTCACGCGCGCCTGCTGGCCGAGCCGCAGCCCGACGATGTCGGCCGCCGCATCGACTGGTACAGCGAGGCCGACGGCACGGTGACACCGCTGTCGGCGCTGGAGCCCGATGCCCGCGCCGCCGTTCTGGCCGAGGTCGACGCGCTTGCCCGGGACATCGAGGGCCTGGGCGCCCGCCTCGCCGAGATGCCGTCCGACGACGCGCGCCTGCTGGCGCGCGCGCTCGGGCTGGCGGTGCGTCGGCCATCCGACGACTACGTGTTCCGCGTCGGCGATCAGCCGGTTGTCGTGTGCTGGGGCTACGAAGCGGAGGGCGCCGGCGCGATCGTCGCGGCGCCGATGGTGCCGGCGGCGGCACCCGTCGTCGTCGCGGCACCGGTTATCGCACCCATGGCCGCTCCGCTCGCGGCGAGCATGGTACCGACCGTTGTCCAGCGCGGCGCGATCTGGCCGGCGCTGCTGGTCGGGCTGCTGGGCATCCTGCTGCTGATCGGCGCCGCCTACTGGCTGCGCCAGGTGATCCCGAGCGATCCCGATATCGCCGTGACGCAGCTGCCGCCGCCGCCCGCGCCCGCTGCGCCACCTCAGCCACCCGACCCGGCAATCGGGTTGAGCGGCGACCTGGGCGAGGCGCAGCTTCAGGGCGATCGGCTGCGGGCCACGCTGGCATCGCTGCGCGAGGAGTTCGCCTCCAAGCGCGCGGCGTGCAAGCCGCCGGAGCCGCCCAAGCCGCCGCCGGCGCCACCGCCGCCGGTCGTCGAGAAAAAGCCCGACCCGCCCAAGCCGCCACCGAAGCCTCCGCAGGTGGTCGAGAAGAAGCCCGATCCGCCGCCGCCGTCCAAGCCACCGGACGACGGTCGCCTGCGCCTGCCCAAGGCGCCAACCACCGACCTGTCGTTCCTCCAGGGCTGCTGGCGCACAGACCCGTTCCGTCACCATGCACAGCAATCCGGACCGGGTATCTCGGAGTACTGCTTCGACGCCAATGGCCGCGGCAGCTTTATCTTCCGGCGCGGCGGCATGACCTGCCGCACGGCGGCGCAAGGCCGCTACGAGGGCACGGTGCTGCGCTTGCGCGATGCCGATACGACCTGCTCGGACGGTACCACCTGGTACCAGGACCGACTCGACTGCACGGTCGGCGCCGACAGCGTCGCGGTGTGCCGCGGCGAGGCCAGCTCGGGCCTGTTCGGCGGCCTGAACCGATGGACGGTGAACCTTCACCGGGTGCGCTGAGCGCAGCAAAAAAGGCCGGCAGGGCCGGCCCGGGGTCGCGCACAAGATACGAAGCGCCTATCGACCGTCGATGCGTCCCGCGGGATCGCACCCGGCCCGGCGGCCATCAGCTCATGATCGGCGCCGTATCGCCCCTGAGGGGCGCGGCGCGCCGGTCAGTGGCGTGTGGTCAGCGTCAGGATCTCGTCCTTCAATCTGAGCTTTTTCTTCTTCAGTTCGTGCAGCACTTCCTCGTTCGGTTGGGGTCTGGCGTTCTCGTCGTCGATGGCCTGTTCCAGCACCTGATGCCGCTGCTTCAGGGTTTCGATACGATCCGGCGTGCTCATCGGTGGCCTCCGAGCTATGGCAGACAACGAAGTGTAACGCCGATTCGGCGAGGGGCGCCAGTCCCAGTGGCGGTAGTCCAAGAGGCGACTTTGCCGCGGCGGCGCGGTAAGGTCCGGCCCCCATGTCAAGCCCCGACCATCCACAACCCCGCCTTATCGTTGGTATCACCGGCGCCTCGGGCGTGATCTACGGCGTGCGCCTGCTGCAGGCGCTGCGCGACCTGCCGGTCGAGACCCATCTGGTGATGACCAAGACCGCCGAGGTCACGCTGGCGCACGAGACCGATTTCAAGGTCAAGGACGTCAAGGCGCTGGCCGACGTAGTGCACAGTCCGACTGATCTCGCCGCACCGGTCTCCTCGGGCTCGTTCCGCACCATGGGCATGGTGATCGCGCCGTGCTCGATGCGCTCGCTCGGCGAGATCGCCACCGGCATCTCGACCTCGCTGCTGGCGCGCGCCGCCGACGTCGTGCTCAAGGAGAGACGCAAGCTTGTCTTGATGGTGCGCGAGACGCCGCTGCACGCCGTGCATCTGCGCAACATGGTGACGGTGGCCGAGCTGGGCGCGATCGTGGCGCCGGCGATGCCGGCCTTCTACAGTCGGCCGACGACGGTCGACGACATCGTCAATCACTCGGTGGGCCGGCTGCTCGACCTGTTCGATCTCGACGCCGGCATCGTCAAGCGCTGGGGTGGCTGAGGTTCTCTCTCTGTCATCCCGAGCGCAGCGAGGGATCTAGGGCCGGCCTAGATCCCTCGCTGCGCTCGAGATGACAGAGCAACGCAAGAGCCCCGTCTCACCAAGTGAGATCGGGGCTCCGGGGCTTCCGCCCGCGTTGATCCATTATGGATCCAAAATCCGTGCACCTCGACACCAGCGGCGCCGCTGGCCGGTTGCCCGGCTCAAGAGACTATTCGATTGTGGGTGAGCGGCGCGTCGGCGGTTGGTCCGTGTCAATGGGTCCGTCGAACGCGTCGTGGTCCCGCTTCTCAGCGGTACCAGGACCGGTGGCCCGGTGGAGTTTCTGCGATCACGCGCATCCTCCTTCCGTCGTTTCGACCAAGTGTCCAACGGGTGCCGCTCGCTTAGGCGGTGCGCTCACACCTCAGGGCGCTCTACAACGCCTGCGGCGCGATCCCATGCTGGACATACTCAACATCGTACTCGAGTCGGCTACGGTCAACCGCTGACATGGCGGAGTCACAAAATGTGAACGCGCTGCCTAGGCTGCGGAACTCGCGCGCAAGCCGACGGCATGCTCGACCTCGAAGCGCGGCGTGACAGGAAACGCCGCCGCAAGGATCGTCGCGACAGCCTCGCGATCGCGTTCATCGGGTGTCACGCCGAGGCACACGGCGTAGACACCGAGATTGCCGACGGCGGCGCGCAGGCGGTCGCGCACCGGCCTGTCGCGATCGCCGGAGAACGGCGCGTGCGCGGCCAGCACCAGCTGCTCGACATGCTCGGCCGCCAGCTCGGCCTCGGCCGCCTTGCGCCGCGCCGCCTCGACCTGGGCGGGGAAATCGGCGCCCGAGCCGGTCGTCGCTCCACCCAGCGTCTTGATTCGCTGGCGCAGCGCGCGCGCCGGCTGGATGATCTCGGTCTGCCAGCGGGCGATATCAGCGATCACCGCGCGCAGCTTTTCCACCGTCACCGTGCCGCGGCCCGAGGCGCCCAGCCAGGCGCAATAGAGCAGGACATTGACGTCGGCCCCACGGCGCTCCTGCAAGTCGAGGCAGGCGCGCGCCGCGCCGTCGCCGCCATAGACCTCGAGCGAGAAGTTCCAAAAAGGATGGGGAAGGAAATCGCTCATCGCGCCGGAAGCCGTACACGCGCGCGCCGGGTTTTGCTAGTGTCCGGCGAGAGATGCAGGACAACGACGACATCAACGGACTGGACGTGATCAAGGCGAAGCTCGAAACGCTGCGCCAGGAGCATCGCGACCTCGACGATGTCATCGCCCGCCTGACGGAAAAGGCGCCGTTCGACCAGCTGCAGCTGCAGCGCCTGAAGAAGCGCAAGCTGGTGCTCAAGGACCTGATGCTGCAACTTGAAAGCCGACTCATCCCCGACATCATCGCGTGACTCCCTGACATGGCCAGACGCAAGACCTCGACCGCGACCAAGCCGGTCGTCGGCATCATCATGGGCAGCCAGTCCGACTGGGCCACCATGCGCCACGCCGCCGAGACGCTGAAGGCGTTGGGCGTCGCGCACGAGACGCGCATCGTCTCGGCCCATCGCACGCCCAAGCGCATGATGGACTACGCCGCGTCGGCCAAGGGTCGCGGCATCAAGGTGATCATCGCCGGCGCCGGCGGCGCGGCGCACCTGCCCGGCATGACCGCGTCGATGACGCCGCTGCCGGTGTTGGGTGTGCCGGTCGAAAGCCACGCGCTCAAGGGCATGGACAGCCTGATGTCGATCGTCCAGATGCCCGGCGGCATCCCCGTCGGCACGCTGGCCATCGGCAAGCCGGGCGCGATCAACGCCGGTTTGCTCGCCGCCAGCATCGTCGGCCTGAGCGACGCCAAGGCCATGGCCGCGGTCGAGAGCTGGCGCGCCCGCCAGACCGCCGCCATCGCGAAGGTCCCGGTCGACGAGCCGACAAAGTGATACGGCATCGTTCTTCTACCTGCCCCCGGAGGGGGAAGGTGGCGCGCGCAGCGCGACGGTCAGGGGCCGCGGACGGCCCCGCGGGGGATGCCTCAACACACGCGGTGTCCGTCTTCGATATCCCCCATCCGCCCTTCGGGCACCTTCCCCCTCCGGGGGAAGGGCAAATGCCATGACCGCGCTGCCGCCTGGCTCGACCATCGGCATTCTGGGCGGCGGGCAGCTTGGCCGCATGGCGGCGCTCGCCGCCGGCAATCTCGGCTATCGATGCCACATCTACGCGCCCGAGGAAGAGTCGCCGGCGGCGCTCGTGTCGGCGGCCTGGACGCGCGCGGCGTGGGACGACCACGCGGCGCTTAGCGACTTCGCCGCCAAGGTCGATGTCATTACCTACGAGTTCGAGAACGTCCCGGTGGCCTGCGCCGAGTTCCTGGCGCCGCTGAAGCCATTGCGACCCGGCATCGAGGCGCTGCGCGTGGCGCAGCACCGCGAACGCGAGAAGCGCTTCTTCGAACGCATCGGCGTGCCGACCGCGCCTTTTGCCGTCGCAGTGGACGAAGCGGGCTTCGCCGCGGCCGTGCGCACGGTGGGCACGCCTTCCATCGCCAAGACGACGACCGAAGGCTATGACGGCAAGGGTCAGGCGCGCCTCGACGCGTCGAGCGATCTCGCCGCGGCTTGGGCGAGGCTCGGCAAGCGCGAGGTGATCGTCGAGGGCTTCGTCGATTTCGCCGCCGAGGCGTCGGTGATCGTCGCGCGCGCGCTCGACGGTTCGACCATCTGCTTCCCGCCGCCGCGCAACGTGCACCGCCAGGGCATCCTGCACACCTCGACCATCCCCGGCGGTTTTTCGCCCGACATCGTGCGTCAGGCCGAGGACATCGGCCGGCGCGCGATCGAAGCGCTGGACGGCGTCGGCCTGCTCTGTGTCGAGCTGTTCGTGACGCGCGACGGCCGCGTACTGGCCAACGAGATGGCGCCGCGGCCGCACAATTCCGGCCACTGGACGCAGGACGCCTGCGCCACCAGCCAGTTCGAGCAATTCGTCCGAGCGGTGTGCGGCCTGACGCTTGGGCCTGTCGCGGTCCGCTCACCCGTGGTGATGACCAACCTGATCGGCGATGAGGCGAACCAGTGGCCGGCGATCCTCGCCGAGCCCGACGCCAAGCTGCACCTCTACGGCAAGCGCGAGGCGCGCCCCGGCCGCAAGATGGGACACGTCAACCGGCTGGGCGCGCCTGCGACGTAGTCCGCGTGCCGAACTGGCGCACGCGGCTCTTCAGCTTCTCGATGCGCATCACGTCCTCGATGCGCCGGTCGAGGAACGCCCAGGTCGCGGTGAAATTCTCCGAGCGGTCGTTGAGCCAGAACAGCAACGTCGAGGAGTAGACGCCGGCCAGCAGCGCGCGCTTGGTGTAGAAGTTGAAATCCGTCGCGGTGTCGCCCGCGGCGTACCAGATCGCGTCGACCGTGCGGTACAGCAGCTTGCTGGCCAGCAGCCCGTTGAACGGCATCGCCAGCATCGCCAGCGCCCGGCGGATCGCCTCGCGGTGCTGGGTGTTCTGCTCCAGCCGGATGCGCACGCCCAACGTGACCCGTTCGCGCACCTTCATCGATGACACATCGCGGCGCTCCATCTCCTCGACCAGCTGCCGGTCGGCCCGCAGGCTGTGCCAGGCGATCATGTCGATCACGCCCCCGGGAAAGGCCAAACCGGCCTCGTCGCGGGTGATGGCGCCCGCCCGTACCGCGCTCTCGATCGCCGCGCGGCTCCAGCCGTCGAACGGCGCCTGCGCCAGAACAGCGTCAAGAACCTTGTCCTTCAAGGGGTTAGCGGTCGGCTCGTCGGTGCTCATGGCGCATCCTCGGGCGGTGGTCCTGTAGTTTATATGGCGGGCCGGTCGGGCTTCCCAACCCCCGGGACCTATGTTAGAAGCCGGCCTCTCGAATTTCGGGCCCGGGGCCCGTCCGCGATTGGAGTTCGATCAAAGTGCAGGTTCTCGTCCGCGAAAACAACGTCGATCAGGCGCTGCGCGTCCTGAAGAAGAAGATGCAGCGCGAAGGTGTGTTCCGCGAAATGAAGCTGCGGCGCAACTACGAGAAGCCGTCCGAGAAGCGCGCGCGCGAGCGCGCCGAGGCGATCCGCCGCGTGCGCAAGCTGATGCGCAAGCGCATGGAGCGCGAGGGCTACTAGCCCCGCCGCCGTCCACGCGACGACAGACGAGCCGCCGGATCCCGGCGGCTTTTTTGTTGTACACCTTGTCCTTCCCCCGGAGGGGGAAGGTGGCGCGGAGCGCCGGATGGGGGATGTCGAAGACGGACTCCTCTGTTCGTCTTCGACATCCCCCTTCCGCCCTTCGGGCACCTTCCCCCTCCGGGGGAAGGCAAGGAGGTGCACGATGGCGAAAGCGACACACACGATCATTCGGGGCGGCAGGCTGCTCGACATCCGGGGCCACGCCGCGCCCAAGGCCGACATTCTGGTGAAGGGTGACGCCATCGCCGCCATCGGACGGCCGGGCATGCCGGCGCCCGCGGACGCCACGGTGATCGACGCGCGCGACCGGCTGATGCATCCCGGCCTGATCAATGGCCACACCCACAGCCACGGCAACCTCGCCAAGGGCATGCTCGATCGCGTCACGCTCGAACTGCTGCTGACCGCCGGACCGTGGACGAACGGCAGTCGCACGCTCGAGGACAAGTGCCTCTCCGCGACCATCGGCGCGGCCGAGATGGTGCTCAAAGGCTGCACCGCCGCCTACGACCTGGTCGGCGAATTCCCGATGCCCTCGCCTGAAGGCCTCGCCGCCGTCGGCCAGGCCTATCGCGATGTCGGCATGCGCGCGGTCGTGGCGCCGATGGTCGCCGATCTCAGCTTCTTCGAGGCGATCCCCGGCCTCGCCGACCGCCTCTCGCCCGGCCTGCGCAAGGACGTCGAGCGCTTCCGGCTGGCACCGTACAAGTCGAGCGTCGTGGCCATGCGCAAGGCGCTGAAGGGCTGGAAGCTGGACCGTCACGCCATCGGCATGGCCGTGGCACCGACCATCCCGCATCACTGCTCCGACAATTTCCTGCTCGCCTGCCTGAAGCTGGCGCGCGACTTCGGTGTCGGCCTGCACAGCCATGTCGCGGAGTCCAAGGTGCAGGCGGTGGTCGGCTACCAGCGCTATGGCAGCACGTTGCTGTCGCACATGGATTCGCTGGGCCTCGTCGGACCGGACTTCACCGTGGCGCATGGCGTATGGCTCGACGACGACGACAACAAGCTTCTGGGCGACAAGGGCGGCTCGGTCTCGCACAATCCCGGCAGCAACATGCGGCTGGGCAATGGCCTGGCCGACATGCGGGGCATGCTCGATCGCAAGGTCAATGTCGGCATCGGCACCGATGGCGCGAGCTGCTCCGACAATCAGAACATGTACGAGAACATGCGCCTGGCCTCGATGGTATCGAAGTCACGCGGGCCGGAGTGGCGGCTTTGGGTCAAGACCGACGAGGTGCTCGAAGCCGCGACCCTGGGCAGCGCTCGCGCGCTGGGCTTCGGCGACAAGGTCGGGCGCATCGCCGAAGGCTACAAGGCCGACATCGTCTTCCTCGATCTGCACCACGTGAACTGGATCCCGTTCAACGATCCGACCAACCAGATCGTGCACACCGAGGACGGCTGCGCTGTGCACTCCGTGATGATCGGCGGGCGCATGGTGGTCGAAAACCGCCGATTGGTGACGCTCGATATGGCCGAGCTGGCGCGCAAGGCCGAGGCGGCGCGCGCGCGGCTGGCGGCGGCCAACAAGCCGTCGAAACTGCTCTACGACCGGCTGGAAAAGATCGTCGGCACGTTCTGCCCGGGCCTGGCGAAGACACCGCTGCACATCGACCGCTTCGGCGGCGGCCAGCACAGCCACGCGCATCGGCATTGACCCTCGCCCTCTTCTGTCATTCCGAGCGTAGCGAGGAATCTAGTATGGCCCTGGATCCCTCGCTGTCGCTCGGGATGACAGATTTACCTAACGACGAAGCAACGCCTCGATCGCGCGCTCCAGCTCCAGCACGTCGATGACATCGGCGTCCGGCATCTCGCTCGGGCCGCGCGGCTGCTGGCGGGCGTGGCGGCCGGAGCGGAATCGGATCGCCGCCATGCCCAGCGCCTTGGCCGGCGCGATGTCGTTATCGATGCGATCGCCGACCATAATGCAGCGCGCGGGTGGAACGCCCAGCGCTTCGGCGGCGCCCAGAAAGATCGCCGGGTCGGGTTTGCGCACGCCGACCACGCCGCTCAGGCCGAGGTGCTGGAAACACTGCGCGATCCCCGCGCGCCGCAGCCGCTCGGCAGCGCTCGCCGGCTGATTGGCGACGATGCCGAGTCTCAGGCCTCGCGCCACCAGGCGCTGCAGCAGGTCATCGATGCCGGGGCGCAGCTGGAACGTATCGAGGCCGGCGAGCGTGTCGCGTCGGCGCCGCTCCACGCGCGTGATGGCCTGCGGATCGCCGCCGCACAACGTCTCGACCATGTGGGCGTAGGCATCGGGCGCGAAGACCTCGACGGCGCGTCGGCTGGCGGCGCTCAGCACTTCCTCGTCGACGCGGATGCCCTCGAGCGCGCAGGCTGCGGCAATCGCCGAATCGACCGCAATCTCCCACGCGAACTCCATGTCGAGCGGGCCGCCGACATCGAAGAGGATCGCGTCGTATGCGCGGGTCATGCGCCCATCCTACCTTCCTCCGGCGGAGGAAGGTAAAGGGCGTGTCAGTGCGATCGCTCCAGCGCCTTGACGATGTTCTCGCACATCACCTTGGCGTCGGCGAACAGCATCATGGTGTTGTCGCGGAAGAACAGCTCGTTCTCGACGCCGGCGTAGCCCGCCGCCATGCCGCGCTTGACGAACAGCACGGTCTGCGCGCGCTCGACGTCGAGGATCGGCATGCCGTAGATCGCGCTCTTCGGGTCGGTCTTGGCGGCCGGATTGGTGACGTCGTTGGCGCCGATGACGAAGGCCACGTCGGTGCTCGGGAAGTCGCGGTTGATGTCCTCGAGCTCGAAGACCTCGTCGTAGGGCACGTTCGCTTCCGCCAGCAGCACATTCATGTGGCCGGGCATGCGGCCGGCCACCGGGTGGATGGCGTAGCGCACGGTGACGCCCTTCTTCTTCAGGATGTCGGCCATCTCGCGCAGCGCGTGCTGGGCTTGGGCCACCGCCATGCCATAGCCCGGCACGATGATCACGGAGCCGGCGTTGGACATCAGGAAGGCCGCGTCGTCGGCCGAGCCGGGCTTGACCGGCTTGTCGTTCTTGACGCCGCCAACCACCGTGCCCGAATCGGTGCCGAAGCCGCCCAGGATCACGTTGAAGATCGAGCGGTTCATGCCCTTGCACATGATGTAGCTCAGGATCGCGCCCGAGCTGCCGACCAGCGCGCCGGTGACGATCAGCGCGGTGTTGGCGAGGGTGAAGCCGATGCCGGCCGCCGCCCATCCCGAGTAGGAGTTCAGCATCGAGACGACGACCGGCATGTCGGCGCCGCCGATCGGCAGGATCAGCAGGAAGCCGAGCAGCAGGGAGACCGCGATCAGCAGCACGAAAGCCGAGGTCGAGCCCTTGGCGGCGAACCACACCAGCAGCGCCACCATGCCGATGCCCAGCAGCGCGTTGAGGAAATGCTGGCCGCGGAAGACCAGCGGCGCGCCCGACACCAGGCCCTGCAGCTTGGCGAAGGCGACCACCGAGCCGGTGAAGGTGATGGCGCCGATCGCGGTGCCGAGTCCCATCTCGATCAGGCTGCCGACATGGATCCTGCCGCGTACGCCCAGGCCGAAGGCCTCGGGCGAGATGAAGGCGGCGGCGGCGACGAAGACCGCCGCCAGGCCGACGAGGGAATGGAACGCGGCCACCAGCTGCGGCAGCGCCGTCATCTGGATACGCAGCGCGATGAAAGTGCCGATCGCGCCGCCGACCAGCAGACCGATGGCGATCTGGCCGTAGCTGACGACGCCGGGTGTGGCGACGGTGACGCCAATGGCGATCACCATGCCGACGATGCCCCAGCGATTGCCGCCACGCGACGATTCGGGCGACGACAGCCCGCGCAGCGACATGATGAAACAGATCGCCGCGATCAGGTAGCCGTAGGAGGCGAGGTCCTGGGTCATAATCCTTGTCCCGCCCTACTTCTTCGCCGCCGTCGGCTTCTTCTTGAACATCGCCAGCATGCGATGCGTGACGATGAAGCCACCGAAGATGTTCACGGCGGCCAAGGTCACGGCGATGAAGCCGAAGAACTGCGGCCAGCCGAAGCCCTTCAGCCCGGCGGCGAGCAGCGCGCCGACGATGATCACCGAGGACACCGCGTTGGTGACGGCCATCAGCGGCGAATGCAGCGCCGGCGTCACCCGCCAGACCACGTAATAGCCGACGAAGCAGGCCAGCGCGAAAACCGTCAGCAGCGTGACGAACGGCGTCTGCGCCGCGGCGGCGGCGGCGGCCGGCACGGTGGCGGCGGCCGCCGCGGTTTCATCGGCGAAGCCGGCGACGGCCTTGGCGAATTCCGCGGCTTGCTTGGCGAGGTCGGCCGCCTTGGCGGCGAGATCGTCGTTCATGGTGGGCTCACTCGGCCGGCTGGAGCTGGGGATGGACGATGGCGCCGTCATGGGTGACCAGCGCACCCTTCACGACCTCGTCGTCCATGTTGAGCTTGATCGCCTTGGTCTCCTTGTCGACCAACGGCGTGATGAAGGCCAGCAGGTTGCGCGCGAAGAGGTTGCTGGCGTCGGTCGCGAGGCTGGCCGGCAGGTTCCACGGCCCGATGATCTTCACGCCGTTGTGGACCACCGTCTCGCCGTGGCGCGATAGCGGGCAGTTGCCGCCCTGCTCGACCGCCATGTCGAGGATCACCGAACCCGGCTTCATCGACTTCACCATCTCCTCGCTCAGCAGCACCGGCGCCTTGCGGCCGGGGATCAGCGCCGTGGTGATGACGATGTCCTGCGTCTTGACGTGCTCGGCGACCAGGGCGGCCTGCTTGGCGCGGTACTCCGCCGACATCTCCTTGGCATAGCCGCCGGCGGTCTCGGCCGCCTTGAACTCCTCGTCCTCGACGGCGACGAACTTGCCGCCCAGCGACTGCACCTGCTCCTTGGTCGCCGGCCGCACATCGGTGGCGGTGACGATCGCACCCAGGCGGCGTGCGGTGGCGATGGCCTGCAGACCGGCGACGCCGACACCCATGATGAACACACGCGCGGGCACCACCGTGCCGGCCGGGGTCATCATCTGCGGGAAGGCGCGGGTGAAGGCGGCGGCGCAATCGATCACCGCCTTGTAGCCCGCGAGGTTGGCCTGCGAGCTCAGGATATCCATCGACTGCGCGCGGGTGATGCGCGGCGTCAGCTCGAGCGCGAAAGCCGAGATCTTCGCTTTCACCAAAGCATCGACCAGCGCCCTGTTGACCATCGCGCCCAGGGGGGCGAGCAGCACGGCGCCGGGCTTCATGAGCGCGACCTCATCGACGCCCTCGTCGGCCATCATCGGCCGCTGCACCTTGAACACCACATCTGCGTCGCGCAGCGCGCTGGCCGCATCGGGGGCGATCTCGGCGCTGGCTTCGGCATAGGCATGGTCGAGATAGGCCGCCGCTTCGCCAGCACCGCTCTCGATCACGATGTCGAACCCCAGCCCTTTCAGTTTCTTGACGCTCTCGGGGGTCGCGGCCACACGTGTCTCGTGCGGTCTGCGCTCCTTCGGCACAGCGATTTTCATGAGGCGGGTTCCGTCCGTCGGCAGGTACTGGCGATCTTTTCGCACCGCAACATGCCGTCGCGGCAGGGTTTTGCCAAGCGGGATGCGCGCCGGTCCGAAGCCCTTTCCAGGGCATGCCGGCAATGCGCCGGAGGTAGCGGCACGGCGGGCTCCGACGCGCTACTGAAGGTAGACTTTGGTCGAAAGGAGTACCGCATCATGAAACGCAGACTGGCGCTCGCTTTCCTTGGCGCCGGCGCGCTCGTGCCCGCAGCGGCCCGAGCCCAGGAAGCCTATCCGACAAAGCCCGTGCGCATCATCGTGCCGTTCGGCCCGGGTGGCTCGACGGACATCATGTCGCGGGCGATCGGTCAGTTCCTCGAGGCCGCCACCGGCCAGCCCTTCATCATCGAGAACAAGCCGGGCGCCACCGGCATGATCGGCACCGCGCTGGCCAAAAACGCACCGGCGGATGGCTACACGTGGCTGTTCGGCTCGACCAGCACGCTGGCGGCCAACCCCAGCCTCTACAAGCAGATCACGTACGACCCCGAGGACTTCACCCCGGTGGCGATCACCGGCACGGTCGGCAACTTCATGCTGGTCAACAAGGACGGGCCCTACAAGACGGTCCGGGAGTTCATCGCCTACGGCAAGTCGCGCAAGCCGGGCGAGATGTTCTCGGGCTACGGCAACGCCACCTCTCGCGTGCCGGCGGCGCTCTTCGAGCAGGCCAGCGGCATGAAGTTCGAGGAGGTCGCCTATCGCGACGCCGTGGCCTCGATCCAGGATTTGATGGCTGGCCGCGTGCACGCGGTGTTCCCCGACCAGGTGGTGGGCGAGAGCTACGTCAAGGCGGGCCATGTGCGCGCGCTGGCGGTGACGTCGAAAACCCGCTCGCCGCGCTATCCCGACGTCGAGGCGATCCATGAGACCTTGCCGGGCTTCGAGATTATCTCCTATGGCGGCTTCGCCGTGCGCAAGGAGGTTCCCGAACCGCTCAAGCTGCGCATCAACAAGCTGTTGAGCGACGCGTTGAGCGACCCCGCCATCCGCCAGCGCTTCGCCGATCTCAGCCTCAACGTGCCCTCGCCGCCCTGGGACATCGCGACCTGCACAGCCTTCGCGCGCAAGGAACGCGAGACGTGGACCAAGGCAATCAAGGCGGCGAAGATCGAGGCCCAGTAAACTCACGGGGCCGCGCCGCTCCAGCGGCGCTTTCTGAAGAGCGCCGCTGGAGCGGCGCGGCTCGAACGGCGTTCAATCCGCCGGATCAATGCCGATGCGCACCGGCTTGCCGCGGTAGCGCGCCACCGAGCCGGTCCAGATGTCGAGCACCGCCTTGAGCGCCGAGGGGAACTGGCGGGCCCAGGAGTCGAGCGCGTCGAAGGGCGAGACACCCTGCGCGTCGAGGCCGAAGGCCTCGATGCCGTGCTCGCGCGCCAGCCACACGGCGCGGCGCACGTGGAAGTCCTGCGAGACGATCACCATGCGGCGCAGGCCATAGAGATCTCGGGCGCGCAGCACCGAGTCGAGCGTACGCACGCCGGCGGGATCGCGATAGACCACCTCGGCCGGCACGCCGCGCTTGACCAGGCCGCGCTTCATCGCCGTGGTCTCGTCGTAGCTCGGGTGGACGCTGTCGCCACTGACCAGCAGGAACTTCACCTTGCCGGCGCGATGAAGGTTGGCGGCGGCGTCGAGCCGGTGCTCGAAGAAGCGGTTGGGCCGGCCGTCGTCGAGGAAGGGCGCGGCGCCAAGCACCAGGGCGACCTCGGCGGTCTGCGCGGTCTCGGGGCGGTCGGCGGCGAACGGCTCCGACGCGCTATCGAGCCACCACCACGCCGCGACCATGGCGCCGACCGCGAGCACGACGAGTGAAACCAGGGCGGTGATCAGCACGCGGCCTCCCCCCGATGATTCGCGATGACGGTGCCAGCGCTTGCGGCGGGCCATTCCAACTCCCTGCTGTCTCAGCCCCACCAATATGCGGCTTGGCGTGGCGAGATGACGGCGACATGATCCGGCCAACGACAACGGGAGGGATGCCACATGCGCCGCATCGCCGGATCCGCCGTAGTACTGGCGCTGCTAGCGCCTTGGGCGGCCCCAGCGCAAGAGCGCTTTCCCGACCGGCCGGTGAGCATGGTGGTCGGCTTCCCGCCCGGCGGCGTGGCCGACGTCTCGGCGCGGCCCGTGGCGGCGGCGCTGGAGAAGATCTGGAGCCAACCGGTCGTCGTGCAGAACAAGGGCGGCGCCGGCGGCGCGATCGGCACCGCCTTCCTCGCCCAGGCCAAGCCCGACGGCTACACCCTGCTGATGGCCTTGGCCAGCGTCTCGACCTTGCCGGTGGCCGACGAATTGTTCAATCGCCCGCCGGCCTTCAAGCTCGCGCAGCTGCAGCCGATCGCGCTGGTCACCGCCGATCCGCCGATCCTCGTCGTGCCGGCCGACAGCTCCTACAAGTCGCTGGCCGACATCCTGGCTGCATCGAAAGCCAAGCCGGGATCGATCCCCTACGCTTCCTCGGGCACCTACGGCACCTACCATGTCGCGACCGAGATGTTCGCGCACGAGGCGGGCATCAAGTTGCATCACGTGCCCTACAACGGCGGTGGCCCGGCGCTGCGCGCCATCCTCGCCAAGGAGGTCGAGATCGGCCTGCTCGGGCCCTCGATCGCCGCCGGCCAGATCAGCGCCGGCAAGCTGCGGCCGCTGGCGAGCTGGGGCGCCAAACGCCTGCCGCTGTTCCCCGACGTGCCCACGCTGAAGGAGCTGGGCTACGACATCGAGTACTACATCTGGTCGGGTGTCTTCGCGCCGGCGGGCGTGCCCGCGCCGCGGCTGACGCAATTGCGCGACGGCATGAAGCGCGCGATCAACGACGATCAGGTGAAGACCGCGCTGCAGACCGCCGGCTCGCCCATCGCCTACATGGACACGCCGGAGTTCACCCGGTTCTTCGAAGCTGACGCCAAGCGCCTCGAAGCCGTGGTGCGCAAGATCGGGCGGATCGATTGATCGAGCGCCGCAATCCCGAGCGTATCGGCAGGGCCATCGCATATGGCCTGTTTGACTTGGTCTTAATCTTCCCCCGGAGGGGGAAGGTGCCCGAAGGGCGGATGGGGGATGTCGAAGACGGACACCGAGCGCGTTGAAACATCCCCCATCCGTCGCTCCGCGCCACCTTCCCCCTCCGGGGGAAGGTTAAGTCAGACACATGGCCATCCTGGATTCCTCGCTACGCTCGGGGTGACCCGCTGGACGCAAGACCCACCGCCTCCAGCGCCGCCGTCTGGCGCGCCGCCAGGGCGTCGACGTCGAAATCGCCAATCATCTTCTGGAACAGCTGGTACCAGTTGATCTCGGCGCGCAGGTGGATGAAGACCGAGCCCAGCCCGATCGCGGCGCGATCCATGAAGACGAACTCGCGCGGCACGGTGACGCCGCCCAGGCGGCGGACTTCCGAGAAGACGTTGTTGGCGGTCTCGCGGCCATATTGGCCGGCCGACCCTTCGGTGATCTGTCGCGGACGGTCGTCCATCAGCGGGCCATACAGGAACGCGGCCCAGCGATTGAGCGCGCGGATGATCTCGCGCGAGACGTCCTTGAAGCCCCAGAGCTTGTACGCCTCGACCGCCATCTCCTCGTCGTCGGCGAGCAGCGCGCGGTAGAGGTCGATCGAACCCTTCACGAAGGACGGCGGGAAGACACGCACGCAGCCGAAATCCATCAGGTTGACGTCGCCGTTGTCGCGCACCGAGTAGTTGCCGAGATGCGGATCGCCATGGATCACGCCGTGGAAATAGAACGGCATGTACCAGGCGTGGAACATGTTGAGCGCCAGCCGGTCGCGCTCTTCCTGCGAGCGGTCCTTCCACGACAGCAACGGCGCGCCCTCGAGCCAGCGCATGGTCAGCAGCCGGCCGGTCGAAAGCTCCTCGACGATCTCAGGGACATGTACCGCAGGCTCGTCGCGCAGCATATGGGTATAGAGCCGGGCGTGCAGCGCCTCGCGCCGGTAGTCGAGCTCTTCGCGCAGGCGCTCGGCGATCTCCTTGAAGACTTCGTCGGTGCGCACGGCCATGTCCATGCGCCGGCCGATAGCGAAGATCATCTTGAGCTGGTTGAGGTCGGCCTCCAAGGTCGAGGCCATGTCGGGATACTGCAGCTTGCAGGCCAGCGGCGAGCCATCCGACAGGGTGGCGCGATGCACCTGACCGAGCGACGCGGCGGCGGCCGCCTCCTTCTGGAAACTGCCGAAGCGCGACTGCCAGCCGGGACCGAGCTCGCTCGCCATGCGCCGGCGCACGAAGGACCAGCCCATCGCCGGGGCGTTGGCCTGCAGCTGCGACAGCTCGCGGGCATACTCGGCCGGCAGCGCGTCGGGAATGGTCGAGATCAGCTGCGCCGCCTTCATCAGCGGGCCCTTCAGCCCGCCCAGCGCGGCCTTCAGGTCGGCGGCGTTGCGATCGCGATCGACCGACAGGCCGAGATAGCGCTGCCCCGCGAGCTTGGCCGCCACGCCGCCGACCGAGGTGCCGACGCGCGCGTAGCGGCCGACCCTGCCCAAGAGCGAATTGTCCTCGTCGGAAGCGGCCATCTAACTCCTGCGGCGGGCGCATCTGTCGGCCGCGTGCCATCGTACATGTTGGTGAAGACGCGTCAGCGTCAAGGGCGGCGCGACGCCGCGTCGAGAGGGAGGCACACCATGATCACCGATCCGACGCAGACCGCGGCGGTCTTCGGCCGCCTGTTCAACGCCGGCGACGCCCAGGGATTGCTGGCGCTCTACGAGGCCGACGCGCTGTTCGTGACGCCCGACGGCCAGGAGGTGCGCGGCCTGGCCGGGATCAGGCCGGTGATCGAGGGCTTCCTCGCCATGAAGGCGACGATGAAGATCGAACTGCGCAGCTGTCATGTGCTGGGCGATCTGGCCTCGGTCAGCAATGCCTGGACACTGACCGGTGGCGGCGCGCCGCCGGGCTTCGCCGGCAAGACCATCGAGGTGCTGCGCCGCCAGGCCGACGGCACCTGGCGCTACATCATCGACCTGCCGTCGGGCGCGAGCTGAGTTCAAATCCTGCCTTGCGCCACCGCCCGCGCCATCAGGCGCCGCAGACCGAAGCGGTGGAAGGGCAGGACGAAGAACAGATAGAGTCTGCCGAAGACGTTGTGCGTGAAGATGATCGTGGAGAGGATCACCTTCTCGACGCCTTGCTCGCGCGTGCGCAGCACGGAGACGCGGAAGTCGAGATGCTTGTCGTCGGCGCCGGCGACGATCTCCTGCTCGTCCTGGTCGTAGAGCCTGAAGCGCACGAACTTGTCGCCGGGCCGGTAGCTGTCCCTGATCTTCGGTCTCCAGACGTCGGCGGCGGGCTCGGTACGCAAGCCGAACGGCGAGACGATGGCGTTGCGCACAATCAGCAGCACCCGAGCCCACCACGGCAGGTGCGCGAGCAGAGCGGCGTAGATCTCGTGCATCGTCAGCTCGGGGCGAGCCAGCGGCGCGTCGTAGGAGTCGTGGTAATACGCCTCGGCCAGCCGGCCACTGAGCTTGCTGTTGCTGGGAAAGGCGCGCATGGGCGAAGCCTCGACGGGGTAGTCGCCAGCCACCATGCGTTCTAAGGTCGCGTGGCCAGATCCGGAGGGTCATGCATGAAAGTCGGCGTGCTGCAGTTCTTCAGCTGGCCCGGGCGGCACGGCCCGCTGGAAGAGGTCTACAGCCGCGCGCTTGAGCGTATCGAGATCATGGACCGCACCGGCTTCGACGCGGTGTGGCTGGCCGAGCACCACTTCACCACCTTCAGCGTCTGCCCCTCGGTGCACATGTTGGGCGTCGCCGCGGCGGCGCGCACCAAGAGGCTGAAGATCGGCACCGCGGTGTCGCTGGCCGCGCTCTATCACCCGCTGCGCCTGGCCGAGGAGGTGGCGTTGCTCGACGTGCTGTCGGGCGGCCGCGTCTGCTGGGGCGCCGGCCGCGGCTTCGCACCCTCAGAGTTCAACGCCTTCGGCGTGCCGCCGGCGGAGAGCGCCGATCGTTTCCGCGAGGCGGTCGAGATCGTGCTCAAGGCCTGGACGCAGGAGCGGTTGAACCACGAGAGCGCGCATTTCCGCTTCGACAATGTCGAGGTGCTGCCCAAGCCGTTGCAGCGCCCGCATCCGCCGGTGTGGATGGCCGCGACCTCGCCCCCGGCGATCGACTGGGCGGCGAGCCAGGGCTTCTCGATCATGATGGATCCGCACGGCTCCTTCGCCGATATGGCCGGCAAACGCCGGCACTACGCCGAGCGCCTGGCGGCCGCCGGTTTCAGCGAGCAGGGACGCGACATCCCGACGGCGCGGCTGATGGCGTTGGCGCCGACGATGGCCGAAGCCGAGGCGGTGGCGCGGCGCGGCGCGCAATGGCTGGTCGACGCCTATGCCGGCCCGCAGCACCAGAAGACGTTGCAAACCGCGCGGGACTATCGCGGCAAGACGCCGGTCGACTTCTACGTCGACGACGTCATCATCCACGGCACGCCCGACTCGGTGCGCGAGCGCATCGCCCAGCTCCGCGAAGAGATGAACCTGAACTACCTGATGTGCGCCCCGCTCAGCCGCGAGACGTTTCGGCTGCTCGCCGAGCAGGTGGTGCCGAAGCTGTGACTGGCGCAGGGCGTTCCGCGACAGAACGCCAACGCGCCATCGCCAAGCTCGCGTCACGCGTCGAGATCGTGTCCCTACTCGGCGGAACTTGAGCCATGCCGCGATCCCACGGAACGCCGCGCGCATGGATGATCGAGGCATTCGGGAACGCCTGACAGATTTTGGGCGGCTCCTGTCACCAAACCTTCATCGAAAACACCGACATCTCCATCGCAGAGGCCAGGGCACCATGGATTACTTCAGACGCTTCACGTTCCTATTCGCGGCGCCATCGTTCGACGCGGACGATCTCGAGGGAGTCCGCTTCACGCAGATCGTCGAGGAAATCCAGCGGGCGGGCTTCGAGGTCATCAAGGCACGGCGAATCGAGGACGCGGAGATCGCGGTGAAGACCGATGCCGCCATCGGCTGCATGATGGTCGACTGGAGCAAGAAGGGCCTCCAAGGCAAGACCGCCGCCCTGATCAACCTGATGCGCCGACGCGGCCTGGATTTCCCGATCATCCTTCTGGTGCGCAACAAGCGATTCGAGGATCTGCCCGTCGAGGTGCTCGACTTCATCGACGGCTATGTCTTCCTGTCGGAGGAAACGCCGTCGTTCATCGCCCGGAACCTCATCAGCCGTCTCAAGCAGTATGCCGAGACGCTGAAGACGCCGTTCTTCGGCGCGCTCGTGGACTACGCGGAGGAAGGCAACCAGCTCTGGACCTGCCCGGGCCACAACGGCGGTGTGTTCTACAGCCGCAGCCCCATCGGTCGGGTGTTCATGGAGCATCTCGGCGAAGCGGTGTTCCGCGACGACCTCGACAACTCAGTGCTCGATCTCGGCGACCTGCTGACCCACGAGGGCCCCGCCCTCGAGGCGCAGAAGGAAGCCGCGAAGATCTTTGGCGCGGAGAAGACGTACTTCGTGCTCAACGGCACCTCGACGTCCAACAAGGTGGCGCTGACCGCGCTGGTCACCGACGGCGATCTGGTCCTGTTCGACCGCAACAATCACAAGGCCGCCCATCATGGCGCGCTGCTGATTGGCGGCGGCATTCCGATCTACGTGCCGACCGCGCGCAACGCGTGGGGGCTGATCGGCCCGATGCGCTGGGACGCGTTCGATGAAGCGGCGCTGCGCGAACGCATCCGCACCCACCCGCTGGTCAAAGACCCCGAGGCGTGGCGCAAGCCGCGCCCGTTTCGTGTCGCCGTCGTCGAGCAATGCACCTACGACGGCACGATCCACAACGCGGAGATGATCCTCAAGCGCATCGGCCATCTCTGCGACTACATCCTGTTCGACGAGGCCTGGGCGGGGTTCATGAAGTTCCACCCGCTCTATGCCGGGCGATTCGCGATGGGGCTCTCGGACCTGGGGCCGGACGCCCCGGGGATCATCGCCACGCAGTCGACCCACAAGCAGCTCGCCAGCTTCTCCCAGGCCTCGCAGATCCACATGAAGGATCGCCACATCAAGGGCCAGAAGCGCCGGGTCGAACACCGTCGATTCAACGAAAGCTTCATGCAGCACGCCTCGACGTCGCCGTTCTATCCGCTGTTCGCCTCGCTGGACGTCGGCGCGCAGATGATGAAGGGCCGCTCGGGCGAGGTGCTGTGGGACGACACGATCCGGCTCGGCATCGAGCTGCGCAAAAAGATCCGCCAGACGCGGCGCGAATTCGAGGGGCAGGAAACCCGCCCCGAACGGCGCTGGTTCTTCGAGCCCTTCGTGCCCGAGCGTATCAGCGTGCCCGATCCGGCGCGCCCGGGCGAACTGCACGACATCGCCTGGGAAACCGTGAGCACCGACGAGCTCGCCACCAATCCGGCCCACTGGCAGCTCGGTCCGGACAACGCCTGGCATGGCTTCGCCGGCATGGAACCGGGATGGGCCATGACCGATCCCAACAAACTGACGCTACTGACGCCGGGCTTCGACAGCGCGACCGGCGCGTACAGCGAGCACGGCATTCCAGCGCCCGTCGTCGCCCAGTACCTCAGGGAGAACCGCATCGTTCCGGAGAAGAACGACCTGAACTCGCTCCTGTTCCTGCTCACGCCGGGCGTCGAGGCCAGCAAGGCCGGTACGCTGATCAGCGGGCTCATCGCGTTCAAGAAGCTGCACGACGACAACGCGCCGCTCGAAGACGTCATCCCCGAATTCTGCCGGCGACGGCCGGCGCGCTACGCCGGCGTGCGGCTTCGCGATCTATGCGCCGACATGCATCGCTTCTTCCGGCAGGCCGGCGTCAGCGCGCTTCAGACCAAGCAGTTCTCGGCCGACCATCTGCCGGAGATCGTGCTGTCGCCGCACGACGCGACGCGCCAGCTGGTGCGCAACGATGTCGACTATCTGCCCATCGACGACATCGTTGGCCGCATCGCCACGACACCTTTCGTGGTCTATCCACCCGGAATCGCGACCATCGTCCCCGGCGAGCGGCTCACCGAGCGCGCCAAGCCGATGATCGACTATCTCAAGATGTTCGAGACGTGCTTCAACACATTCCCGGGCTTCGAGGTCGAGATTCAGGGCGTCTATCGCGAGGTCGATGCGTCTGGACGCATCCGTTTGCACACCTACGTGGTCGCTGAATAGGCGAGGCCGTTTCAGCCGAACGTCGCGAAGGTCTCCTCGATCGCCTTCAGCTGATTGCCGGCCGCCGACGACGGCACGATGATCGGCGTGTGCACGCCCGCCGCGCGCCAGGCGGCGACGCCTTCGCGCACCTTGGCCGCCGGGCCGAACAGCGTGTTGTCGGCCAGCCACTTGTCGGTGAGGAATTTCGGTACGTCGTCGCGGCGTCCCTCGGCGATCGCCTTCTCGATGCCATCCATCTCCTCGACGTAGCCGGCTTCCTTCCAGTAGTTCCGGTAGTTCGGCAGGAAGGCGTAGTTGGTCAGCGTGCGCCGGTTGACCGCCTTGGCCGCCTCGACATCGTCGCTGACGCAGGTCGGGATCATGTTGCCGATGAAGAAGTTGGCGTCGTTGCGCTTGGCCACCGGCAGCGCCGCCAGCGACTGGCCCATGTGCGAGCGCGCGGCGTTGGCGAAGACCACGCCGTCGGCCAGCTCGCCCGACAGCGCCACCATCTTCTTGCGTAGCGCGGCGATGATGATTGGCGGCAGCGGGCCGAAGGCGGTCTCGGCGCGGAACTTCTCGATGAAGCTGCGGGTATCGGCCAGCGGCTTGCCCGGCGTCACGCCCATGCGCACGTAGGACGGACCGTGCGCGATGCCGATGCCCATGCGGAAACGACCACCGGAGACCTCGTGCATCATCGCCGCGCTCTGCGCGAAATCGACGAGGGTGCGCTGGTAGATCGGCGCGATCGAGGTGCCGAAGGTGATCGAGGACGTGTTCCACGACATCGCCTCGCACAGCGACATGTTGCCGGTCGGGCTGGGCACGTAGATGCCGCTGAAGCCGCGCTTCTCCGCCTCCTGGCACAATTCGACGGTTCGCCGACGTCGCCCGGGCATGGCGATCAGGCAGATGGCGGGGAGTTGCTCGGGCATAGGGCGTTTCCTTTGTCTGTCATCCCGAGCGTAGCGAGGGATGACAGATGAGGTCTAGCCCGCCGCTTCGATCTCGTCGATGAAGCCGCTGATGATATCCAGACCGCGGCTCCAGAAGGCCGGGTCCGAGGCGTCCAGCCCGAACGGCGCCAGCAGCTCCTTGTGCCGGAGCGTGCCGCCGGCGCCCAGCATGGCGAGGTACTTGGACTGGAAGTCCGGCACCGTGCCCGACTGGAACACCGCGTAGAGCGAGTTCACCAGGCAATCGCCGAAAGCATAGGCGTAGACGTAGAACGGCGAGTGGATGAAGTGCGGGATATAGGCCCAGTAATGCGCGTATTCGGGATGGAAGCGCAGCGCCGGCCCCAGGCTCTCGCCCTGCACCTCGAGCCAGATCTCGCCGATGCGCTCGGCCGTGACCTCGCCCTTGCGCCGCTCGGTGTGCAGGCGCAGCTCGAAATCGTAGAAGGCGATCTGCCGCACCACGGTGTTCAGCATGTCCTCGACCTTGCCCGCCAGCATGGCGCGCCGCGCCTTCTCGTCCGGGGCGCCCTTGAGCAGCGAGCGGAAGGTCAGCATCTCGCCGAACACCGAGGCTGTCTCCGCGAGCGTCAGCGGCGTGTCGGCCTGCAGATAGCCGCGCGGTCCGGCCAGCACCTGATGCACGCCGTGACCCAGCTCGTGCGCCAGGGTCATCACGTCGCGCACCTTGCCCTGGTAGTTCAGCAGCAGATAGGGATGCGCCGAGGGCACGGTGGGATGCGCGAAGGCACCCGGCGACTTGCCCGGCCGCGTCGGCACGTCGATCCACCGGTTGTCGAAGAAGCGCCGGCCGACCTGAGCGAGCTCCGGCGAGAACGCCTGATAGGCATCCATCACGATGCGCGTGGCGTCCTGCCACGGCACGATGCGGTCGTCGGCGTCGGGCAGCGGCGCGTTGCGGTCCCAGTAGTCGAGCTGGTCGACGCCAAACCACTTGGCCTTGAGCTTGTAATAGCGGTGCGAGAGGCGCGGATGGGCTGATTTGACCGCCGAGACCAGCGCGTCGACAACCTCGTCCTCGACGGCGTTGTAGAGATTGCGCTGCGAGGGCGGCCGGGGATAGCGCCGCCACTTGTCGTCGATCTCCTTGTCCTTCGCCAAGGTGTTGGTGATCAGCGCGAAGACGCCGATGTTCTCGCCCATCACCGTGCCGAAGGAGCGCGCGGCGCGCTCGCGAACCTTGCCGTCGCGGTCGGTCAGCCGGTGCAGGATCTGCGCCGAGGTCAGCTGCTCGTTGTCGAAGGGAAAGCGCAGCCGCGCCATGGTCTCGTCGAACAGCCGGCTCCAGGCGCCTTTGCCGCTGGGGTATTTCTCATGCAGCAGCTTCTCGAGATCGTCGGAGAGCTGGTGCGGGCGGAAGGCGCGCGCGTCGCGCAGCCACGGCGCATAGGCGCGCAACGCGGCGGACTCCGCCTTCCTGGCGTCGAGGACCGCGTCCTCCAGCCGGTTGATCTCCAGCGTGAAGAACAGCAGGTCGGAGGTGATGTTGGTCACCCGCTCCTGCATGTTCTGCTGGAACTGGCCGATCTTGGGATCGCTCATGTTGCCGGCATAGAGCAGCGAGGCGAACGAGGCGATGCGCGCCAGCTTCTCCTGCAGCGCCTCGTAGCGCTTGATCGCGGTGGCGAAGTCGTCGCCCGATAGATCGCCCAGCTTGCCCTGGTAATCGGCCGCGAAGACCTTGGCGTCGCCCTCCGCCTTCCTGAGGTCGGCTTCGAGGACCGGCGCATCCATCGCCGGATAGAGGTCCGACAGATCCCAGGTCGGCAGGTCGCCGAGCTGCGCGGCAGCGGCGCCGTCGGGCGCGAAGGTCTTGGTCATTTTGGGGGCGAACTCCGGAACACTGCAACGGCGGCGCCAAGATATGGCAAGGCGCGTGCCCTACGCCAAGCGAGGACCGCGAAACTTTTCTTTCCCCCGGCCTTCATTGGCCGCAAGCTGATGTCGCGTCGGCGCCCCTCGCTGGCGATTTCGGTCTTAATTCTTGGCGCAGCGCGCTGCGCATTGAATCCGGTCGGATGAAAGGTTAGCTCTACTGACCTAAGCCGGGTTCTGGAGGCACGGATGCCCATCGCCGCGGTCACCCTCGACGACAAGTACGCCCTGGAACGAGGCCGGGTTTTCCTCACCGGCACCCAGGCGCTGGTGCGCCTGCCGATGATGCAGCGCCAGCGCGACCTCGCCGCCGGGCTGAACACCGCCGGCTACATCTCCGGCTATCGCGGCTCGCCGCTGGGCGGGCTCGACCAGGCGCTGTGGCAGGGCAAGAAGTTCGTCGAGAAGAACCACATCCAGTTCGACCCCGGCACCAACGAGGACCTCGCCGCCACGGCGATCTGGGGCACGCAACAGATCCACCTGGTGCCTGACCCGAAATACGATGGCGTTTTCGCCATGTGGTACGGCAAGGGCCCGGGCGTCGATCGCACCGGCGACGTCTTCAAGCACGCCAACATCAACGGCACGTCGAAGCATGGTGGCGTGCTGGCGCTGGCCGGCGACGACCACATGGCCAAGTCGTCGACCATCGCGCATCAGAGCGAGTTCGCCTTCGTCGACGCCATGATACCGGTGATCAATCCCGCCGGCGTGCAGGACTTCCTCGATCTCGGCCTGCATGGCTGGGCGATGTCGCGCTACAGCGGCTGCTGGATCGGCTTCAAGGTGATCGGCGAGACCGCCGATACCTCGGCTTCGGTGTACGTCGATCCGCAGCGCATCAACATCGTCATGCCCGGCGATTTCGAGATGCCTCCGGGCGGGCTGAATCTGCGCTTCCCCGACGACTTCCTCGAGCAGGAACGGCGCCTGCATCTGTTCAAGCTGCCGGCGGCGCACGCCTATTGGCGCGCCAACAAGCTCGACCGCGTGACCATGGGCGCGCCGGACGCCAAGCTCGGCATTGTCACCGCGGGCAAGGCCTATCTCGACGTGCGCCAGGCGCTCGACGAGCTGGGCATCGACGAGAACGAGGCGCGCCGGCTGGGGCTGGCGATCTACAAGGTCGGCCTGACCTGGCCGATCGAGCCGCAGGGCGTCATGCGCTTCGCCGAGGGCAAGCGCGAGCTGCTCGTGGTCGAGGAAAAGCGCTCTTTGATGGAGCAGCAGATCAAGGACCTGCTGTTCAACCTGCCGGCCGACAGGCGTCCGCGTGTCGTCGGCAAGACCGACGAAAGCGGCGCGCCGCTGATGCCGACCTGCGGCGAGATCGTGCCGTTGCATCTGGCCGAGGTGATCGCCGACCGTCTCGGCATCGAGGCACGTACCGAGCGGCTGAACCAGAAGCTCGAGGCCTTGGCCCGCCGCCGTGGTGCTCCGGCGCGCAACACGCCGGCGATGTCGCGCGTGCCCTATTTCTGCTCGGGCTGCCCGCACAACACCTCAACCAAGGTGCCTGAGGGCTCGATCGCCATGGCCGGCATCGGCTGCCATTACATGGCGCTGTGGATGGACCGCCAGACCACGGGCTTCACGCAGATGGGCGGCGAAGGCGCCTCGTGGGTCGGCCTGTCGAAGTTCACCAACACGCCCCACATCTTCCAGAACATCGGCGACGGCACCTATTTCCACTCCGGCTATCTCGCGATCCGCCACGCGGTGGCGACCAAGACCAACATCACCTACAAGATCCTCTTCAACGACGCGGTCGCCATGACCGGCGGCCAGCGTCACGACGGTGATCTCACGCCGTGGAAGATCAGCCGCCAGGTGCATTCCGAGGGCGTCGGCCGCATCGCCCTGGTCACCGACGATCCCGACAAGTATCCGCCGGGCCTCGACTGGGCGCCGGTCACGACCTTCCATCCCCGCGCCGATCTCGACGCCGTGCAGAAGGAATTGCGGGAGTGGCCGGGCGTCTCGGCGCTGATCTACGACCAGACCTGCGCCGCCGAGAAGCGCCGCCGCCGCAAGCGCGGCACCTTCCCCGACCCGCAGAAGCGCGTGTTCATCAACGAGGCGGTGTGCGAGGGCTGCGGCGACTGCTCGGTGAAATCGAACTGCGTATCCGTCGTGCCGATCGAGACCGAGTTCGGCCGCAAGCGCGCCATCGACCAATCGAGCTGCAACAAGGACTTCTCCTGCCTCAACGGCTTCTGCCCCAGCTTCGTGACCATTGAGGGCGGCCGTCTGCGCAAGGGCAAGGGCTCCGACGCGAAGCCGACAGCGAACACTGACAGCTGGGCCAGCCTGCCCGAGCCGGCCCTGCCGAAGATCGGCGAGCGGCCCTTCAGCATGCTGGTGACCGGCATCGGCGGTACGGGCGTGGTGACCATCGGCGCGCTGCTGGGCATGGCCGCGCATATCGAGGGCAAGGGCTGCGCCGTGCTCGACATGGCCGGCCTGGCGCAGAAGGGCGGCGCGGTGATCAGCCATGTGCGCATCGCCGAGCAACCCGAGGACATTCACGCCGTGCGCATCGCCGCCGGCGGCGCCGATCTGCTGCTGGGCTGCGACGTCGTCGTCGCCGCCGCGCAGGATGCGCTGAGCAAGGTCGAGAAGGGCGTGACGCACGCCGTCATCAATACGCACGAGACCATCACCGGCGACTTCACCCGCAATCCCAATATGGAGTTCCCGGGCCGGCTGCTGCGCATGTCGATCGAGGCGGCGGCCGGCGCCGATTCCTGCTCCTTCGTCGACGCCAACAGGATCGCCACGGCGCTGATGGGCGATTCGATCGCCTCCAACCTCTTCATGCTGGGCTACGCCTGGCAGAAGGGCCTGGTGCCGATGTCTTCAGACGCGATCGAGCGCGCCATCGAGCTCAATGGCGCGGCGATCGAGATGAACAAGCAGGCCTTCCTGTGGGGCCGCCGCGCCGCGCACGACATCGCCGCGGTCGAAAAGCTTGTCGCGCCGCCGGCACCGGTCGCGCGCCTGCGCAAGACCTCGACCAGCTTGGCGGAGATCGTCGAGGCGCGCGTCGGGCTGCTGAGCGCCTACCAGGACGCCGCCTATGCGCTGCGCTACAGCGCGATGATCGACAAGGTGCACGCCGCCGAGGCGTCACGCGCTCCTGGCATGAGCGGCCTGGCCGAGGCGGTGGCGAGAAACTATGCCAAGCTGATGGCCTACAAGGACGAGTACGAGGTCGCGCGCATGCATGCCGACCCGGCCTTCGCCCGCGCCATCGCGGCGCAGTTCGAGGGCGACTTCAAGATCAAGTTCCATCTCGCGCCGCCGATGATCGCCGACCGCGACGAGAAGACCGGCCATCTGGTGAAGCGCCAGTTCGGCTCGTGGATGATGCAGGCATTCCGCGTGCTGCGGCACCTCAAGGTCCTGCGCGGCACCAAGCTCGATGTTTTCGGCTGGACGGCGGAACGCCGCATGGAGCGCCAGCTGATCGCCGACTACGAGGCGACGCTCGAAGAGATCCTTAACAAGCTGTCGCCGGCCAACCACGCCACCGCGCTGCGCCTGGCCAACCTGCCGGACGAAATTCGCGGCTACGGCCACGTCAAGGAGGCCAACGTCGCCGAGGTACGCAAAGCCTGGGACACGCTGCTCGCCACCTTCCGCGATCCCACCCCGCTGCGTCAGGCGGCGGAATGAGCTCAGCCCCTACCTTCCCCCGCAGGGGGAAGGTGCCCGAAGGGCGGATGGGGGATGCCGAAGACGAACGTCGGAGTCCGTCTTCGACATCCCCCATCCGTCGCGCTCTCGCGCGCCACCTTCCCCCTCCGGGGGAAGGTAAGGAGATCTGGGTCGCCGGCGTCGACGGTTGTCGCGCCGGCTGGATCGCCGCTTTCCTGAATCTCAAGAGCGGCGCGTGGTGCTTTCACTACGCCACGTCGCTCGCGGCCATCGCCGATGCGCCACAGCGGCCAAAGATCATCGCCATCGACATGCCGATGGGCTTCCTCGAGCAGGCCGAGCCCGGCGGCCGCGCCTGTGAACGCGAGGCGCGCAAGCTGCTGAAGGGCAAGACCAGCTCCGTGTTCGCCGTGCCGGTGCGCGCGGTGCTCGCCTCGCCCTCCTACGCCCATGCGCTCGCGGTCAATCGCGCCAGCTCCGATCACCGACTGGGCCTGAGCAAGCAGGCCTGGCACCTCGTGCCGAAGATGCGTGAGCTCGATGCGTTGCTGGACAGCCGCCCTCCCCTGCGCAAGCGCGTGTTCGAGGCACACCCCGAGCTGGCGTTCACGCGCCTCAACAAGGGCGCACCGGTTATGGCATCGAAGAAAACCGAGGAAGGGCGGCGCCTGCGGCTCAACCTTCTAGCCTTCGCCGGCTTCGAGCAAAGCAAAGCGCGCTGGGCCGAACATCGTAGTGCCCACAAGCTGCGCCGCGCCGATGTCGCCGACGACGACGCCTACGACGCGCTGGCGGTGTGCGTCACCGCACGGCGTATCGCCGAGCACAACGACGTCGTGCTGCCGACGAAGCCCGTTCGCGATTCCCGCGGCATCGAAATGGCGGTGCGCTACTAGACCATCGTCCGCGCTGTTGCTTGCGGCCATCCGGGCAATGTCGGTTAGACTGGGACCCGGTACGCACCGGAGCATCACCCCTCGCATGTCAGATCGAACGCGGCCTCTGGTCATTGCGGCGCTGACGGTTCTCGCCGGCGTCGGCGTGCTCCTGCTGTCGTTTACGATTTGGCTGGCAGCCGACAACATCGCCGTCATGCGCACGCACGAGTATGCGCGCGCCGAGGCCGTGAGGAGCGAACGCAGCGGATACGGGTCGACCGCTCGAGTGACCTACTACGCTGTCGTGGTCCGGTACAATGGCCCGCAAGGCCGCCGCACCGCACGTATCGATCGCACGACCAGCCACTACGAGCCGGGCGAGGTCCTGGGCATCTACTACAAGCCCGAGACGCCCGGTAAAGCCATCGCCGGCGGCTTCATGAGCATGTGGTTCATCCCCACGATCCTCGGCATCCCAGGCCTGGCGGCGGTGATCGCGGTGTTCTTCGGGCTGTGGCCGATTAGCCCGCGGCGATCGCCGGCGTCGCCATGAGGCATCGCCCGGTGCCCGAGAGCGCAGTCCGATCGAGCAGACCCAACTGTCATCCCGAGCGCAGCGAGGGATCCAGGCGGCTTCCCTGGATCCCTCGCTGCGCTACAGGGGCCGCGGACGGCCCCGAGGATGACAGTGCTGACTAGATCCGATCGGACGCTAGCTCTCGCGCAGCTTGCGCGCGTGCTGTGCCGCCGGCCGCGCCCAGCAGGCGTCGAACCAGCGCTTCACGTTAGGGAACTTCGCCAGGTCGGGATAGACCAGCAGCCGATAGCACACCGACGCGACGTTGACGTCGGCGACGGTGAAACGGTTGCCGACCAGCCAGTCGCGGCCCTTCAGCGCGTCGTCGAGGATGCCGAGCGCGCGATCGATCTTCGCCTTGGCCGCCGCGGCGATCGTGGTGTCGCGCTGGTCGGCCGGCCGCAGCACCGCGTGCGTCGCCCATTCGATCACCGCCTGCTCGATCTCGTTGGCCGCCCAGAGCGACCATTGCGCGACGGCGCCGGCCTCGGCCGGCGACGCGGCCTTCATCGCTGGCGCGTACTTCTCCGCGAGATAGATGTTGATCGCCATCGACTCGAAGATGCGGACGTCGCCATCGACCAGCGCCGGCATCTTGTTGTTGGGATTGACGCGCAGCAACGCGGGATCGGCGATCTTGCCGTTCTCGGCCGCGACCGGGATCATCTCGTAGGGCTGGCCGGTCTCGCCCGCCATCCACAGGCAGCGCATCGCGCGCGACTGCGGCACGCCGTAGAGCTTGATCATAGATCTCCTCCTCGCCCTGAGGAGCGTCGCGCAGCGGCGCGTCTCGAAGGGCAGGCAACAACGGAGGCGCTCCCCATGCTTCGAGACGGCCGCCGCGCGGCCCCCTCAGCATGAGGCCGAAGCGTCACACCATACCCAGCGCCTGCTTGTAGACGTCGAGGATCGCCTCCTGCTCGTCGCGATCGGCGGCGTCCATCTTCCGCAGGCTGATCAGCTTGCGCATGGTCTTGACGTCGAAGCCGCCACCCTTGGCCTCGCTGTAGACGTCGCGGATGTCGCCGCCGATCGCCTTGCGCTCCTCCTCGAGCTTCTCGATACGCTCGACGAAGCTCTTCAGCCGCTCGGCCGAGATGTTGCCGGGCTTGGTCTTGATGGGACGGCTGCCGTCGGGCATGGCGCTCCTCGTCTGGGCTACGGTTCGGTGACACCGACCGTACGGACCACCGCCTCGCGCTTCAATGAAGCGCGGCCTGCGAATGACGGGGATAACGGGGGTAAAAGCCCGCGATCAGTGCTTGTGCTTTTCGAAGCCCTTCTGCTGGGCCGGCGAGGCGTCCGTCTGGTACTTCGCCTTCCACTCCTCGTAGGGCATGCCGTAGACCACCTCGCGCGCCTTGGGGTCCGGCATGTCGATGCCGCGCGTGGTCGCCTCCTCGCGGTACCAGCGCGACAGGCAATTGCGGCAGAACCCGGCCAGGTTCATCAGGTCGATGTTCTGCACGTCGGTGCGGCCCTTGAGATGCTCGACCAGCCGGCGGAACGCCGCCGCCTCGAGCTCGGTCCTGGTCTTGTCGTCCATGGTGGCAACTCCCGTCCGGTTGCGTGGCTCAGCAAGGAGATAGTATAGCGCGCCCGCGATGCGATAGGCAGGGACCATGGCGGCGAAGAAGAATCCGTTGAACCTCAACAATCTGCAGCTCAGGACCCTGACCCTGCTGCAGGAGTTGGCGCGTCACCCCGAGATCACGCGCAAGGACGAGGCGTCCGGCCGGGTCACCATCGACGAGCTACCGCACCCACACGGCAACCATTTCCACATTGGCCAGCGCGTGGTGATGAGCGCCAACGCCACCGGCCTGCACAATCCCTCGGTCTACCTGGCGCTGGCCCGCAAGGGGCTGGTGGCGCCGGCCGGCGGCATCGAGACGCCGACGCTGACCACTGAGGGACTGAGTTACGAAACCGGTCTGCGCGACGTCATCCTGCTGGGCTCCGATCACTGACCGCGACCGGGATGGACGCCATCTCGAAACGCGCACCGTAGACCCGTTCCAGAACGTCGGGGGTCAGCGCCGCCGATGGCGGGCCGTCGCCGACCATCCGCCCGGCCGCCAGCACGACGACGCGATCGGCGTAGCGCGAGACCAGCGCCAGGTCGTGCAGCACCACGACGACGATCGCACCGCGAGCCGTCTCGGCGCGCAGCGCATCCATGGCCGCGAGCTGCTGCGCCGGATCGAGGCTGGCGACCGGCTCGTCGGCCAGCAGCACCTCGGCCTCGGTGGCCAGCACCCGCGCCAGCGCCAGGCGCGCGCGTTCACCGGCGGACAGCGTGTCGATACGGCGATCGGCGAAGGCCATCGTGTCGGTGCGTGTCATCGCCGTGGCGATCGCCGTCGCGTCCGCCGCCCCGGGCGCCTCCAGCCTCACGCCGTGCGGCAGCCGGCCGAGCGCGACCATGTCGCGGCCGTTGAGCGGCCAATGGGCGGCCGTCGCCTGCGGCAGATGCGCGATACGCCGGGCGCGCTCGCGCGGCGCCATGCTCTCCAGCGCCGCGCCGTCCAGGCTCACGCTGCCGCTGTCCGGTCGGTCGATGCCGGCCAGCAAGCGCAGCAGGGTCGACTTGCCGGCGCCATTGGGGCCGATCACCACGCAAAGCCGGCCCGGCTCGAGCGTGAGCTCGATGTCCTCGAGGATGGTGCGCGCGCCGAGGCGACGGGCGAGTGCGGTGGCGATCAAAGCCATGGCGTCTGCCCGCTGCGCCGCGCGCGCCACGCCAGTTGCCAGAGCACGGGCGCACCGAGCAACGCCGTCATCACGCCCAGCGGCAGCTCGCGGCCGGTCGGTAGCAGGCGCAGCGCGATATCGGCGAGCAGCACCAAAGCCGCGCCGGCCAGCGCTGAAGGCACGAGGCTGGCGCCCGGCCGATAGCGCACCAGCGGCCGGATCGCATGCGGCGCCATCAGGCCGACGAAGCCGACCACGCCCGACACCGCCACCGCGCCACCCACGGCCAACGCCGCGCCCGCGATCACCAGCCAGGTCATGCGACGCGGATCGACGCCCAGGCCGCGCGCGGTCTCCTCGCCTAGGGCCAGCGCATCGAGCCCACGGCGCGAGGCCAGCAGCGGCAGGCTGCCGAGCGCGACGCAGGGCAGCGCCAGCGCGACATGGTCGAGGCCGCGATCGGCGATCGAGCCCATCAACCAGGTGCCGATCTCGTAATAGGCGTAGGGATTAGGCGACAGGCCCAGCACCAGCGCGGTCGCCGCGCCGGCCAGCGCGTTGAGCGCCGCGCCGATCAGGATCAAGGTCGCGACCGTGGCGTCGCGGCCGGCGATCACCAGCAGCAGGATCGCGCCCGCCGCTGCGCCGGCGATGCCGGCGAGCGGCAGCGCCAGCGGCGTGGCCCCGGCATAGCCGCCGTAGAAGGTCAGCACGGCGCCCAGCGCCGCGGTGGCCGACACGCCGGTGACGCCGGGCTCGGCCAGCGGATTGCGCAGCAGGCCCTGCATCGCCGCACCAGCGAGGCCCAGCGCGCCGCCGATGATCACACCCAGCAACGCGCGCGGCAGGCGCAATTCCACGAGGATCAAGGCCATGGGCGAGGAGCGGCCCGCCAGCACGTCGCTCAAGGCGCTGAGCGGCGCGAAGCCCGTCGGGCCGACGGCGATCGAGATCGCGAACAGCACGACGACGAAAACACCCAGCGCGCCGCTTACGCCCCTCATCGCTTCAACGCCTGGCGCGCCGCCGTCAACCGACCAAGCGCCTCGACATTCTGCGGCCCGCCGCAGAGCCACAGATTGTGCGGCATCACCAGGGTGCGCGCCCCGGCGAAAGCGCGGCGCGCGGCGCGATGGGTCATCATCTGCTCGGCCAGCGACGGGCGGTCGCTGGTCTCGCCGTCGAGGATCAGCAGATCGGGCGCGGCGACGACCAGCGTCTCCATGGCCATCGGCAAGAACAGCGACAGGCCGCGCTCGGCCGCGAGATTGCGCCAGCCGGCGATGCGCAGCAGGCCGTCGGCGTTGGTGTCGCGGCCCAGGGTCATGCCGTTGGCCTGGTAGATCGCGGCCACCGGGCTGGTCGGACCGACCGCCGTCGCGTGCCGCGCGATACCCTCGCGCAGCGACGTCGTCAGATCGCGCGCAGCGTCGGACCGGCCCAGCGCCGCACCGATCCTGGCGATGTGATCGAGCGTGGCCTCGACGCCGCCGGCCTCGGCCAGCTCGAGCGTGGGTATGCCGGCCAGCCGCAGCGTCTTGCGCAGCGAGGGCGTAAGGAAATCGTCGACGATCAGCAGATCAGGTCGCAGCGCGAGGATCTCCTCCGCGCGCTTGCGCACCGGCGGCAGAGCCCGCGCCTCGCGCCAGCGCGGCGAGAGGCGGGGGTCGTGCGACAGATCGCTGATGCCCACGACCTGCCCCGGCGCGGCCAACGCCAGCACGAGCTGGTCGAGGCAGAGATTGAGCGACACGACGCGCCCAGGCGGATCGGCCGCACGCGCGGACGCCGCCGCGCAAAGCAGCGCGGCGGCGATCACAGCGAGGAGGTGCGGCAGACGGAGCGACATCCGGGCGGGTTGGGCTTCCTCCGTCATCCCGAGCGCAGCGAGGGATCTAGGAAACTGCCTAGATCCCTCGCTGCGCTCGGGATGACAGTGTTCAGGTCTAGTACCTTACGCGCGCGCCAGCATAGGCGCTGAGTCGCGGCGTGCGGAAGCCCAGCGGCTCCTCGTAGTAGCTGTCGGTCACGTTCTCGACGCGACCGAAGAGCTGCAGCCACTGCGTCACGTCGTAGCTCGTGGTCAGGCGCACCGTGGTGTAGCCCGCCATCTCGACGGTGCGCGACGGGAAGGTGCTGAAATCGGTCTCGTAGCGGCCACGGCGATAGGCCAGCCCCGCGCCCACCCACCAGCCCGCCAGCGGCTGCCAGTTGGCGTGCAGGTTGACCTGATGCCTGGGGCGGTTCAGCAGCGGCGCGCCGGTCAGCAGGTTGTGCGCGTTGGTGAAGGTGTAGTCGGCGTGGAAGTTCAGGTTTTCGGAAGGCCGCACATCGAGTGACAGCTCGACCCCGTCGACGCGCGCCCGGGCGACATTGGTGAGCGTGCTGCACGACGTGCCGCAGCTGGTGGTCTGGATCAGATCGCTCACCAGGTTGTGGAAGACCGTGGCGCCGAAGGCCAGCTTTCCGTCGAACAGCTTCTGGTCGATGCCGACCTCGAAGCCGGTGCTGCGCTCGGGCCGGAGGTTGCGGTTGGCGAAGAAGCCGAACGAGGGGAAGTTGACATAGAGTTGGTCGAGGCTGGGGGCCTTGAACGCCGTGCCGACCGAGCCACGGATCTTGGTATCGGTCTCGCGCACCAGATAGGACGCGCCGAGCCGCCAGGTGGCGGCGGTGCCGAAAGCGTCGTGGTTCTCGATGCGGGTGCCGGCGGTGAACGACAGCCCGTCGGCCGGCGTGAAGCGGGCGTTGGCGAAGACGCCGCGCGTCCACACGGCGGCCGCGGTGCTCGAGGTCAGCCGGCCTGTCGCGTTGAAGCTCTCCGACAGAAGCGAATCGCGGCGAGCCTCGACGCCGACCAGGACACTGACCATCTCGAACGGCGTCAGGCTGGTCGTGGCCTCAAGCTGCATGCGCCGGCCGCGGTTGCGGCTGTCCGGCGAGAAGACGGTGTTGAAGGGATCAGCCTCGTCGACGTCGCGCCTCTCGGTTTCAGAGAACGACCAGGCGAGCATTGTCTTCGACCGGCCGTCCCACAGCTCGATGTCGGCCTGCACACGCGTCGACAGCGCGCGCGTGGTCTCGTAGATGTTGGGATCCTCGGCCCGGGACGCGTCGTATTCGGTGCGCGTGCGTGTGTAGCGGCCGAACCACTGCAGCTTCAGCCACTCGGTCACGTCGAAGCCCAGTCGACCGTTGAGCGACAGGTTGCGGTAGCCGTCATAGTCGATCGGCGCGCGATTGGTCGAACGGCCGTCCGCCACGGCGCTGAACCCGTCGGCGATCGTCGCCGATCCGCCGAAGGCGAAGCTCACCGGACCGTAGGAGCCGCTGACCAGGCCGTCGGCGTTGACCGTGCCGTACGAGCCTGCCTCGACCGCCAGCGCGGCCGTCGGTCTGCCCGAGCCCTTGCGGGTGATGATGTTGATCACGCCGCCCAACGCGTCGCTGCCGTAGAGCGTGCTCATCGGCCCGCGCACGATCTCGACGCGATCGACGCTCTCGAGCCTGAGGTGCGCCAGGTTCGCCGCGCCGTTGACGCTGCTGGGATCATCGACGCGCACGCCGTCGATCAGCACCACGCTGTGGTTGGCGTTCAGGCCGCGCATGAAAAGCTGCGTCGTCTTGCCCGGGCCGCCGGAGGTCGTGACGCTGATGCCGGGCGACTGACTCAGCACGTCGCTGAGCGTGCGCCACTGGCGACGCTCGATCTCCTCGCGCCGCACCACGGTCACGCTGGCGTTGACCAGGTTCATCGGCACCGGCGTGCGATCGGCGCCGACCACCAGATCGGGCAGCGTGACCGCCGGCGCGGGACCAGGCGGCGCCTGCTGTGCCTGCGCAAAGGAGAGGCCGAGGCCGGCGGCCAGGGCGATAGACGATAGCATAGAGCGAGCGGGCGTCATGATGACGGTCCTCCGAGCCAATAGACACGCGTTAGCGCGTCACCGCTCGGTGAACCGCTCCGTCGGATACTCCCGTCCGTCGGAAGGATGACGCTGTCGGCGGCAGGTCTTCTGGCTCACGGGTCGTCACGTCGTTCCCGCCTTCCCGGCCACCCCGAGGGGTCGCCAGTGGCATGTTGGAAACGCGCTCGCCGCTCACAGCTGCGGGCACAGCCGCCGATTGAGCCGGTTACCCGGCCGCACGGCGTTCCCTTTTCACCTCCCTTTCGGGAGGACCGTCGATGAAGAAGCGATAGAGGCCGGCCGCGGCCTCGTCAAGCCGCGCCGCGTTGTCCGCCGGCGCGCAACGCATGGGGCGCGGCGACCAACGCGCGAACGGCCTGACGCCCCTCGCCGAAGAACACATCCGTCGAAGCCTCGACGTCCATCGTCAGCGCGCGCCGCGGATCGCCATCGATGGCGGCCTGCGCGGCGGCACGATCGAGAGCGAGCGCCGCCGGCGAGAACGCCGCGATTTCGCGCGCGAGCTTCTCGGCGGCGGCGCGAGTCCCGGTGTTGGCGGCCTTGCGCGTGGCCAGGCCGATCGCCAGAGCGCGGTCGCAGCCCATGGCGCAACCCGACAGCAGCATATCCATGGCGTGCGCCGCACCGACGATCGCGGGCAGCCGCGCCGCCGTGCCATCGCCCGCCAGCCCCAGGCGTCGCCCGAAGACGCCGAACACGGCCGTCGAATCGACGATGCGGATGTCGCACAGCAGCGCCAGCCCGAATCCTTCCGCCGTCGCATAGCCTTCGATGGCGCCGATCAGCGGTTTCGACAGGCGCTTCTCGAGCGGTCCGCCTTGGCCTGCCCAGGGGAAATACGAGTCGGCGTCGGCCAGCGCGTCGAGATGCGCACCGCCGCAGAAATTGCCGTTGCCGGTGAGCACGATCGCGCGAATCTCCTCGTCGCGATCGGCATCGGTCAGAGCCTTTGCCAACATGCGCGCGCCATCGGATGTCAGCGCGTTGCGCGTCTCCGGCGCGTTGAGAACGATCGTCGTCACCGGCGGCCGACGCGTCGCCAGGATCAACCCGCCCGCGTAGGAAGACGGGGCGTGGACTACGGACATGCTCGTATCCTCCTGTCTACTTGGCGATGGTCATTGCGATCGGCCAGATCGCACCGGCGCGGCATGCCGCGATGAAGTCCGGGCCCGAGATCCGATGGTTGGCGGGCGGCTCATGGCGCGTGGCGAACATCATCGCCAGGTAGGGCGTCGCGGCGCGATCCGTCAGATAGCCATCGGATCGCTCGCCGGCGTTCTCCCAAGCCTCGACGCAAGGATCTTCGGTGGTGCGGACGGCGAAGACGATGCTGGCCGCCAGCAGGACGGCCATGGCGAGCCATGACTTGAATCGAGATATCTTCATCATCATCAACCCCAACCGGGCACGCGATGGACGAGCGAGGCCGGCGCGCTTCAGCGACACGCTGCAAGCGGCGGCGACGTCTGCCGTCAACTCTGGAAAGGCTGGGACCGCTACGGCCCGGCGAATCGTGCTGATCTATCCATTGGTCTTCCCCATCATTTCGGCCGGCCCCATCGCCAGCCTCGAAATTTTCTCGTCGACTATCTTGGCTAGTACGCTTTATGGAGCGGTTTTCCTGGAAATGTCTTAAAGCGTCAAATGAGGTACTATATAATTGATTTCATTACATAATACGCACCGTCGCGATGTCGATTCGGCGGATTCGCGAGTCGAAAATCGCTGTGCAATAAACGAGTTATCTACAGGCGCTCGTCCGAGGCCTTAGGCGGCGACGCCCGCCTCCTCGACTGCTCGGCGAACCGCCGGCGCGATCAACGCCGCCCAGTGTAGCGCGCCCGCGCGATCACTGATCAGATCCTGCCGGATCTCGATCGAGCAATGCGGCAGACCACGCGACTCGGCGTGGGCCTGCAACGTGTACTCGACCGGATCGCGCGCCGAGTACGGCTCGTTGTCGCCGACGAAGACGTCGGGAATCTCGCGCAGCGCCGCGAGCAGCGGCTTCGCCAGCCGCGGGTCGTTGCGCCACAGCACACCCAGCTGCCAGGGCCGCTGGATGCCGCGCATGACAGGCGTGAAGCTGTGCACCACGAATAGCGCAGGCTTCACGCCGCGCGCCGCGAAGCGATCGAGCAGATCGTCCAGCGCGTTGTGGTAGGGCCAGAAGCAAGCGTCGGCGCGCGCTTTGATCGCCGCGTCGTCGAGCGCGCGATTGGCCGGCACCAGCGTGCCGTCGCTGATCTCCGGCGTCGAGCCCTCGCCGCCGGGCCAACGATTGCAGTCGATCACCAGCCGCGAATAGGTCGCGGCGACGAACGGCGCGTCGAACAGCGCCGACAGGCGACGCCCGACATCGAGCCCACCCGGATCCCAGCCGATGTGACGCGACAGCTCGGTGCGCGGCAGGCCCAAGTCGGCGAGCGCGCGCGGCACGGCGTTGCCGGCGTGATCGCAGGCCAGCAGCAGCGGGAAGTTTCCGTCGGGATTGTACGCGGTGAACGCGGGCGGCTCATCCGCCGCCAGAAGAGACGACATGGCGCGTACTCTATGACACGATCGGCGCCCGACCAATCGCCCGCTCGCCGCACCCGCCCCATGGATCGCGATACCGCCTTCAAACAGCTGCGCGCCATGTTCGACGCGGCGATCGCCGCCGCCTCGCCGCGGATCTGCCTGACGCCATACCTGGCCGAGCTGCGACCGCCCAAAGGCCGCACCCTGGTGATCGGCGCCGGCAAGGCCGCCGCGGCGATGGCCAAGGCGGTCGAGGATAGCTGGCCCGGCGCGCTCTCGGGCCTGGTCGTCACACGCGACGGCTACGAGATGCCGACGAGCCGCATCGAATGCGTCGCCGCCAAGCACCCCGTGCCCGACGAGCGCGGCCGCGCCGCCGCCGGCCGCATGCTGGAGATGGTGCGGGGATTGAGCGCCGACGATCTGGTGATCGCGCTGATCTCGGGTGGCGGTTCGGCGCTGCTGACGGCGCCGGCGCCGGGTCTGAGTCTCGCCGACAAGCAGGCGGTGAACAGCGCCCTGCTGTCGAGCGGCGCGCCGATCGGCGCGATGAACGTCGTGCGCAAGCATCTCTCGGCGATCAAGGGCGGCCGGCTGGCGATGGCGGCGCGGCCGGCGCGGATCGTGACCTATCTGATCTCCGACGTGCCGGGCGACGATCCCGGCGTGATCGCCTCGGGTCCGACCGTGGCCGACGCCTCGACATTCGCCGACGCATTGGCGGTGCTGGCGAAGTATCGCATCGATCCGCCCGCCGCCGTGCGCGCCCATCTCGAGGCGGGCGCCGCCGGGCGTGTCGAGGAGACGCCGAAGCCGGGCGACCCGCGTCTGTCGCACGCAAGCACCGTGATGACCGTCACGCCGATGCGCGCGCTGGAAGCCGTCGCCGGTGTGGCAGAGCGCGAAGGCTACGAGCCGGTGATCCTGGGCGACGCGATCGAAGGCCTGGCGCGCGATGTGGCGCGCGAGCACGCCGGGCGTATCCGCGAACTCGCCGGCAAGGGAAGGCGCGCGGCGCTGATCTCCGGCGGCGAGACCACGGTCGAGGTACGCGGCAAGGGCCGCGGCGGGCGCAATGTCGAATACCTCTTGGCGCTGGCGCTCGAGCTCGACGGACGGCCCGGCGTGTGGTCGCTGGCCGGCGACACCGACGGTGTCGACGGCATCGAGGACATCGCCGGCGCGCGCATCGCGCCCGACACGCTGATGCGCGCGAGAGCCGCCGGCCTCGATGCGCGGGCGCGGCTGGAGGACAACGATGGCCACGGCTTCTTCGAAGCGCTGGGCGACTCGATCGTCACAGGCCCGACGCGCACCAACGTCAACGACTGCCGGATCAGCCTGATCGAGGCGTGATCAAGACGACGACTTCTTGGCCGCCATCGCCTTCATGATGCGGAACATGTCGTCGCTCCATGTCGGTCCGGTCTCGTACCAGCAGACGAACACCGAGTCGGTCTCGTTGAAGCTGGCGAGCGTCTGCACCTCCAGCTTCCCGGTCCAAGGATCCATGACGCGCAGAGACGGCTCGGGGATGTCCACCGTGCCGTAAACCACGATGCAGTGGCCAAGGAACGTGCCGAGATCAGGCCCACCGAGATAAAGCAGCCACAGATAGCTCTTCATCATCAGACGCTGCTGGATCTCCGCCAGGGTAATCTTCTTGGTCTTCGGCTTGTGCAGATCGAGCATCATCTGGAAATCGAACATGACCTGGATCATGGCCTTGCCGACCATCAGGCCGTCCTTGGCGCCGGTGAAATCTTTGTACGACGTGACCAGCTCGGCTTGCTTCTTGGTCATCGCCGCCTGCGGCGTCGCCGGCTTGCGCGCGTCGATCCACGATTCCAGCGACGCCGCCCAGCAATGGAACATCGACTGATTCTGAGCCACCAGCTTGGGTGGGGGATTCTTGAGGTAAGCCATGATCGATCTCCCGGGTGGCTACAATCAGCCCTAACACAAAATGATCGATCACTCACTATCTTTCTGACACACTGAGGCCCTGACGCCGCCACGAAGGCAGGGAAAGCTTGGGGTGGGCGCCACCCATGATCGGCGCCAGGGGAGACATCCTATGCGAGCTGTTATCGCCGCCTCCGCGATCGCCTGCGCGCTCGCCGGTCCAGCCTGGGCCGCCGAGATCGAGGCCGCGTCGCGAGTCGACACCGTCACCGTCTATCCCGACGGCGCCAGCGTCACGCGGATCGCGATCGTCGAGCTGCCCACCGGCGCCTCGACCATCGTGCTCAAGGGCCTGCCCGCGACCATCGATCCCGCTTCGTTGCGCGTCGCCGGCAAGGCCACGGGCGCGCTGTCGATCGGCGCCGTGGAGACACGCGCCGCGCCGGGCAATCCGCGGCCGGTGATCGACGCGGCGCTGGAGACCAAGATCAAGGCGCTGCGCGAGAAGCGCGACATCGCGGCCGCGCGCATGGAAGCGGCGGAACGTATGCGCGCCATGGTCCGCCGCTATGCCGAGGCCAGCCCGGAGAAGCTCTCGCCCGACGGCAAGGCGATGGACGCGACCAACTGGCCGGCCGCCTGGGCCGCGATCAACGAACAGCTGACCAAGGTCAACGAGGACATCCGCGTGCTGACCGCCCAGCTGCGCGACGTCGACGGCGAGATCGCCGCCCTGGAACGCGCCCGTCCGCAGCCGCCGCGCCCCGGCGCGCCGGTGCTCGACGTCACCATCGCCCTGGAAGCCGGCGCCGCCAGCAAGGCGGAACTCGCCGTCACCTATCGCGTCGCCGGCGCCAGCTGGCGGCCGATTTACGATGCGCGGCTCGACACCGGCGGCAAGGGCAAGAAGGCCTCGCTCGAGCTGGTGCGCCGCGCCGCGGTCACCCAGCGCACCGGCGAGGCGTGGACCGACGTGACGCTGATCGTCTCGACCGTGCGCGTGGCGCGCGGCACCGGCGCGCCCGAGCTGCTCACTTCGCGCGTGCTGCTGCGCCCGCCGCCGCAGCCGATGGGCGGCGCGGGTCGCGACCGTTCTGAAGCACCACGATCGGCCCCACCCGCGCCGTCCTCGGCGCCGGAGCCGAAGCCCGTCGACAAGGCCGAGGTCGTCGACGCACGCGAGCAGCAGGCGCAGGTCCAGGGTGGCGCCTTCCAGGCCTCGTTCGGCGTGCCCGGGCGCGTCACGATTCCGGAAGACGGCGCGGCCAAGACCTTCCGCATATCCAGCGCCACGATCGAGCCGCAGCTGCTGATCAGGACCGTGCCGGTACTGAACCCGACGGCCTACCTGCAAGCCTCGTTCATCAACAACGAGGAAGCGCCGCTGCTGCCCGGGCCGGTGAACATCCACCGCGACGGCACCTTCGTCGGCCAGTCGGCGCTGCCGCTGGTGGCGCAGGGCGACAAGGTCGAGCTCAGCTTCGGCGCCGACGACCAGATCAAGGTCACGCGCGTGCCGGTGGCGCGGCGTCAGGCCGAGCCGGGCTTCCTTGGCTCGAGCCGCACCGACACGGTCGAGTTCAAGACCGTCGTGAAGAACCTGCACGACTTCCCGATCAAGATCACGGTGGTCGACCGCGTCCCGATCACCGAGGTCAACACCATCACCGTCGAGATGCTCGACACCACGACCAAGCCGACCGAACCCACGGTCGAGGATCGCCGCGGCGTGATGGCCTGGACCTACGACTACGCCGCCGGCGAGCAGAAGGAGATCCGCCTCGGCTACCGTGTGAAGTGGCCGTCGGATCGCGAGGTCATCTACGGCGACGTGCGATAACGCGGAAACCTGCTACCTTCCCCCGGAAGGGGAAGGTGCCCGCAGTGCGGATGGGAGATGTCGAAGACGAACACCAACGTCGTTGAGACACCCCCCATCCGGCGCTTCGCGCCTCCTTCCCCCTCCGGGGGAAGGTAAGGATCAGATGGCGCTCTTAGGTATCATCGCCGACGACTTCACCGGCGCGACCGACATCGCCGGCATGCTGGTCAAGGGCGGCATGCGCACCGTCCAGACCATCGGCGTGCCGGCGTCAGACATGGCGCTCGACGATGTCGACGGCATCGTCGTGGCGCTGAAGAGCCGCACCATCGCGCCCGCCGACGCCATCGCCCAATCGCTCGACGCGCTCGCGGCGTTGCAAGCGCGCGGCTGCCGCCAGATCTTCTTCAAGTACTGCTCGACCTTCGATTCGACGGATCGCGGCAATATCGGCCCGGTGGCCGACGCGCTGCTCGACCGATTGAACGCGCCCTTCACCATCTTCTGCCCGGCCTTCCCGGCCAATGGCCGCGCGATCTTCCACGGCTATCTGTTCGTCGGCGCCGTGCTGCTGAGCGAATCCAGCATGCGCGACCATCCGCTCACACCGATGACCGACCCCAGCCTCGTGCGCGTGCTGCAGCGACAGACGAAGCACAAGGTCGGCCTGATCGGGTTGCGCACGGTGCAGGCCGGCGCCAACGCGATCCGTGAGGAGATCGAGGTGCTGAAGGCTTCCGGCGTGCGCCACGCCGTCGTCGACGCCGGCACCGATCCCGACCTGATGACCATCGGCGAGGCGGTCGCCGATCTCGCGCTGGTCACCGGCGGTTCGGGCGTCGCCATGGGCCTGCCAGCCAACTTCCGCAAGGCCGGGCTGTTGCGCGCCGGCGCGGCGGATCAATTGCCCAAGGCCGACGGCAAGGCCGCGATCATCGCCGGCTCGTGCTCGGCCGCGACCCTGGGCCAGATCGCCGCCTATCGCGGCGGCGGCGGCGCGGCGTTGGAGCTCGACACCGAGGCGATCTGCGACGGCAAGGACGTGGCGAAGCAGGCGCTCGACTGGGCCGGCAAGCAGGTGGGCCCTGCCCTGCTCTACGCCAGCGCGGCGCCGGAGCGCGTCAAGGCGGTGCAGGCGCGCTATGGCGTCGAGGAGTCGAGCAAGCGCATCGAAGCCACGATGGCGGCCATCGCCACGGGGCTGGTCGAGGGCGGCGTGCGCCGGCTGGTCGTCGCCGGTGGCGAGACCTCGGGCGCGGTAGTGCAGGCACTGGGCGCCCGCGCGCTGCGCATCGGGCCGGAGATCGATCCCGGCGTGCCCTGGACGGCGACCACGACAGCGTCAGGCGCGACCATCGCGCTGGCGTTGAAGTCCGGTAACTTCGGCGCCGCCGATTTCTTCTCCAAGGCGTTCGCCAAATTGCCCTGAGCCCCGTCGCCTCGCTACGCTCGGGATGACGACAGAATGGAAAACCCCATGCCGCTGAAACTCGCCGCCAACCTGTCCTGGCTCTATCAGGACATCGGATTCATGGAGCGCTTCGCCGCCGCCGCCGGTCACGGCTTCAAGGCGGTGGAGTTCCTCTTCCCCTACGACTTTCCCGCCGCCGACATCGCCGTGCAGCTGAAGAAGCACAAGCTCACCCAGGCGCTGTTCAACCTGCCGCCGGGCGACTGGAGCAAGGGCGAGCGCGGGCTGGCGGCGCTGCCCGGGCGCGAGGCCGACTTCAAAGCCGCGCTGGAGACAGCGATGAGCTACGCCGCGACGCTCGACTGCGCGCGCGTGCATGTGATGTCCGGCCTGATCACACCAGGGGCCGATCTCTCGGCGATGCGCCGCACCTATGTCGACAACCTCAAGCGCGCCGCCGAGCGCGCGGCCAAGGATGGCCGCGACGTGGTGATCGAGCCGATCAACCGGCGCGACATTCCCGGCTACTTCCTGAACACCACGACCGAAGGCGCGGCGATCATCGCCGAGATCGGCGCCCCCAATCTCAAGCTGCAGTTCGACCTCTATCACTGCCAGGTCACCGAGGGCGATCTGGTGCGCCGGTCAGAGAAGCTCTTCCCGGTGATCGGCCACGTGCAGATCGCCGGCAATCCCGACCGCAACGAGCCCGATATCGGCGAGGCCAACCACCTCCACGTCCTGGGCGTGCTCGATCGCCTCGGTTACGCCGGCTATGTCGGCCTCGAATACAAGCCGAAGACCACGACCGCGGCCGGCCTCGGCTGGGCCAAGCCCTACGGCATCAGCGCATGAGCACCAACACGCTGACCGTCGCGGTCGTCGGGCTGGGCTCGATGGGCATGGGCATGGCGCGCAACATGCTCGACAAGGGCCATCGTGTGGTCGGCGTCGACATGAACCCCGCCGCCTGCGACGCGCTGATCGCCGCCGGTGGCGTGATCGCCGACTCGCCGAGGGACGCGGCCGCGAAAGCCGACGCGCTGGTGATCGTCGTCGTCAGCGCGCCGCAGGTCGAGGCGGTGCTATTCGGCGAGAACGGTGCGATCGGCGCGCTGCCCAAAGGCGCCGTGGTCGTGCAATGCGCCACCGTGCCGACGGGATTCACCAAGAGTCTCGGCGAGCGCCTGGCGCAAGCTGGCCACCCGCTGCTCGACGCACCGATGTCCGGCGGTGCCGCGCGCGCCAAGGACGGGCAGCTCACCATCATGTCCTCGGGCACCGCCGACGCCTACGCACGCGCCGAGCCGATCCTCGAGGCGGTCGCCGGCAAGGTCTATCGTCTGGGCGACGCGCCGGGCATCGGCTCGCTGGTCAAGACGGTGAACCAGCTGCTGGCCGGCGTGCATATCGCGGCGACCGCCGAGGCCATGGCGCTGGGCACCAAGGCCGGCGCCGATCCACGCGCGCTCTACGACGTGATCACCAACAGCGCCGGCAATTCCTGGATGTTCGCCAACCGCGCGCCGCACATGATCGAGGGCGATTTCACGCCGCTCTCCGCCGTCGACATCTTCGTCAAGGATCTCGGCCTGGTGCTCGACACCGGCCGCGAGGTCAAGCAGGCGCTGCCACTGGCCGCCACCGCGCATCAGCTGTTCCTGATGGCCTCGGCGGCGGGATGGGGCCGCCTCGACGACGCCGCGGTGGTCAAACTCTACGAGCAGATGGGCGGCTTCAGCGTCGCGGAGCGGGCGAAGAAATCCTCATGACTCCTTCTCCCCGCGAAGGCGGGGAGAAGGTGCCGAGCGCCAGCGAGGCGGATGAGGGGCTTCTCGTTCAACACCATGGGCGGTGCGGGTTGAAGCACAGTGAAGCCCCTCATCCGCCCTTCGGGCACCTTCTCCCCGCCTTCGCGGGGAGAAGGACACAGAAGTCATCATTCCGTCGCGATCGATGGCATAGTGCGGGCTACAGTGCGCGCCCCAAGGACCCCTCTATGCATCGCAGCCGCAGCACCAAGATTGTCGCCACTCTCGGCCCGGCCACCTCGACCGAAGAGCGCATCCGCGCCATCTTCGCCGCTGGCGTCGATGTATTCCGTCTTAATTTCAGCCACGGCACGGTCGAGGACCATCGCGCCCGCGTCGACATCATCCGCGCGCTCGAGGCCGAGTTCGGCCGGCCGATCGGCGTGCTCGCCGACCTGCAGGGGCCGAAGATCCGCGTCGGCACCTTCGTCGGCGATCGCGCCCACCTGACGCCCGGCCAGGCGTTCCGGCTCGACATGACCAAGGAGCCCGGCACGGCCAAGCGCGCGCCGCTGCCGCATCCTGAGATCTTCCAGGCGATCCAGGTCGGCAGCACGCTGCTGATCGACGACGGCCGCATCCGGCTCAGGGTGAAGAAACACAGCCAGGACACGATCGACACCGAGGTCGAGGTCGGCGGCGACGTGTCGAACCGCAAGGGCGTCAACGTCCCCGACGTGCTGCTGCCGCTCTCGCCGCTGACCGACAAGGACCGCCGCGACCTCGACTCGGCGCTCGAGCTGGGCGTCGACTGGGTGGCGCTGTCCTTCGTGCAGCGCGCCGACGACATCGCCGAGCTGCGCAAGCTGGTGGGCGATCGCGCCGCGGTCATGGCAAAAATGGAGAAACCCGGCGCCATCGAGCACCTGGACGACATCCTCGCCATCACCGACGGCCTGATGGTGGCGCGCGGCGATCTCGGCGTCGAATTGCCGCCCGAGGACGTACCGCCGATCCAGAAGATGATGCTGCGCGCCGCGCGCCATCTCGGTAAACCCGTCGTCGTCGCCACCCAGATGCTCGACTCCATGGTGCATTCGCCGACGCCGACGCGCGCCGAAGCCTCCGACGTCGCCACGGCCGTCTACGACGGCGCCGACGCGGTGATGCTGAGCGCGGAATCCGCCTCGGGCGAGTACCCGGTCGAGGCGGTGCAGATGATGAACCGCATCCTGGCGCGCGTCGAACGCGATCCGATGTACCGCCAGATCAACGATTCCAGCCGCCACGAGCCCGAGCCGACCTCGGCCGACGCCATCAGCGCCGCCGCCCGGCAATGCGCGCACACGCTGTCGGCCGCGGCGATCGTCACCTACACGACGTCGGGCTCGACGACCTTGCGCGCCGCGCGCGAGCGGCCCGACGTGCCGATCCTCTGCCTGACGCCCAAGATGGCGACGGCCCGGCGCATGGCGCTGGTATGGGGTGTGCACGCCGCCTTCGCCGAGGACGCGCACAATTTCGCCGACATGGTCCAGACCGCGCGCGTCATGGCGTTGCAGGAGGAGCTGGCCAAGCCCGACGACCGGCTGGTGATCACCGCCGGCGTGCCCTTCGGCACGCCAGGCGCGACCAACATCCTCAGGATCGCGCGCGCCTGATATCAGCGCGTCGCGACCGGCCCGCTATCCGGCGTGGTCCACGGTTTCGACCACGGCCGGGCCACGGTCCATCGCGCTTCGTCGTCGTGCGCGCAGGCCACGCCCGAGATCGCGGGACGCGGCAGACCCTCGGCGTTGCGCGGCGCCTCGAAGGTGATCGTGTCGATCGCGATATGGCCGGCGGTATCGCGGTAGACCAACGCCGCCGTGTCGGGCCTATCGCCGGATGCGCGCGCGACCGCCACCGGCGCCTGGGCCAACGGCAGGACCCGGTCCGCCAGCCCGGCGGGCATGGGGCAGACATACTCCTCGACCTGCCACGTCCGCAGCTTGCCGGGTTGCCTGGCCGCGACCAGCAACAAGCGGAGTTCGTCCGCGCGGCCGACCGTCGCCGGCGCGCGGCCATCGCGGCAACGCGGATCGTCGACATCGTAGGCGGGCGTCGCCGCCGCGGGAAAAGCGGCGGCGGCGTCGTAGAAGCAGTCCTTGCGACCGGGCCGCACGAACAGAAGTCCATCGCCCGCCCTGCCGAACGACAAGCCGATCGGCGCGATAGCCAAGTAGGAGGCGACGATCGACGCTTCGGACGCCCGCAGGCGTGCCGGCGGCCGCGCCGGGTCGCCGCTCCAGACACGGCTGCCGATCAGGTCGACCCACTCGGCGAAAGGATAGGTCGGACGACGTTCGACCCTGGGATGGTTCGGGAAGACCGTGCTGATGCGGATGCGTTCGGCATGGCCGGCATGCGCTTCCTTGCATTCGCCCGTCGCGGCGATGTCGATGCGATTGACGAAGGCGAGCGACGCCTGGTCGAGCGCGTCGAGATAGGGAAACCGCTCCTGGCGAAGGCGCGCCTCGCGGTTGACGTCGGATTTGACGGGCTGGCAGTTGGACAAGGTCGCCGACAGCAGCGCGACGGTACGAGCGCCGGCATCGCGCGCCGTCACCCAGGGAAAGCCCAGGCGATCCCATCCGCGATAGAGGAAGATCGCCGGCCCGTCCGCGCGCGCACCCGGGCGGTGTTGCTCGACGCTCCACGCCGCCTCGCCATTCGATCCGGTCGGCCACAACCGCTGCACCAGCATGTCGTTGAGGTCGACGGTTCCGGACAGTCCGACCGCCTTGGTACAACCCGCGACGCCGTCGCATTTGCTGCGGAAGAAGAAGTGCAAGACGTCAAGATCGCCGGCCTTGGCGTCGGCGGCGGCGGTGAGAAGCGGCGGATGCTGGAAGCGCTTGTAGGCCTCGTGATGGCCATCGTCGTCGGGCGATCCCAGGGCGCCGTTCACCGCCTTCCACGACCGGCCGATGTCGATGCGCACGACGTCCGGCCCGCGCAGGCAGAACGGCAGCGTACGCACCTCGAAGATCGCGCGGTTCTCGCCGCGACTATCGATGCTGGGGATCACGATCTGTTGGCCGCCTGCGCAGCGCGCGCCGGTGGTATCCGTCCATGGCCGCAGCACGCGTCCGATCAGCATGCGGTGCTGCAGGATCTCGGCTTGGCGCCGCAGACGCATGACGCCGGGTGGCTCATCATCTTGCGCGCCGATGCCGGCACGGAAAGCGCGGCCGGCGGCGACGAGCACGCCATCGCGCAGGTCCAATCTCAGGGGCACGACGATGGGACCGAAGCTGCTCTCGGGACGAGCTCCCGCGTGGAACGCGAACAGCACCAGGTGCTGGCGTCCCTGGCCCTGCAGGTCGATCGCCTTGGGCGCATAGGCCAGCAGGTCGCGCGCGCCGACCAGGTCACCCAGGCGGCAGGGAGCGCCGCCGCAGTCGATCGCTCGCCCGCTCTCGGCATCGTGCAGTTCCACCGTCGACAGATCGATCGTTCCCTGTCGCCGCGCCGCGCCCTTGCCGCCGATGTCGGTCAGTGCGAGGTCGAGTCGTCGGCGATCGGCCGCGGCCGTCAGCACCAGCAGGCTTTCTCCATCGCGACCCTGCGGCGCCAGGAATCGGCCGGCGATGACCGAGTCGCGCGCCGGCCGCAAGCCGACATCGTACTCGCAGGTGTTGTGGCTGTTGTCGCCGTAGTGCAGGCCACCGAATACCGATACGGCGGCGCCGGCCCAGAAGACGCGCGAGCGACACGAGGCCAGCGATATGGCCGATTCGTCGACCAGCGTCTCGCACAGCCGGTTCATGTCGGCGATGAAGTCCGCGTCGCACTCGGCGCGCGTCCGCCGATAGGTCGCGAGCCCCTCGCCGTAGCACATGTCGTGACGCGCCGAGGCGGCGAAGAACTGGCGCTCGATGGTCCGGCCGGGTCCCGCGCTGGTCAGAATGAACTGCCGATCGGTGAAGGCTGGAATGGACGAGCGCACGAAATCGCGCGCGCCACCATTGGCATAGCGCGAGTTGCCGAGCGGTCCGCCGCACAGACGCTCCCCGGCATGCACGGCCACCGGAAGATCGCGCACCGCGCCCGCCGCCGCGCCGTCGCGCCAGGCATTGGCCGCGGTCAGGTCTTTGGCCGCGCTGTGTCGGATGCGATCGTACCAATCGCCATCGCCGCAGCCCGTCAGCACCACGGCCACGAGCGCCACCACGAGACTCGCGGTTCGCCTTGTTGCCCCGAGCATCTCCCGCCTCCTGCGTCGAACGCGTCTATCGCGCGGCCTGCGCACAGGAACACGGTTAAGTTGTAGGTCTCCCGCTGGCGGTCCGCAAGCGGCGGAGCCGGTCGTCCGCTGCGTTACGGCCGGACGATCACCCAACCCTTCTCGGACAGATCGATCAGCGTGACGATGCCGGCCGGCACGATCTTCGCCGCCGGCAGGATCGGGATCTCCTTGTCTTCGCGCCGCTTCATGGCCTCCATGGTGTTGCCGCAGGCCTGGAAGGTCACGTTGGGCATGCCCGGCGCGAAGCTCTCCAGCCGCGCCTTCACCGGCGAGGTGTCCGCGCGCAGCATGTGCAAGCCGGCGTTGAAGGCGACGATGACGATCTCGACCTCGTCGCCGACGGCGGCGTAGTGGCGCGAGACATTGGCCGCGACGTTCAGCACGGCGTTCATCTTCTCCGCATCGTTGTCGCTGACCTGCAGCACAAGCCGGTGCGTCTTGCCCGCGGCCAGCGCCACACCCGGCAATGCCAGCACCGCGGCCAGCAGCACGAAAACCATCCTGCGCATCAAGGCCATCCTCCTCATCGACGACGGTCGATCACCCGCTTGGCCTTGCCGATCGAGCGTTCGACGGCGCCCATCGCGGCGATCTCGACACCGGCGGTGACGCCGCACATGGTCTTCACGCGCGCCGACAGCGAGGCCGCCACCTGAGCGCGGCGCGCATCGCCCAACGCCTCGCGCGCCTCGACGATGATCTTCAGCGCATCGAGCGGACCCTCGCGCCACAGCTCCAGCACATAATGCGGCGAGAGATCAGGCTCGCGCAGGATCTGTTCCTCGACCTGGCTGGGAAAGAGATTCACGCCGCGCACGATCAGCATGTCGTCGCTGCGTCCGGTGATGCGCGCCATGCGGCGCATGCTGGCGATCGTGCCGGGCAGCAGCCGCGTCAGATCGCGCGTGCGATAGCGCACGACGGGCAGCGCCCGCTTGCTGAGCGAGGTGAAGACCAGCTCGCCGATCGCGCCCTCTTTCGTCGGCTGGCCGGTGTCGGGATCGACGATCTCCGGCAGGAAGTGGTCCTCCCAGATGGTCAGCCCGTCCTTGCTGTCGCGAAACTCCTGGCCGACGCCGGGCCCCATCACCTCGGAGATGCCGTAGATATCGACGGCGTCGATGCCGGTGCGCCGCTCGATCTCCTGGCGCATGCTCTCGGTCCACGGCTCGGCGCCGTGGATGCCGATGCGCAGCGCCGTCTTGCGCACGTCGACGCCCTGGCGCTCGAACTCATCGGCCAGCGCCAGCATGTAGGACGGCGTCACCATGATGACGCGCGCGCCGAACTCGGCGATCAACTGGACCTGCTTCTCGCTGTTGCCACCCGACATCGGCACCGCCGTGCAGCCGAGCCGCTCGGCGCCGTAATGCGCGCCCAGCCCGCCGGTGAACAGGCCATAGCCATAGGCGACATGCACCACGTCGCCCGGCCGCCCGCCGCCGGCCCAGATCGAGCGCGCCATCAGCTCGGACCACGTCGCGATGTCCTCGGCGGTGTAGCCGACCACCGTCGGCCGCCCCGTCGTGCCGCTGGAGGCGTGGACGCGCACGCATTGCTCGCGCGGCACGGCGAGCATGCCGTAGGGATAGTTGTCGCGCAGGTCGCTCTTGGCGGTGAACGGGAACTTCGCGAGATCGGCAAGCGACTTCAGGTCGGACGGATGCACACCGGCCGCCGCGCACTTCGCGCGATACGGCGCCTGGTTGGCGTAGGCGTGCTCGAGCGTGGCGCGCAGGCGATCGAGCTGCAACGCCTCCAGCGCGTCGCGCGACAGGCGAAGCTCGGGAAACAAGTCCGTCGTCATGGCGGGGCTATCGCATAACGCTGTGGTCGGGGCGCGCCACTCCAGTGGCGCGTCTTCTCGATCGGCCGCCGCGCCACTGGAGTGGCGCGCCCTCAGCCTTTTGAAAGCCACATGCGACAGCCCGGGTCGTCATGGCGTCGCCGGTGCAGGCGGCGGCGGTACGAGCTCCGGCCGCTCGTCGGCGGCGAAGACGAAGCGGCGATAGGCGTAGCCCAGCCCGATCAGCGCCGCGCCCAGGCCGAGGAACGACAGCACGCGCAGCAGCCCCTGCAGGCCCGACATGTCGATCAGGAACACCTTGGCCACGACCAGCAGCACCATGATCATGCCGGCATGGCGCAGCGCCGGCACGTGGCGCCACATGCCGATCGCCAGCAGCGCCAGGCCGAAGACCAGCCACGCCGCCGAGTAGCTGTAGAGCTCGACGCCATCGGCATCGAACGGATCGCCGGCGAAGGACGGATCGAAGACGTGGCGCACCTCCAGCGTCACCCAGGCGAAGGCCAGGATCATCGCGGTGAGCGCCGCTACGACCACGGCGCGACTCTCGCCCGCCTGCCGCGCCATACGCAGCGCCAGCGCCGCCAGCATCGCCGGCAGGAGATAGCCCAGCAGCAGGCCGTTGAAGATCGGCGTGGTGCCGACGCGCACCGACTCGGCGATCGGGTTCATCACCACGCTCTGCACGACCACCGCGAGGAAGGCGCTCAACGCGCCGACGATGCGCCAGCTCATCAGCGCCACCTTCGAGCCGCTGTTGCCCCAGGCGTAGAGTGCGACCAGGGCGAAGCCGCCCCAGGCCAGCACCAGGGTGGCGCGTTCGTAGAACGTCGTGCCCGGTGCCGACAGGCCGGTGGGCTGGAAGACGCTGCGGACCTCCAGCGTGAGCAGCACGAAGCCCAGCAACACGGTCGAGGCCTTCACCATTTCCGACAACGGATCCTGGCGCACCGCCGAGAGGAACCGTCCGCCGAGCCAGAAGGCGATGATGGTCAGGCCATAGGCCCACAGAATCCAGTTGAGGAACGGGATGCCGCCCAGCGGGTAGTCGAGCAGATAGGGGTTGAGCACGAAGCGCGTCATGACCGTGCCCAGCAGCGGCCAGCACAGCCAGCGCAGGCTCAGGATATCGAGCTTCCAGCCGATCCAGGCGATGGCGGTGAGCTCGAAGGCATAGGCGACGGTGATCCACTCGCGACGAAGCTCGAGCGGGATCGCGGCGGCGACGAAGAACGTCACGCCGGCCGCCATCACGCCCAGCGCCTCGGTGGCGCCTGGCATGGCGCCGCGCCAGCGCTGCAGGCGATCGGCGGCGGCGAGGAAGGGCAGCGCCAGGCCGAGACTGATCAGCGACCACGGCATGCCGGGCGACGTGCCGCGCAGCGTGTACCAGCCGAGCAGGAAATGCAGCAGCGTGGCGCCCACGGTGACGCCGGCCCAGAAACCCGGCCGGCCGGCGTTCCACAGCAGCGCATAGGCGGCGATGGCGAAGCCGCCGCCCATGATCAGCAAGGTCGGCCCGAACGCGTCGATTACCTCAGCGCCGGGCGGGAAGACGCGCACGAACCACCACGCCGCGAGCGCCGCCAGCGATAGCAGCGGCGGCAACGCGGCGAGGTACTGGAAGCGCGGCACGGTGCGCGCCAGGGCGTAGATGCCAGCGCCGTAAAGACCGAGACAGAGCCAGCCGGCGGTGCGCATCGGATCGCCGACGGTGATGCCGACCAGTAGGCCGCCAGTCACCAGGGTCGCGGCCCAGACCTGCAGCACGACCTGGTCGGTGGGCTGGCCCTGCTCGCGCACGCGTTGCCACGTCGCCCAGACGAAGAGCGCGGCGACGCCGACCAGGAACAGGCCGACCCAGATCTGCCCGTCGGCGCCGTAACGCACGCCGTCCATGGCGCGCAGCACCATCCAGAAGAGACTCCACAGGCTGGTGCCCGCGAGCACGCCCCAGCCCAGCACCCACCAGCCGCGATGGCGGATCACCGCCAAGGTGCCGGCGGCGGTCGCGAACAGGTAGCCGAACAGCGCCAGGATATTGGGCGTCTCGCCGCCGATCACCAGGGGCGAGACGAAGCCGCCGACGAAGGCGAGGGCGGCGACAAAGATACCGTGGCGCAGCGACAGCACGATGCAGCCCGCCGTCAGCGCCAGCGCCAGCACGCCGCCCATGAAGCGCGGGATCATGCCGTAGAGCGCCACGGCGGAGAACAAAGAGCCGTAGAGCGCGGCGGCACCGGCGGCGGTCAGCGCCTGCGCCACGCGATCGTCGCGCCCGCGCATGCGGTCGCCGCCGACGATCAGGCCGGCGCCGAACAGCGCCGCCATGATCACGCGCACGGTCGGCGACAGATAGCCCTGCTCGATCGAGTAGCGCACCAGGAAGATCGCCGCGAGCGCCAGCACAACGCCGCCACCCCACACGAAAGCGCGCGCGCCCAGCCACTGCTCGAGACTCGGCTTCGGCGCGCGC
>JALHMM010000037.1 GCA_022844045.1 Reyranellaceae bacterium | reverse complement strand
CATGCGACGCAAAATCCTTCGCGCCGGATGGAACGACGACTTCCTTCTCAGCCTCTTTTTTCATATGCGATAGCCCTGCCCCGGAGGGGGAAGGTGCCCGAAGGGCGGATGGGGGATGTAGAAGACGGACACCGAGTTTGTTGAAACATCCCCCATCCGTCGCGCTTCGCGCGCCACCTTCCCCCTCCGGGGGAAGGTAGATGCAGTTCCATATGCGATCGCCCTGCCCTCCGGGGGAAGGGAATCGACTAATACGGCACCTTGTCCGGCTTGGCCTGCCAGGCGGCAAACACCGCCCGGCCCTCTTCGGAGGGCAGGTGCGCGAAGGCGATGGCACGCGCGGCGATCGGCTTGTCGAACTCGCGGTAGATGTGGTCGTCGTCGAAGCCGATGGCGGCGGCATCGGCGCGGGTGTTGGCGTAGACCACGCGATCGAGCCGCGCCCAGTAGATCGCGCCCAGGCACATCGGGCAGGGCTCGCAGCTGGTGTAGAGCGTGCAGCCGGCAAGGCTGAAGCTGTTCAGCGCCGTGCAGGCGGCGCGGATGGCGCTGACCTCGGCATGCGCGGTGGGATCGTTGGCCGAGGTCACCTGGTTGAAGCCCTCGGCGACGAGCGCGCCCTCGCGCACCACGACGGCGCCGAAGGGGCCGCCGAAGCCTGCCTCCATGCGCCGCCGCGACAGCTCGATCGCGGCACGCAGAAACGTCGCGTCGTCGCTCACAGCTCGCGCGCGCTGAAGGTGTCGCAGTCGCGCAGCGCGCCGCTTTCGAGACCGCGCTTGAGCCAGCGCTGGCGCTGCGCGGCGGTGCCGTGGGTGAAGGTCTCGACCCGCGCAGCGCCGCCCTGCAGCGTGTCGTCGCCGATCGCCGCGGCGGCGCGTAGCCCCTCCTCGACATCGCCCGGCTCAAGCATGGCGCGCTTGCGATTGGCGTGGAACGCCCAGGCGCCGGCGAAGCAATCGGCCTGCAGCTCGACGCGCACCTGCAGCGCGTTGGCCTCGGCCTGGCCGACCTGCCGCTTGCGCTCCTGCACCTTGGCGAGGATGCCGAGCAGCCGCTGGATATGGTGGCCGACCTCGTGGCCGATGACATAGGCCTGTGCGAAATCGCCGGGCGCGCGGAAGCGGGTCTTCAGCATCTCGTAGAAGCTGAGGTCAATATACACCTTCATGTCGCCCGGGCAGTAGAACGGGCCCGACGCCGCCGTGGCCGAGCCGCAGGCGGAGTTCACCCGACCGGTGAACAGCACCAGGGTCGGTTCGCGGTACTGCATGTTGAGCTGCGCCGGCAGCTGCTCGCGCCAGACTTCCTCGGTGCTGCCCAGCACGCGGCCGACGAAACGGCGCATCTCGTCGTCGCGCCCGACCGGCCGGCCGGTCTGGCTCGGCTGCGCCTGGCGCGGCTGCTGGTACTCGCGCGGCGGCGGCGATTGCTGCATGCCGCTCAGCAGCGCCATGGGATCGATGCCGAGGAACAGGGCGGCGCCGATGACGATGATCACGCCGAGGCCGCCCATGCCGCCGCCGCCGATCGGCAGGCCGAAGCCGCCACCACCCCCGCCGAATCCGCCACCACCGCCGAAGCCGCCGCCGGGACTGGCCGGGCCGTCGTCGCGGCGATCCTCCACGTTGTCGCTTTCCGGGGTGTCGTCGAGACGCATGGCATGCTCCGCCGGCGGGGAAACGCCAGTATATAGGAACCTGTAACGCGCCGCGCTAATCTCAGGATCCCATGCCGCTCAGCATCGCCACCTGGAATATCAATTCCGTCCGCCTGCGCATCGGCAACATCGAGCGCTTCCTGCGCGCCGAGAAGCCCGATGTGCTGTGCCTGCAGGAGACCAAGTGCCCGGACGAGCTGTTTCCGCACGCGCCGTTCGAAGCGCTGGGCTACACGCACCGCCTGATCCACGGCATGAAGGGCTACAACGGCGTCGCCATCCTGAGCCGCCTGCCCTTCAGTAAGGTCGAGATTCACCACCGCGTGATGCGCGAGGATTGCCGGCACGTGCGCGCCTGGCTGGATGTCGGTGGCGATCCGATCGTGCTCGATAACCTCTACATCCCCGCCGGCGGCGATATCCCCGACCCGGTGGCCAACGTGAAGTTCGCGCACAAGCTCGACTTCTATCGCGAGATCGCGACCTGGTTCACCGACGGTGCGCCGAAGAAGGCGGCGCGCAAGGGCAAGCGCGCAATCGTTGTCGGCGACCTCAACGTGGCGCCGCTGGAGCACGACGTGTGGAGTCACAAGCAGCTGCTCAACATCGTCTCGCATACGCCGGTCGAGGTCGAGCTGTTCGGCCACATGCTGAAGTCGCGCGACTGGATCGACGTGCCGCGTGTTTTCACGCCGGCCAGCGAGAAACTCTATTCGTGGTGGAGCTATCGCAACCAGGACTGGCGCAAATCCGACCGCGGCCGCCGGCTCGACCACATCCTCGCCACGCCGGCGCTGCGCGGCGCCATCGCCGGCTACCGCATCATCAAGGACACGCGCGACTGGGAGAAGGCCAGCGACCACGTGCCGGTGATCGGCACGTTCAATCTGTAGAGACTGGGCTGTCATTCCGAGCGAAGCGAGGAATCCAGGCGGCTTCACTGGATTCCTCGCTTCGCTCGGAATGACAGAGCCCGAGCTACGCCAGCCGCGCCTTCGCCCTTCGACCGATCAGCAGGATCATCGGCACGGCCAGCGCGGAGCACAGGGTGAAGAGGCCGAAAGCGTTGATGTAGCCGATCATCGCCGCCTGGCGGTTGATCTCCTTCGACAGCCGCGCCAGGCCCTGCACCGTCGTGACATCCCAGCCGCCGGTGGCCCAGGGCAGCGCCAGCGTCTTGTTGTAGGGATTCACCAGCTCGACGAGGCGGCTGTAGTTCGCGCCGGTCGAGCGCACGATCTCCGCGACGCAGATCGAGATGAAGAAGCTCGAGCCGATGTTGCGCAACAGATGGTAGATCGCCGAGCCCTCGGCGAGATCGGCCGGGCTGGTGGTCGAGAAGGTTACCAGGGTCAGCGGCACCCAGACCACGCCGATGGCGACGCCCTGCACCAGGCTGTTGGCCAGCAAGGTGCCCATGTCGACGTTGAGGTCGATGTGCATCAGCCAGAAGCCGGAGATCGCCAGCAGGCCGAAGCCGCCGATCAGGCCTATGCGCGGATCCATGCGGCCGACGAAGATCGCCAGGAAGAATCCGATCGTGGCGCCGACGCCGCGCGCGGCGATCACCTCGCCGATCAGCTGGTCGGGAAAGCCGGCGTGCTGCTGCAGCAGCGGTGGCAGCAGCACCATCGGCGTGAAGTTCAGCATGCCGTAGATCAGCACCAGCACCAGGCCGATGGCGTAGTTGCGGTCGAGCAGCAGACGCAGGTTGAGGAACGGCTTGCTCGCCGTGAGGCTGTGCGCGAGGAAAATCCAGAAGGCGACGATCGCGATGAAGGTCTCGACGATGATCTCGCCCGAGTCGAACCAGTCGAGCCGCTGGCCGCGCGCCAGCACCAGCTGCACGCAGGCGATGGCGACGGACAAAGAGAGGAAGCCGGTCCAGTCGAGCGCGATGCGGCCGCTCGGGCGATCCGGCGGCAGGGTGAAGCGCATGCCGACATACGACAGCACGCCCACCGGTACGATCATGTAGAAGGCCCAGCGCCAGCTGTAGGCCTCGGACAGCATGCCGCCGACGGTCGGGCCGATCACCGGCCCGATCACCACGGCCATGCCGAAGATCGAGGTGACCAGGCCGTGCTGCCGCTTGGGAAAGGCGTCGAGCAGGATGGTCTGTGACAGCGGGATCACCGGCGCGCCCAAACCGCCCTGCAGCACGCGCCACAGGATCAGCGTCTCCAGCGACTCGGCCATGCCGCACAACAGCGTGGTGACGGTGAAGAGCAGCACCGCCCAGGTCATGGTCTCGCGCCGGCCGAAGCGCGCGACCAGCCAGCCGGTCATCGGCGTCATGACCGCTGTCGCCAGGATGTTGAAGGTCATCGCCCAGGAGATCTCGTCCTGGGTGGCCGACATGGCGCCCTGCATCTGCGGCAGCAGGGTCGAGGCGATCAGCAAGGTGGTGGCGTAGAGGGTCGAGCCCAGCACCACCATGACCAGGATCATCACCCGCCGACCGAGCGTGAAGGATTCGGCGGGGCTGGTCTGCTCCTGCGGCGTGGTGGCTGGGCTTGAAGTCATGGACGTGGCTAAAGTAGCCTAGACAACATTATCCGTCGACCCGCGTCGGCGCATGGGAGATGGGCGTGGGCCCCAACGACGACGACTATATCGGCTACCTGCTGTCCGACGTGGCGCGCCTGATGCGCACGGTCTTCGACCGGCGCGTGCGCGAGCTCGGGCTGACGCGTGGCCAATGGCTGGTCCTGAGCCGGCTGAGCCGCCGGCCGGGCGCCAGCCAGACCGAGCTCGCCGACATGCTCGAGCTCGACCGCGCCAGCGCCGGCCGCATGATCGACCGCATGGAGAATGGCGGCTGGCTCGAGCGCCGGCCCGACCCGGTCGACCGCCGCATCAAACGCCTGCACCTGACGGCGCATGCCCGTGGCATGCACGCCAGCATGTGGAAGCTGGCCGAAGCCACGGTCAACGACGCGCTCAAGCCGCTGTCGAACAAGGAGCGCAACGAGTTCACCCGCATGGCCGCGGCGGTGAAGCGTCGCCTTCAGGTGCTGGCCGGCGACGACGGCAGCGCCGGCGGCGGCGAGCCGCGCACGCGAGGGGCGGCCGCGTCGTGAGCTACCGCCATCGCACCGCCTTCCGTCTTGTACTGCTGGTCGCGATCCCCGCCGCGGCGATCGCCGGCGGCGTGCTCTGGTGGCTGTCGGGCGGCCGCTACATCAGCACCGAGAACGCCTATGTGAAGGCCAACATCGTGCAGATCGCACCGGAGGTGTCCGGCCCGGTGCGCCGCGTGCCGGTGCGCGACCACGCCGAGGTCAAGGCCGGCGACATTCTGCTGACGATCGAGACGGCGCAATTCCGGCTGGCGCTGGACGCGGCCGATGCCGAGCTCGACGCCGCGCGCTCCCATGTCGAGACCCTGCGCGCGACCTGGCGCGAGGCGGTGAGTGAGCTGGCCGACGCCGAAGCGCGCGCCGCCTTCGCCCAGCGACAATGGCAGCGCCAGGAGGAACTGGCGCGGACCGGCGTGCTGTCGGCCAGCAAGCGCGACGAGGCGCAGAACGACGCGCGCAGCGCGACCGACCGCGTCAGCATGGTGAAGGAGAAGCTGCAGCGCGTGCTGACGGCGCTCAACGGCGATCCGCAGCTGCCGGCCGACCAGCACCCCATGGTGCGCGAGAAGCGCGCCGCGCGCGAACGCGCCGCGCTCGATCTGGCGCGCACGCAGATCCGCGCGCCGGTCGACGGCATCGTGGTCAACGTGCGCACGCAGCCCGGCGAGCAGGTCAAGGCGTCGACGCCCTTGTTCGCGCTGGTCGCCGCGCACCGGCCCTGGGTCGAAGCCAACTTCAAGGAAACCGAGCTGACGCATGTGCGCGTCGGCCAGCGCGCGCGCGTCGTGCTCGACATCTATCCCGACGTGGTCTGGGAGGCGATCGTCGAGAGCATGAGCCCGGCGACCGGCGCGGAGTTCGCCATCCTGCCGCCGCAGAACGCCAGCGGCAACTGGGTCAAGGTCGTGCAGCGCCTGCCGGTAAAGCTACGCCTGGCGCCGCATGCCGGCGAACCGCCGCTGCGCGCCGGCATGACGGCGACGGTGCGCATCGACACCGGCCGCCAACGCACCGTCAGCGACGTCGTCGCCAGCATCTTCGGCGGCGCCAAGGATCCGAAGAAGCCCGACGACGCGACGGCCGCGGCGCGATAGCTGGCACCGCCAGCGTCCCGCCGGCATTAAGAAAGATCAACCACAGAGACACAGAGGCACAGAGAACGGCATGTCCGCGCGAAGCGCGCTGCTTTTGGCCTTCTTCGTTTTCCTCTGTGTCTCTGTGGTTCGTCTTCTTCAAGATGCCGGCGCTCCCGGTCAGAGCAGCCCCTTCGACGCCTTCAGCGCCGCGATCGCGCTCGCCTCCAATCCCGCCTCGCGCAGGATCGACTCGCCGTGCTGGCCCAACGCTGGCGCTGGCTTGGGTGTGCGGCTTTGCGCGAAGCTCAGTCGAATCGGATTGTTGATCTGGCGCGGCGTATCAGGGACGTCGGCATCGATGATCGCCCCGGCATGCACGGCCTGCTCGTCGGTGGCGAGGTCCTGCACGCGGCCGATGACGCCGAAGGTAATGTTCTCGGCCACCAGGCGCTTCAGCCAGTCCTCGTAGTCGCGCTTGAGGAAGACGCCGTCGAAGATCGTCACCAGATCCCGGGCGTTCGCGCGACGCGCCGGGATCTCGGCGAAGCGCGCATCGTTCTCCAGCTCCGGCACCTCGAGCGCGCGGCAGAGCGGGCTCCACAATTTGTCTTCGCGCACGATGGTGAGCTGCAGCCAGCGGTCGTCGCGCGTGCGGTAGATATTGCCTAGCGCCGAGCGTGGCCGATCGCGCGGCGGACGCGGCGCCAGGAAAGCGCCGACCAGCGCGCCCTGCGCGAAGACGCCGTTGGACCACAGGCCGTTGGCGTAGAGGGACGTGCCGACCGAGCTGCCCTCGCCGGTCTTCTCGCGATGCATCAACGCCATCAGGATCGAGGCGAAGAGCGCCACCGACGTCGCGCGATCGCCCTGCGCCGGCGCCGCGGTGCCCGGCGGACCACCCTCGTAGCGCTGCACGTCGAACAGGCCGGAGCGCGCGAAATACGCGGTGGCGTCGAAGCCCGGCCGGTCGCGATCCGGCCCGCTCTCGCCGTAGCCCGTCAGCGAGGCGTAGATCAGGCGCGGGTTGATCGCCTTGCAGTCCTCGTACCGCAGCCGCAGGCGCTCGCGCACCGGCGGCGGAAAGTTGATGATGAGGACGTCCGACTGCGCGATCAGCCGGTCGAGCGCGTCGCGCGCAGCGGGCTGCTTGAGGTCGAGCGCGATCGAGCGCTTGTGGCGCGCATCCATCGCCCAGGGATAGTTGGTCGCGCCTTTGGGATAGCTCGGCGAGTCCGTCATGATGGCGCGGTTGGGATCGCCCTCCGGCCCCTCGACCTTGATCACGTCGGCGCCGTAGTCGGCGAGGATCACGGCCGCCGCCGGTGCGGCGATGAACGAGGAGATGTCCAGCACCTTGAGGCCGGCGAACGGAAGGGACTGATCTGTCATCGCATATCCATGTCGGTCAGGCGGCCACGCCCGCTTCGCGCAGCGCGGCGATCTCGCTGTCGGTATAGCCCGCCTCGCGCAGGATGGCGTCGGTATGTTCGCCCAGTTCCGGTGGGCGGCGCGGCGCCAGCTTGCCGCTGGCTTCGACCTCGAGCGGATTGGCGAGCGCGCGCGGCAGGTCGGCGCGACCGGTCTCGGCGAAGGCGCCGGCGGCGACCGCCTGTGGATCGGCGACCACATCGCGAAGGCTGGCGATGATGCCGAAGGTGATGCCCTCGGCGCCGAGCCGCCGCTTCCACCCCGCGAGATCGTCGCCGGCGAAGGTGGCGTCGAGGATGGGCTGCAGCAGCTTAGCGTTGGCCTGCCGTGTCGGCCGCTCCTGGAAGCGCGGATCGGCGGCCAATTCGGGATGGCCGATGGCGCGGCAGAACAGCGGCCATTGCTTGTCTTCGCGCACGAGGACCAGCGACAGCCATTTCTGGTCGCGCGTGCGATAGACGCCGACCAGCGCGTTGCGCGTCTCGATGCGGGGACGGCGCGGATCGCCGAAGCCGCCGGCAAGACCGGCCTGCACCAGGCTGCCGTTCGACCACAGGCCGTTATGGATCAGGCTGGTGGCGACACGGCTGCCCTTGCCGGTGCGCTCGCGCGCGTAGAGGGCCATCATGATCCCGCCGAACAGGGTCATCGCCGTCGGATGATCGCCCTGCGCCGGCAGGGTGAGGATCGGCGGGCCGTCGGCCACGCGCATGGCGTCGATGATGCCGGTACGGCCGAAATAGGCTGTGACGTCGAAGCCGGGCTGGTTGGCTTCGTCGCCCGCCTCGCCATAGCCCGAGAGCGAGGCGTAGATCAGCCGGTCGTTGACCGGCGCCACGTCCTCGTAGCGCAGCTTCAGCCGCGCGCGTACCGGTGGCGGGAAGTTGGTGATCAGCACGTCGGCGCTCTTGATCAGCTTGTCGAGCGCCGCGCGTCCTCGGGGGTTCTTGAGGTCGAGCGCGATCGAGCGCTTGCCGCGCGCGTCGAGCTCCCACCCGTAGTTCACCGGCGCTACAGGCATTCCAGGCGAATCGCTGGAGCGGCGGTGCGGGTCGCCGTCAAGCGGCTCGACCTTGATCACATCGGCGCCGAAATCACCCAGCACCACCGCCGCCGCGGGCGCTGCGATGAAGGAGGCGATGTCGAGGACACGCAGGCCGGTCAGCAGCGGCGCCACGCTCATCCCACCGCTCCACTCTCGCGCAGCGCGGCGATTTCGGCATCGCCGTAGCCGAGATCGCGCAGGATCGCGTCGGTGTGCTCGCCCAGGTCAGGCGCCGCGCGCGCCGCGCGCTGCTCGGCGAAATCGACGCGCAGTGGATTGGCGATGCTGCGCGGCAGCGCGGGGTTGGCGGTGGCGCGCACCGCGCCCGCCGCTTCGGATTGCGGATCGCTTGCGATGTCGGCCAGGCGGTTGATGTCACCGAAGGTGATGCCGACCGATTTGAACAGCGCCCCCCATTCGGCCAGCGTCTTCGTGGCGAAGATCGGATCGAGGATCGCGGTCAGTGCGGCACCGTTGGCGCGGCGCGCCGGCATCTCCTTGAAGCGCGGATCGTCCATCAGGTCTTCGCGGCCGATCACCGCGCACAGCACCGGCCACATCTTTTCCTCGCGCGCGAGCGCCAGATTCAGCCAGCGTTCATCCGATGTGCGGTACTGGTTGACCACCGCTGAGCGTGGCCGCGTACGCGGCGGGCGATTGGGCAGCACGGCGCCCAGCAGCGCGCCCTGCGCCAGGATGCCGTTCGCCCACAGACCGTTGCCCAGGAGCGAGGTGCCGACCTCGGCGCCCCTGCCGGTGCGGTCACGCTGGCGCAGCGCGATCATGATCGAGGCGAAGAGCGCGGTGGCGGTGGCGTGGTCGCCCGAGCCCGGCGCCGAGAAAGCCGGCGGCGCGCCCTCATAGGTCATCGCGTCGAGCAGGCCGGCACGCGCGAAATAGGCGGTGGCGTCGAAACCCGGCTGGCCGGCATCGGGACCGGTTTCGCCGTAGCCGGTCAACGATGCGTAGATCAGCCGGTCGTTCAACGGCCGCAAGTCCTGCGCGCGCACCTTCAAGCGCTCGCGCACGGCGGCGGGATAGTTCACGACGGCGATGTCGGCCTTCGCCACCAGCCTCTCGAATGCCGCGCGGCCCTCAGTGTTCTTCAGGTCGACGGCGAAGGAGCGCTTGCCGCGGCTGGTGAACTCCCAGCAGAAATTCACCGGATGCGGCGGCACGCCGTGCGATTGGCCGAAACGTCGGAAGGGATCGCCTTCGACCGGTGGCTCGACCTTGATCACGTCGGCGCCGAAATCGCCGAGGATCGTGGCCGCCGCCGGCCCGGCGACGAAGGTCGCCACGTCGAGCACCAGCAGCCCGGAAAACGGCAGGCTCTCGTCCGTCATGATCCGCGTCTTCTCCGTCTTCCCTTTTCCTCGCGCAGGCGGGGAGAAGGTGCCGAGCGCCAGCGAGGCGGATGAGGGGCTTCCTCGCGCAACAACAAACACTGTCGTTGTTGAGACTCCGCGAAGCCCCTCATCCGCCCTTCGGGCACCTTCTCCCCGCATGCGCGGGGAGAAGGAATCACATATCGAGGCAACACCACGCGGCCGGCCACCGTCAACACGCGGCGCTCACCGCGCGCCACCCTGCGAAAGGCGCCACAGCATCGCGACCGCGATCGTGGCGATGGCCACCGCCAGCACGGCATAGGCCGCGGTGAAGCTGCCGGCGATCTGCACGATGGCGCTGAAGACCGCCGGGCCGATGACGATGCCCGCGAACATGAAGGCGGTGATGCCGCCGCTGGCCTCCGCAGTGCGGCCGACCGGCGCGCGCCGCGCCACCTCGCCATAGACCACGCCGGCCCAGCCGATGGTGGAGGCACCGAGCACGACGCTGACGGCGAGGATCGAGATCGGCGGCCAGTCGATAGCGAAACGCGTCACCACGAGTGTGGCGAGCGCCGCGACGATGGCCAGACCGACCAGCACCAGCATTGGCCGGCCCGTCCAATCGGAGACCGCGCCCCAGACGACGCGGCCGGCAACGCCGGAGATCTGCGCCACCGCCAGCGCGAAGCCGGCGGCGGTCAGCGACAGGCCGATCTCCACCAGATACGTGACGTAGAAGGCCGAGACGGCGATCTGCCCGGCCGAGAGCGTCGCCGCCGCCAGCGCGATCAACCACAGATCGGGGTGACGCCAGATCAGCGCCATGCCGCCCCACATGCCGGGCAGGTTCACCCGGCGTGCCGGGTCGCGGTCGCTGTCCATGTCGCGGCGCCAGAGCTGGATGGCGAGCAGCGACAGCAATGTGGCCGCCGCGACCGCGATCAGCGCGCCACGCCAGCCCCACGTCAAGGTGAGCGCCGGCAGGACGGCGCCGGCCACGGCGCCACCCAGCGGCACGCCGGTCTGCTTGATCGACATCACGGTGCTCATGACCTTGGACGGCGTGACGCGGAACAGCAGATGCGAGCTCGCCGGCGACGGCGCGCCCATGCCCAAGCCCATGATCACGGCGCAGAGCATCAGGCCGGCGACATGGCCGCTCAGCGCCAGGCCCAGCCCGACAGCGCCCATCAACAGGCTCACCTGGCAGACCCGGATGGGGCCGAAGCGCGGCACCAGCGCGCCGCCAATCAGGGCGGAGAGCATGCCGCAGGCGAACAGCACCATGGTGTAGATGCCGATATTCGCCGGCGCGACGCCGGCCTCGGGCGCGATTGCCGGCGCCAGCACGGCGATCGAGGCCGCGCCGACCGAGGCCACTGACTGGATGGCGAGCATGACGCCCAGCGACGGGCCGACTGCGCGCAGACTCGCGAGGGAAGCGGACGTCATGCGCCGGTAACCTAGCATCACCCGGCACGACCTGCCGTGCCGATGCGTCAGGGCTGACTCCGAGATTCTCATGGTCGGCGGGAGTCGCAGGATGATGTGCCAGGGCCATCCTGCGCGGATTCCGCTTCGAGACCCCTCGCCTCGTCCTCGCACATGCCGCGGGCGCCTGGCTGCCTCGTGCCGTGGTCGAGGTTTCCGCCCCGACGATCACTGTTTGGTCACCGAAGCGAGACAGTTTGTTTACAATCTGAAGTCAGATCAGAGGCAGACTTGAGACAGAAGGCGTAACTAAGCCCGGTGCTTGTCATGTCGTCCAATCTGGCCGTTGTTATCGATTCCGTGAACCGCTGGGATCATCACATCTCCAGGTGGCTAAACCAGTTCGCTGGCGACAACCCAGCGCTTGACCGCTTCATCTACAATTCCGCCGACTCCGTCGTGCTGAAGGGCGGCCTGTTCATGGCCTTCCTGTGGTGGCAGTGGTTCCGGCGCGACGACGCCACAGTGCGGCGGCGCGAGACCATCCTGACCGCCTTGGCCGGCGCCATCGTCGCCGTCGGTGTCGCCCGTGTGCTGCAGGAGCTGCTGCCCGCCCGTCAGCGGCCGCTGCACAATGCCGATCTCGGCCTAGTCACGCCGGCCGGCGTCAATCCGGGTACGTTGCTCGACTGGAGTTCCTTGCCCAGCGATCATGCTGTGCTGTTCTTCGCCTTGGCGACGGCCGTCTGGCGCCTGCACCGCACGCTCGGTGCCGCGGCCTTTCTGTGGAGCGCGGCGGTGATCTGTCTACCGCGCGTCTACCTCGGCTATCATTATACTAGCGACATCCTCGTCGGCGCCGTGGTCGGCATTGTCATCATGCGGCTGGCATACGCCCTGCTGCGTCCGAGTCTGCTGGCCCGGCCGCTGCTGCGCTGGGAGGCCCGGCATGCCACATCTTTCTACTGCCTAGGCTTCGTTGCCACACTGCAGTTGGCGGTGCTTTTCAAGGATGTGCGACAGCTGGTCGGCGGCGGCATCTACCTGGTGCAGAACTGACGGCGGCCATGGCCACGCAAGCGCTCTAGCCAAGGCGCCATGAACCGTGCGCAAGGGCGGTGGCCGCGCCACTGCGTCGAGGCCGACCCCGGAATTCTCACGATCGGCTGGGTGGCGTAGGATGACGGCATGCCTGTCCCGCCGGATTTCCAGCTCCTGACCAGGCGCCTCGTCCTGCGCGCGTTCACGGCCGCGGACGCGCAGCGCGTCTTCGAGATTCGGTCGCATTGGGACGTCACCCGGATGCTGGTGTTCCCGGCCTATCCGCCGGTGCTGGACGACATCACTGCGTGGCTCGAGGAACACGCGGCCGAGTGGCGGGCGGGCACGGCGTATCGCTTCGCGATGGTCGTCGACGGCAAGGTCATCGGCTGCGCCGACGTCGACGAGATCCGCGATGGATCGGGCGAGCTTGGCTACTGGCTCGACCCCGACTACTGGGGCCAGGGGCTGGCGAGCGAGGCCGCCGCCGCGGTCCACAGGTTCGCGACCGGGACCTTGGGACTGCGCCGCCTGGAGGCCGGCCACGCCGCCGACAATCCCGCCTCGGGCCGCATTCTCGTCCGGCTGGGCTTCCGCTGGGTCGAGGACCGCACGGTCTGGTACCGGTCACGACAGGCCGTCGTTGCGCGTCGATACTACGTGTTCGACGGCAACGGTGAACCGTGAGAGCCTGATGGCCATGGACGCGCTCCGCACCGATCTCGCAGCCGCACAAGCCTCTGCCTGGGCGGAGATCGGCGCGCCGGGCACATGGTGGAGCGGCGCCGAGCGCGTAGCGATCGCCGCCGAGACGCGCCACGCCGCCGGCTGTCGGTTCTGCGCGGCGCGCAAGGAGGCGTTGTCGCCGTCGATGGTCGCGGGCGATCACGACTCGCTGGGCGTGGTGCCCTCCTCGGCGATCGAAGCGATCCACCGCATCCGCACGGATCCGGGGCGGCTCGGCGAGAGCTGGTATCGCGGCATTATCGCGGCTGGCCTCGATGAGGAGCGCTATGTCGAGCTGGTGTCGGTGATCGCGGTCACGGTGGCCGTCGACACCTTCAGGCGCGCGGCCGGCCTCGCGCCATGGCCCTTACCACAGGCGCAGACCGGCCAGCCCTCGCGGCGCCGTCCGGCGGGTGCGAAGCCGGGCGTGGCCTGGATGGCGACCTTGCTGCCCAACGACCGCACCGCCGACGACCCCGACCTCTACCAGACCGATCCCGGGCCGCCCCGACGTGGCGGCGGCTATGTGCACCATGCGCTCAGCCTCGTGCCGCGCTCGATGATGCATTGGTGGGACATGTTCGAGGTCATGTACCTGCCGTCGGCGGCGATGCGCGATTTCGGTCGCGAGTACCGCGCCATCAGCCACGCGCAGATCGAGTTGCTGGCCTCGCGCGTCGCGGCGCTGAACCAGTGTGTCTATTGAACCGCCAGCCATGCGGTCCTGCTCCGGGGGAGCGGCAGACACGGCGGGCAGCACTACGATTTCGACGGCATCGCCGGCGGTTCGGACACCGGCGTGGCGGCTTCGGCGCTGCTGACCGCGTTCGCCGACAAGGCGCTGACCGGCGATCCTGAGTCCCTCGCGGCCGCGCGCGCCGCCCTGACGGCCGCGCTGGGCGAGGCGGCCATGATCGATGCCGCCGCGGTGATCGCCGGCTTCGACGGCATCACCCGCATCGCCGACGCCACCGGTATTCCGCTCGAGCCGCCCAAGGCAGAGGCGGTCGCCGATCTGCGCGCCACGCTCCAGCTCGACCGGTTCCTGGACGCGAAGTCGTGATGCGAAACGCCGGGCCGATTGGCCCGGCGATACTTTGACTCCCCCGCGGGCGGCTCGTAGGCTTCCTGACGTCGAGCGACCCGACAAGAGGCGCCGACCTTAGGGATCGAGAAACGACCGGGACACATGCAGGCCTATATCGCGCGCCGTCTGCTTGCCCTGATTCCCACGCTGTTCTTCGCCAGCGTCATCGTCTTTGTCACGGTCCGACTGATCCCCGGCGACATCATCGACCTGATGATGAGCCAGAACGACATCAGCGCCGGCAAGAAGGACCGCGAGGCGCTGCAAGCGGCGCTCGGCCTCGATAAGCCGATGTACATCCAGTACTTCCATTGGATCGGCGCCATCCTGTTCTCCGGCGACATGGGCAAGTCCCTGTGGCAGAACACACCCGTCACCGAACAGTTGCTACAACGCCTGCCGGTGACCTTCGAACTCGGCCTGCTGTCGCTGCTGGTCGCGCTCAGCGTGGCGATCCCGATCGGCGTCTACTCGGCGATCCGTCAGGACACCGCCGGCGACTACATCACCCGCTCGTTCTCGATCCTGATGCTGGCGGTGCCGAGCTTCTGGCTCGGCACGCTGGTCATGGTCTTCCCGTCGATCTGGTGGGGTTGGTCACCGCAGATCCGCTTCGTGCCGTTCTTCCAGGACCCGATCCAGAACCTCAGCCAGATGATCGTGCCGTCGATCATCCTGGGCTGCTCGCTGTCGGCGATCACCATGCGGCTCACCCGCACCATGATGCTGGAGGTGCTGCGCCAGGACTATGTGCGCACCGCCTGGGCCAAGGGGTTGAGCGAGAAGCTCGTGGTGATGCGCCACGCGCTGCGTAATGCCCTGATCCCCGTCGTCACCCTGATCGGCCTGCAGGCGCCGATCCTGATCGGCGGCGCGGTGATCATGGAGCAGATCTTCGTCATCCCCGGCATGGGCCTGCTGCTGCTCGAGGCGGTCAGCCAACGCGACTATCCGATCATCACCGGCGTCTTCCTGGTCGTCGGCCTGGCGGTGATGCTGATCAACCTGGTCGTCGATCTCAGTTACGGGTTGCTCGACCCGAAGGTGCGCTATCGATGACCACTGTCGCCGAAGCCGCCCTCGCCCAGAACAAGCCCCGGCCGCGCCGCGGGCCGTTCATGGACTTCGTCGTCCGCCTGTTCCGCGAGAAGCCCCTGGGCGCGGCCGGCGCCGTGATCTGCTTCGTCTTTCTGTTCTGCGGCCTGTTCGCCGATCTGCTGGCGCCCTACGGCTACAACCAGATCAGCCTGATGAACCGGTTGAAGCCGCCCAGCCTGGCCTTTCCCTTCGGCACCGACAATTCGGGCCGCGACATGCTCTCGCGCTGCCTCTACGGCGCGCAGCTTTCGGTGATCATCGGCTTCTGTGCCGCCGGTCTCGCTACAATCATCTCGATCGTGCTGGGCGTGCTGACCGGCTATCTCGGCGGCAAGTTCGACATGATCGTGCAGCGTTTCGTCGACGCCTGGATGAGCTTTCCCGAGCTGATCGTGCTGATCGTCGTGGTCTCGGTGGTCGGCCCGGGCATGCCGCAGATCATCGTCGTGCTGGGTCTCGCCTTGGGTATCGCGGGCTCGCGCATCGTGCGCGGCGCCGTGGTCTCGGTGCGCGAGAACATGTACGTGCACGCAGCCAAATCCACCGGCGCCAAGACCTTCCGCATCCTCTGGCGCCACGTGCTGCCCAACGTCATGGCGCCCGTCATCATCCTGTTCACCAACCGCGTCGCGGTGGCGATCCTCGCCGAGTCCGGCCTGTCGTTCCTGGGCTTCGGCGTGCCGCCGCCGGCACCGACCTGGGGCGGCATGCTCTCCGGTTCGGGCCGCGCCTACATGTATCAGGGACCCTGGCTCGCTCTGGCGCCGGGCCTCTGCCTGACCATCGTCGTCTACGCGATCTCCGTCTTCGGTGACGCGTTGCGCGACCTGCTCGACCCGCGCATGCGCGGTTCGCGCTGATCATGTTTCTACCTTCCCCCGGAGGGGGAAGGTGCCCGAAGGGCGGATGGGGGATGTCGAAGCCGAACTGGATGCGTTGAGGCATCCCCCATCCGTCACGCCGCTACGCGGCGCGCCACCTTCCCCCTCCGGGGGAAGGTAAAGACGAAAAGAAGACGACAACGGCACCGAATGTCAGGGAGGACGTCATGACGGAGTGGAAGCGCTTCAGGAACGCGTTGATTGCCGGCACGTTCGCCGCCGGTGCGTCGATCGGCACGGCCGCCGCGGACAACGGGCCCAAGCCGCAATATGGCGGCACGCTGGAGGTCGGCACCGTCTACATCACTCTGTCGGCGCTGTCGTTCGATCCGCACGACTGGAACTGGAAGCTCAATCACGACACCGGCAACTACCTCGAGCAGCTCTTCGTTGGTGATCTGAGCAAAGCCAAACGCAATGGCGGCAAACATCCCTTCGTCGCCGACGGATACCTGGCACCGGACGCCATCAAGGGCGAGCTGGCCGAGAGCTGGGCGTGGAAGGACGACCCGCTGCGCGTCGAGATCAAGCTGCGCAAAGGCGTGATGTTCCCGGCCAAGCCCGGCGTCATGGAAAGCCGCGAGCTGACCTCGGCCGACGTCGCCTACAGCTTCAATCGCCTGATCAGCAGCCCGAAGCAGCAGAAGGGCTACTTCAATCACGTCGAGAAGGTCGAGACGCCGGACAAGCACACGGTCGTCTTCCACATGAAGTACTTCCACGCGGAGTGGGACTACCGTTTCGGCTGGGGCTACTACTCGCCGATCTACGCCAAGGAGATGGTCGACGCCGGCGCCACCAACTGGAAGAACGCGGTCGGCACCGGGCCCTTCCAGCTCACCGATTTCGTGCAGGGCAACTCCAACACCTACACCAAGAACCCGATCTACTGGGGTCGCGAGACGATCGGCGGCACCGAGTACAAGCTGCCGTTCCTCGACAAGGTCGTCTACCGCACGATCAAGGACGAGGCGACGTGGATCGCCTCGCTGCGCACCGGCAAGCTCGACATCCTCGAGGCGATCCGCTGGCAGAACGTCGAGAGCCTGAAGAAGAGCGCGCCGCAGCTGCAGTGGAACCGATGGCTCAGCCAGTCCGGCACCTTCATGGCCATGCGCATGGATGTCGACGGACCGTTCAAGGACGTCCGCGTGCGCCGCGCGCTCAACATGGCGGTGAACAAGCAGGAGATCGTCAAGGCCTACTACAATGGCCACGCCGAACTCTTCGCCTATCCGCAGCATCCCGACTACGGCCCGTACTTCGAACCGCTCGACACCATGCCCGATTCGGTGAAGGAGCTGTTCACCTACGATCCCGCCAAGGCGAAGAAGCTGCTGGCCGAGGCCGGCTATCCCAAGGGCTTCACGACCAAGGTGCAGGTCTGCGCCTGCAACCCCGACCACATGGACCTGCTGCCGCTGGTCGCGGCCTACTACGAGCAGATCGGCGTGAAGCTCGAGATCCAGCCGATGGAGTACGGCGCGTTCCTGAGCGCCATGAGCTCGCGCACGCACGCGCCCGCGTATTTCATGAACTCCGGCCACGTCAATCCGACGCGGACGATCCACAAGAGCTTCATCACCGGCGAGCTCTGGAACCCGGCTGGCTACAGCGATCCCAAGTACGACGAGAAGATGGAATCGGTCTTCCGCCAGAAGGACGAAGCCACGCGCATCAAGATGCTGCGCGAGCTGACCCGCGAGATCCTCGACCAGGCGCCCTATGTGTGGATGCCGATTCCCTACGTCTACTCGGCGTGGTGGCCGTGGGTGAAGAACTACGGCGGCGAGCTGCGCGTCGGCGCGGTGCGTCCGGGCCCGATCTACGCCCGCATCTGGCTCGACCAGGACATGAAGAAGAAGATGGGCTTCTGAGCGCCCGATCAAAGGAGAGTGGTCATGGCATATGACATCGTGATCCGCGGCGGTGAGATCGTCGACGGAACCGGCGGCGAGCCCTATCGCGGCGACGTCGCCATCCAGGACGGCGTGATCGCCGCCGTCGGGACTGTGGACGGTGGCGGCAGGCGCGAGATCGACGCCGGGGGGATGACCGTCACCCCTGGCTTCGTCGACATCCACACCCATCTCGACGCGCAGATCGGCTGGGATCCTGATTGCACGCCGGTGAGCTGGCACGGCGTCACCACGGCGCTGATGGGCAATTGCGGCGTGACCTTCGCGCCGGTCAAGCCGGCCGACAAGGAACTGCTCGCCGGCATGATGGAGACGGTCGAGGACATTCCCCGCCACGCCATCCTCACCGGCCTGCCGTGGAGCTGGGAAGACTATGGCGGCTATCTCGACGCCATCGATGCTCTGAAGCCCGGCATCAACATCGCCGGCCTGGTCGGCCACAGCGCGGTGCGCTTCTACGTCATGGGTGAGCGCGCGGTGGAGGAGCAGGCGACGCCGGAAGAGCGCCGGCAGATGGCCGAGGTCGTCGCCAACTCGATCGACCGCGGCGCCATCGGCTTCTCGACCAACCGCTTCGCCGAGCACAAGCTGCCCGATGGCCGCGCCATCCCTGGCACCTTCGCCGATCCGATCGAGCTGGTGGACATCGCCAAGGTCGTGGCGCCGCGCAACGCGCTGATGCAGGCGGTCGGCGCCAACATGGACGTGCTGCGCACCATCGCCGATTCGGGCAAGAGCCGCGTGTTGTTCAGCTACGGCGCCGGCAACGGCGACCTGGCCATGGCACAGCAGCGCCGCACGGCGCTGGAGGAGCTCTGCGCCGGCCGCGATATGACGGCGATCACGCAGGTACGCGCGTCAGGCATGATTTACGGCCTGCAGGCCGGCCTGCCGGTGCGCGGCGCGACCTGGTCGCGGCTGCGTCGCCTGCCGACACTGGCCGATCGCGTCGCGGCGTTGGGCGATCCCGAGTTCCATGCCAGCCTGATGGCCGAGGCGAAGGCCAACGGCTTCAAGCAGAACCTCGGCACGCCGGTCGAGAAGGTCTTCTATCTCGGCGACGGTCCGACCCCGGCCTACACAGCGGGCGAGGAGATGTCGCTGGTCGCCATGGCGCGGGCGCGCGGCGAGCACTGGGCCGAGACCTTCCTGCGCATGGCGCGTGAAACCGGGGGCAAGGCGCTGTTCACCCTGCGCATGTTCAACCCCAATCTCGACGCGCTGGCGCACATGTTCCGCAGCCCGCACTGCTTCCCCAGCTTGGGCGACGCCGGTGCGCACGTCACGCAGGTGATGGACGCCGGTTGGGCGACCTTCATCCTGTCGCACTGGGTGCGCGAGACCGGCTTCTTCAGCATGAGCGAGGCGGTCAAGCGCATGACCCTGATGCCGGCACGCGTCATGGGCTTGAAGGATCGCGGCACGCTGGCCGTCGGCATGCGCGCCGACATCAACGTCTTCGACGCCGGCAAGGTCGCCGAGCTCCAGCCCGAGCTGGTGAGCGACTTCCCCGGCGGCGCGTCGCGCTTCATCCAGAAGTCGACCGGCTACAAGGCGACCCTGGTGAACGGTGCGATCAATGTGCTCGACGGCGAACTGACCGGCACGCGCGCCGGCAGGGTGCTGCGGCACGCAGCCTGAGGAACAAGCCGCAACGGGAGGGAAGCCATGATGTGGAAGCGTATCGCGCAAGGCGCGGCGGCGGCCGTGCTGGCATCCGCGCTCGCCGCCGGCCCGGCTTTGGCCGACAAGGGCGTGAAGCCGCAATACGGCGGCACCCTGGAGATCGCGACCATGTTCGCGACGCTCTCGGCGCTGTCGTGGGATCCGCATGATTGGAACTGGAAGCTCAACCACGACACCGGTCAGTTCTACGAGCACCTCGTCGTCGGCAACCTCGACAAGAGCGTGCGCAAGGGCGGCAAGCATCCCTTCATCGCCGACGCCTATCTCGCGCCCGACGCCCAGCGCGGCGAGCTGGCCGAGAAGTGGGAGTTCGTCGAGAACCCGCTCAGCATCGTCTTCACCCTGCGCAAGGGCGTGATGTTCCCCGACAAGCCGGGCGTGATGAAAAGCCGCGAGCTGGTCGCCGAGGATGTGGTGTTCAGCTTCAACCGGCTGCGCAGCAGCCCGAAGAACATCCGCGGTTACTTCGACTTCGTCGACCGCGTCGAGGCCAAGGACAGCCACACCGTCGTCTACTACCTCAAGGAATACAACGCGGAGTGGGACTACCGCATCGCCTGGGGCTTCTACTCCGTGGTGACGCCCAAGGAAGTGGTCGACGCCGGCGCCAACAACTGGCGCAACGTCAACGGCACCGGGCCCTTCATGCTCACCGACTTCGTGCAGGGCAATTCCAACACGTATACGCGCAACCCGATCTACTGGGACAAGGAGAAGATCGACGGGGTCGAGTACAAGATCCCGTTCGTCGACAAGGTCGTCTACCGCACCATCAAGGACGAGACGACGCAGATCACCGCGCTGCGCACCGCCAAGGTCGACATGCTCGAGACCATCGCCTGGCGCAATGTCGAGGAGCTGAAGAAGAACGCGCCGCAGCTGCAATGGGCCAAGCGGCTCTCGATCCTCGGCTCGTTCATGGCCATGCGCGTCGACCAGAAGCCGTTCGACGACATCCGCGTGCGCCGCGCGCTCAACATGGCGATCAACAAGCAGGAGATCATCGCCGCGCACTACGGCGGCAACGCCGAGCTGTTCGCCTATCCGATGTACCCGGACTGGGATGGGTACTTCGAGCCGCTCGACAAGATGCCGGCGTCGATAAAGGAGCTGTTCACCTACAACCCGAAGAGGGCCAAGGAGCTCTTGAAGGAAGCCGGCTATCCCAACGGCTTCAGCTTCAAGCTGCAGTACTGCGCCTGCTCGCCGGACCACACCGACGTGGCGCCGCTGCTGGCCGCTTATCTCGAGCAGATCGGCGTGAAGGCCGAGCTGGTGCCCACCGAGTACGCCGCGTTCCTCTCGGCGATGACGACGCGCAAGCACCATTCCGGCTACCTGATGAACAGCAGCCACACCAACCCGACCACGTCGATCCGCAAGAGCTTCGTCAGCGAGCAGACGTGGAACCCGGCGATGTACACCGACAAGGCGTTCGACAAGAAGATGGAGGAGGTCTACGCCTCGCGCGACGAGGAGAAGCGCAAGGTGCTCCTGCGCGAGATGACGCGCGAAATCGTCGACAAGGCGCCCTACATCTGGCTGCCGACACCTTACGTCTACGCCGCGTGGTGGCCGTGGGTGAAGAACTATGGCGGCGAGATGAACACCAGCTCGCTGCGGCCCGGACCGATCTATGCGCGGATCTGGATCGACCAGGACCTGAAGAAGAAGCTCGGTTACTAAGCGCACCGTGGCAGAACCCCTCCTCCAGGTCCGCGACCTGACAACGCGTTTCCGGACCGACGGCGGTATCGTCACCGCCGTCGATTCGGTGTCCTTCGACGTCGCCGCCGGCGAAACGGTGGCGATCGTCGGCGAGTCGGGATCGGGCAAGAGCGTCACGGCGCTCTCCATCCTGCGGCTGATCCCCAACCCGCCGGGCAAGATCGAGAAGGGCGAAGTGATATTCGACGGCGTCGATCTCTTGAAGCTCGACGATGTCGGCATTCGCGCCATCCGCGGTGACAAGATCGCCATGATCTTCCAGGAGCCGATGAGCTCGCTCAATCCGGCGCTCACCATCGGCAAGCAGATCGGCGAGCCGATCAACCTGCACCGCAAGGCGCCATGGACCGTGGCGATCGACAAGGCCAAGGAGCTGCTCGGCCGTGTGCGCATCCCCGATGCCGCCGCCCGCGTCGGCGCCTGGCCGCACCAGTTCTCCGGCGGCATGCGCCAGCGCGCCATGATCGCCATGGCGCTGGCCTGCCAGCCCAAGCTGATCATCGCCGACGAGCCGACCACCGCGCTCGACGTCACGGTGCAGGCGCAGATCCTCGACCTGCTGAAGAACCAGGCGCGCGAGGCTGGCTCCGCCCTGATCCTGATCACCCACGATCTGGGAGTCGTGGCGCGCTACGCCGATCGCGTGGTGGTGATGTATGGCGGGCGCATCGTCGAGACCGCGCCGGCGCGCATCCTCTACAAGTTCCCGCGGCATCCCTACACCCAGGGCCTGATGGCCTCGATCCCCCGGCTCGACGGCGACACGCGCCAGCGCCTGGTGCCGATCGAGGGCCAGCCGCCGAACCTGGCGCAGCTGCCGCCGGGCTGCGCCTTCGCCGCGCGCTGCCGTTTTGCCACGCAGCGCTGCCACGACGAGCGGCCGCCGCTCGAGGCGGTGGGCGAGAACCATCTCAAGGCCTGTTTCCTCGACGCGCGTGTGGAAGCCCATGCCTGACGCCACCACCCCGGCATCCGACGACATCCTGCGCGTCGAGGATCTCAAGGTTCATTTTCCCGTCATGCAGGGCGTGGTGATCCAGAAGCAGGTCGCCACGGTCAAGGCGGTCGACGGCATCTCCTTCACGCTCAAGCGCGGCGAGACCTTGGGCCTTGTCGGCGAGAGCGGCTGCGGCAAGTCGACGACGGGGCTGGCGGTGCTGCGCATGCTGCCGCCGACCGAGGGCCGCATCGTCTTCGAGGGTGAGGATATCGCCGGCCACGACGAGGAACGCATGCGCGGCATCCGCAAGCGCATGCAGATGGTCTACCAGGATCCCTACGGCTCGCTCAATCCGCGCATGCGCGTGCGCGACATCGTCGGCGAGCCGCTCGAAGTTCACGGGCTGGGCAACGATCGCAAGGCGTTGCGCGAGCGCGTTTCGGCCCTGATCGCCATGGTCGGCCTGCTGCCTGATATGGCTGATCGCTATCCACACGAGTTCTCCGGCGGCCAGCGCCAGCGCATCGGCATCGCCCGCGCCATGGCGCTGGAGCCATCGCTGATCATCTGCGACGAGGCGGTCTCGGCGCTCGACGTATCGATCCAGGCGCAGGTGGTGAACTTGTTCATGGAGCTGCAGCAGCGGCTGGGGCTGACGTACATCTTCATCGCCCACGACCTCGCCGTGGTGCGGCACATCAGCGACCGCATCGCCGTGATGTATCTCGGCAAGATCGTCGAGATCGCCACGCGCGACGAGCTCTACCGCGATCCGCTGCATCCCTACACGCAGGCGCTGCTGGCGGCGATCCCGATTCCCGATCCCGAGCTCGAGGCCACCCGCCCGCAGCAGATCATCACGGGCGAGGTGCCTAGCGCGCTGCGGCCGCCACCAGGCTGCCGCTTCCATCCACGCTGCCCGCACGCGATGGATGTCTGCAAGACAGCGGAACCACCGCTCAAAGGCCGCCCCGGCGGCCGCGCTGTCGCCTGCCACCTGCATCCGTAAGCTTGCCTTCCCCCGGAGGGGGAAAGGTATGGTGAGCTACAGCTGAATCCTGTGGCGGAGTTCCCGATGGTCGCGCGTATCGCTCAGGCCCTGGTCGCGAAGTATGGCGAGAAGGTCGACACCGCCGCGACGTTGGCCGTCACCCTGTTCGATCCCGACGGCAACGTCGTCGACCCCGCCGACCGCGCCGCTATCCGTTTCGCGCGCTTTCATTGGACCGGCTGGCGCCTGCTCGAGCCGTACCAGGCCGGGCAGTCGACCACGGACTATGTCATCGAGTCCGCAGGCGGCACGGCGAAGTGGTCGATCGCGATCACCACCCTGTCGGCCAGCGGCAAGGTGATCGCCGCCAAGGCCGACGGCGAGCTGACCCCCACCGTCGCCACCTTCCTCACCCGCCTCGCCACCAAGCTTTGACGCATTGACGCCGATCTCGACGTCACGGCGCTTCACACGGGGAATGTTATGTTATAACGTCGTGCTTTACGCCGACGTGGGGACGCGCATGCCTTTGATTCGAAAGATGATTCTGGCCACAGCCGGCGTCCTGGTCGCCCTGCCCTCAAGTGCGCAGACCCCTACAACGATCACCCTGCCGCCGCTGGAAGTGACCGGCGTGCCGCTGTCGCGCAGCATCGATGATGTCGCCGCACCGGCCACGGTGCTGGCCGGGCCGAGCCTCGATCAACGCCGTGCCGCGACGCTGGGCGAGACGCTCCGGGACCTGCCGGGCGTCACCTCGACCCACTTCGGCGCTGGCGCCAGCCGGCCGATCATCCGCGGCTTCGACGGACCGCGGGTGCGCGTGCTGAACGATGGCGTCGATACGCTCGACGCGGCGTCGGTCAGCCCCGATCACGCCGTCACCAGCGATCCGTTCGGCGCGCGGCAGATCGAGATTCTCAGGGGTCCCGCGACGCTGCTGTATGGCGGCGGCGCCATCGGTGGCGTGGTCAACGTCATCGATTCGCGCATCCCGACGGCGGTGCCCTCGCGGGGCTACCAAGCCGAGACCGGGCTGCAGTTCAGTTCCAGCGCCGAGGAGATCGCCGGCTTCCTTGGCTTCACCGTTGGCCACGGCAACGTCGCCGCGCGCCTCGAGGGCACGGTGCGCAACGCCGAGGACTACTACACCGCCAAGGGCTTCGGCGACCCGCTGTCGCGGCGCGTGCCCAACTCGTTCAACAACGGCTGGAACTTCAGCGCGGGCACGTCTTGGGTCGCCGACTGGGGCTATGTCGGCGCCGCCTACAGCGAGCACCGCACCCAGTACGGCCTGCCCAACGAGGCGACCGTGCTGATCAATATGCGCAGCCAACGCCTCGACGTGAGGGGCGAGGTGCGCGAGCCGTTCGCCGGCGTCGAGAAGATCCGCTTCCGGCTGGCCAATGTCTGGTACGAGCATCAGGAGGTCGAGGACGGCGCGATCGCCACGACCTTCAACAACCACGCGTTCGACGGCCGCCTCGAGGTGGTCCACCGCCTGTTCGACGGGCTGCGCGGCGTGGCCGGCGTACAGGCGCTGCGGCGCGACTTCACGCCGATCGGTGAGGAAGCCTTCCTGCCGCCGACCCTGACGCGAAGCTTCGGCGTCTTCCTGATCGAGCGCTACAGCATCGGTCCGTTCCACATCGAAGGCGGGCTGCGTTACGATTGGCAGCACATCAGGCCGTCGAATGATCAGCCCAGCCGCGGCCATGACGGCTTCTCCGCCTCGATCAGCGGCACCTGGGACTTCGCGCCGGGATATGCGGCGACCATCGGCTTCTCGCGCTCGCAGCGCCTGCCGACGGCCGAGGAGCTTTTCGCCAACGGCGCACACGTCGCCACCGGGCAGTTCGAGATCGGCGACGTCAACCTGCGTGCCGAGACCTCGTACAACCTCGAGCTCGGCCTGCGCAAGAAGACCGGCGCGCTGCAGTTCGGCGTCAGCGTCTATCGCAACGTGGTCAAGGATTTCATCTTCCAGTTCGACACCGGAGAGACCAGGGACGACCGGCGCGTGATCAACTTCCGCCAGGCCGATGCCGAGTTCTACGGCCTGGAGGCCGACGTGAAGTATGCGGTCAACGACAACATCGACGTCTCGGTCTTTGGCGACTATGTGCGGGGGCGGCTCACCGGCGGCGATAACCTGCCGCGCATCCCGCCCGGTCGTCTTGGCGCCCGCGTCGATGCTCGTCATGAGCTAGGTGCTGGGAACCTGAGCGGCTTCGTACAATTCTACCACGTGTTCGGGCAGAGTGACGTCGCGTCGTTCGAATCGGGGACGCCGGGTTACAACATGCTCAACGTCGGTGTCGCCTGGAGCGGACAGTTCAACCCGATCAACACTTGGCAGGTGTACCTGCGCGCCAACAACCTCTTGAACGAGCGCGCCATCGCGCACACCTCGTTCATCAAGGACGCAGCACCGCTGCCCGGCATCAACCTGACGCTAGGCACACGGTTCACGTTCTAGGGCCGCGTTACTGCGTCACCGACACCTGGCCGCGAATCTCGCCATTGGGGAAACTCTGGGTGTGCACGTTGACGTACCACTTGCCGCCGAGCAGATCTGCCAAGGCGTTCTGATCAATGACCATGCTGCCCGTCGTGCCCTGCCCATCGCAACCGCCCTGCATCGGCACCACGACGCCGGCGTTCTGGGCGTCGGTGGCCGGGCCATGGAAGTGCATCGCCGTCGCCGGCCCGGTCAGCCCACCGCACTTGATGTTCCAACGCAGCTCGCGACTGGACATGTTGATCAAGCCTTCGACCGTACCCGCGCCGGCGCTTTGGGCCGGCGGCACTTGCTTGGCGGCTGTGAGCGAGGCGGTGACGCGACGATCGGACGGGGCCCGCCCGCCCTGGGCCAGCACCGTACCGCCAACGATAAGAAGACCTACCGCAGCGGTCATCAGGATTCGTGTGAACATTGGCTTGCTCCAGAGGCGACGAAACGTCCCTGGAGCTCGAACGTTACCTTTCTCCCAAAGTTGCCGCGAATTCGCACAAGGGTTGCCGCGAACGCGGCTCGTTGATCTTTCGCGCCGGGTGTGTGCGCCGAACTGGCGCCTACTGGATGGCCTGGTCGGGACTGACGATGCTGATGTCGCGGGTCTCGCGTCGCTGACATTCAGGGGACTTTCCCCTCGGTGGTGCTCTTCGCGGTCGCCTTCGAGGCTCCGCACGGCCTCAAGCAAAGTCATCACGCACCTGCGGCACGCACCGGCGGCGGGTGCCGCCGTGTGGCCATCGAACGCGAGGACTGCGGGCAGGGTCCGCGCCCGGTCAGAGGTCAATAAAGCTGGGTTTGCGGCCGCCGACGGAAACCAGAAAACGGGCCATGGCGGTGGCCACTTGACGCACCGCCGGTCGCGCCGTCATGCGCGCGCGCCACGCCAGCAGGCGGCCGACATCCGCTGGCATCGGCGCACCCAGCCGGTCGGCGAAGAACTGCGCCATATAGAATGCGATGTCGGCGTAGGAGAGATCGCCGGCGAGGTATGAGCGGCCGTCGGCCAACAACGCCTCCATCTCGCGGTCGTAGGCCGTGGCAGCGCCGATTGCTGTGAGCGCGGCCGGATCGTCGAGGCTGCGCTGCAGGCCCATCAGCCTCACGATGTGCGGGAAGAAGACCTCGTCGGACTTCATCTCCAGCAACCGCGCGCGAGCGCGGCCGCGTACGCTGGTGGGCCATAGCGGCGGCTGCGGTTTGATCTCCTCGAAGTACTCGAAGATCTGCGTCGAATCGAAGAGTTCGAGGTCGCCGTCGATCAGCACCGGCACCTGGCGCTTGGGATTGACGCGCAAGACCTCGGGGTGCCTGGGCTCGTAGAGCGCCTTCATGTCGAAGGGCACCATCTCGACCTGGACGTCGAGGCCTTTCTCGAGCGCGGCGATCTCCGCCTTGGCGCCGAACATGCTGAGCGGGCCGGAATAAAGACGCATCGGCATGGACCATCCCTCGCTTCGTTGACACGCACAGCACCACGTCCGCGTCGCGTCACGAAGCGAGGAAATCTCGCCGGCTGGCTTAGTTCAGCTCACCCGCTCCAGGTAGCTCTGAAACACACCGACATGCACATGCGCCGGGTCGGCGTCGCTCGGCCACAGCTCCTCGGCGTTGAAGCGCACATCGTAGGTCGGCTCGTCCTCGGCGTGGATGCCGTGGGCATGCGCATCGGGGAACGGATACTTCGGCGACTCGCTGACCACCACGCCGGTCTTGCCCCGGATGTAACCAGGCATGCGCACATGGCCCGGCACATGATCCGTCAACACACGCACCTTGTCGCCGGGCCTGAAGGTCTGCCGCGTCGGCACGTTGCCGCGCCCCGGTGCGCTGGGCATGGCGAGCGGGAACTGGCCCTGCGCGCGTCGCTCCAGCTCCTCCTGCGTGAGGATGCCCTTCTCGACGCAGAGCGTGGCCAGGCTGGTCAGCGAGCGCTCGTAGTAGCTCGCCGACAGATAGTGCCGGGGCTCCATGCGCTCGATGGCGTGGCGGTACTCGTCCATATTGAAGATGCCGCACTTCACGGCAAGCGAGTACAGCGCGTTGACCCGCTTCTCCCACGGCTCGTGGAAGGTCTGCGCCTTCAGCGCGTAGCGCACGCGACCGAAGCCCTGCCGGCCGCCCATGTCGTGGATGCCGTCCATGTCCCTAAGTCCCCGCGACGCGCGCGACGCCGATCATCATGTCCTTGGTGATCAGCCCGGCGAGCTTCTCCTCGGACCAGCCCTCGGTCCCTGATGGACGCATCGGCAGCACCATGTAGCGGGTGTCGGCCGTGGTGTCCCACACGCGGATCTCGGTCGAAGCGGGCAGCTCCAGCCCCATCTCCTTCAGCACCGTGCGCGACTGGCGCACGGCGCGCGCGCGGTACTCCAGATCCTTGTACCAGTCCGGTGGCAGGCCGATGATCGAGAAGGCCGTGCACGAGCACAGCGTGCAGACGATCACGTTGTGGATGCTGGCCGTGTTCTCCAGCACGACGAGATGGCGGTGATGCGCCGGCATGCTCAAGCCGAGCTCGGCGACCGCGTCCTTGCCATTGGCCATCAGCCGCGCCTTGAAGGCCGGGTCGGTCCACGCTTTGGCGCAAACCCGCGCGCCGTTCTCGGGCAGCCATTTCTCCTCGGCGAGCTCGCGGAACTCGCCGATGAACTCGGCCGGTTTCATGCCGCGCTCCTCGAACGCGGCCTGAATCGCATCGACCCGCGCCTCAACGGACGCGGTGTTCAGCTTGATGTGAATGTTGTCGGGCATGGGATACCTCCGCCTGCCGGATAGTGGAGCCCAGATTGATCGATCAGGGACACCGGATCAACGTCCTCAGTTTTCGGTGGGCAAGTGCGGAGATGCCCCATGCGTGTTGGCCCCATCGCTGCCAACGTACGGCGATGCGGAATCACTTGACTTGTAGTCAAATATGACTACGGTAATTCAACCACTTAAACTATGGCAATCTCGATGTTTAGGGATACTGGCCGCTCAAACGGAGACTTGGAGGAGTTCAAGGCGCTTCTGGCCGCGCAGATTGCAAATGCCATCGACGAGCGACGTCTGACAGTTCGAGACGCCAGTTTGGTGACAGGCATCGCTGCAGCCGACATTTCTCGAATCCGCCAAGCCAAGCTCGATCGATTCACGGTCGATCGCCTAATGGCTGTCATCAACAGACTGGATCGTCGAGTACGCGTGCAAACGCACATAGAGCGACTAACTCCGGAATACGAAGCAACAAGACAGCCTCCAACAACCCGACCTTGGACCGCCGCAATGCAAGCTCCAGCAGATATTCAGGACCTCGTCGATAATCCCAGAGAATCGCTGACAGTCGACCTTAAGGAGCATGTCAATCTCACCGACGCGAAGGCACGCGCCAAGATCGCTCGCCATATGTGCGCGCTCGCAAATCATGGCGGCGGATACTTACTTTTTGGTTTTGACGACAATGGACAGCCGACTCCTCCACCAGCTGACATTGCTGATCGATATCATCAAGATGTTCTGTCGCAGGTGATTGCAAAGTATCTCTCTCCAAACTTTCAGTGTGAGACTCGGGTTGTGACATCAGCAGGTGGAGTTCAGCATGCTGTCGTTCGCGTCCCGCCGCACGGTGCGGTACCTGTTTGCGCAAAGCACAACGGCCCTCAAGATCCTAAAGGACGCCCCCAAGAGATCGTATCAGGCACACACTACTCGCGCCAACTCGGCCCCAATGGACCGGAAAGTGCCCCGGTGATCACACCCGAACAGTGGGCGCCCATCATTCGTCGATGCGTAATAGTCGATAGGACGTCGCTTCTCGGCATGCTGGATAACCTGCTGAGGCCAACACCTATTAGCGAGATCAACCCAGCCCAAGACGCCTCGGTTCCGACGAACGCCGTGGTGCAATGGCACGACGCGTCGCACCAGCGTTTCTTGGAGTTGTTCAAAGAGACCGGCCACCAATGGCCCGCGGAACTAGACAAGCATCACTACCAGCTGAGCTACGCGATCATCTGTCGCGAGCCAGAAAGACTGCCCGTTTCATCCATGACGGAGACCCTTCGACAGGTAAGCGCCGAAGTCCATGATCTCGTATGGACAGGATGGAGCATGTTTTATCCGTTCGCCCGCCCGGAGATAAAACCCTACGTGGTTCCCGGTCCAACCGAGGCTGCGACCATCCTCGAGGCCAGTCTGCTGAATGAGACTAGCCTTGATACAACGCTGCCTGATGTCTGGCGCGTCTCCGAGAATGGAATGGCAACGATTATTCGTGGTTACCGGGAGGACAGGCCAGGGCGCGGTATTGGAGAGCCCACTACATCCTTTAATCCGAGATTCCTGATGCGTGAGTTAGCGGAGCTTATTCGTCACGCTCGGGCACTCGCTGAGCGATTCTCAACAGCTGAGGCGGTGATCTTTAGATGTGAATGGTTCGGATTGAAGGGAAGGAAGATTGCCGATGGCACTTATTGGTCTGTCGATCGCATTTCACGGGCGAACGAGCGTGTAGTTACAGGCCAATGGCCGGTGAGCGCACTGAAAGACGAGTGGCCCAGTATCGTCGGCACCCTCGGGTCACCCATTCTGGCGTTGTTCGATCCTAAGTTGTCGATAACGCCAGATTGGGTGCTCTCAGTTAGCAAGACTGACTTCAGGACAATTTGACCGCAACACCACCGCGAGTGATGCGCCTCACAGTGATGCGCCTCACTCCGCCGCCGTCGCCGCGCCCTGTGGCTTCACCGTGATCATGCCGGGGCGGAAGCGGTCCTTGAACGGCGTGGTGTCGATCGCGTCGAGCTTGATCTCGCCAGCCAGCACCTTGCGCTTCCAGTCCTGATGCGCCGGCTCGTCGGCGTGGAACTCCGGCATCACCTCTTTGGCGAAGAGCTCCAGCGATTCGCAGATGTGCTCGTGCGTGGTCTTGCCCGCCTGGTTGAGCAGGATCACCTGGTCGATGTTCGAATCCTTGAACTTGCGCAGCTTCTTGCGGATCGTGTCAGGGGAGCCGATCAGGCCGCCGGCGATCGAGCGCGCCGCCTGGTCGGGGTTCTCGCGCTTCCACTTCGTGTACTCGTCCCACATGTTCACCGTGCCCGGCGCGGGACGCTGACGGCCCTTCGACGCGCCGTAGAACTGCAGCGCGAACTGGAAGAAGGTCGAGCCCTCGGCGCGCCTTCGCGCTTCCTCGTCGGTCTTGGCGCACATGAAGTAGCTGACCAGCGCGATGTTGGGGTTGGTCTGGTAGTCCTCGAGCTTGTCGAGCTGTGTGGTGAAGGCGTTGTAGTAGGCGTGCACCCAGGCATGCGCGGCGTCGGCGCTGACGAACTGGAAGCCCAGCGCGCCCATGCCGCGCCGCCCCGCCATCTCGATGGTCTGCAATTGCGAGCACGCCACCCAGAGCGGCGGGTGCGGCTTCTGCAGCGGCTTGGGCAACACATTGCGCAGCGGGAACTTGAAGTGCGGTCCGTCATACGAGCTGCCGCCATCGCGGAACATCGGGATCAGGGCGCGCACCGCGTCCTCCCAGATTTCCCGCTTGCGCTCCATGTCGACGCCGAACGGTTCCAGCTCGGTGATGCTGGCGCTCTCGCCCATGCCGAACTCGACGCGCCCATCGCTCAGCAGATCGAGCGCAGCCACCTTCTCGGCCACCTTGGCTGGGTGGTTGGTGGTGAGCTGGAAGATGCCGTGGCCCAGGCGAATGCGCTTGGTGCGCTGGCTGGCCGCGCCGAGGAAGACCTCGGGCGCCGGCGAGTGCGAATACTCCTCGAGAAAGTGGTGCTCGACCTCCCAGGCGTAGTCGAAGCCCAGCTGGTCGGCGAGCTCGCATTGCGCCAAGGCGTTCTTGTAGAGCTTGTGCTCGCTGTCGACCTCCCACGGACGCGGCAGCTGCAGCTCGTAGAAGATGCCGAATTTCATGGCCGCGCCCTCCGATCGTCGAGGCCGCAAGGGCACCCCGAAACCCGGCGCGGGGCAAGGGCTTCGTGCCGCATGGCGGCACCCTAGCCATGCGCTGGCGGGGCCTTCCCTCCTCCGGGGAGAGGTTCATACTCAGCCCAACGACCTGGGAGGCGACGATGCCCGACGGAGTGGCAAGAGCAGGCGCCAGCGACCGGCCCGACGCGCTGTACGCCAAGCTGGAGGAACGCATCCTCGACCGCGACCAACTGGGCGCGCTCGATACCTATCACCAGCTCTTCAAGGCCGGCCGGCCGCTGACCGAGATGCTGGCCGAGGCGGTACGCATCCACGGGCCATACACCCACGTGCCCTATCACGAGCGAATCGACGACGGGTACGTGAACTTCGTCAACAACGACCACTGTCTGTTGAGCGCGCGCGCCACGTTGAACCTCGCGCGCATGCTGCCCGGCGCGCAGGCCGGCCTGCCGATGGCGCAGACCATCTGGTACATCCCGACCGGTCTCGACATCTGGAACCAGAAGATCATCAAGGCGCCGGGCCACTACGCGCGCGGCTTCCAGATGCCGCCGGGACCGCCGCCAGCGCCCGTGGTGCATTGGGCCGACCAGGAGCCGCTGGCGCTCGACGGGCCGCTGAAGGAGCGCCTCTCGCACTGGGCGACCCTGGTGCATCGTGGCCAGGTGATCGACGCCTACCGCGTCTTCCTGGGCATCATGCAGAACAAGCCGGAGCGCCGCGCCGCGCTGGCCGAGCTGGCCTTCGCCGGCCTGATCGACGTGCAGGACCGCGCCTTCCAGAACCGCTCCTACACCACCGGCCACAAGTCGTTCCGCGCCCGCGCCACGGTCGAGCTGGGCGACGCGATCGGCTGGGACGACGCGCACGACGTGCTCTACGCCGGCGCGCTCGACATCGCCGTCGGCCCGCGCTGGTACTCGCTCTACGAGATGGCCTGCAACGCCGTCACCGTCTACATCGAGGGTCAGGTGCTGCACGCCGTGCCCTATGGTGGCACCACAGCACGCGAGCGCGCGCTCCTGGACAACCGCGAGCCGATGAGCGCGGCCGAGACCGAGGCCTTCCTCGAGATCGTGCTGCGCCAGCCCGAGCCGGCCAATATCGAGGCGCTGGCCCGGCTGTTGAACGCCGGCAAGGATCCGCGCTCGATCCTCGACGCGATCCAACTCGGCGCCGCCGAGGTGGTGATCGAGACCAACATCGACGTGAACTTCTCGCTGCCGCAGCACTGCTACGAGTACTGCAACACGCTCGGCTGGTTCTGGGACAATTTCGCCCATCAGCAGCGCATCAAGCTGCTCTTCCTCGCCACCGCCTACCTCAACCAGGCAGCGTACCATCAGCAGCTCAGCGGCGATTTCTCCCGCACCACGGTGCGCGCGCCATCCGGCGCGGATCGCCTGAGCGCGGCGGAGATCGTCGATCGGCTGACTGGCGCGCTGATCGCGCTCGACGGTCCGCAGAGCATGGCGTGGACCAAGGCCTATCTCGACAGCGGTGCGGAGAGCGGCCCGCTGGTGCGCGCGCTGGCGTTGGCGGCGAGCCGTCTGGGCAACGATCCCCATAACCAGGAGATCGCGCAGTGCATGATCGAGGACTACCTCAAGAACAAGCAGCCTGACCGCGGCCGCCTGCTACTGGCCTGCGCCCAGCACACCGCGGCGCATCGCAAGTACGGCGACGCGCTCGACTGCAGCCGCCGCTTCGGCAAGGCCTTCGATCTGGCGGAGCTACGTTGAGCCGCTGCCTCGGCCTGCTGGGCGGCGTCGGCGTCGGCGCCGCCGTTCACTACTACGAAGCGTTGGCCGCCGCACATGCCGCGCAGGGCAAGCCGTTGCCGCTGGTCATGGTCAACGCCGACATGCCCACCGGCCTGGGCTATGTGCAGGCCGGCGAACTCAAGGGCCTCGCCACCTATCTCGCCGAACTCATCGCCCGCATGCGCAACGCCGGCGCCGAACTCGCCGCGATCCCCGCCGTGACGCCTCATATCTGCTTCAACGAGCTGACGCCGATCTCGCCCTTGCCGCTGGTCGACATCGTGGCGCCGCTGGCCGAGCACCTGCGCGCGCAGGGCATCCGCCGCGCCGCGCTCTTCGGCACGCGCTTCACCATCGAGAGCGCGATGTTCGGCCGACTCGCCGGTATCGATCTGGCGAAGCCGCGCGCCGACGAGATCACCGCCATCCACGACGCCTACATGCGCACCGCCAACTCAGGCCAGGGCGCGCCCGACGACTACCGCGCGCTGACGGCGATGGCCCGCACCCTGATCGAGCGCGACGGCGCCGAGGCAATCATCTTCGCCGGCACCGATCTGTCACTGTTGTTCGATGCCGGCAACACGACCTTCCCGGCGATCGACTGCGCGCAACTGCACATCGAGGAGATCTTACGCGCGCAGGGCCTTTGAGCCTGCGCAGTCGTCAGGTCACGACTTTGATGTACGTGTCCTTCATCACGATCAGGCCGTTGCGGAAGGTGTAGAGGTCGCAGCCCAGCCAGGATTGCTTCTCACCCGTCTTCAGCGTCGCCGTGCGGTGCCATTCGGTGACGGCGCGGTCGCCATGGATGAACTCGCTGGTGTGCGTCCACTTTACGTCGCTGGCCTGAGCGAACAGCGGCTCAAAGTAGCTGCGGATCGCAGCGTGGCCCTTGAAGCTCTGGCCCCAGTAGTCCGGGCCCTTGGCGTTGCGGAACTCGCCATCCGGCGCGAAGGCGGCGACGATGGCATCGACATCGCGCCGCGCGAAGGCCGCGCCCACCGCGCGCAACTGCTCCATGGTGACAGGGGGAATCGAGGCGCCGTCCATCGTCAGTCTCCTTTTGACCGACAGTCAGGATGCCGCGCTCGACACCGCTGGTCGAGTCGGTACCGGCTGCGCCTCGGCCTCCAGCATGCGCTCGACGATCCAGCGGTACTGGCTGAGCGCGCCGTCGGCGCGGATCGGCACCATTCGGAAATCCGGCCGCTTCTCGAGATTGCGTGCCTGCGCCGTGACCATGGCGCGATCCTCCGCGAAGGCCTCGGCCACACTGTCGTGCACCGACCGGGTCACATCAGGACGATCGAGCGCGAAGTCATGCGGCTGGCCGAAGAAATAGTGCGTGGCGTTCTCGTTCTCCGGCGTCAGCGCCTGGCAACTGTGGAAGCGTGCGGCGTCGGCCAGCTTGCCCTCGGGCGCGCCAGTGCCCACCGGCGCCATGCCGGAATCCATCAGGAAGATGCCAGGCACCAGGAAGTCATAAATGTTCCAGCGATCGACGTTGCCGGCAAAGGGGCGCACCTTCTGGATGAAGGGTGGCGGCGCGATGTCGAGCGCCCAGCGCGTCACCCGCACGCCGCGCTCGATGCGCTCGACCTTGACCTGACCCTTCGCGTAGTCCTCCGAGCCGCCCAAGGTCGTGGGATGCACGTAGGGCAGGTGCGCCAGATCCAGAAGGTTGTCGCAGATCAGCATGTAGTTGGCGTCGTAGTGGGTATAGCCGCCCTTGATGCTGCGCCACGCCGGATCGTCGAGCCAGTGCGTGTCGGGAACCAGCGCCGGATCGGCCTTCTCGACATCGCCCATCCAGATCCAGATCCAGTGATGGCGCTCGACGATGGGGAAGGTGCGCACGCGGGCGTTGGCCGGCACGAGATCCTGCGACGGCACCTCGACGCACTTGCCGGAGCGGTCGAACAGCAGGCCGTGATACATGCAGCGCACGCGATCGCCCTCGCGCCGTCCCAGCGACAAGGGCGCGCCGCGATGGCAGCACATATCCTCGAAGGCCACGACCTGCCCCTGGCCGTCGCGCCACAGCGCCAGCGGCGTGCCCAGGATCGTGCGCGCAAGAAAGCCGTCGGAGGGCACCTCGCTCGACCAGCCCGCGACGTACCAAGTGTTGCGAATGAACATCGCCATGCTCCCTCGATGTTTGGCCGCAGCTTGAGCGCCGTTGGTTGACTTGTCAACGATCTTGGTCGGACGGAATCTCGATGGGTCCGTTCATGTCGGGAATCTTGGCAAGCAGCCGGTTCAAGAGCGCGATCAGCTGCTCGCGCTCGGCGGGCTTCAGGCCCGACAGCAGGCGCTCCTCGCGCTCCAATGACATGAGGATGATGCGGTCGTGCAACCGCCAGCCGCTTTTCGACAGGCTCAGTTCCTGGCTGCGGCTGTCGGAGGCGTGCGGGCGGCTCAGCACCAGCGCCTTGTCCTGCAGCACCGCCACCGAGCGGCTGACCGCGGCCTTGTCGAAGCCGATCACCTTGCAGACGCGGTTGGCTGTGATCCACGGATCGACCGCCAGCAGCGCCATGATGCGCCACTCGGTGGTGCCGACGCCGAAATGCCGGCGCAACAGGGTCGAGGCACCCGATGTAAGCTTATTGGCGAGGAAGACGAGCAGCGCCGGCACGTAGCGCTCGAGATCGAGCACCAGGGGCGCGGCGTCGGGCTTGGACTGGGTGCGAGGCATGGCCGACGCTATAGCATCGCTCGGCCGTCAATACGCCTTGCCGGTGGGATAGACGGCGAAGGCCGGGATGTCGGGATCGAGGTGGTCCCAGGGCTGGGCGCTCTTGACGAAGATGTTGGCCTCGGGCCGGAACCAGCTCGGATCATCGAACGTGCACACGCGCAGGCCGACAATGTCAGGGCGCGTCGAGACCTGGACGTAGAGCGGCGTGCCGCAGTCGGCGCAGAAGGCGCGCGTGATGTCGTTGCCGGCGTCGGACTTGGCGACGTAGCGGCGCGGCGCGCCCTGGGTGATCCGGAAGCTGTCGGCCGCCATCCGCACGGCCGCGACATGCGGCGCGCCGCTGCCGCGCTGGCAATCCCGGCAATGACATTGCAGGGAGAACTGCGCCTCACCCGCGCATTCGTAGCGGATCGCGCCGCACAGGCATCCGCCTGACCTCATTGGCATGAAGCTCCCCCAGGGTCGAAGCCGCGGCAGGATAGCGCCGACGCGGCGACCACACTACCGGACAGGCCCCGACCCGCAGCGCGGATGGGCCCGACCGCCATCGGCCAGCGCCAGGGCGATGACGATCTCATCGACGCGCGGCGCGTCGGCGATCATCGCCGAGAGCGTGTCGAAATGGTCGAAGGACCAGACGTCGTCCTTGTGGCCTAGCGGAATGTCGATCGTCGCGCCCAGCGCGCCGAGCTTCACGTTGGACGGGATCACCGCCTGCCCGCCGCCAATCGCCGCGCGCATCGGCTTGCCCAGCATCGGATGGATGCAGGCGCCGCCATGCTCCGTCTCGCCATGCGCGCCGACCAGCGCCGCCTTGCCATAGGACACCGCCGGCCCACCCAACGCCGCGACCAGCTCCGGCATCAGCCGCTCGCCGATCTCGCGGCCGGCCTGGAACAACAGCGACAGGTCGGCGACATAGCGGCCGGCGAAGGGGTTGGCGATCACCGCCAGCCCGACGACGCGACGGATCGGCCTGAGCAAGGCCTCTCCCATGGTGGCGTGAATGGTCTCGACGCTGATCAGGGTCTTGCGGACGGACGGCATGGTGATCTCCCCAGGGCTCACCTGAGTCTATCGCGATGAGCTTCCGGTACGAATACAACCTTAGGTATATTTTCTTTTCCGACACTCGTTCTATATGTGTTCTCCTCCACAGTGGGAGGCGGGCATGGTCGCGCGGGTGCGCACGGTGGCGTTTCAGGGCATCGACGTGGTGCCGATCGACGTGCAGGTGCAGATCGCGCCGGGCATGCCGGCCTTTTCGCTCGTCGGCCTGCCGGACAAGGCGATCGGCGAGAGTCGGGAGCGCGTGCGGGCGTCCCTGGCGGCGCTGGGGCTGGCGCTGCCGCCCCGGCGCATCACCATCAACCTTTCGCCCGCCGACCTCGCCAAGGAAGGCAGCCACTACGACCTGCCGATCGCGCTAGCGCTGATGACGGCGATCGGCGTGCTGCCAGCCGACGCGCTGGAGGGCTATGTCGTGCTGGGCGAGCTGGCGCTCGACGGCGCCATCACGCGCGTCGCCGGCGTGCTGCCCACGGCCGTGCATGCCGCCGCTGACGGGCGTGGCGTGATCTGCCCGGCTTCCTGTGGCGGCGAGGCGGCGTGGGGTGGCTTCGATCATGTCGATGCCGCCAACGAGGACGACGAGGCCGCCGCGCGGCGCGCCACGCGCTGCGGCGAGGTGCTGGCCGCGCCCAGCCTGCTGGCGCTGATCAACCACCTCAAGGGCGCGCAGGTGCTGTCGCCACCCACCGCCACCTTGCGCGGCGAGGAGACACGCTACCCCGACCTCGCCGACATCAAGGGCCAGGAAACCGCCAAGCGCGCGCTCGAAGTGGCGGCCGCCGGCGGCCACAACCTGCTGATGATCGGCCCGCCCGGCGCCGGCAAGTCGATGCTGGCGGCGCGCCTGCCCGGCCTGCTGCCGCCGCTTGAGCCAGACGAGGCGCTGGAGGTCTCGATGATCGCCTCGCTCGCCGGCGAGCTGGGCGACGGCCGCCTCACCCGCCGCCGCCCGTTCCGCGATCCGCATCATTCCGCCACCCTGCAAGCGCTGGTCGGCGGCGGCCTGCGCGCGCGGCCCGGCGAGGCGTCTCTGGCGCATAACGGCGTGCTGTTCCTCGACGAGCTGCCGGAGTTCGCGCGCAGTGCGCTGGAATCGCTACGCCAGCCGATGGAGACCGGCCGCATCAGCGTCGCGCGCGCCAACGCTCATGTCACCTTCCCCGCCCGTTTCCAGCTGGTCGCGGCGATGAACCCCTGCCGCTGCGGCGACATCGACGAGCCGACCCGCGCTTGCGGCCGCGCCCCACGCTGCGGCGCCGACTATCAGGGCCGTATCTCCGGCCCGCTCTACGACCGCATCGATTTGGTGATCGAGGTGCCGCCCGTATCGCCCGCCGACCTCACCCTGCCGCCACCAGCGGAGTCCTCGACCGACGTCGCCGCCCGCGTCGCCGCCGCGCGCGCCATCCAGCGCGGGCGCGGCACCCGCTGCAATGCCGAGGTCGATGGCGAAGCGCTGGCACAAGTCGCAACACCCGACGCCGACGGCCGCGCTCTGCTTTCAACGGCGGTCGAACGCCTGAAGCTCTCGGCGCGCGGCTATCACCGCGTGCTGCGCGTGGCCCGCACGCTAGCCGATCTCGACGGCTGCGACGCGGTGCGCCGCCTGCACGTCGCCGAAGCCCTGTCCTGGCGCCGGCCCCAGCCGCGCGCCGCGCTGGCGGCATGATGCCGTCAGCGCGCCACCGCAAGCGTTGTTACTGACCCTGACCGACGCTGAAGCCGGGAACACCGTCGAAGGTGTAGAGGTGCTCGGTCTTGATGACATCGAGTCCCGCGCCCATCAGGCGTCCCACGAGCTGAGCGGCTGACTTGGGGTCGCCCGTCGTGCCCGGCGCCGCCTGGAACCGGCAACGCCAATGATCGGCGAGATTGGCGTGCGGCAGGCTCGCCGGCCAGACCGCCAGACCGCGGTTCGTGATCATGGTCAGGCCCAGATCGCCGGAGTCCACGGCGTTCACCTGTTTGGCCAGTGTGCCGGGCAGCGTCATCGGCGCATCGACGAAGATGTCGATGCCGACGAAAGCCTTGTGCTGACGGGGCTTCGCGGGCGCCTCGACCACGGCGACGGGGGTTCCGCCATGGTGGGCGGGCTTGAGCTTGCGGGGCGGCTGCCCGAGCCGGGCGATCACGGCGTCGGTGAACGCCTTGGTGCCCACGCATGCCGCCGAGACCCCGCCGGTGTAGATGTCGGCGGTGTGGATGCCGTCCTCGATCGTGCGTAGCCAGGCATTGTGGATCCGTTCGGCGACAGCGCCCTGGCCGAGATGCTGCAGCATCTGGACGCCGGCCAGCAACAGGCCGGAGGGGTTGGCGATGTCCTTGCCAGCGATGTCGGGCGCCGTGCCGTGCACCGCTTCGAACATCGCGACATCCAGCCCGATATTGGCTGATCCGGCCAGACCGACCGAGCCAGCGATCTCCGCGGCGACGTCCGAGAGGATGTCGCCATAGAGATTCGGCATCACGATCACATCGAAGCGTTCCGGCGAAGCCGCCAGCCGCGCCGCACCGATGTCGACGATCATGTGGTCGGCGGTGATCTCCGGGAACTCCTTGGCCACCTCGTTGAACACCTGATGAAACAGCCCGTCGGACAGCTTCATGATGTTGTCCTTGGTGAAGCAGGTCACCCGCTTGCGGCCGTGGGCCTTGGCGTAGCCGAAGGCATAGCGGACGATCCGCTCGCAACCCGGCCTGGTGATCAGCTTCAGGCACTGCACGACGTCGTTCGTCTGGCGATGCTCAATGCCGGCGTACACGTCCTCCTCGTTCTCCCTAACGATCACCACGTCCATCGCCGGATGGAGGGTGGCGACAAAGGGATGATAGGACACGCAGGGCCGCACGTTGGCGAACAGACCGAACGACTTGCGCAGGGTGACGTTGAGCGACTTCATGCCGCTTCCCTGCGGCGTGGCGACCGGCGCCTTGAACAGCACCCGCGTGCGCTCGAGGCTTGCCCAGGCGTCCGGCGTGAGGCCGCCGGCATGGCCGCGCTTGTAGGCGCTGAGCCCGATATCGTGCACCTCGGCCTTGATCTGCGCGCCGGCGGCGGCGAACACCGCGAGGCAGGCGTCCATGATCTCCGGGCCGATGCCGTCGCCGCGCGCGACGGTGATCGGCACCGCGGCGTGCGTCATCGGGTCGGTATCGACGCTGGTGGACACGGAAAGCTCGGCTGGCCGGATGATCGTCATGGGGTCGCTCCTTCTCCTTGAGTGCGCTTGTGATATGAAGCGCGCCGCACTATTTTGGAAATTGATAAGTCAAACGGCGGCCATTGAGGGATTAAATGGCAATCCCACGCAATCTCGACCTCGACCTGCTGCGCGCCTTCGTCGCCGTGTCGGACACCGGTAGCTTCACCCGCGCCGCCGAGCGGCTGTTGCGCACCCAGTCGACCGTCAGCCTGCAGATCAAGCGGCTGGAGGACGCGCTGGGCACATCCCTGCTGCAGCGGACCGCGCGCGGCGCGCGACCGAGCGCGGCGGGCGCGGCGCTGCTCGAGTCGACGCGCCGGCTGCTGGCGCTGAACGATGAGATCGTCGCCGACGCCGCCGAGCCCCGGCTCGCCGGCCATGTGCGCCTGGGCACGCCCGAAGACTTCGCGACGACACACCTGCCGAGCGTCCTTGCGCAGTTCGCGGCCTCCTATCCGTCGGTGACGCTCGAGGTCACGTGCGACCTCACCCTCAACCTCCTCGCCGCGTTCCGCGAGGCACGGTTCGACTTGGTGCTGCTGAAACGCGAGCCCAGTCCGCGCGTGCGCGGAATCCCGGTCTGGCGCGAGCCGCTCGTCTGGGTGGCGGCGGAGCGGGCGCCGCTGGATCGGCAGGACACCCTGCCGCTCGTCGTATCACCCGAACCCTGCGTCTATCGAAAGCGGGCGGTCACGGCATTGCGCGCATTCGGCAGACGCTGGCGGGTCGCCTATACCTGCGGCTCGCTCGCCGGCGCGCTGGCGGCGGTGCGCGCCGGGTTGGGCGTGACCGTGCTACCCAAGGAGATGGTGCCGGACGGGCTGGTCGCGATGAGCGGCGCGCGCGGCGCGCCGGATCTCCCTGATACGGAGATCGCGCTGCTGGCGACGGACGCTTTGCCGCCACCGGCCGAGCGTCTACGGGAACACATCGTCCACTCGCTCGAGCGCGGCGCCTAAGGCGCGCGAAGCGTTCCGCAACGCGGCGCGAGTCGCCGATCGGGCAGCAACCATCGAACGGCGCCAGGGGCGGACGCGGCTGATCGAGCGCCTCCCGCTGGTCGCTATTGGAAGAATTCGTCGATCTGCTCGGCGATCCACCGCGGTCGGGTGACTGTCGGCACGTGACCGGCGCCATCGGCGATGACGAGCTTGGCGTTGGGCACCACGGACGCGAGCGTCTCCGACGAGGCCAGGGGCGTGATCACGTCGCGCGTGCCGTGCAGCACGAGGCATCGTTGGCTGATACGTGACAGTCGGCTTTCGATGTCGATGCCTTCCATGCACTCCATCAGCTCGACCGCGGCCTGCGGATTGGAGCGCTTGACGATCTGCCTGCCCCAGGCGCGTTCAGCCACGCAATCCTCCTCTGGAACGCACGCGTCGACGAAGGCGTCCATCGTCGCCGCGAAGTTCGCCCGGCAGCCCTCAAGCAGGCGATCGCGCTGCGGTGTGCGGCTCCCGACATAGCGCCCGCTGACGATGACCAGACCCGTGAACCGGTCGGGGTGACGCAGCGCCGCCTCGAGGACCACCGCCGCTCCCGCCGATTCGCCGGCCAGGACGCAGGTTTCGACCCCGCAATGATCCAGCACGCGAAAGAGATCATCGACGAGCAATTCGAACGTGATGGAAGGCGCCCGCGAGATCGTCGCGCCTGTGCCCCTATGGTCGTAGGTGATGGTCCGCCACGACGGACTCAGCAGCTCGAAGGGCTGCATCCAGAGCTCGCCACTGCCGACCCATCCGCCATGCGCGACCAACGTCCTGGAACCGGCGCCAAAGGACTGGATCAGGATATCGGCATCGGCTGTCTTCAGGAACGTCATGCACCTACCGAGCCGTGCGCCGTCATCGCCTGCCGTTCGCGCGCGTAGCGCACCAGCGCGAGGAAGCGATAGATGCCGTGGACGAACTTGCCGTAGGGCATGGTGATGAACAGGCCGAACACCACGCCGAGATGCACCGCCAGCAGCACGCCCATCGCTGGCGTGCCGCGCAGCACCAGCAGCGCGAGGCCGGTGAGGCTGGTGAGGAACAGCATGGCGAGGAATGCCACTTCCATGCCGTAGCGCGCCGGATCCTGGATCTCCGGATCACGTCGCCACTTCGCCGCCAGCAGGCCGACCGGCCCGATCAGCAGGCCGATGCCGCCAATCGTGCCGAGCAGCGGCGGCAGGTCCCACCATGGATAGGGTGCGATGCGACCCAGGCCGTAATGATAGAGCGTCGCCACCGAGGTCGAGGCGAAGCACAGCATGAAGCCGTAGAAGGTCAGGTGGTGGTACAAGCGCCGCCGATCGACCGGCTTATCGTCGTCGTTGAAGCAGCCGACGCCACCGCCATCGAGATAGCGTAGCTGCCCCGCGTCCTTGATCGCCTGCCAGATCGCAGCCGGCCCGCCGGGCGCATCGATCGGCAGCGCGATGGAGCGCCAGAACGTCACCATGCCCATCACCATCGCGAGGATGGCGTAGAGAAAGGCCGCGCCGAAGATCAGCACCATCGCGTTGTGCGGCATCAGCCGATAGAAGGCGCCGGGCCCGACATGGGTACCGAACAGCACAGCGGTGTCGTTCCAGGCAATGAAGCCGGCGATGAACACGGCGACGCTCAGCGCCGCGATCAGGCTGATGGCCAAGCCGTTGCGCTCGAACAGCGGCGCGAAGGCGCGCGGCCAGGCATAGGCCTGGTAGGACTCGGCGCGCACCTGCGCGAGATTCACCGGCACGTTGACGTTGAACTCGTGCGGCGGCGAGAACTGGCAGTCGTAATAGCAGGCGCCGCAGCCGTGGCAGAGATTGGCGAGGTAGTTGAGATCGCCGTCGGGAAAGGCGCGGCGCATCTCCATCGCCGGGAAGACCGCGCACAGGCCCTCGCAGTACCGGCACGAGTTGCACACCGTCATCAGCCGTTCAGCTTCTTCGAGCGCCTTAGTTGCGTGCATTGGCCGCCGCCTCCTGTCCGGCGATGCGGCCGAAGACGCTGCCGATGGTCATGCCGATGCCGGCGGCGTAGCCGCGGCCCAGCACGTTGCCGGCCATGATCTCGCCCGCCGCGAACATGTTGGCCGACGGTCTGCCATCCTTCATCAGCATGCGCGCCTGCTTGTTCACGCGCGTGCCGAGATAGGTGAAGGTAATGCCGGGCCGCACCGGGTAGGCGTAGAACGGCGCGGTCTCGATGCGCCGCGCCCAATGCGTCTTGGGCGGTATCAGCCCCTCGGTGCGGCAGTCGTCGAGGATGGTGTGATCAAAGGTGCCGGGGCGTACCGCGGCGTTGAACTCGGTCACGGTCTTCTCGAGCGCCGCGGGATCGAGCGTGAGCTGCTCTGCCAGCGCGCGGATCGTCGGTGCCTCGATCGCCGGATAGAGCGAGGGCATGAACATGGTGAGCGACGGCGCGTCGAAGACGATGTAGGCGATCTGGTCGGGCTGCCCCGCCACTAGCCTGCCCCAGATGGCGTAGCGCTTGGGCCAGACGTCCTCGCCCTCGTCGTAGAAGCGCTGGGCGTGCTTGTTCACCACAATGCCGAAGACTACGCAGTCGAGCCGCGTGATGATGCCGCCGTCGTATTTCGGCGCGCGCGCATCGATGGCGACGGCGTGACATTGCGTCGGATCGCCGACCTCCTGCACGCCCTTGTCGAGGAGCAGCTTGAGGATCGTGCCGCGATTGTTCGAGGTGCCACGGATCAGGAAGTTGTCGGCGGCGTCGCCCCAGTACTGCTTGAGCCACTCGATATTCGACTCGAAGCCGCCGGCCGCCGCGACCATGGTGCCGGCGCGCACCTCATGGGTCGCGCCGCCATGCTTCACCGTGGCCGACAGGAACATGCCGTCCTGGATGTCGAGATCGGTCACCTCCGCCTCGTAGGCGATCGCGACGCCCAGCGACTCGGCCGTGCGGTAGAGCGCGTTGAGCATGGCGCGCCCGCCGCCAAGGAAGAACGAGTTGGTGCGGCCCAGGCTCAACGTGCCGCCAAGCGACGGCTGGAAGCGCACGCCTTGCTGGGGCATCCATTCCAGCACGTCCTTGGACTCGTGGATCATGTGCCGGGCCAGCGCCTCGTCCGTCTGGCCGCCGGTGACGCGCAGCAGGTCGTCCCAGAACTCTTCCTCGCTATAGGGACCGCTCAAGGTGTCGGTGGCCGCGTCGTGGGCGCAGCGCATGTTGCGGGTGTGCCGCGTGTTGCCGCCGCGCCAGAAACGGTCGGCCTTCTCCAGCACCAGCACCGAGGCACCGGCGCGCCGTGCGGCGATAGCGGCGCAGAGCGCGGCGTTGCCGCCGCCAATCACCAGCACATCGTACCGCTTCGTCATATCGACCATCGCGTCGCCGTTTCTGGAGGCTGCCGCGGGTGAATGCAATAGGGCTGACACGATGTCCGGCGTTTGCGCTAAGACGCCGGCATGAGGATGGACGAGGCGGCGCAACGCGATGCCTGGCGCCGGGGTGTGCGCGCGGCGTTTCCCCTGCTGCCCGGCGCCATACTGTTCGGGCTGGCGACAGGCGCCGCGACCGTCTCGGCCGGCGTTTCGCAGAGCGCGGCCTTCGCCATGCCGGCGAGCTTCTATTCCGGCGTAGCGCAACTCGCCTATGCCCAGCTTGTCGCCGTCGGCGCGCCCTTCGCCTCGATCCTGCTGAGCGTGGCGCTGACCCATCTGCGATACCTGATCTATGCCGCCATCGTCAGCACCTGGCCGCGCCCTCGCGGCTGGTGGTCGCGGGCGGTAGGAGCGTATTTCGTCAGCGAGAGCTCGTTCGCGCTGGCCTTGCAAGAGCCGCTGCCGACGCGCTTCCGCTACATGGTCGGCGCCGGCGTGCCACTGTGTCTCGCATGGCTGGCGTCGGGCGTGGTCGGCACGTTTCTGGCGGGCCAGTTGCCGCCACTCAAGCATGCCTATGCCGTGCCCGCGATCGTGCTGACGCCGATCCTCGCCAAGCAGGTCACGGGCGGGTTGCGCGTGCTGGTGGCCGTGGTGGCGGTGGCGCTGGGCCTGTTGCTCGTGTCGGTGCCGATGCGGCTGGGACCGCTGGTCGCCGCCACCCTCGCGGTGGGCGTCGCCCTGCTGGCGGCACGGCTGTGGCGGCTGCGATGAGCGAAGCGATCCAGGTGCTGATCGTCGCGGTGACGCTCTACGCCATCAAGGCGCTGCCGTTGATGTGGCGCATCGTGCCGCGCACGCCGATGGCGGATCGCGTCTTCGACCTGCTGCCGGTGGCGATGCTGATGGCCATGCTGCTGCCGCCGGTGCTACAGCCGCTTCTCGACGACGTCGCGGCGACGGGCGGCTGGGTGGCGTTCGGAGCGCTGGCGGCGACGTTCGCGGTCTGCCTGCTGACCAGCCGCGCGGCGCTGGGGATCGGCGCCGGGCTGGCGATTCTGGCCGTCGCAGAGCTGCTCTGAGGCCTTCAGGGGCCGGCTTGCAATTCCCTGGGCCAGCCGCCACATTCCGGCGCACAAGAGGGCCCGGTTCATGGATCAGATTATTGGTGGCGGCGCGCCGGCGGGCGGCGCCGACCTCGTCAAGGACTCCGACCAGAAGAAGTTCGCCAAGGACGTGATCGACGCCAGCCGAACGCGGCCGGTAATTGTCGATTTCTGGGCGCCGTGGTGCGGGCCATGCAAGACCTTGGGCCCGATCATCGAGAAGCAGGTCAAGGCGGCCAAGGGCGCCGTCGAGCTGGTGAAGATCAACATCGACGAGAACCAGATGCTGGCGCAGCAGCTGCGCATCCAGTCGATCCCCGCCGTCTACGCCTTCTTCCAGGGCCGCCCGGTCGACGGCTTCGTCGGCGCCCTGCCCGAGAGCCAGATCAAGCAGTTCATCGACCGGCTGGTGCAGGCCACCGGCGGCCCGCCAGGCGCCGAGGAAATGGCCGCGGCCCTCGAGGCCGCCAAGAAAGCGCTGGCCGACGGCGACGTCGCACAGGCCGCCCAGATCTACGACGCGATCCTCCAGCAGGAGCCGGAATCGGCACCGGCCATCGCCGGGCTGGTCAAGGTCCGACTCGCCACCGAGGACGTCGAAGGCGCCAAGGAGCTGCTCGCCTCGCTGACGCCCGAGCTCGCCAAGCACGCGGACATCGTGGCCGCCAAGTCGGCGGTCGACCTTGCCGAGCAGGCCGCCGATGCCGGCCCGGTGGGCGAGCTGGAGGCCAAGGTCGCGGCCGACGAGAAGGACCATCAGGCGCGTTATGATCTCGCCATGGCGCTCTACGCCAATGGCCGCCGCCAGGAGGCGCTCGACCACCTGCTGACCTCGATCAAGCTCGACCGCAAGTGGAACGACGAAGCCGCCCGCAAGCAGCTGCTGAAGTTCTTCGAGGCGCTGGGCTTCGCCGATCCGCTGAGCGTCGAGGGGCGCAAGCGGCTGTCCTCGATCCTGTTCTCCTGAGCACGCGGAGGCGCACGATGATCGGGCGCCGGCCATCGTCCAACCCGTTCGACCCGGCCTTCGAGCAACTGCCCGAAGTGCTGCCGATCTTCCCGCTGAGCGGCGTGCTGCTGCTGCCCGGCGGTCGTCTGCCGCTCAACATCTTCGAGCCGCGCTACCTCGCGATGTTCTTCGACGCCCTGGCCGGCGCGCGCATGATCGGCATGCTGCAACCGACCATGCCCGGCGGCTTCGCCGGCGACGGCCTGCCCGAAGACAGCGGCCCGCCGCCGGTCGAGGGCGTGGGCTGCGCCGGCCGCATCGTCGCCTTCTCCGAGACCGATGACGGGCGCCTGCTGGTCACCCTGGCCGGGCTGATCCGCTTCGAAGCCGGCCAGGAGCTGCCGCTGCACGCCAACGGCTACCGCCGCGTGATCCCGAACTACGCCCGCTACCGCGAGGACCTCGAGGGCGACGACGACGCGATGGAACTCGACCGTCCCAGGCTGATGACGGCGCTGGAAGGCTTCTTCCGCGCGCGCAAGCTGCAGGGCGACTGGAGCGGGCTGAAGCGGGCCAGCGACGACAATCTCGTGACCTCGCTCGCCATGGTCTGCCCCTTCGCACCCACGGAGAAGCAGGCCTTGCTGGAGGCGCCAGATAGCTCGGCGCGCGCGCGCCTGCTGGTCGCGCTGCTCGAAATGGCGGCCATGGGTGGCGGCGGGCCCGAGACGCCGTCGCGCCACTGAGCCTGACGTGCTATAGCGAAGGCCAAGCGTCCGGAGCGTCGCATGTCCCCTCCCGAAACGCCGGCCGGCAAGGTCGGCATCGACCCGAAGCTGCTCGAGATCCTGGTCTGTCCGGTGACCCACGGGCCGCTGGAGTTCGACTCCGCCGCCGGCGAGCTGATCAGCCGCCGCGCCGGGCTGGCCTATCCGATCCGCGACGGGATCCCGATCATGTTGCCGGGCGAGGCGCGCCGGCTGGAGGACACGCCATGAGCCTGGCAGAGGCGCCGCCCGCCGGCACACAGCCCTGGCCGGCCGAAATCCGTCTGTTCCGCGACGAGGGCAGGTTGGAGGTCGATTTCGAGGGCGATCAGAAGTTCACTTATTCGGCCGAGTATCTGCGCGTCGAGAGCCCGTCGGCCGAGGTGCAGGGTCACAGCGCCGACCAGAAGAAGATCGTCGCCGGCCGTCGCCACGTGCGCATCGACGCCATCGAGCCGGTCGGCAACTACGCCATCCGCATTCGCTTCGACGATAAACACGATACCGGCATCTACAGCTGGGCCTACCTCCACGAGCTTGGCAGCAAGCACAAGGAGAAGTGGGACACCTATCTCGCCGCCCTGCTCTATCGCGGGCTGAGCCGCGATCCCTGAGCGCATGCGGGCGATCATTGTCGGCGGCGGTATCGGCGGGCTGACCGCCGCGCTCTGCCTACGCGCCGCCGGCCACCAGGTGCGCGTCTACGAAGCGGTCGGCGAGATCCGCGCGTTGGGTGTCGGCATCAACGTGCAGCCCAGCGCGATCCGCATCCTCTCCAAGCTCGGCCTGGTCGACGATCTCGACAAAGTGGCGATCCGCACCGCCGAACTGGTCTTCGCCAACCGCCACGGCCAGCCGATCTGGCGCGATCCGCGCGGGCTGGACGGCGGCTATCCCTGGCCGCAATTCTCGGTTCATCGCGGCGATCTGCAGATGGCGCTGCTCAACGCCGCCACAAAGCGGCTGGGCGAGGGCGACATCCGCCGCGGCCATCGCCTGGCGCGCTTCGAGCAGACCGCAGACGGCGTTACGGCGCACTTCGTCGACCGCGATGGCAAGCCTGTCGGCGACGACAGCGCCGACATCCTGGTCGGCGCCGACGGCATCCACTCGACGGTGCGCGCGACGTTCTATCCCAATGAGGGCCCGCCGCGCTGGCAGGGCGTGATGATGTGGCGCGGCGTCAGCGAGGGCACGCCCTTCCTCACCGGCCGCTCGATGGTGCAGGCCGGCCACCACCGGCAGAAATTCGTCTGCTATCCGATCTCGCGCCAGCACGCCGAGCGCGGCACGGCGCTGATCAACTGGATCGCCGATCTCTATCTCGGCGACGGCACGACGCCGCCGCGCGAGGACTGGAACAAGCCCGGCGACATCAACGACATCCTGCCGAAATTCTCGGGCTGGAACTTCGGCTGGCTCGACGTGCCCGCGATCATCCGCTCGGCCAGCGCGATCTTCGAGTTCCCGATGGTCGATCGCGATCCACTGCCGCGCTGGAGCCACGACCGAGTCACCTTGCTCGGCGACGCGGCGCATCCGATGTATCCGATCGGTTCCAATGGTGCGACGCAGGCGATCATCGACGGCGAGGCGCTGACCATCGCGCTGTCGGAAGAGGCCGATCCGACCGCGGCGTTGAAGCTCTACGAGCAGCGCCGCCTGCCGCCCACCGCGCGCATCGTCGAGAGCAACCGCAAGCACGGGCTCGACCGCATGCTCGACCTCGTCGAGGAGCGCGCGCCGGACGGCTTCACCGATCTCGAGAAAGTGCTGCCAGCCGCCGAGCTCGAAAGCATCGTCGGCGACTACAAGCGCATCGCGCTCTACGACAAGGAAAGCCTGCTGAAGCTCGCGGCCTCCCCGTCATCTTGAGCGATGCCGTTACCTTCCCCTGGAGGGGGAAGGGAAGGCTACGACGACGGGCGCGCCATCACGATGCGCGCGCGGGCGTGCGGGCTGCGTTGGACGCCCAGACGCCGCACCTCCTCGCGATGCGCCTGGTAGAGATAGCGTGGCATGGCCACGCCGATCGGCCAGCGGCGAAAGCCGACGCTCTCGTACCAGCGGCGGTTCCACGGCGCGGTGCCGCTGGTCAGCAAGGTCACGCGCGACGCGGCGATCTTCGCGGCGAAGGCCAACACGCCGTCCATCATCAGCCGGCCGACGCCGCGGCCGGACGCCTCGTAGCGCATGTAGATGTTTTGCAGCTCCAGCTCACCGCCTTCGCGCACGACGATGACGAAGCCGAGCCGGCGACCGGTGGCGTTCTCGACGATCAGGATGTGACCGCGCCGCGCCTGGTCGCGAAAGAACGCTCGGCCGAGATCGCCGGTGCGGAAGCCGTCGCCGAACAGGCGCGCGCCGCTGCGCTTGACCGTGAAGCAGCCCCACCAATCACCCGCGCTGGGCGCGGCGGCGCGTATCAGCAGATCGCCGACCGCGACGGCACGCCGCTCGCCGCGCGGGTGGTGCTCGAACAGCGCCGCGATGGCCTCGCTGGCGCTCAATCGCACTTGGGGTTGGGGAATTCCGTGAGATCCTTGATCACGGCCTTCATCTCGATGCCCTCGCGCTTGAAGTTCAGGCGCGGGATCATGCCACTCTCGAACATCTCGTAGACCACCTCGGCGCGCTCGCCGAGGGTCTGGGAGGTCTGCTTCAGCACCCAGCGGCGGCCCCGCAGGGGCGCCGGCATTTCGCGAACTGGGCCTGTCGCGGCGGCTGGCTTTCCCTTGGCTGGCTTGGGCGCCTTGGGGTCGGGCGGCGGCGGGTCCTTCAACGTGCCGACCGTGCTGATCGGCTCGCGGAACGGCGCCGACGATGTCAACTCGACCTTGAGGTCGACCGGCATCTGGAAGCGCACCAGATCGACGGTCGAGGCGTACCAGGGGCCGGGATGGTCGGCGCGCAGCTGCTCCAGCAGCAGGCGGCGAAACGTCATCGGCCCGATATTGCCGGCTGGCAGCTCGACCTCGCGCGGTACCCTGCCGACACGCACCTGCAGCATGCCCTTCTTCTCAGGCCCGCCGAAGAAGGCCGCGCCCTCGGCCGGATCGCCGCGCGAGTTGGCCATGTACTGCGCGCGGTAGCCCAGCCGGTCACCGTCGAGACTCTCGGTGAAGTTCAGGCGCTCGTTGTAGATATTGGCCTGGTCGCTGAACGGCTGGTCCTCGCCGCGCCGGCCCTTGATGCCCTTGTCGATGACGTAATACAGCGCGCCGCCATAGCTCCACGAGTCGCAGGTGCGCGTCCAGGACTCCGACATCTGCGCTTCGGCGTGGATATCGCCCGGCGTCTTGTCGATGGTGATGGTGTAGGAAATGGCGTAGCCCGACATCTCCGGCGGCCGGGGCGGCGGCGCGGGAGCGGGTTGCTGCGCCTGCGCCACCAGCGCGGTGCCCAGCAGGCCAGCGACACACCATCCGATCGTACGCATGATCGGCATTCGTTGGTCTTTCCCGATGGCGGCGCGACGGGGGGAACTCGCCGCGGCAGCCACCACTCAGATGCCACGCGCGGGCGCGCGGCGCAACGCGGTTACGCGAACGCGTCCTCCCAGGTGCCCCGGGTCGAGGCCTTGGAGTATTCGGTCGCGCGGTTCTCGAAGAAATTCGTGTGCTCGACGGCGTTGAGCATGGCGTCGATCCAGGGCAGCGGGTTCTTCTCGGTGCGGAAGATCGGCTGCAGGCCGAGCTGGTTCAGGCGCCGGTCGGCGATGAAGCGGATGTACTTCTTCACGTCCTCGGCCGTCATGCCCTCGACGCCGCCCATCTCGAAGGCGAGGTCGATGAAGGCGTCCTCGTGGTCGACGATGGTGGCGCAGGCGACGTAGAGCTCGCGCCGCAGTTCCTCGGTCCAGATCTCCGGGTTCTCGCTGACGAAAGTGCGGAACAGGCGGATCATCGAGTTGCAGTGCAGGGTCTCGTCGCGCACCGACCACGAGACGATCTGGCCCATGCCCTTCATCTTGTTGAAGCGCGGGAAGTTCAGCAGCATGGCGAAGGAGGCGAAGAGCTGCAGGCCCTCGGTGAAGGCGCCGAACACCGCCAAGGTCTTGGCGATGTCCTCCTTCGAATCGACGTTGAAGTTCTGCATGTAGTCGTACTTGTCCTTCATCTCCTTGTAGCGGAGGAAGGCCGAGTACTCGCTCTCCGGCATGCCGATGGTGTCGAGCAGATGGCTGTAGGCGGCGATGTGCACCGTCTCCATCGAGGAGAAGGCCGAGAGCATCATCTGCACTTCCGTGGGTTTGAAGACCCTCGAATAGTGCTTCATGTAGCAGTTGTTCACTTCGACATCGGCCTGGGTGAAGAAGCGGAAGATCTGCGTCAGCAGATGCCGCTCGGACTCGCTGAGCTTGTTGCGCCAGTCCTTGACGTCGTCGGCCAGCGGCACCTCTTCCGGCAGCCAGTGGATGCGCTGCTGGGTGTGCCAGGCCTCATAGGCCCAGGGATAGCGGAACGGCTTGTAGATGGGCTTGGCGTCGAGCAGGGACATGGCGGCCGATACGGACTGAGTGCTGAGGACTGCCCGCGCCGCCCTCCCTCACAAACGAGATGGCGGCGCGGTCAAGGTTGGTCGGGGCCTCATTGGCAGGCGAGGCATTCCTCGTAGTTGTTGCTGTTCTCTTGGGCCATGGCGGCCAGCGGCAGTTCCGAGGGGGCGTCGGCGCCGTTCTTGTGGAGAGGGGGCATCGTGACCGAGGAACCGGCGATGTCTCCCGACACCGCCTCCGCGCGCTGGATGCTGAGCGAGCGGCAGTAGTAGAGCGTCTTCACGCCCCGCTTCCAGGCCATCATATGGATCTGGTGCAGGTCGCGTTTGTGCACGTCGCCGGGCAAGAAGATGTTGAGCGACTGCGACTGGCAGATGTGCGGCGTGCGGTCGGCGGCGTGCTCGATCAGCCAGCGCTGGTCGAGCTCGAAGGCGGTCTTGAACACCGACTTCTCGTGGTCGTCGAAGAAGTCGAGATGCTGCACCGAGCCCTGGTTCAGCATGATCGACGTCCACGTCTCCTCGTCGTCGCGGCCCTTCTGCTCGAGCACCTTCTGCAGATAGGGATTGCGCACGCTGAAGGAGCCGCTGAGCGTCTTGTGCATGAAGACGTTGGCCGCCACCGGCTCGATGCCCGGCGAGGCGCCGCCGCAAATGATCGAGATCGACGCGGTGGGCGCGATGGCGAGCTTGTTGGAGAAGCGCTCCTTGATGCCGAAATCGGCGGCGTCGGGGCAGGCGCCGCGCTGCTCGGCCAAGGTCACCGAGGCGGCGTCGACGCCGGCCTTGATGTGCTTGAACATCTTCTTGTTCCACACCTTGGCCATCACCGACTCGAGCGGGATGTTGTTGGCCTGCAGGAAGGAGTGGAAGCCCATCACGCCCAGGCCGACGCTTCGCTCGCGCATCGCCGAGTAGGTGGCGCGCTGGAACTCGCCGCTGGCGTCCTCGATGAAGCCCTGCAGCACGTTGTCGAGGAAGCGCATGACGTCCTCGATGAACATCGGATGCTCGTGCCACTCGAAATAGGTCTCGAGGTTCAGCGAGGAGAGGCAGCACACCGCCGTGCGCTCCTTGCCGAAGCGGTCGATGCCGGTGGGCAGCGTGATCTCGCTGCACAGGTTCGAGGTCTTGACCTGCAGGCCGGCGAGCTTCTGGTGCTCGGGCAGGTTCTTGTTCACGTGGTCGATGAAGATGATGTAGGGCTCGCCGGTCTCGATGCGCGCCTGCAGGATGCGGATCCACAGGCCGCGGGCCGAGACCTTGCGCAGCGGCGCGCCGTCCTTGGGCGAGGTCAGCGCCCACTCCTCGTCGGCCTCGACCGCGCGCATGAAGGCGTCGGGAATGAGGATGCCGTGGTGCAGGTTGAGCGCCTTGCGGTTGGGATCGCCGCCATTGGCGCGGCGGATCTCGATGAATTCCTCGATCTCCGGGTGGCTGACCGGGATGTAGACCGCCGCCGAGCCGCGGCGCAGCGAGCCCTGCGAGATCGCGAGCGTGAGCGAATCCATGACGCGGATGAACGGCACGACGCCCGACGTCTTGCCATTCATGCCGACCTTCTCGCCGATCGAGCGGAGATTGCCCCAGTAGGAGCCAATGCCGCCGCCACGCGCCGCCAGCCAGACGTTCTCGTTCCACAGCTTGACGATGCCCTCGAGCGAGTCGTCGGACTCGTTGAGGAAGCACGAGATCGGCAGGCCGCGATTGGTGCCGCCGTTGCTGAGCACCGGCGTCGCCGGCATGAACCACAGATTGGAGATGTAGTCGTAGAGGCGCTGGGCATGCGCGTCGTCGTCGGCATAGGCCGAGGCCACGCGTGCGAAGAGATCCTGGTAGCTTTCGCCCGGCAGCAGATAGCGATCGGACAAGGTCGCCTTGCCGAACGGGGTGAGCTTGTCATCCCGTGACCGATCGATCACCACCCGGCCGCCGCTCTGAACCTGCACTACATCAAACACTTCACGCCCCCGTTCGTCTTCTTTCCACAGCTGTGGACAGGACAGTTTGTGGGTTTTTGCTACATCTTGAGTGGATGGGGCTCCCAACCACTATTAGTCGATGATACGCCCGCCTCCGGCTCTGTCACTCCGAATCTTTTACCGATCATGTGAATCTCAAAAACAGTCTAATAAAGCATTGATATTTAGTTAGAAAACACAGTTTGAAATTACGTTTCCCTAGCCTGTCTCTGACCTTGCTGCGCCGCACCCAATATGAGAACAAAACGCGCTCCTGTAGGCATTTCCTACGTCGGCAACGAGATTGTCAAGAATTCCGCGCTCCACCTGAGATCACGTCGTCTAAGCTGTTGCCCCTCAAGGAAAAATGATCCCCAAAGCTGTCCCCAGCCCGCACGCACCTCCCATCGTCATGATCGAGGTGCAATAGTGGTGCGGTAGAAGCCCGATGAAGGCTTCAATGGAGGCGCCATGGACGTTCGCTCATCGCCGACCGACCCGGCGATCGCCTCGACGCTCGACGCGGTGACCGACCTGGCGCGCAGCCGCGCCGCCGGGCGCGGTCTCGATCCCGACATGGCCTCGATCTTCACGCGCGCGCTCTATAGCGGGCTGGCGGCCGACGATCTTGCCGCCGCGCCGATCGCCGATCGCGCCACTGCGGCGCTGACCGCCCTCGACTTCGCGCGCGAGCGCACCGCCGGTAAGGCCAAGGTGCGGGTCTACGATCCGTCGCCGCGGCTGCACGGCTACGCCGCGCCCTATAGCGTCGTCGAGATCGTCAACGACGACATGCCGTTCCTCGTCGACTCGGTGGCGGTCGAGATCACGCGACGCGAGCTGGCGATCCGCCTGCTGGCCCATCCCGTCATCGGCGCACGGCGCGACGAGGCCGGCCGGCTGGTCGCCCTCGGCAACGATGGCGGACGCGAATCGGTGATGCGCATCGAGATCGACCACAACGCCGAGCCCGAGGCGTTGGCGGAAGGGCTGCGCGTGGCGCTGGGCGAGGTGCGTCTCGCGGTGGGTGACTGGCGCGCGATGCGCGCGGCGGCGCTCGAGGCGGCGCTCGAGCTCGGCACCGCCTCGGACCGCGGCGGCGAGCCGCAGGCG
>JALHMM010000036.1 GCA_022844045.1 Reyranellaceae bacterium | reverse complement strand
GGTTGGGGGCGCGCGAGGGCGCGGCCGCGCTGGCGATGGTGGAGCACCACCGCCCAACGGCCGAGGCCGCGCCCGCCAAGGCGGCGCCACCGCCGCCACCCGCCGCCGCGGCCGCGGCCACGCCAACGCCGGCACCCGCACCGGCGCCCGCGCCGCAGGTGGCGGCGATCGCGCCCGGCGGCGCCACGTTCGACGGCAACTGGGTCGGCCAGATGTGTCGCAACACTGGGTGTGGTCCGGCCAACGTGCAGGTCTCCCAGACTCGCCTGCGCGGCACCTCTTCAGCGCGCGGCGTCACGCACAACCTCGAGGGCACGGTGCAACCGGGCGGCCAGGTCCGCGTGCGTTACACCGGCATCGCCCCGCCTGGAAACCCGAATGAGGGCCAGCCATTCGACTGGACTCTCACCGGCACAGCCAGCGGCAATTCACTGACGGCGCAGGTCACCAATTCGAGCGGCGTGACCTTCCGCCTGTCCCTGCAACGTACGCAGTGAGGGCCATCGCGTGCTGTTCGCTAACATGATCCGCGTCGCACCACTCGCGCTGGCGGTTGTCGTCCACGCTTGCGCCGCGCGCGCTCAGGCCCCGGTGGCGCTGGTCGAGGAGGTGACCGGCACGCCGCCGGGCATCGAGTTCATGGACTATCTGAGCCCGGGCCAGGTGATCAGGCTGGGGCCGCGCGACGCTATCGTGCTGGGCTACATCCGCTCGTGCTGGCGCGAGACCATCCGCGGCGGCACCGTCACGGTCGGTCAGGAGCAGAGCGACGTCTCCGGCGGCACCGTCGAGCGGGTGAAGGTGCGCTGCGACGGCGGCCGCATGGAACTCGCCGCCGAACAGGCCCGGCAGGGCGCGACATCGGTGATGCGCGATCCGAATTCGCGGCAACGTCGCGCGCCGCTGCCCAAGCCGCAATTCGTCCTGCATGGCCGCTCGCCCGTCGTCGAGCTCAAAGGCGGCGGCACGATCGCCATCGAACGGCTCGACGCTGCGGGCGAAACCTTCACCCTCGAGCTGCCGCGCGAGAAGCTGCGGCGGGGCGCGCTCGCCGACCTCGCCGATTTCGGCGTTTCGCTGTCGCCGGGTGGTCTCTACGTAATGCGCGCCGGCGAGCGGCAGGTCGTATTCCAGGTCGATGGCGAGGCGCCGGCGGGCAAGGCGCCGCTCGCCGGCCGGCTGCTGCGCCTCTCGCTGGAAAGATGAGCGCAGGCTCAATTTCTGTTGACCTCTGGTGGCGTTGAGGTACGCTTCTCATAACGCTTGGGGAGTTGCTGGAATGGCGCGCCTCGCTGCCTTATTCATCGCGCTGATCGGCCTGTGCACCACCGCCGCGTGGGCGCAAACCGAGACGCGCGTCGCGCTGGTCATCGGCAACGGCGCGTACCAGCACACCGATCCGCTGCGGAACCCGGTCAACGATGCGCGCGCCATGGCCCGCGCGCTCAGCGACGCGGGCTTCGAGGTCATCGCGCGCGAGAACCTCACGCGCCGCGCCTTCGTCGAGGCGTTGCACGAATTCGCCGGCAAGGTGCCGCCCGGCGGCGTCGGTCTCTTTTACTATGCCGGTCACGGCATCCAGGTGCGCGGCGTCAATCACCTTGTGCCGGTCGATGCCACGCTCGCCAACGAACGCGACGTCAAGTACGAGACCGTCGATCTCAACGACGTCTTGAACGGGTTGGACGAGGCGCGTGCGCGGCTCAGCCTGGTGATCCTCGACGCCTGTCGCGACAATCCCTTCGCGCGCAAGTTCCGCTCCACCAGCCGCGGCCTCGCGCAGACCGACGCGCCGCGCGGCACGGTGATCGCTTATGCCACGGCGCCGGGAGACACCGCGTCCGATGGCGACGGCGAGAACGGGCTGTACACGACGGAGCTGCTCAAGGCGATGGCGCTGCCGGGGCTCAAGCTGGAGGAGGTCTTCAAGCGCACCATCGACGGCGTGGCCCGCGCCTCGGGCAACAAGCAGACGCCGTGGGTCAGCTCGTCCTTCCGCGGCGACTTCTTCTTCAACACCGCCGCCGCCGCGCCGCCCGCTACCGCCATCCCGGCGCCACCCGGCGTCGATCCGCTCGAGCAGACGGCGTGGACGACGATCGCCAGCAGCAACAACCCGGCGATGTTCGAGCTGTTCCTTCAGCGCTTCCCCAACGGCGCCTATGCCGATTTCGCGCGCGCGCGGCTGGCCGAGCTGAAGGCCGCGGCGGCGCTGGAGGAGAAGCGCCGCGCCGCCGCTGCCGCCCCGGCACGGTCGATCACGGACGACGAGAAGAAAGCAGCCGAGGCGATCGAAGCGGCGCTGAAGCTCGCCGACATCGACCGCAAGCGCATCCAGGTGGCGCTCGCCGCCAAGGGCTTCGATACGCTGGGCACCGACGGCGCCTTCGGCCCGCGCACGCGGCTCATGATCACCAACTGGCAGCGCAGCCGCAACGAGCCCAGCACCGGCTTCCTCACCGCGACGCAGGCCGCGCTGCTGTCGCAGGAAGGGCAGAGCGCACTGGCGAGGATCGAGGACGAGCGCAGGAAGGCCGAGGCCGACCGACAGAAGGCGGCTACGCCGCCGCCCCCATCATCGCCCCCATCAGCGCCTCCATCACCGCCATCGTCCCCGCCACCAGCGACGGCCGCCACCCCGGACTCGCTGCGCTTCGATGGCTCCTGGCCAGCCCAGCTCTCGTGCGACGCCTCGAAGAGCGCGGCGGCCTACCTCATTCATTTCACGCTGAACATTCGCAACGGCGAGATCACGGGCAATTACGTCAGCCCCTCCAATTCGCAGATGGCGTTCAAAGGCAGGGTCGAGCCAAGCGGCTCGGCCATGATCGCGGTCGACGGTACGACAGGAGATCCAAAGTACGCATTGGGCAACGCGGCGCCTGGGTCGCGCATCTCCTTCCAGTTGGCCGTCCAGTTTTCCGGGCGCAGCGCCAAAGGCACGCGCGTCCTCGGCCGGCCATGCACGATCTTGATGAACAAGCTCTAGGCCGAACGGGCCGGCGCCCGCGCCTCTCGCCGGCGGGGTGAGCCGCCTCTCAAACTGTGTGTTGACCGCCAGCGGCACCGGGGTACGGTTCTCACGAGGCTTGGGGGTTCCTGACATGGCGCGTCTGGCTTTCCTGTTCATCGCGCTGATCGGCCTGTGCACCTCCGCCGCATGGGCGCAGACGGAGACGCGCGTGGCGCTGGTGATCGGCAACGGCGCCTATCAGCACACCGACCCGCTGCGCAATCCGGTCAACGATGCGCGCGCCATGGCCAAGGCGCTGCGTGAGGTCGGCTTCGAGGTCATCGCGCGCGAGAACCTCACGCGCCGCGCCTTCGTCGAGGCGTTGCACGAATTCGCCGGCAAGGTGCCGCCCGGCGGCGTCGGTCTCTTCTACTATGCCGGCCACGGCATCCAGGTGCGCGGCGTCAATCACCTTGTGCCGGTCGATGCCACGCTCGCCAACGAACGCGACGTCAAGTACGAGACCGTCGATCTCAACGACGTCTTGAACGGGTTGGACGAGGCGCGCGCGCGGCTGAGCCTGGTGATCCTCGACGCCTGCCGCGACAATCCCTTCGCGCGCAAGTTCCGCTCCACCAGCCGCGGCCTGGCGCAGGCCGACGCGCCGCGCGGCACGGTGATCGCCTACGCCACGGCGCCGGGCGACACCGCGTCCGACGGCGACGGCGCGAACGGCCTGTACACGACGGAGCTGCTCAAGGCGATGGCCCTGCCGGGACTCAAGCTGGAGGAGGTCTTCAAGCGCACCATCGATGGCGTCGCGCGCGCCTCGGGCAACAAGCAGACGCCGTGGGTCAGCTCGTCCTTCCGCGGCGACTTCTTCTTCAACACCGCCGCCGCCGCGCCGCCCGCCGCCGCCATCCCAGCGCCGCCCGGCGTCGATCCGCTCGAGCAGACGGCGTGGACGACGATCGCCAACAGCACCAACCCGGCGATGTTCGAGCTGTTCCTGCAGCGCTTCCCCAACGGCGCCTATGCCGATTTCGCGCGCGCGCGGCTGGAGGAGCTGAAGACCGCGGCGGCGCGGGACGACAAGCGCCGCGCGGTCGATGCCAGCCCGCCCGGTCGCCCGGCGGACGACGCGGTCGAGGCGGCGCTCAAGCTCGCCGACATCGACCGCAAGCGCATCCAGGCGGCGCTCACCGCCAAGGGCTTCGATACGCTGGGCACCGACGGCGCCTTCGGCCCGCGCACGCGGCAGATGATCACCAACTGGCAGAAGAGCCGCAACGAGCCCAGCACCGGCTTCCTCACCGCGACCCAGGCCGCGCTGCTGTCGCAGGAGGGCCAGAGCGCGCTGGCCAAGATCGAGGACGACCGCCGCAAGGCCGAGGCCGAACGACAGAAGGCGGCGGCGCCATCGGCCCCGTTGCCGGCCCCGTCATCGGCGTCACCGCCGCCAGCATCCGCGTCCCCATCCCCGCCGCCAGCGACGGCCGCCTCAGCGGACTCGCTGCGCTTCGATGGCACCTGGCCGGCCCAGCTTTCGTGCGACCCCTCGAAGAGCGCGGCGGCCTACATCATTCATCTCACGTTGACCATTCGCAACGGCGAGATCACGGGCCATTACGTCGGCCGAGACGGTTCGCAGACGTCGTTCAAAGGCAGGATCCAGCCAGATGGTTCGGCCATGATCGCGGTCGACGGCGCGACTGGAGATCCAAAGTATGCGTTGGGCAACGTGCCGCCTGGATCGCGCGTCTCCTACCAGATGGCCGTCCGGTTCTCCGGGCGCAGCGCCTCAGGTACGCGCGTCAGCGGCCGGCCGTGCACGATCACGATGTCCAAGCAATAGGCCGAACGGGCCGTCGCGATCGCGGCTATCAGCCGTTGACGAGCGCGTAGCGCAGCCAGACCGCGCCGCCGTCGAGCGCCTCGCAACTCGACAGCGTCATCGATGTCAGCGGTGCCGGCATGAAGGCCGCGCCATCAGGCGCGTCGAAGCTCGCCGACACGCCCTTGCCGCCATCGACCACGGGCTGGATGGCGACGCTGATCTCGTCGACCAGCCCGGCGCGCAGGAAGCCGCCATTGGCCGTGCCGCCGCCTTCGAGCAGCAGGCGCTTGATGCCGAGCTCGCGGTTGAGGATCTCCAGGGCGAGCGCCAGGTCGAGCGTCTGCTTGCCGGCGAAGATGTAGGAATGGCCCTCGTCGCGCAGGCCGGCGAGGTGCGCGTCGCTCACCTGCTCCGTCAGCACCACGACGATGGGATCGCCGCCGATATCGGCGCGGCCCCAACAGAGCTTGCCGTGCGTGTCGAGCACGACGCCATAGGCCGGCGCACCACGCCTGGCGATGAAGTTCTCGCGCGGAATCGGCGGGCCGCCATAGGCGGGATAAACCTCGTCCTTGCGCCGCGAGAACTCGTAGCCGGTGACGCGGCCAACCAGCCAGGCGTCGCAGCCGATCTTGTCGTGCAGCTTTTCGAACAGCTCGGCGTCGGCGCCCTCGGGCCGCCAGCGGCTGCGCCGCGTGCGACCATCGATGCTCGTCACCATGTGGCAGATCACGTGGGGTTTCATGCGCGCGAGGATGCCGCGATTCGCCGGCGCGTTCCACCGTTGCGCAGATCGCGTTCTTTCTCCCTCTCCCCGCAAGCGGGGAGAGGGTCGGGGTGAGGGGCCGCTAATCGCATGACCGCGGCCGCGGTTCGTCGCACCGGCCCCTCACCCTCCCATCGCGTTGCGCGCGACGGGCCCCTCCCTCTCCCCGCAAGCGGGGAGAGGGGTGTATATCGAGCGCGTGAGAATCACGGCATCGGGAGCGCGCGATGGAGATCAGGCGAAACGGCTCGCAGCCGTCGGGCAAGGGACCGGCCGAGACGTTCACCGGCACGGTGCGCATCGATCCGCTGTTCACGGCGCCCGATCCGGCGCGCGTGCGCGGTGCGTCGGTCACTTTCGAGCCCGGCGCGCACACCGCCTGGCACAGCCATCCGCTGGGCCAGACGCTGATCGTCACCGCGGGCTGCGGCTGGGTGCAGGTCTGGGGCGGGCCGGTCGAGGAGATCCGTCCGGGTGACGTGATCTGGACCGCGCCGGGCGAGAAGCATTGGCACGGCGCCAAGGCGACGACATCGATGACGCATATCGCCATCCAGGAAGCGCTCAACGGCAAGGTCGTCGACTGGATGGAGAAGGTCGGCCCCGATCAGTATCCGGCGTTCTGACCCTCTCTTACCTTCCCCCGCTGGCGGGGGAAGGTGGCAGCGCGAAGCGCTGACGGATGCGGGTGGCTCGCGCGGCCAGACGAGATCTTTCCTGAGATATCGCCTTCGTCTTCGACAACCACCCCCATCCGGCGCTACGCGCCACCTTCCCCCGCCAGCGGGGGAAGGTAGGAGTGTGATCGAGCACTCAACGGCCGGAGAGTTTCATCAGCTCCTCGGGATAGCGTTCGCCTTGCACGGTGATCGTCGCGGCGGTCCGTTCGATGTCCTGTAGGTCGTCGGTGGTGAGTTCGACCGATGCCGCACCGATGTTCTCCTCCAGCCGCGCCAGCTTCGTCGTGCCCGGGATGGGCACGATCCACGGCTTCTGCGCCAGCAGCCAGGCGAGCGCGATCTGCGCCGGCGTGGTGCGCTTGCGCTGCGCGATGCGCGCCAGAAGATCCACCAGCCCGAGATTGACCGTCAGCGCCTCAGGGGCGAAGCGCGGGATGCGTCCCCGTAGATCCGTCGCGGCGAACGTCGTCGTCGCGTCGATCATGCCGGTGAGGAAGCCCTTGCCCAGCGGACTGTAGGGTACCAGCCCGATGCCGAGCTCTTCGAGCGTCGGCAGGATCTCGGCCTCGAGCTCGCGCGTCCACAGCGAGTATTCGCTTTGCAGCGCCGTGACCGACTGCACCGCGTGGGCGCGACGTATCGACGACACGCTGGCCTCCGACAGACCGAAATGCCGGACCTTGCCTTGCCGGATCAGCGCCTGGACCGCGCCGGCGACGTCCTCCATCGGCACGTCGGGATCGACGCGGTGCTGGTAGAGCAGATCGATGCGATCCGACCCGAGGCGCCTGAGCATGCCCTCGGCCGCGACCTTGATATGCTCGGGCCGGCTGTTGAGCCCGCCCAGCCGCTGGCCCGTGGCAGGATCGATGTTCCAGCCGAACTTGGTGGCGATCACCACCTGGTCGCGAAACGGCGCCACGGCCTCGCCCAGCAATTCCTCGTTGGCGAACGGGCCGTAGTTCTCCGCCGTGTCGAAGAAGGTCACGCCGCGTTCGAAGGCGGCGCGGATAATCGGAATCATCGCCGCGCGGTCCGGCCGCTGCCCGAACGCGTCGGTCATACCCATGCAGCCGAGCCCGATGGTGGAGACCTCGAGCCCGCTCCTACCCAGTGTGCGCTTGCGCATCGCGTCCCCCGTCACGCCATCGGCCCGCCGCCGACCAGTGACAAGTACCCGGAATAACGGGCGCCCGGTACGACTCGTTGGCGTCACTCGCGTCGCCCGCAGGCGGCGTCCCATGTCGGTCGAAGGCAGCTTCACGTTCCGCATGCCGTGGCGGCTCGAGACGGCGGTCGCGGGGTGCATGGGCGCCTAGGATTCCCTTTGAAGCCCGCCATGCATTCCCCTGTCTCGGGCAGGGCTGTCGCATCTGGATTGATGGCTGTCTTTGGGCCGCGCCGCTCCAGCGGCGCTCATGACCGGGCCGATGAGCTGGAACGCCGCTATCTGGTCGGCGCGCGCCCCTGAGCCGCCAGGGCCGTCACCTTGCCGGACCGCTCTCTGCGGCCTCGTCTTGTCAGCTCAACACCATTTCGAGACCGCCGCACAGCAGCCAGGACTCCGTTGTCAGCAGCGGGCCGGACTTCCACACCGGGTAAGTCTTGAACTTGCGCAGGCTGGCGTACAGGTCGACGGCGAAATCCAAGGTCTCGGGCAGGCTCTTGAACGAAGAGCCCGCCGTGTTCAGCAGCGCCGCGACGTCCTTGAACAGCACGAGTTTCACGGAGGTAGGACGCGCCCCGGCGACCGTCATCGAGGTCGTCACGTTGCCGCTACGCGTCGTGACATCTTTGAACGCGACGAGGGTGGCCCACGCGTGGAGGAGGCCGCTACCGAAATCGGCGCCGGACCACGCGAAGGGGATCGCGAATTCCCCCTTCGCGCCGGCCGTCGCATGGATGTACTTGCGGCTGCCGTTCGCCTCGTAGCTCATCGCCGCGCCGTCCGAGCCCGATAGACCGGTCATCGCGACGTTCGTGCCCTTGGCGGCTAGTCCGCCGGCTGGCATGTAGACCCTGCCGACGATGAGACCCTTGTTGGCCATGAGCATCCTCCTGAAGCTGAAACGCAAGACGCGCGGTCGACTCGGAGACGCGGAAGATGGGTACATCTGTAAAGGAAAGAACTCATGATATCAAGTGATCAATCACTCCTAAACCAGACGTTGGCAATGACCGGCTGCGTGCGCCTTCCCCCGCCGCACCGCCGGCGCTAGCCTCGCCGCACCCGAGGAGAAAGCCCATGTCCGATCTGCCGAAGCGCGTGAATATCGAGGAGGAAGGCCCGCGCGAGGGTTTCCAGTCCGAGCCCGCCGGCATCACCGTGGCCAACAAGGTCAGGCTGATCGAGGCGCTGGCCGAGACCGGGCTCAAGCGCATCGCCTGCGTGTCGTATGTGAACCCGCGCCGCGTGCCGCAGATGGCCGACGCCGAGCAGGTCGCCGCCGGCATCCGCCGCAAGCCCGGCATCGGCTACAGCGCGCTGTATCTGAACCAGCAGGGACTCGAACGCGCGCTGCAGGGGCCGCTCGACGTGCACGGCTCGCTGCGCACCAACGCCTCGGAAACCTTCTCGCGCAAGAATATCGGCAAGTCGCTCGAAGACGCCTTCGTCGAGCAGCGCGGCTGGATGCCGATCTTCAAGCGGCACAACATCCCGGTCGAATGGGGCATCGTGCTGGGCGCCTTCGGCTGCAACTACGAGGGCGACATCGCGCCGGAGGTCATCGTCACCCGCGTGCGGCAGATCCTCGACGAGGCCGCCCTGCTCGGCGTCACCATCAAGGGCATCAAGCTCACCGACGCCATGGGCTGGGCCACGCCGCTGCGCGTCGAGCGCGCCATCGGCGCGGTACGGGAGCGCTGGCCGGACTTGGAGATCGCGCTGCACCTGCACGACACGCGCGGTGTCGGCATGGCGGCGGCCTATGCCGGGCTGCGCATGGGCGTGACGACGTTCGACGCCTCGATCGCCGGGCTGGGCGGCTGTCCCTTCGCCGCCACCGAGGGCGCGGTCGGCAATATCTGCACCGAGGACCTCGCGTTCATGTGCGAGGAGATGGGCGTGGAGACCGGCCTCGACCTCGACGCGCTGATCGAGGCGGCGCATGTCGCCGAGGACGTGGTCGGCCGCAAGCTGCCGGGACACGTCAAGAACGGCGGTTCGCTGGCGGCGATTCGCCGGAGGAACGCCGCTTAACTCCCTTCCCCCGGAGGGGGAAGGTGCCCGAAGGGCGGATGGGGGATGTCGAAGACGGACACCTGCCTCGTTGAGACATCCCCCATCCGTCGCTCCGCGCCACCTTCCCCCTCCGGGGGAAGGTAAGAAACACAAGGAGGAACACCATGCCCGACACCACGCACCCCGCGCCGACGCCGACCACCGGTCCGCTCGCCTCGCGCTATGTCGACGTCGCAACCGTCGCCTGGGAGAAGACGCGCTTCGAGGGCGTCGAGTGGAAGATCCTGATGGAGGACAAGGAGCGCGGCCTTCTGACCGCGCTGATGCGCTGGGCGCCCGGCGCGCGCCTGCCGCTGCACGAGCATGTCGAGATCGAGCAGACCTGGGTGATCGAAGGCTCCTTCGAGGACCACCAGGGCGTCTGCACCGCCGGCAACTACGTCTGGCGCCCCAAGGGCAGCCGCCACGAAGCCTGGACGCGCGAGGGTGCGACGATGCTGGCGGTGTTCCTCAGCCCGAACCGGTTTTTCGATCAGGGCTGACGATGACGCTGCCGCTCGGGCTGTGGCGCGACAACCTCAAGCCGCTGTGCCTTATCGCCCTGATCGGCGGCGTCGCCACCGGCTTCGTCGAAAGCGCGGTGCTGAAGGACCAGACGACGCGCGAGGTGATCAGCACGACCTTGCTGATGGCGTTGCCCTACGCGCTGGGCTTCGTCGTGAGCGCCTGCATTGTGCCGGCCTTGCCGATCCTGGACCCCGAACAGCCCGCCTTCCTGCGCTGGCTTGCCTTCTGCGCCATGGGTTGCGTAGGCGCTGCCCTCATCATTTTCGCCGGCCTGACCGGGATCGGCCCGCGGGGAGCCGAGGTGTCTGTCTTCCTGCCCGAGCCGGCGCTGGCCTTCGCCCTCGTCCAGCCGGTGTGGAGCGCGGTCTACCTGCTCGGTCGCAGGCTGCCGCCACCCAAGCCAGTAGCCGCCTAAGCGGACCTGATCGGCTCCGCCCGCCGGTGCGCTGCTGCCGCCGCCCGAACAGCCGAGATCGAGGCCGTCAAGCGGCGCGGGCGGCGACGGCTTCGATCTCGACCACGACGCCGGGACGCGGAAACGGGCCGACGACCAGCAGCGTGGCCGGCGGGCTGCGCTCGCCCATGATCCGCTCGCGCACGGCGAAGTAGTCGTCGAGGATCGCCTTGTCGGTGACGTAGACCGTGAGCTTCACGATGTCGTCGAAGCCCATCGCCGCGGCGGCGAGGATGATGGCGATGCGCTCGAAGATCACCTCGACCTGCTGGCGCGCGCTCTCGGGCACCGTGCCGTCGAGCCGCGCGCCGACCTGGCCGTTGCAGAACAGCAGCCGGGCGTTGGGCGGCACCTCCATGGCGTGCGCCGCGTCGTGCGAATGGGCGCGGATGCGGTCGTTCAGCGTGTAGGCGGTGAGCATCGTCGCCGTCCTCCCGGAGCCTGTCGCATATGGCATCTTCCTCCCTTCCCACTCGCAGGGCGAGGAAACACGTGCGATAGCCCTACTCTCCGGGGCAGGCGAAGGATCAGACCATGGGTATCAGGACCGGCCAGCAGTACATCGAGTCGCTCCGCGACGGCCGGCGGCTGTTCATCGACGGGCGGGAGGTCAACGACGTCACCGCCTACGCGCCGTTGCGTGGCGTGATCGACACCATCGCCGGGCTGCACGACGAGCAGTGCGATCCGGCGCTCAGTGATCGCCTCACCTTCCGCTCACCGACGACAGGCGAGCTGGTGAGCAAGACCTATCTCGAAGCGAAGACGCGTCCGGAGATGGAGTCGCTGGCCGCCTGCTTCTACCTGCGCGCCAGCAGGACCTTCGGCCTGATGGGTCGGCTGACCGATTTCATGTCGGGCTGGATGGTCGACCAGGCGGTGGCGCTCAGGATCATGGGCAAGACGCTGGCGGCCGAGCGCACACGGGGCATGATGGAGTTCTGCCGCGAGAACGATCTGGAGATCACCCACGCGCTGATCGATCCGCAATCCGACCGCTCGACGATCGACGCGCCGGCGCAGGCCGTGCACCTGGTCGAGCGGCGCGCCGACGGCATCGTGGTCAGCGGCTGCCGCATGCTGTCCACGCTCGCGCCGGTGGCCAACGAGTGCTACGTCGGCCCCTACTATCCGCGCAAGGCGGGCGAGGAGAAGTTCGCGCTGAACTTCCTCGTCGCGATGAACACGCCGGGCCTGTCGATCCTCGGCCGCGAGAGCTTCCATCACGGCGAGAGCCGCTTCGATCGGCCGCTCAGCGGCCGCTTCGACGAGGGCGACGCCATCCTGATGTTCGATCGGGTCTTCGTGCCCAACGCGCGCGTCATGGTCGATGGCGACATCGAGGCCTACAACGGCATCCTGGGCGCGCGGGTCGGCTACACCTCGCTGCAGGCCTGCACGCGCTCCACGGTGAAGCTGCGCTTTCTCGCCGGCATTGCGCTGGCCATCGCGCGCGCCAATGGCCGCGACAAGACGCAGCGTTTCCAGGCGGCGATCGGCGAGCTGATCGCGCTGGTCAGCGTCGCCGAGGGGATCCGCTCCGGCGCGATCACCGATGCGCTGCGCCGCGTCGAGGCCTACGCGGCGGGCAAGACGGCGCCGGAGGGCGACGGGCTGGGCGAGGCCAAGGCGATCGGCAGCCCAGCCAACGCGGCGGTGAACTTCTTCTTCCCCTACGCCAACACCAAGGCGGCCGACGTGCTGCGTATCGCCGCCGGCTCGGGCGTGCTGGCGATGAACGAGGCCGACTACGCCAGGCCCGAGATCGGCCGCTTGATGGACGATTGGCTGATCGGGCCCAACACGACGGCCAAGCGCCGGCTCGAGCTGATGAAGCTCGCCTGGGACATGACCGGCACCGAGTTCGGCTCGCGCGCTGGCCTCTACGAGCGGCTCTACTCGGGCGATCCCGAGATCAACGCGCAACGCTGGTTCAGGCACCCGATCGCGCGCGATTGCGAGGCGTTGGTCGAGGGGTTGCTGGATCCCTCCAGATAGCGAGCCAGCGAGGCGCGCGCCTGCCCAACGCTGTCGTAGGCCCGCGAATGCACCTGCTCGTGTTTGACGACCGCCACAGCCGCCGCAGCGGATCTACACACCTTGCTCGTTCCACGCCTCGTCCCTACCATCTGTGAGCTAGGAGGAACGGGGAGTTCATTGGCCCGGGAACAGCGCAGGCTGGCGGCGATCGTCGCGGCCGATGTCGTCGGCTACTCGCGGCTGATGGGCCGCGACGAGAGCGGCACGGTCGCCCGCCTCAGGAAGAATCGCGCGGAAAGTCTGAACCCGGCGCTCGCCCGGCACGGCGGTCGCCTCGTCAAGCTGACCGGCGACGGGGCCCTGATCGAATTCGCCAGCGCCGTCGAGGCCCTGAGCGCCGCCATAGAATTCCAGCAGTCGATGGTCGAGGCCAACCGAGACATCCCGGCCGACAACACCCTTCTCTTCCGCACGGGCCTGCATCTGGGAGACCTGATCGTCGACGGCGATGATCTATATGGCGATGGCGTCAATGTCGCGTCGCGGCTCGAGGCGACCGCACCGCCGGGCGGAATCGTGATTTCCCGGACCGTCCACGAGTCGGTCGCCGGACGCGTGAAGGCCACGTTCGAGGACCTGGGCGCCCTCGACCTCAAGAACATCGAGCGCCCCATCCACGCCTTCCTTGTGAAATGGAGTCCGAACGACTGGCAGGGCTCAAGGTCGGCACAGACGCCGCCGCCGGACGTCGAGCCGCCAGGGCGCTCGGACCCGGCGCCGCCGCTGCCCGACAAACCGTCGATCGCAGTATTGCCGTTCCAGAACATGAGCGGCGATCCCGAGCAGGAATACTTCGCCGACGGCGTCGCCGAAGACGTGATCACCACACTGTCGAAGATCGAACAGCTCATGGTGATCGCGCGCAATTCCAGCTTCGTCTTCAAGGGCCAGTCCAGGGACATACGCGAGATCGGCCGTACTCTGGGCGTGCGCTACGTGCTGGAGGGCAGCGTTCGAAAGAGCGGCAACCGGGTCAGGCTGACGGCGCAGCTGGTCGACGGCCTGGACGGCGGTCATGTGTGGGCGGACCGCTTTGACGGCGACCTGGACGACGTGTTCGAACTGCAGGATCGGATCACCCAGGACATCGCCGCGGCGCTGGAGGTTCGCTTGACCCACGGCGAGCAGGCGAGGGTATGGCGAAAGCGCTCGGGCAGTCCGCTTGTCTACGAGCATTTCTCGAAAGCCTGGCGCCATTACGTCGAGTTTGGAAAGCACACGCATGTGCGGGCGAAAGAAGCCTGCGAGCGCGCATTGGCCATCAACCCAGGATACACGCCGGCGCTCTGGATCCTGGGGTTCACACTGGTCGACCAGGCCCGATTCGGCTGGGTCGCCGATGCGGCCGCCGCTTACGCAGCGGCGCTCGATTGCGCCGACCGCGCCCTGCTGGCGGATCCGCAGACCAGCGATGCCCACATGATCAGGGGGTACGCCTGGACGTTCCTGCGCCGCCACGACGAGGCGATCGAGGCCGGCGAAAAGGCGATCGCACTCAGCCCCAGCGGCTCGGGCGCTTATCACATCGCGGGGATGCTTCACGGTTACGCTGGCGACTTTCGCAAAGCCGCCGCGTACGAGGAGCAGGCGCAGCGGTTGAGTCCTCTCAGCACCAACCAGTCCATGGCCGATGAGGCGCGGGCGAGATTTCATCTGGGAGATTTCGCCGCCGCGCGTGACATCAGCCTGCGCGTCCTGAAAAGCCAGGGGCGGTGGCTCACCGCGCGGACAACCCTGATCGCGGCCCTGTGGAATCTTGGAAGCACGGCGGAGGCGCGATCGATGGCGAGAGAGATGCTCGTCGAGCATCCAAGATTCTCGGTTGGCCGCTGGGCGAGCGGGCTTCCATATCGGCGTCAGGAGGACCTCGAGGCTCTGGTCGGTCCACTGAGATTGGTCGGACTGCCGCAATAGCCTCGACAGCCCCGACCTCATGTTGTGAGGAGGACGCGCTTGCGGCCGGCTCGAAGCATGGGCCACATCCACCGCGCGTGTTGCCCATCTTCAGGGTGAGATCGCGCGCGACGCGCGGTCGCCAGGCTTTCAGGGCAAGCCGATGATCCATTGTCCTGGCCGCGACGTTTAAGGGATGCAGGTCAACACAGAGTGCAGCGTGCCGATCACCGCCCTTTACGCCAGCCTGATGGTGCCCATCTTCCTGGTGCTGGCGAGCAGGGTCATCCGCGCCCGTCGCGGCGCGCGGGTCGCGGTGGGCGACGGCGGCGATCGCGGGCTGACGCGGCGCATGCGCGTGCACGCGAATTTCGCCGAGTACGTGCCGCTCGCCCTGCTGCTGCTGGCGCTGGCCGAGAGCCTCGGTACCAACGCTTGGCTGTTGCACGGGCTCGGCATCGCTCTCCTCGCCGGCCGACTCGCGCACGCGCTGGGCATGTCTCGAGCCGACGAGAATTTCGCTTTCCGTACCGCGGGCATCGCCACCACCTTCAGCGTGCTCGGCATTGGCGCCGTCGCCTGCTTCTATGGCGCGCTCGTCCGGGGCGTCGGCTGATGCCCGCCGCGTCCGCTCAGTCCTGGCTGTTGCGCATCGGCGCCATGGTCCTGCTCGCGATGGCCGCCGGCTGCACGGGCAGACCGGATAACGTCGAGCCGGTGCGCCCGTTCGACGTCCAGCGATACACCGGCCAGTGGTTCGAGATCATGCGCCTGGACCACAGCTTCGAGCGTGGGCTCTCGAACGTGACGGCCACCTACACGCCGCGAGCCGATGGATCGCTCGGCGTGCGTAACCGCGGTTTCGATCGCAAGGCCTGCCGCTGGAAGGAAGCCGATGGTCGCGCCGTCTTCCAGGGCGCGCGGGACACCGCCAGCCTCTCCGTCACGTTCTTCTGGCCGTTCGCCGGCGGCTACCACGTGCTGGCGCTCGACCAGCAAGACTACGGCTGGGCTTTGGTCTCGGGGCCATCGCGCGACTACCTGTGGATTCTGGCGCGCCGGCCGGACCTCTCCGCCGACATCAGGAACCGCCTTGTCGATCAGGCGCGCGGTCTGGGGTTTCCTGTCGACGATCTGATCCTGGTCGATCATGGCACGACAGCCTGCGCGCCGTGACGGGCGGGGGTCTGGCGCGCGGCGAGAGGGAGAGGGAGGAAAACGCCACATGCGATAGCCCTCCCGCTTCGCGCGAAGGCGATCTAGAGTTGCGCCGCGCCATCGATTCGGAGTCCGCGATGCTCGCCCGCCGCAGCGCCCTCGTCCTTCTCGCCACCGCCGTCGCCTCGCCCGCGCTCGCCCATCCGCAGAGCGCGATGGATTCGGCGACGCAGAAAGTCGCGGCCGAGCTGATGGCCTTCCGCGAGGCGATGAAGGCGGCGATGCTCGCCAAGGACGTGGTGAGACTGCGATCGATGTACACCGAGTCCTTCACCCACACCCATGGCTCGGGCAAGGTCGACGGCCGCGACACGCGCATCATCGCGCTGCTGACCGGCGAGCCGGTGATCGAGGACGCGCCGATCACCGAGACCATGGTGCGTGTGCACGGCGACACCGCGCTGTTCAGCGGCCGCAGCCCGATCCTCAACAAGGCCGAGAACAAGCTCTACGATTTCCGCTGGCTGCAGGTCTATGTGAAGGAAGCCGGCGCCTGGAAGCTCGCCGCCAGCCAGGCGACAAGGCTGGGGCCGAGCGCGGGCTGACAGCGAGGATTACTTCGTCAGGCGAGCGATCGCGAACACCATACCGACGAGCGCGATCGCCACGCCGACGAACCATGTCCGCATCTGGAAGGTGCTCGGCAGCATCGATACGCGGCCTTCGATCTTGGCAACGTCGCCCGAGAGGTTCCTCACGTCTCGCGACAGCGTCTTCACGTCGCCTTTGATCTCGGCGGCGTCCTTCTCGAGGCGGTCGACCCGCACGGAGAGGCCGGGTGGCATGTCGTCATCATTGCCACCGCCGTCCGCTTGTATCAAGTGGAGGTCGCGCGCGGCATGGCGCTGTCGGCCGGCGAAGGCGACGATCCCGGTCACCGAACGCCTCCATCGAGTTTCTCGATCGCGTCGAACATGCGTCTCAGGCCCTGGGTGTGCTGCGCATGAAATTCGTTCAGCTGACCGAGCCGCCGTGCCAGCTCGGCGCGATCGACGAGCTCCCCGCTCGCCACGCTCGCGGCCATCAACGCCAGCACGGCGTTCGAGCGGGCCAGGTTGGCGACGAGATAGAACCCCAGCAGCAATGCCACCCGGCCCGCATTCCATTTGCGCGCATCCGACGCGTCGAGGAAGCTCAGCCACGAGACCGCCGCGTCGAGCCCGAACCAGTCATTGCCAGCGTTATCGTCGTCGACCATCGCTTCACCGCATCTGGTTCAGACATGGCAGCGGGAGTTTTATATTTGCTCCACAACTCCCGATTGCTTTCCGCGGCGATCGACATTGGCGCCCGTACCAGCGTAACGACCGCCATGCACACCGGCAAAAATCCACGCCGCTGCGTTCAATAGTGAACAGCGCCGCGCGTCGGAGTCCGTTCCAATTCACTCGGCAGTGTCGGCGGACCCGTCTCCTTATATTTGGCTCCGCCGCCCGGCCTTCAGTTGTCGCCGGCCACTTCACTCCCCTGTGGCGCCTGCGACAGACGCCCGTCGCCCTCTTTAATCTCCCCCGAAGGCGACGGGCGGTTACTGAGCGTCGATGACGCCGGTGGACCGGCGACCACGCCCGGGAACGAGCGAGCGCCGCCCGCGTTCAGGCAGGTAACCCCAGAACATCGCGGAGGAATCGCCATGAACGGCATCGTCTACATCGTCGGCCTGGTCGTCATCGTGCTGGCCGTCCTGTCGCTTATCGGCCTGCGTTAGACCGCGGCCATGTCCCTCGCATCGGCGGAAGCCGCCACTGCAGCTCCCATCAACGCCCTTCGCCATATCGAATGGGCCCCTGTGATCGCAGGCGCTGTCGCCGCCGCGTCGATCTCCTTTGTCCTGCTGGCCTTCGGCGCGGCGATCGGCCTGTCGTCGACGTCGGCTTGGCCGGAGCGGGGGCTTTCGATCAGCCTCGCCTTCATCCTGCTCGCGCTGTGGGTCACCGTCGTGCAGGCCGGCAGTTTCGCCGCCGGCGGCTATCTCGCCGGTCGCCTGCGCAGCGGCACCGGCGGTGCGGTAGTCGAGCGTCATTTCCGCGATGGCGCGCACGGCTTCCTGGTCTGGGCGCTGGGCGTGCTGCTCGGCGCCGCGCTGGCGGGCGGCGCCATCGTCGGCATAACGAAGAGCCTGGTCGAAGGTGGCGCGACAGTCGCCGCCGGCGCCGCCGCGCGCGGGGTCCAGCCCGGCGAGGCGACGCAGACCGCCGCGCTCGACATGTCGGTCGACTACCTGTTCCGCGCCGGCTCCGAGCCGTTGCCCGCCAACGCGCTTCTCGGCCCGCCGCCACGCGCCGAGGTGATGCGCGTGATAGCCGCCGCCGTGCGCGACGGCTCGCTGTCGCCGCGCGATCGCGACTATCTCGTGGAGCTCGTCGGCCAGCGCACCCGGATGACGCCGGCCGAAGCGCAGCGGCGTGTCGAGGAAACCTTCGTCGAGGCGCGGGCCGCCGACGCCAAGCTGCGCGCGGCGGCGGATCGCGCCCGCAAGTTGGCGGCATTGGCCGGCTTCCTCGCGGCGGCGGGGCTGGCCGTCGGCTGCGTCGCGGCATGTGCCGGCGCCGCGATCGGCGCGCGTCACCGCGAAGAGGGCAAGGCGCTACGCGTGTTCGGACGCGAGCGGTTCTGGTAGCGGCCCACCCATCGCGCGCGGCCCGAAGCGCCGCGCGCGCGGACCGTGCGGCAACCTGCGTCCCCGGGGATCGTTGTTGTCGTATGCCATCGACCGCACGCCATTCGGCGGCGTGAGAAACGGCCCTAGGAAAGCTCCATGACAAACCACCTGTTCTCTCCGCTGCGTTCGCTCGCAGTCGCCTCCGTTCTGGGCACGGCGCTGCTGGCGGGCTCGCTCGGCACCGCGGCCGCGCAGGACACGTCCAACAAGCCGCCGGCCGCCGCCGCCGCCACCAGCACCCGGGCGGAGACGGTGGAGCAGCGCATCGCCAGCCTGAAGATGGCGCTCAAGATCACGGCCGCCCAGGAGACCCACTGGAATGGTGTCGCCACGGCGATGCGCGATAACGCCGCCGCCATGGAAAAGCTCGTCGCCACCAAGCGCGCCGCCTCGCCGGCCAGCATGACCGCGCTCGACGACCTCAACACCTACGCCGAGTTCAGCAAGGCCCACTTCGACGGCCTGAAGAACCTGATCTCGGCCTTCACGACCCTCTACAACGCGATGCCGGCCGAGCAGAAGGCCAACGCCGACAAGGCGTTCGAGCACTATGGCCCGATGAAGACACAGGGCTAGGAGATCATCATGACGAACGCAAAGCGCGTCATCGCGGTAGCCGCCAGCCTTCTGCTGGGCGCGGCCACCATCGCCGCCATATCGACCGCCGCCAGCGCCCGCTGGGGCAAGGATGGCCGCTGGCACGACGACAACGGCTGGCACAACGACAACCGCTGGGTCGGCCGCGATCGCAACGAGAACCGCTACTACGACGGCTACCGCTACCGGCCGCCGCCGGTGATCTACGGCACGCCGTACAACTACGGCTACAGCCCACCGCCGGTGTATTACGACAACAGGCCGGGTTTCAACTTCCGCGTCTACTAGACGGACGGCACGATATCCTCGAAGCAGCGGGCGCCAAGCGCCCGCTGTTTTCACGTGCGGGCGCCTGTCGGCCCGGTCGGCAGGCTGACGCTGAACACCGATCCCGCGCCGGGCGTCGACGTCACGTCGAAGGCTCCATCCATCGCTTCGGTGAGGCGCTTGACGATCCACAGGCCGACGCCGAAGCCGCTGGTATGCTGGCCCATCGGGACCGCGCGTTCGAAGCGCTCGAAGATCCGCGCGTGATCCTCGGGCGAGATGCCGGATCCTCCGTCCGCGACGCTGATCCGGGCGACCCCGACCGCCGCATCTTCGCTGATTCTCAGCACGATCGGCGTGCCGGCGGCATGCTTGATCGCGTTCGAAACCAGGTTGTCGAGAATCTCCTCGACCGACAGCGGATCGCCCATGACCGTGAGACCGTGCTCCGGAAGCTCGAGCCTGAGCTGCGAGCCGGCGTCCTGGCCGAGCGGCCGGAAGGTCCTGGCGACGGTGCGCGCCACGTCGCAGATATCGACGGCGACCCGATCGAGCCGCAGCTTGCCGGACGCGATGCGGGAGGCGTCCAGCAGGAGCGTGGCGCGCTTGACGAACAGGGTGGTGAGCCATTCGATCTGTTCGAGGTTCTGGTCGATCTGCTCCGCCGCAGTAGCGTCCTGCCGGAGCTGACGGCGCAGCATGAAGATGCGCCCGATGATCGGCGTCATGGGGCTTCGCAGCTCGTGGGCGGCGATGATCAGGAACGCGTCGCGCGCCGCGACCGCCTCGGTCAGGCGCGCGTTCTCCGCCAGCAGTTCGGCGTTGCGCAGACGAAGCGCGTCGGCCGCCGGGCGCGGTTCAGCGGCGGGACGAAACGCGATGCCCGATGCGCTTCGCGGCGGTGCCGCGCTCTGGTTCATCGCCACGACTTGTCGCGAGCGCCCAGGGTGGCCGGCGCGGGAATCGGCGGTGGCGCGGGCCGCTTGGCGATCCTGGCCAAAGCATCCTTGGCCGATTTCGTCACGGCGAGATTGCGCTTCTCTGCATCGAGCGCGTCGATGGCATGCTTGTCCTCGGGTGGGTGCCTGGCGGTCATGTCGTCCGCGCCTCCTGCGCGCCCTGCGAACGGCGCTTGGCCCGATCGATGCCCGATCGGGATGAAATCCACGGCATGTGCCCGGTGGGCTGGCGTCGCTTGGACGCCGACACCGGTACGGCTTCGCGCGTGCCGTTCCACCGCACAGCCCCGATCCAGGGTCGCGGGGTCTCCCGGCGGATACGGCGGAACGGTCCCTCTCCCGGGATGCCGCCAGCGCTCATCTGCGCACCAGCGGACGGCGCGCGCTGTGCTGTTCTGGACACCGCCGGCACGAAGGCTGTGGGAACAAAGACGATGCCCGATCGAGACGGCGACGATGATCCGCGGGCACCCGACACCGTCCGCCTCCCCGTCGCCCCCCGTGCTGGACTCCTCCTCCACCCCCGGGCACCATGAAGCGCCGTCGACATCGCGGCCCGTGCACGGAGCACGCCGAAGAGCGCGTGCCGTTGGGAGGAAATGATCTAATGAGAAGCGTACGCGCGGCGGTGTTGTCTGCCGCTTTGGGTGCCGTCGCCGTCGCACCGGCGGCGCTGGCGCAGATGGCCAAGGAGCAGTCGTGGACCGCCTACGACACCGGCTCCTCGGGCTTCAACATCGCCGTCGCCATCGGCGCGCAGTTCAAGGCCAAGCTCGGGTCCGACGTGCGCATCCTGCCGTCGGGCAACGACACCGGCCGGCTCGGCCCGGTGCGCGCGGGCCGCGCGGTGATCTCGCAGATGGGCATCGGCGTCTATTTCGCGCAGGAAGGCGTCTTCGAGTTCGGCACCCGCTCGTGGGGACCGCAGCCGGTGCGGCTGATGATGACCGCGACCTCGTGTAACGGCCTGGGCCTGGCGGTGGCGCGCGACACCGGCGTCAAGGAGGTCAAGGACGTCAGGGGCAAGCGCGTCGGCGTCGTCGTCGGCTCGCCGGCGCTGACCCAGGGCGTGCTGGCGCTGATCGCTTTTGGCGGGCTGACCGAGAAGGACGTCAAGCTTGTCGAGTTCTCGTCCAACAACGCGATGTGGAAGGGCATCATCAACAACGAGGCCGACGTGGCGCTGACCTCGACCATCTCGGGCCAGTCGAAGGAGGCCGATACCTCGCCGCGCGGCATCGTCTGGCCGCCCATGGTCGCCTCGGACAAGGAAGGCTGGGCCCGCGTGCACAAGCGCGCGCCCTACTTCGTGCCGGTGACCGCGACCTGCGGCTCGGGCGGCGTCGACAAGACGCCCGTCGTCATGGCGGGCTATGCCTATCCAATCTTCATGACCTACGCCGATCGGTCGGTCGATGTGGTGCACGGCATCACCAAGGCGATGATCGACACCTATCCCGACTACAAGGCCGGCGCGCCGGGCGCCGACGGCATGGCGCTCGACAAGCAGACCTTCCAGTGGGTCGTGCCGTATCACGACGGCGCCATCAAGGCGTTCAAGGACAAGGGCGCCTGGAGCGACGCGGCGCAGAAGCACAACGATGCGCTGGTCAAGCGCCAGCAGGTGATCATCGATGCGTGGAAGGCCTACGCCGCCGGCGCGCCGGCCGACGACAAGGCCTTCGCCGAGGGCTGGATGAAAGCCCGCGCCGCGGCGTTGACCAAGGCCGGCATGGATCCGGTGTTCGAGTAGCGTAACTCCCTCTCCCCGCCCGCGGGGAGAGGGAGAAAAGAAGACGAACAACAGGGAGGATGTCGCCATGCGCAACCGTATCGCGCCCGGTGCAGCGTTCGCGCTCGCGCTGGGGCTCGCCTTCGCCGCCCAGGCGCAGGACATCAAGCTGCCGGCGACCTTGACGGCGACCGCCTACGACACCGGCTCGTCCGGCTTCAACATGGCGGTCGCCATCGGCAAGATGCTGAAGGACAAGCATGGCGCCGACGTGCGCGTGCTGCCGGCCGGCAACGACGTCGCCCGCCTGATGCCGCTGCGCACCAACAGGGCCAATTTCTCTGCCATGGGCATCGGCGCCTTCTTCGCCCAGGAGGCGGTGTTCGAGTTCGCGGTCAAAGACTGGGGGCCTCAGAAGTTGCGCATCATGCTGTCCTCGACCGACTGCAACGCGCTCGGCCTGGGCGTCGCCAAGGATACCGGCGTCAAGGAGATCAAGGATCTGCGGGGCAAGCGCCTGGCCGTCGTCGTTGGCTCGCCGGCGCTGAACCAGAACGCCTTCGCCATCATCGCCTTCGGCGGGCTGACGCCCAAGGACATGAGGCTGGTGGAGTTCTCGAGCTACGGCGCGAGCTGGAAGGGCATGCTCAACAACGAGGTCGACGCCGCGGTGGCCTCGAACATCTCGGGCCAGGCCAAGGAGGTCGAGACCTCGCCGCGCGGCCTGGTGTTCCCGCCGATGCCGCACAACGATCAGGCGGGCTGGGCGCGGGTCAACAAGATCGGGCCGCACTTCCTCAAGCACAAAGCGACCTGCGGCGCCGGGCTGACCAGCAACCCCTCGGAGCTGGCCAACTATCCCTATCCGATCTTCATGGCCTACGACACGCAGTCGGCCGAGCTGATCCACGGCGTCACCAAGGCGATGATCAGCGGCTACGACGCCTACAAAGACGCAGCCCCGGGCGCCGCCGGCTTCGAGCTCGCGCGCCAGAACCGCCAATGGGTGCTGCCCTATCACGAGGGCGCGGCCCGGGCGCTGAAGGAGGCCGGCGCCTGGAGCGACGCCGACGCGGCGCACAACACCATGCTGATCAAGCGCCAGGACACGCTGGTCGAGGCGTGGCAGGCCTTCCTCAAGACCAACCCGTCGGAGGAGAAGACCACTTTCACCGCCGCCTGGATGGCGGCGCGCAAGGCGGCTTTGGCCAAGGCCGGGCTGGATCCGATCTTCGAGTAACGAGTGGCGAGGTCCGCTTAGTAGACACGGGCGTAGTGCGACGCATTCAACGCAGGAGCACTCGACATGACCAGAATGCGCTTCATCGCGCCGCTGCTCGCCGCCTTGGCGGCACCGGTACTGGCCCAGGACATCAAGCTGCCGCCGACCATCACGGCGACGGCCTACGACACCGGCACATCGGGCTTCAACATCGCCGTCGCCATCGGCAAGGCGCTCAAGGACAAGCACGGCGCCGATCTGCGCGTGCTGCCCGCCGGCAACGACGTGGCCCGGCTCAACCCGCTGCGCGCCGGCCGGGCGCAGATCTCGGCCATGGGCATCGGCCTCTATTTCGCGCAGGAGGCGGTGCTGGAGTTCGGCGTCAGGGAATGGGGGCCTCAACCACTGCAGATGATGCTGGGCGCCAACGCCTGCAACGGTGTCGGCTTCGCCGTGGCGAAGGACACCGGCGTGAAGCGGCTCAAGGAGCTCAAGGGCAAGCGCGTCGGCATCGTCGTCGGCTCGCCGGCGCTTAACCAGAACGCCTTCGCCTATCTCGCCTTCGCCGGCCTGAGCACGGCCGACGTGCGGCTGGTCGAATTCTCCAGCTTCGGCGCGATGTGGAAGGGCCTGATCAACAACGACGCCGATGCCGCGATCGCCTCGACCATCACCGGCACGGCCCGCGAGCTCGAGACATCGCCGCGCGGGCTGGTGTGGATGACGACGCCGCACGACGACAAGGAAGGCTGGGCGCGCATGCACAAGATCGCGCCGTATTTCAGTCCGCACACCGCGACCTGCGGTGCCGGCGGGCTGACGCCCCGGACCGGGCTACAGATGCCGACCTACGCCTATCCGATGTTCATCGCCTACGCCAACCAGGACCCCGACCTCGTTTACAACATCACCAAGGCGATGCTGGTGCACTACCCGCTGTACAAGGACGCGGCGCCCGGCGCCGACGGGCTCTCGGCCGACAAGCAGACCTTGAGCTGGGTGGTACCGCATCACGCTGGCGCGGTGCGCGCCCTGAAGGAGGCCGGCGTGTGGAAGGCCGAGCACGAGGCGCACAACCAGAAGATCCTCCAGCGCCAGTCGGTGCTGATCGAGGCGTGGACCGCGTTCATGAAGGCGCCGCCGGCCGACAAGGAGGCGTTCCATGTCGGCTGGATGGCCGCGCGCAAGGCGGCGCTGGTCAAGGCCGGGATGGATCCTGTGTTCGAGTAGCGCCCTCTCCCGCTCGCGGGGAGAGGGAGGAACGCCGACGTGCCCCTCGGTCTCGACTGACGGAACCGCCGCGCCGCGTGCCTGCTTCCCCGGTCGGCGAAGGCGGGTAGAGTGCGGGCCAAGGAAAATGGGGAGCGCCGCGTATGGCCGAGGCCGCCAAGAAGGTCGTGTACGACGACCCGCACGTGCACACCGGGCCGGCCGAGGCCGAGACCACGCGGCTGCGCGCGCTGACGGGCGTCTGGCGCTGGGCGCTGATCGCGCTCACCGCTGTCACGGTCTTCCTGTGTATCAACCAGCAATTCGGCCTGCGCTTCTTCGTCGGCTTCACGCCGCTGAACACCGAATATTTCTACCTCCTGATCCTGTGCATGCTGCCGTTCACCTTCCTGATCTTCCCGGGAAGCGCGCGCGCCTCGCTGGTCCGCATCCCCTGGTACGACGTCGCGCTGTTCGCGGTGACGGCGGTGTCGGCGGTCTACCTGATGATCCACATCCGCCGCGCCGCCGAGCTCGGTTGGGAGTTCGGCGGCGCGCCTGATTCGGTGATCTGGGTCGGCTACGCCATGTGGGGCGTGCTGATGGAGGCGCTGCGGCGCACCGGCGGCTGGAGCCTGGTGCTGAGCGTGGCGCCCTTCACCTTCTACCCGCTGTTCGCCGGCGCCAGTTGGCTCGGGCCGCTGAAGGGCACGCAATCGACGCCGGCGCAGGCCTCGGCCTATCACGTGCTGTCGACCGAGAGCCTGCTCGGCATTCCGATCCAGGCCTTCGCCGACACGGTGATCGGCTTCCTGATCTTCGGCACGGCGCTGATGATGACCGGCGCCGGCAAGTTCTTCATCAACCTCGCCTTCGCGCTCTGCGGCACCTTCCGCGGCGGCGCCGCCAAGGTCTGCATTTTCGCCTCGGGCCTGCTCGGCATGATGTCGGGCAGCATCGTGTCCAACGTGCTGACCGCCGGCACGATGACGATTCCCGTGATGAAGAAGACCGGCTTCCGCGCGTCGTATGCCGGCGCCATCGAGGCCTGCGCCTCGACCGGCGCGGTGCTGGCGCCGCCGGTCATGGGCGCCACGGCCTTCGTCATGGCGCAGTTCATGGGCACGACCTACGCCGAGGTGGCGCTGGCCGCCGTCATCCCGGCGCTGCTCTACTATGTCGGCCTGTTCATGCAGGTCGATTCCTACGCCGCCCGGCACGGCCTGGCCGGGCTCCAGCGCGTCGAGCTGCCCAGCGTCGTGCAGACCTTCAAGGAAGGCTGGTATTACGCCTTCGTCATCGTGCTGCTGATCGTCATGCTGCTGTACTTCAAGCGCGAGAGCCACGCGCCGTTCTACGCCACGGCGCTGCTGCTGGTGCTGAACCAGTGGGCGCAACCCGGGCGCTGGAAGACGGTCAACGCGATCAACCTCGCGATCGCCATCGCCGCGATACTGCTCATGGCGCTGACCGGCGAGAACTACGACAAGGCGATCGCGGCCAAGGGCGCGCAGCAATTCGACGCCTGGATGAACGCCTTCCTGCTGCCGGCGATGGGTGGCATGCTGCTGCTGGTCGTACTCAACGAGATCTTCGGCGAGAAGCGCTGGGGCCTGGCGAAGTATCTCACCTTCCTCGAGGTCAACGGCCGGACCTTCGTCGAGCTGATCGGCATCCTGGCCGGCTGCGGCCTGCTGATCGGCGCCTTCTCGATGACCGGCGTGGTCTCGAGCCTGGCCAACGACCTGCTGGCGCTCGCCGGCAACTCGCCGATGCTGCTGCTGGCGATGTGCGCGGTCACCAGCCTGATCCTGGGTCTCGGGCTGACGACCACCGCCTGTTACATCTTCCTCGCCATCCTGGTCGGCCCGGCGCTGGAGAAGGTCGGCCTCAACAAGATGGCCGTGCACATGTTCATCTTCTACTGGGGCATGCTGTCGTCGATCACGCCGCCGGTGGCCATCGCCTCCTTCGCCGCCGCCGGCATCGCCGGCGCGCCGGCGATGAAGACCGGCTGGGAATCGATGTGGGTGGGCAGCATCATCTACTTCATCCCGTTCTTCTTCGTGCTCAACCCGGCCTTCGTGCTGCAGCCGGCGGTCGCCGGCGGCGCCATCCCGGTCTTCGAGGCGCTCTACCTGACAATCACCGTGGCGATCGGCACGCTGTTCATCTGCGGCGGCATCCAGGGCTACCAGGCCGGCGTCGGCGACCTGCGCAGGTCGGGCGCTTTGGAATGGCCGCTGCGCGTGCTGCTGGTGGTCGGCGGGCTTGTGCTGGCCACGCCCGGCGGCGGTATCATGCCGCTCAGCAACACCGAGATGGAACTGCTGGGCCTGGCGATCCTGGTGCCGGTGGTGGCCATCGCGTTCTTCACGGTGCGACGCGGCGAGTTGCCAGCCGGCGCGCACGCCATGGCGGGCGCCAGCCGCGCGCTGCTCAACAGGAGGGATTGATCGCGATGTCGGGCGTTCTGAAAGGTATCCGGGTTCTCGATTTCGGCCGCTACATCGCAGGCCCATTCTGCGGCGCGTTGCTGGGCGACATGGGCGCCGAGGTGATCCGGCTGGAGAAGCTTGACGGCAGCGAGGACCGTTGGGTCTCGCCGGTCGACGAGGCGCGCAAGGCCGAGGGCATCACCTTCCTCCAGATGAACCGCAACAAGAGCGGCATGACGCTCAATCCCACCAAGCCCGAGGGGCGCGAGATCGTCGCCAAGCTGGTGAAGACCGCCGACGTGGTGATCGCCAACCTGCCGTTCGAGACGCTCAAGGAGATGGGCCTCGACTACGACACGCTGTCGGCCATCAACCCCCGCATCATCGTCGTCACCAACTCAACCTTCGGCTCGGTCGGTCCCTATGCCGATCGCGTCGGCTTCGACACCATCGGCCAGGTGATGTCGGGCGCGGCGCATCTCAGTGGCTTCGGCGACAAGCCGGTGCGCATGGCCTCGCCCTATGTCGATTTCATGTCGGCGGCGCTCAGCACCGTGGGCGTGCTCGCGGCGTTGCGCGAGCGCGAGACCAGCGGCAAGGGCCAGATGGTCGAGACCGCGCTGCTGAAGAGCGCGCTCAACATCTCCAACCCGGTGCTGATCGAGCAGGCGATGCTCAACCTCAACCGCGAGCGCGTCGGCAACCGCGCCTTCACCGCCGGCCCGGGCGATTCGTATCAGTGCAAGGACGGCTGGATCTACGTGCTGGCGATCGGCCAGCCGCTCTTCGTGCGCTGGTGCAAGATGATGGGCCGAGAGGACCTCATCGACGATCCCCGCTTCAAGGACGATCTGGCGCGCGGCGACAACGGCGAGGCGATCAGCGCCATCATGCAGGCATGGTGCGGCACGCGCACACGCGACGACGTGCTCAAGCAACTCGCGGCGGCCCGCGTGCCGGCCGGCCCGATCTACACGCCGCAGGAAGCGCTCGACGATCCGCACGTCAAGGAGGCCGGCTTCTTCAAGCAGATCGACTATCCCGGCCTCGGCAAGCCCTATCCGATCCTCGACCAGCCGGTGAAGCTCTCGCGCACCCCGCTGGAAATCACCCGCCGCCCGCCGACGCTGGGCGAGCACACCGACGAGATCCTCGCCGGCCTCGGCTACTCCAAGGACCAGATCGCCGCGCTGCGCAAGCAACGGGTCGTGTGACAGTCAGCGCATGAGCGAACCCACGAGCTCCCGGATCCTGCCATGGGTCCAGGCCGTGGGCTTCGCGGCGGGTGCTGCGGCCGCTGCAGTTGCAGCCACCTGGCTGCGGAGCACTGGCGAGGAGTTTTTCAAGGGGTTGTCCGTACCCAATCCCGCCTGGATCGCCGAGCTGCCGGACGGCTTCTGGACGTATGTCAGCGTAAGTGCGAGCGCGTTTCTTTCTGGGCTAGTGCTTTGGCGGAGAATGATGGCGAACCTGAAGCCGCCTATACCTCTCGCAATGGGCGCCGGCGCGCTCACCGCGAACATCGCGTTCTTTGTCATGTTGGTCGGGGCGGTGAGCACGCTCGATTCATGGAATGCCATGCTGGCCCCGTTCGTCTTGCTGTTCACCGCTGGTTGGAAGTTTCTCCTGCTCGGCACACTCTGGGGGGCGATCTGGGGTGGTCTCTTTGCCGACCGCCCGAAGCTGCCACCGCGCGCCGACAAGGGTCGACACGATACTTGGGACTGACCGCCGACCTCCGTGCACGCAGCGTGGTGTGATGTCACTGGTAATGTAGTTTTTCATTACTATGTTATGCATGCCAAACCACGGAGGCCAGGCATGGCGTCGCTCGCCGTCACGGCAAAAGGACAGGTCACGCTCAAGCGGGAGTTGCTGCGGCATATGGGCGTGAAGCCGGGCGAGCGGATCGACGTCGAGACGCTGCCCGACGGTGCGCTCCGGATCCGGGCGGCGCGGTCCGCCGGCAGCATCACCGGCTTCATCGGCCTGCTCGCCGGCAAGACCCGGAAGGTCGCCACCATCGAGGAGATCAACGAGGCGATCGCCGCCGGCTGGGCGCGCAAGCGGTGAAGATCACGGTCGACACCAATGTCCTCGTTCGCGCGGTGATGCACGACGATCCCCGGCAGGGCCGCGCCGCCGACAAGGTGTTGAAGCAGGCCACGTTGATCGCGGTGCCGCTGCCCTGCCTGTGCGAGTTCGGCTGGGCGCTGCGTCGGGTCTATGGCCTGGCCGACACGGCCATCGCGATTTCGATCCGCGCGCTGCTCGACGCGGCCAACGTCGTGACCAACCGGCCCGCCGTCGAGGCGGGGCTTGCCATCCTCGAGGCGGGCGGCGACTTCGCCGACGGCGTCATGGCCTATGAAGGCGCATGGCTGGGCGCCGATACCTTCGTGTCGTTCGACAAGCAGGCCGTGGCGCTGCTGTCGAAACAGGGACAGACGGCCCGGCTCCTGCCCTGACGCGCTTGCCGCTGCGAAGTCGCGCCCCTAAAGTCACGGCCAATGAAAAGACCCTTCAACGGGAGGATGACCATGGGTGTGTCTGTCAATCGACGGGGATTCGTTGCCGGCGCGCTGGGTGCCGGCGTGGCGCTGTCGGCGCCGGCGGTGCGCGGCCAGGCCTCGGCGTGGCCCAACAAGCCGGTGCGGGTCACGGTGACCTTTCCCGCCGGCGGCCTGACCGACGTGTGGGCGCGGACCTACAGCGAGTACGCCTCGCAGAAGCTTGGCCAGCCCTTCATCGTCGAGAACAAGACGGGTGCCAGTGGCGCGATCGGCGCAGAGCAGATGGCGAAGGCGGCGCCCGACGGCTACAATCTGATGTTCACGATCTCGACCACGATGATCATGAACAAGGTGCTGTTCAAGAAGCTGCCCTACGATCCCGACAAGGATTTCGTGCCGGTCGCCTTCTTCAGCGCCGGCCACCTGCCGACCATCGTGCACAAGGACGTGCCGGCGACGAACCTCAAGGAATTCGTCGAGTTCGCGCGCAAGAACAAGGTCAGCATCGGCACCTACGGCGCCGGCTCGTACTCGCATGTCGTGGTCGCCGAGCTGAACAAGTTCTACGGGCTCAACATCGAGGCGGTGCACTACCGCGGCGAGGCGCCGATGTGGCAGGACGTGGCGGCGGGCGCGATCCATGCCGGCAGCGGCAGCTACGCCGCGGCCGGCGGCGTGCTGCAGTCCGGCTCCGGCCGGCCCATCGCCGTGCCGACCACGACGCGCATGCGCAAGCTGCCGGATGTCGGCACCTTCCTCGAGCAGGGCTGCACCGCCCAGGGCTTCCAGCTCAGGGGCTGGATCGGCGCCTTCTACCAGACCGGCACGCCGCGGGAGATCGTCGAGAAGCTGTCGGCGATCTTCGTCGAATGCGGCAAGACCGAGCGCGTGCAGAAGATCCTCGACACCTTCGGCATCGACGAGGCCGCGCAAGACCACAAGGTCATGCAGAAGGTCATCGACGAGGAAGGCCCGGTCTGGCTCGAGCTGGTGCGCAGCCTCGGCATCACGCCGCAGTAGCTACGCCACTCCGTCTGAGCGATAGCGAAGGACCTTGTCTCGACAACATCGGCCGAGTTTGTTGAGACAAGGCCCTTCGACTACGCTGCGCTTCGCTCAGGGCGACGGAGAGGCTCAATGCCACCGATTACGATGAAGGACCGGCTTGCCGAAGCGCGCGGCAAGTCGCCGGAGGAGGCGAAATTCTACTGGTCGGGCGGGCCGATCGAGGTCGCGCCGCGCACGTATTTCCAGTCGCTGTTCTCCGGCGTTACCGGCTTCGAGACCGACGTGGGCATCGTGCTGGTCGATTCCGGCGTCGAGCGGCTGGGCGCGACGCTCAATGCGCTCTTGCGCCAGAAGACCGCCCTGCCGATCCACACCGCGATCTTCACCCAGGGCCATCTCGATCACGCATACGGCCTGAAGCACTTCCTCGTACCGGGCCAGGCCACGCCGCGTGTCGTGGCGCATCGCGCCATGCCGGCACGCTTCGCCCGCTACGCGCTGACCCAGGGCTACAACGCGGCGATCAACGCGCGCCAGTTCGGCGGCACGGCCGAATGGGCCGAGGCGAAGCCCGAGACCTTCCGCGATTTCGGCCCGCCGTCGGTCCCGCCCGACACGCTCTACGACGAGCGCATCGACCTCACCGTGGGCGGCGTGCGCTTCGAGGTGCATCACTGCCGTGGCGAGACCGACGACCACACCTGGGTGTTCTGTCCCGATCGCGGCGTGCTCTGCCCGGGCGATCTGTTCATCTGGGCCGTGCCCAATGCCGGCAATCCGCAGAAGGTGCAGCGCTATCCCTGGGACTGGGCGCGCGGCCTGCGGCTGATGGCGGCCAAGGAGCCCGAAACGATGTGCCCCGGCCATGGCGCGCCTGTTGTGCGCGATCCGGCAATGATCCGCCGCATGTTGCTGGAGACCGCCGATTTCCTTGATGTCATCGTCGAGCGCACCATCGCCGTCCTCAACAAGGGCGCGCCGCCGCATGTCGACATCGTGCACGCGGTCGAGCTGCCGAAGAGCGACTCGCCCTGGCTGCAGCCGGTCTATGACGACACGGAATTCATCGTGCGCTCGATCGTGCGCTTCTATGGCGGCTGGTGGAACGGCCGGCCGAGCGAGTTGAAGCCGGCGCCGCGCGATGCACTCGCCCGCGAGATCGCCGCCCTTGCCGGCGGCGTCGACCGTCTCCTGGCCCGCGCGCTCGAGCTGCTGCAGAAGGGCGAACTGCGCCTGGCCTGCCACCTCGCCGACAGCGCGCTGGAGGCAGCGCCCGACCAGGACGAGGTCCGCGAGTCCGTGGCGGCGATCTACGAGCTGCGCGCGGCGCTGGAGCCCAGCCTGATGGGCCAGAATCTGTGCCATTCGGCCGCCGCCTACGCCCGCAAGGGCCGCCCGTTCGTGTAGCCCCGCCCGCCGCTTGGTCGGGGCGCGCCACTCCAGTGGCGCGTCTTGTCGATCGTCCGCCGCGCCACGGGAGTGGCGCGCCCCCAGCGCCTTGAGCGCCACAGGCGATAGCCCTACCGCCCGTCGCGGTGATAGGTTGCCGCCATGGATGGGCGCGAATTCACTGATCTGCTGAAAGCGAAGCTGGGCAAGCTGGCGCTGCGCATACCGCTATCGTGGATCAACGTCGCCACCGGCGGCGCGCCGGTCATGCTCGACGGCCAGACGCTCGACACCCGCGCGCAGTGGCTGCTCAAGGTGTTCGAGCAGTCCGGCCACCCGGCTTTCCACGAGATGCCGATCGCCGACGGCCGGGCGCTGTTCACCGAGACGATGCTCTCGCTGTCCAAGCCGATGACGCCGTTCAAGACGCCGGAGATCGGCGAGTTGGTCGATCGCGCCATCGACGGGCCCGCCGGCAAGCTGCCGCTGCGCATCTACCGCCCCTTCGGGCTGGGCGCGCAGCGCGTGCCGGCGATCCTGTGGCTGCATGGCGGCGGCTTTACGCTGGGCAGCCTCGACGCCTACGACCCGCCCTGCCGCTTCCTCGCCGCGCGCGGCGGCTGCGTCGTGGTCGCCGTCGACTACCGCCAGGCGCCCGAGAATCGCTTCCCCGCAGGACTCGAGGATTGCCTCGCGGCCTGGCGCTGGCTCACGGAATCGGCCGCGACCTTGGGCATCGACGCCACGCGCCTCGTGGTGGCCGGCGACTCGACCGGCGGCAACCTGGCCGCCGTGCTGGCCAACGAGGTGCGCCACGACGCGGTGAAGCCGGCGCTGCAGGTGCTGATCTATCCGGCGACCGACCTGCGCATGGACACCAAGTCCTACGAGATGTTCGGCGAGGGCTTCTTCCTCACCCGCAAGGGCATGGAATGGGCCCGCGCCAACTATGTCGGCGACGATCCGGCGCTGATCGATGATCCCCGCGTCTCGCCGCTGCGCGCCACGGACCTGGCGGGCACCGCGCCGGCGCTGGTCTATACCGCCGGCTTCGATCCGCTGCGCGACGAGGGCATCGCCTACGCCGCCAAGCTGAAGGCGGCCGGCGTCAAGGTCGTACACCGCAATTTCGACAGCCTGATCCATGGCTTTGTCGGCATGAGCGCGGTGGTGCAGGCGGCGGCCCGGGCGATGGACGACATCGTCGCCGGGCTGCGCCACGAGCTGGCGAATTTGTCGTGACCGAGGACATCGCCGAGGTCGCGCCCAAGCGGGCCCGCGTGCGCGTGCGCGAGCGCAAGAAGGCCAGCAACCGCGCCGCCCTGCTCGCGGCGGCCCGCGCCGTTTTCGCCGAGCTGGGCTTCGGCGCCGCCAGCGTGCGGGACATCGTGCGCCGGACCGACCTCGCGACCGGCACGTTCTACAACTACTTCGAGGACAAGGACGCGATCTTCGCCGCCGTGGTCGGCGAGCTGACCGACGAGCTGGTGCGCCGCCATCGCCTGGGCCGCGCCAAAGCCGGCACGGCCGAGGAATTCCTGCGCCGGCACTTCCAGGTCTATTTCGAGTTCATCGCCGAGGATCCCGAGCTGGTGGCGCTGGCGCAGCGCAATGTCACCGCCATCCGCACCCTGCTCGACAAGCCCGACGTGCGCGCCCTGCACCGCGCGCTGATCGATGACCTACGGGACGCGATGGCTCGAGGCATCTTGCCGCCGCTCGACGTCTACTATCTCGCCGCCGCCATGGGCGGCATCGCTTTCGAGGTCTCGCTGGTGATGGTGACGCGCACGCCGGTCGACGCGGTCGAGGCGGCAAAATTCGCCGCCCAGCTGGCGCTGGGCGGGGTCAACGCGGCCAAACGCTGATCAGCGGTGTTCGATAACGGTGTATTCCGCGTCGGTGGCGCGGGTGCGCTGCACGCGCGCCGGCACGGGCCGCGGCGAGCCGGAGGCCATCGAGGCGGCGCGCTCGAACAGACCGGCGAACCAGTTGCGCGCCTTGTAAACCAGCACGCCGATCGCCAGCCCGATCGCCACCACGGCGATCACCGCGACGCCAAAGGCCAGCAACGCCGCCGCCACGACGGCAAGCACGATCAGGCGCAACCAGACACCCAGCGGCAGACGGGCAAGCGTACGGTACATCCTCAAGCCTCCCATCCGGGCGCGGATCCGCGCACGGAACTTACGGTAGACATAGGCGCGATGTGGGGTTTTGTCACCCCCACCTGCCTAACCGTCTGAAACGGATACGTTTATTTCGCCCAACCGGATTTTCATCCCCGGACCGAGCTTCGCGGCGTCAAACGCCGCCAATCGGCGGCCTTCGACGTGGGTGCCATTGGTCGAATCAAGGTCTTCGACGAAAAGCCCACCATCCGCGTCGAGGCGAAAGCGCGCGTGGCGGCGCGACAGGCTGTCGTCGGGCCAGGCGAGATCGCAGTAGCGCGACTGGCGGCCGAAGATCAGACCCTCCAAGCCGCGCAAGGTTGCCGCGTCGAGCGCCAAGTCGACGGCCACGCCGCCGCGCCCGGTACCGACCAGCCGCCAGGCCACGCGCCGCGTCGGTGGCTCCGGTACCACGATGCTGGGCGACACACGCCATACCCTCACCGGCCGCGTGATGTTCTTGAGCGGCTGCGGGCCGAGATCCTCGAAGTCGCAGACGAGGTGGCCGACGACACTCTCGCGCAACTTGTCGGAGGCGCAGATGCCGCCTGGGTCAGCCAGACCCTGCAGGCGAGCGGCGAGGTTGACGTCCTCGCCGAACACGTCGCCGTCGGCGCCGACCAGCACCTCGCCGACATTGAGCCCGATGCGCGCCAGCATGCGCCGCGCCTCGTCGAGCTCGGCATTGCGCCGGAGCATCGCCGCCTGCAGATCGAGCGCGCAGGCCACCGCCGCGACGGCGCCGGCGAATTCCGCGAGGATCGCGTCGCCCGCGGTGTTGGCCACACGCCCGCCATGCGCGCTGATCGCTGGGATCCACACATCGCGGCGCAGCGCGATCAGATCGGTGAGCGTGCGCGTCTGCGCGCCCTCCATCATCCGGCTGTAGCCAGCGATGTCGGCGATCAGGATCGCGGCGGAACGGCGTTGCATCACACAGCCTCACCCTGAGGAGCGCCCAGAGGGCGCGTCTCGAAGGGTGGGCACCAGTCACGGTGTGTTGCCCATGCTTCGAGACGGCCGCTGTGCGGCCTCCTCAGCATGAGATCCGGGTTGTTGCTCACGGCTGCACGGGGAAGACGCGGTATCCCGAGCGTTGGGCGAGGAAGCCGGCGCTGCGTTGGCCGGCGACGCCAACGGCTGCGAGGTCGGGACCCGTGGCTTCGAGCGCCACGTAGGTGCGCCCGCCGTGCTGCAGAACATCGTCGCCGGGTCGCGGCGGCAGGCTGGCGGCGAGGAAGACGTGGCCCGGCAGGGTCACGAACACCTGGCTCAACGACGGTGCCAGCGTGCGCAGGACCGCGCCCAGCGCCACGCTCTTGCTGTCGCATTCGCCCTTGTTGATCTTGAACATCGCCGGTGGTGCCGCGAAGTCGAGCCCGCCGCCCGACGTGCGGGGGTCGTGGAAGTCGTCGTAGGGGATCGTCTGCATCAGATGAAGCGCATGGCCGACCAGCGTGCGCTCGTCACCGCCTAACCCACGCAGCGCGTCGGCGAGCGGCCGCAGGATCGGGCCGAAATGCCGCGCCGCGGTGGCGTGGTCGACATAGATCGCGTCGCCTTCGGCGCGCCGGTAGTGCTTCACCAGATAAAGGCCGCGCGCGTTGTCGAGGATCGCTGGGAAGCGCTGGTTGAGACGGCGCACGCGCTGTGGATCGCCCTGCATGGCGAAGTCGACCGCCTCGCCGACGCGCCGGGTGGTGACGGTGACGCCCTCGCGTTGCCCCGCCTCGATCGCCGCGGCTTCGACATGGCGGTAGAGATCGGGGATACTGAAGTCGCGGAAGGACTGCATCGCCGCCTCGACCTCGGCCGCCGGCAGGCGGAAGGCGATGCGTCGGTCCTGCTTTTCCAGGTCGCGCCAGGCGAAGCTGAAATCGACGGCGCCGCCCACGGGGCGCTGCTGGAACGCGAGCTGCCGTGCCGTCGCCGGCCCGAGCCCCGCGATCGATACGCCGAGCGCGCCGGCGATGGCGGTGCGGCGTGACAGCCCCGGCATCAGCGCCCCTTGAACACCGGCTTGCGCTTGGCCGCGAGCGCCGCGAGGCCCTCGCGCAAATCCTCGGACTGCGCGCACACCTGCATGCGCGCGCGCACCGCCGCCTCGTCGAGCTGGTTGGCGGCGATCTGGTTAAGCGCGATCTTCATCGCCTGTAGCGCCAGCGGCGCGCCGTCGGCCACGGTCGCGGCCAGCCGGTCGACCTGCGTCTTGAATTCGCTGCGCTCGACCAGCCAGTCGACATAGCCGACGCGCAGCAGCTCCTCGCCGTCGAATTCCTCGGCCAGCAGGTAGAAGCGCTTGGCGACGCCGGGGCCGACGCGCTCGATGAAGCGGCGCATGCCGCCGGGATAGTAGTGCAGGCCGATCCGCGCCGGCGGCACGAAGGCGCGCATGCCCTTGATACCGACGCGGAAGTCGCAGGACATCGCCAGGTCGGTGCCGCCGCCATAGACGCCGCCATTGAAGGCGCCGATGGTCGGCACGCGCAGCGCCTCGACGCGATCGCAAAGCAACTCGAAGCCGCTCTTGCCCTGCGGGTCCTTGGCCGCGCCCTCCTTCGGCTGCGCGGCGCCGCGCGCGCGCAGGGTGCCGAGGTCGAAGCCAGCGCAGAAGGTCTTCTCGCCGGCGCCGGTGAGCACCAGCACGCGCACATCGGTGGCCCTCTCGACCGTGTCGAGATGGCCCATCAGGGCGCGGATGTCGTCGTTGTCCAGGCGATTGTGCTTCGCCGGGTTGTTCAGGGTGATGGTGGCCCGGGGGCCGTCGATGGTGAGCAGGACAGTGTCGGTCATGGGTGCATCATAGCGTCTTCGCTCGCCGTCGCCATTTCTTCGACCCGCCTGATGGTATCCAGGGCGCGCGCCTTTGCCATGCATTTGAGGCGGGATTGCGTCGCGTCGGGAACTCCCTCCCTTCCGCCGGAGGGGGGGAAGCGGGTTATGGTATCGTGCCGGTTAGTGGTCCGCACCGCGTCCAGGAGCCGTCGATGTCCCGTACCCCGCTGTTTCGGCTGATGCGTCGTGGCCTGATCGAGGCGGCCATCGGGGAACGCGAGTTATCGCGGCGCTCGTTCCTCCGGGGCGCGGGCGGGCTGGCGATCGCTGCCGGGCCGCTGGCGGCCTGTGCCGAGGCGGTGCCGCCGCAGGCTGCTGCGCCGCGCTCCTCGGGCGAGCCGGTGATCGTGGTCGGCGCCGGCCTGGCGGGACTGACGGCGGCCCATGAGCTGGGCAAGCGTGGCGTGCCGGTGACGCTGTATGAAGGTTCGTCGAGGATCGGTGGGCGCGTGTGGACGGCGGAGCGCTTCAACGCGGCGGGGCAATTCATCGAGCTGGGCGGCGAGCTGGTCGACAGCGACCACGACGCGCTGAAGGACGTATGCAAGGAGCTCGGCGTCGGGCTGCAGAGCTTCGGCAAGCCCGGCACCTGGCTCAACGAAGGCCTCTACGTTCACCGCGGCCGGGTCTACAGCGGCGCCGAGTTCAAGCGCGGGCTGGCGCCGCTGATGAACGCGGTGCGACGCGCGCATCTGGAGATCGGCGGCCCGACGCGCCGGCTCGACGTCACCTGGGCGACGCCGCGCGGCTCGGCGCGCTTCGATCGCATGACGCTGACCGAGTACCTCGACGGCATCCGCGACCTCGAGCCTTGGGTGCGCGATCTCGTGCGCGTGGGTTACGTCGGCGAGATGGGCGACGAGACCGACCGCCAATCGGCGCTCAACCTCATCCTGCTGGTCAATCCCGACAAGGCCAATCTCTACGGCGACAGCGACGAGGGCGCGCGCATCGCAGGCGGTGGCTCGACGCTCACGCGCGCGCTGCAACAGGCGATCGTCAAGCGCGCCGGCAACACCGATTCCGTGCGCACCGGCCACGTGCTGACCGCGATCCGCGAACGCGGCCCATCGCTCGAGCTGGTGTTCGACCAGGGCGGCCGCAGCGTCACCGTGCAGGCCGCGCGCGTGGTGATGGCGATCCCGTTCACGACCTTGCGCCAGGTCGAGGGCGTCAAGGCATTGCCGCTGCATCCCGTGAAGCAACGCGCCATCGCCGAGTACCACCTCGGCACCAACACCAAGTCGATGCTCGACTTCGGATCGCGCATCTGGCGCACACCGGGCGAGAAGCTGCCGGCCTTCACCGGCGGCTTGAGCACCGACACGGTGCACCAGAGCTTCTGGGAAACCAGCCGCGGCCAGGACGGACCCAACGGCATCCTCACCAACTACCTCGGCGGCGACGCCGGCCGTGATTTCGACGGCAAGGGCCGCGCCGCCGTCGACTATCTCGGCAGCCTCGATCCGCGGATCAGGACCGAGTTCACCGGCCGGCAGCGCTTCATGAACTGGAGCAAGCACCGCTTCGCGCTGGGCTCCTACTCCTGCCAGAAGCCCGGCCATTACGGCTTCTTCGGCATGGAGGGCCTCCCTGAAATGAACGGCCGCCTGCTCTTCGCCGGCGAGCACACCAGCACCGACTACTCGGGCTTCATGAACGGCGCCGTCGAGAGCGGCCTGCGGGTGGCGAACGAGATCACCGGGCGCAGGACGGCACAGGCCGCGTAAGGCCTGCGTCCGGTTGCCGGTCGGCGGGCGTACCGCCTATGGTGAACGCCGATCCATGAATGCCGCCTTCGAGGAAACGCCATGACTTATTCCGCGCCGCTCGCCGACATGCGCTTCGCACTGCGCGAGGTTGCCGGCCTGGCCGAGATCGCCGCCCTGCCCGGCTATGAGAACGCCACCGATGACATGGTCGACGCCGTGCTCGAGGAGGCCGCCAAGCTGGCCGGCGGGGCGCTGGCGCCGCTCAACCGGCAGGGCGACGTGCAGGGTGCGCGGCTGGAGAACGGTGTGGTGCGCACGCCCGATGGCTTCGCCGACCTCTACAGGCAGATGGTCGAGGGCGGCTGGAACTCGCTGCCCTTCGATCCGGCCTTCGGCGGCCAGGGCATGCCGTGGCTGCTGGCCACCGCGGTGCAGGAGATGTGGCAGTCCGCCAATATGGGCTTCGCGCTGGTGCTATTGCTGAACCAGGGTGCCATCGACGCCATCGAGCATCACGGCTCCGACGCGCAGAAGGCCACCTATCTGCCGAAGATGGTGAGCGGCGCGTGGACCGGCACCATGAACCTCACCGAGCCGCAAGCCGGCTCCGATCTCGGCACCTTGCGCTGCAAGGCGGTGAAGAGCGGCGATCACTACCTGATCAGCGGCCAGAAGATCTTCATCTCCTACGGCGATCACGACATGGCCGAGAACATCGTCCATCTCGTGCTGGCGCGGACGCCCGACGCACCGGCCGGCGTGCGCGGCATCTCGCTGTTCATCGTGCCGAAGGTCATCGTCAACGCCGATGGCAGCCTTGGCCAACGCAACGACGTGCGCGTGGCCAGCATCGAGCACAAGCTCGGCCAGCATGCCAGCCCGACCTGCGTCATGGCCTTCGGCGACAATGGCGGCGCGGTCGGCTATCTCGTGGGCGAGGAAGGCCGCGGGCTCTCCTACATGTTCACCATGATGAACAACGCGCGCCTGAATGTCGGCGTGCAGGGCCTGTCGATCGCCGAGCGCGCCTACCAGCAGGCGCTGGCCTTCGCGCGCAACCGCGTGCAGAGCAAGGACGACACCAAGGCGTCCAACGACGGCGTGCCGATCATCCGCCACGCCGATGTGCGGCGCATGCTGATGACCATGAAGGCGACCATCGAGGCGATGCGCGCGCTGGGCTACTACGGCGCCGCCGCCACCGACCTGGCGCTGCGCCATCCCGACGCCGAGCAACGCAAGCGCGCGCAGTTCCGTCTCGACCTGCTGATCCCGATCATCAAGGCGTGGTTCACCGACGCCGGCGGCGAGGTCACATCGCTGGGCGTGCAGATCCATGGCGGCATGGGCTTCATCGAGGAGACCGGCGCGGCGCAGCATCAGCGCGACGCGCGCATCCTGCCGATCTACGAAGGCACCAACGGCATCCAGGCGCGCGATCTCGTCGCCCGCAAGATCGCCCGCGACGGCGGCGAGACCTTGCGCGCGCTGATCGCCGACATGCGGTCATTGGCAGACGCATTGTCCAAAGCACCGGGCGACGACCTGCAGGCGATCCGCGAGGGCCTGCTGTCGGCCGCCGTGGCGCTCGACGACGCGACGACCTGGGTCGCCAGCAACGTCATCAAGGAGATCGGCGCGACGCTCGCCGGCTCGGCGCACTATCTCAAGCTCTGCGGCCTGGCGCTGGGCGCCTATGTGCTGGCGAAGGGCGCGCTGACAGCCTCGCAGAAGCTGATGAGCCGCGACGGCGATCCCGCTTTCCTCGAATCCAAGATCGTCACCGCGCGCTTCTTCACCGACACGCTGCTGCCACAAGGCACGGCGCTGGTCGCGCCGATGAAGGTCTCCGGCCGCACGGTGTTCGCGCTGAGCGAGGAGCAGTTCTGAGCGGCCTGATCGAACTCCCCGAGGACGAAGCGCGCGCCACCGCGGCGCGCTTCGATCTGGCGCGACTTGAACCGGCATTCCTCGACAACCCCTTCCCGACCTATCACGCGCTGCGCCGCTTCGCGCCGGTAAAGCGGCTGCCCGATGGCAGCGTGTTCGTCTCGCGCTACGCCGATGCGGCGCTGTGCTATCGCGACGCCGCGATGAGCTCGGACAAGCGGCCGGAATTTGCCGCCAAATACGGCGAGGGGACGCCGCTTTATCGCCACCACACCACAAGCCTGGTGTTCAACGACGCGCCGCTGCACACCCGCGTGCGCCGCCTGCTGGCCGCGGCCTTCACACCGCGCGCGCTCAAGGCGATGGAGCCGCGCGTCGTGGCGCTGGTCGACGGCCTGCTCGATCGCGCCGCCGAGCTACGCGCCATCGACCTGATCGAGGATTTCGCCTTCGCGCTGCCGGTCGAGGTCGTGTGCGTCATGCTGGGCGTGCCGGCCGCCGATCGCGGGCCGTTCCGGCGCTACTCGTTGGCGATCCTCGGCGCGCTCGAGCCGACCGTGCCGGAGGACAAGATGCGCGCCGGCCACGACGCGGTGCGCGAGTTCTCCGCCTATCTCGAGACGCTGGTGGCCGAGCGGCGCAAGCGGCCGGCCGACGACGAGGATGTGCTGGGCGCGCTGATCCACGGCGAGGTCGAGGGCGAGCGGCTGACGGGCGAGGAGCTGGTGCAGAACTGCATCTTCCTGCTCAACGCCGGCCACGAGACCACCACCAACCTGGTCGGCAACACCATCGATGCCCTGCTGCGCTTCCCCGGTGAGCTGACGCGGCTGCGCGCCGATCCGTCGTTGATCCGTTCCTGCGTCGAGGAAGGCCTGCGCTTCGAGAGCTCCAATCAGCTCGGCAATCGCAAGCTCACCCAGAAGCTGGAGATCGGCGGCGAGCGGCTCGACGCCGGTACCTACATCCACATCGGCATCGGCGCCGCCAATCGCGACCCGGCCGAGTTCCCTGACCCGGATCGCTTCGATATCGGCCGCACGCCCAATCGCCACCTCGCCTTTGGCTCGGGCATCCACATGTGCCTGGGCGCCACCCTGGCGCGCATGGAGGGCACCATCGCCATCGCCCGACTGCTGGAGCGGTTTCCTGGCCTGCGTCAGAATGGCCAGCCTGTCAGGGGCGGGCGGGCACGCTTCCGGGGGTTCGCATCGTATCCGGTGGCTTTATGATCAGAAATTAGACACCTGATCATGAATCGATCCGTTTTCGCAGCGATGTTTGCCGCCTTTGGCGCGTTTTCGGGCGCAATGACCTGTCCTGCCGATCATTGAATCGGAAACTGGCAACCGCCTGCCGAAAAAAGGGGCGAGATGCCCTTTTCCCCAGACGACTGGCCCGAGTCTTGCTGAGCACAGCCCGCGTGTGGGCGCCGCGCATGGGGCGCGGCCATGGCACGGGGAGATAACAGGCATGAAGAAGTTGTCGATGCTCGCAGGTGCGGCATCCCTGGCAGGCGCGATCGTCGCCTGGTCGGCCGGCGCCCTGGCGCAGCTGCCGCCGATCAAGGTCGGCGTGCTGCACTCGCTGTCCGGCACGATGGCGATCTCGGAGACCACGCTGAAGGACACCGTCCTGATGATGGTCGACGACATCAACAAGAAGGGTGGCCTGCTCGGCCGCCGCGTCGAGGCGGTCGTCGTCGACCCGGCCTCGAACTGGCCGCTGTTCGCCGAGAAGGCGCGCGAGCTGATCCAGAAGGAAAAGGTCGACGTCGTGTTCGGCTGCTGGACCTCGGTGAGCCGCAAGTCCGTGCTGCCGGTGTTCGAGGAGCTCAACGGCCTGCTGTTCTATCCCGTGCAGTACGAGGGCGAGGAGAGCTCGCGCAACGTGTTCTACACCGGCGCCGCGCCGAACCAGCAGGCGATCCCGGCCGTCGAGTACCTGATGAGCAAGGAAGGCGGCGAGGTGAAGCGCTGGGTGCTGGCTGGCACCGACTACGTCTATCCGCGCACGACCAACAAGATCCTCGAGGCCTTCCTGAAAGCCAAGGGCGTGAAGCAGGAAGACATCATGATCAACTACACGCCGTTCGGTCACTCCGACTGGCAGACCATCGTCGCCGACATCAAGAAGTTCGCGGCAGCCGGCAAGAAGACCGCCGTGGTCTCGACCATCAACGGCGACGCCAACGTGCCGTTCTACAAGGAGCTGGCCAACGCCGGCATCCAGGCCAAGGACGTGCCCGTCGTGGCGTTCTCGGTCGGTGAGGAAGAGCTCGCCGGCATCGACACCAAGAACCTCGTCGGCCACCTGGCGGCGTGGAACTACTTCCAGTCGGTGAAGAGCCCGGTCAACGATGCCTTCATCAAGCAGTGGAAGACGTTCATCAAGAACGACAAGCGCGTCACCAACGATCCGATGGAAGCCACCTTCATCGGCTTCAAGATGTGGACGCAGGCGGTGCAGCAGGCCGGCACGACCAACGTCGACGCGGTGCGCCAGGCTCTCTATGGCCAGAAGGTCATGGCGCCGGGCGGCTTCGAGTCGGTGATGAACACCAACCACCACCTGTCCAAGCCGGTGATGATCGGTGAGATCCAGGCCAACGGCCAGTTCGAGATCGTCTGGCAGACCAAGGGGCCGGTGAAGGCCGACGCCTGGTCGAAGTACATCCCGGAGAGCGCCAAGCTCACCGCTGACTGGACCTTCCCCTGGGTCTGCGGCAACTGCGAGAAGCCGCGGTTCTAGTCTCCTCAAGCGTTCAGTCACGCGTTCAGCCTCTGGGGTCGCTCCGAGTCCAACCGGCGCGCCCCGCTTTTTCCGCGAGCCGCCGTCCCGCTTTCGAGCGGGGCGGCAGGCCAGCCAAATGAACCAAGATCAAGGAAACGTGCGATGTCCTGGCTGATGGCGCGCCTGCGCGCCGTGGCTGTGGCGGTGGGGGTCGCGCTCGCGACGGCGGTCGTCGCATCCCCGGCTTGCGCGCAGCAATTCGACGAGCTGATCAAGAAGCTCGCCTCCGACGATTTCGGCGAGAAGCTCGACGCCGCCGAGAAGCTCGGCGCCCTGGGCGACGGTCGCGCCGTGCCGGCTCTGAAGGCACTCAGCGACGGCAACCTGTTCGTCCGCAAGGCCGATGGCGCGGCCCTGATTTCCGACGGCAACCGCTACTTCGAGGCGGCCACCGGCAAGGCGCTGGGCGAGCTGCCGGCGGGCGACGTCGAGAAGGTGCGCGCCAACAACCGGCTGCGCGGCGTGATCTCGGCCTCGCTGTCGAAGCTCTCGCTGTTCAGCGAGGATCGCGCCACGCGGCTGGCGGCGGCGCGTGAAGCCTTCAAGAGCCCGACGGCGGAGACCGCCCTGGCGCTGGAGCGCGCGCTCAAGAGCGAAAAGGATCCCGAGATCCTGGCGGCGATCCGCTTCAGCCTCAACGCCACCAAGGTCAGCGCCGGCAGCACCGAGGAGCGCATCAAGGCAATCGCGACCATGGCCGGCACCGCCGACCCGCAGGTCAAGAATCTGCTGACCGGCGTCAGCAACGACAGGAACGCGCCCGAAGAAGTGCGCAAGGCCGCCGCCGACGCGCTGGTCTCGATCGAGCGCACGCTCGCCATCGTCGGTGTCGCCGAGAACGTCTTCCAGGGCATCAGCCTGGGCTCGGTGCTGCTGCTCGCCGCCGTGGGCCTGGCCATCACCTTCGGCGTGATGGGCGTGATCAACATGGCGCATGGCGAGATGATCATGCTGGGCGCCTACACCGCCTACACAGTGCAGATCATCTGCCGCGCCCTGCTGCCGAAGGAGTTCGTCGGCTTCTACCTGGTGATCTCGGTGCCGATCGCCTTCGTCGTCGCCGGCGCCGTCGGCATCCTGATCGAGCGCACGGTGATCCGCTTCCTCTACGGCCGCCCGCTCGACACCATGCTGGCGACCTGGGGCTTGAGCCTGATCCTGCAGCAGGCGGTGCGCTCGATCTTCGACGCGCAGAACAAGGAGGTCGCCAACCCGGCCTGGATGACCGGCGGCTTCGAGTTGATCCCCGGCTTCTTCATCGCCTGGAACCGGCTCTACATCATCGTCTTCTGCCTGATGGTGCTGCTCGCCATCGTCGCCCTGTTGCGCCGCACCTCGTTCGGCCTGCATATGCGCGCGGTGACGCAGAACCGCGACATGGCCGCGGCCATGGGCATCCCGACCGCGCGCATCGACGCGCTGACCTTCGGGCTCGGCTCGGGCCTGGCCGGCATTGCCGGCGTGGCGTTGAGCCAGGTCGGCAATGTCAGCCCCAACCTCGGCACGATCTACATCGTCGACTCCTTCCTCGTGGTGGTGTTCGGCGGCGTCGGCAATCTGCTGGGCACGCTGGTCGGCGCGCTGTCGTTGGGCATCATCAACAAGCTGCTCGAGCCGGTGGCCGGCGCGGTCCTCGGCAAGGTCGCCGTGCTGGTCTTCATCATCCTCTTCATCCAGCGGCGCCCGCGCGGACTCTTCGCGCTCAAGGGCCGTTCGGCCGACGCGTGAGGCGGCGATGACCGACACCGCCATGGAGGGCGCGCCGCGCCGCTCGCTGCTGACGCCAAAGGGCTGGGCCGTCTTCCTCGCTTTCGGCTTCGCGCTCGTGGTGCTGCTGCCGATCCTCAACCGCGTCGTCGCCACCGGCTCGGTCGCGCACGTGCCGGACTACCTGATCCCGCTGATCGGCAAGTACTGCACCTACGCCATGCTGGCGCTGGCGATGGATCTGATCTGGGGCTACGCCGGCATTCTCAGCCTGGGCCAGGGCGCGTTCTTCGCGCTCGGCGGCTACTGCATGGGCATGTACCTGATGCGCCAGATCGGCGATCGCGGCGTCTACAAGAACGCCCAGCTGCCCGACTTCATGGTGTTCCTGAACTGGAAGGAGCTGCCCTGGTACTGGCAGGGCTTCGACATGTTCTGGTTCTCCGCGATCATGGTCGTGCTGGTGCCCGGCGCGCTGGCGCTGATCGTCGGCTGGCTGACCTTCCGCAGCCGCGTCACCGGCGTCTATCTCTCGATCATCACCCAGGCGATGACCTTCGCCCTGCTGCTCGCCTTCTTCCGCAACAACATGGGCTTCGGCGGCAATAACGGGCTCACCGACTTCAAGGATATCCTGGGCTTTCCGGTCCAGGCGCAATCGACACGCGTCGGCCTGCTGATCGCCTCGGCCATCGGGCTCGGCGCCACGTACCTGATCTGCCGCTGGATCGTGAACTCCAAGCTCGGCCGCGTGCTGCTGGCGGTGCGCGACGCGGAAAGCCGGGTGCGCTTCCTGGGATACTCGGTGACCGGCGCCAAGCTCTTCGTCTTCGTCGTCGCCGCCATGCTCTCAGGCGTCGCCGGCGCGCTCTACGTGCCGCAGGTCGGCATCATCAACCCCGGTGAGTTCTCGCCCGCCGCCTCCATCGAGATCGCGCTGTGGGTCGCCGTGGGCGGTCGCGGCACCTTGGCCGGCGCGGTGATCGGCGCCTTCCTGGTCAACATCGCCAAGACCTGGCTGACCGGCGCCGCGCCCGAGGTCTGGCTGTTCTTCCTCGGCCTGCTGTTCATCGTCGTCACCCTGCTCTTCCCGCGCGGCGTCGTCGGGCTGGTCGCCGACCAGCGCGAGCGCTGGCGCGCGCGGCTGGTGATGCGACGCGCCCGCGAAGCCGAGGCCTCGACATGAGCGCGGAACGGACGGCCACGCCACGCCGGACCGAGGCGCTGCTCTATCTTGACGGCGTGTCTGTGAGCTTCGACGGCTTCAAGGCGCTCAACGAACTGTCGCTGGTGATCGACCGCGGCGAGTTGCGCACCGTGATCGGCCCCAATGGCGCCGGCAAGACGACGATGATGGACGTCATCACCGGCAAGACGCGGCCCGACGAGGGCACGGTGATCTACGGCGCCGACACCGACCTGACCAAGCTCGACGAGGCGGCGATCGCCAATCTCGGCATCGGGCGCAAGTTCCAGAAGCCGACGGTGTTCGAGAACCTCACCGTGTTCGAGAACCTCGAGCTCGCCGCGCGCGACAACCGCGGCATCTTCAGGACCCTGCTGGCGAAGCTGAGCGGCGCCGACCTGGCGCGCATCGACGAGACCTTGGTGACCACCGGCCTCGCCGAGCATCGCCACCGCCAGGCCGGCGCGCTGAGCCACGGCCAGAAGCAGTGGCTCGAGATCGGCATGCTGCTGATCCACGAGCCGCAGATTCTGCTGCTCGACGAGCCGGTGGCCGGCATGACCGACCATGAGACCGAGCAGACCGCGCAGCTGATCCGCCGCCTGATGGGCAAGCACACGCTGGTCGTGGTCGAGCACGACATGCAGTTCGTGCGTGACCTGGGCGCGCGCGTCACGGTGCTGCATGAAGGCTCGGTGCTGGCCGAGGGCTCGATCGACCACGTGCAGAACCATCCGCGCGTCATCGAAGTCTATCTGGGACGCTGACGCCATGCTCAACGTCGAAGCCATCGACCTGTTCTACGGCGCCAGCCACGCGCTGCGCCGCGTCAGCGTCGCCGCCGAGACCGGCAAGGTGACCTGTGTGCTGGGCCGCAACGGCGTGGGCAAGACCTCGCTGCTGCGCGCCATCTTCGGCCTGCAGTCGATCCGATCAGGCAAGATCATGTGGGAAGGCGAGGATATCGCCAGGCTGAAGCCGCACGAGCGCGCGCGCAAGGGGCTGGCCATCGTGCCGCAGGGCCGTGATGTCTTTCCGCGCCTCACCGTCTACGAGAACCTGCTGACCGGCTTCGCGCCGCTGGCCAAGCCGCTGCGCACCATCCCGGAAGAGATCTATCAGCTCTTCCCAGTGCTCAAGAGCATGCTCAACCGGCGCGGCGGCGATCTCTCCGGCGGCCAGCAGCAGCAGCTCGCCATAGCCCGTGCCCTGATCACGCGCCCGCGTCTGCTGATCCTCGACGAGCCCACCGAAGGCATCCAGCCCTCGATCATCAAGGACATCGAGCGCGTCATCAAATTGCTGGCCGCGCGCGGCGACATGGCGATCCTGCTCGTCGAGCAGTATCTCGACTTCGCGCAGGAACTCGCCGACACCATCGTCGTGATGGAACGCGGCGAGGTGGTGATGAACGGGCCGAAGGCCTCGCTCGACGCAGAGCAAGTCAGGCGTTATCTCACCGTCTGACGCTCATCGGCGGTGTGGACGCCCATGGCGATCGGTCCACGACATATCGGCATCGGCCGGCGTCGACGACGGCGGGTTTGTCTGAACCTCGGTCACGCCCTGGATATGGGAGATTGCCGGTGCGCTTCACACAAGTGCGCGCACCACTGATCCCATTCGCCCCGGACATTGAACGAGCGCTCGAACGCAAAGCGCCCGCCATCCTTTTCAGGGATGACGGGCGCCCATGCGTATTCTCAGCCGATCAGCGGACACGATCCTCCCAGGCTTTCACCTGGCGATCGGCCTCGTCCTTCGCGCAGCCATAGCGTTCCTGGATCTTGCCCACGAGCTGGTCGCGCTTGCCGTTGACGACTGCGATGTCATCGTCGGTGAGCTTACCCCAGCCCTCCTTGACCTGACCCTTGAGCTGCTTCCAGTTGCCTTCGATACGATCCCAATTCATGTGGCACTCCTCTGGGTTCGGGACTAATCCAACGCACCCGAAGTCGAGGAGGTTCCAACCCTGACAAAGTCACGTCAGACGAACACTGAGCAGCGCGCCAAGTTCGTTCGCGATGTCGCAGCTGACGCGCGCGTGCACGCGGCCCTGCTTGTCGAAGAAGCGCCCCGACGGCGCCACCGGGAACACGCCCTCGTGCCAGATGTCGGGGTGGATGTAGATGCCGAAGCTGCCGTCGGAGCGCAGCGCGACGAAATCCTCGGCCTTCACATCATCGCCCGGCGGCGCCACCGGCACGACGAAGGGCTTGCCGTCGAGCGACCAGAAGAGCTGCCCGCCATCGGGATGGTAGTTGGCGTGCCACAGCAGCACGCGCGACGGCGGCCCACCCGCGACTCCCGCCAGCGCCTTGGCTTCCGCCGAGCCCGGCGGTTGGCGAAAGCCGATGACGTAGTGGCCGCCGACCGCCTCGTTGCGCCCATGCAGCCGATTGCCCTTCCATTCGCAGGCGAATACGCCCTCCGTCGTGCCGCCCTCGTCGCCGGTGCCCGCATCGAGCCGGCGCCATCCCCGTACCGGCCATTTCACGATCTCGATCCTGTGCGCGCGCGGATCGCGCACGATCTCGCCGAAACCCTTGATCGCCGACTCGGTGGCGTCGATCACGGGCACGTCGACGACGCGCAGTCCGGCAGGAACCGGCGGTTCGAGGTAGTCGAAGACCATCTCGTTCATGCCGCGAACACCGGCATGACCTCCTCGCCGAATCGGCGCATCGAGGCGATGTTTCTGTCGTGGTCCATGGCGCCGAATCCGGTCTGGCACAGCAGGTGGCGCACGCCGACATCGCGCAACTCCGCGACCTGCTCGCGCACGCGCTTGGGCGTGCCGTACAGCGAGCCGGTCGACAGCGCGAAGGGCACGCCGACGGAATCCGGCACGGCAGGATCGGTCCAGGGGTTGAGCGCGGATGGCTCGACGACGAAATCCGGCGGGTTGTAGGCCTCGCGCACATGCATCATGTGATGGCGGGTTTCGGTCAGCAGCCCCATGAGTTCGTCCTCGGCCTGGGCGTCGGAATCGGCGATGTAGACGTTGCGCCACAGCGCGCTCTGTTCGAGCAGTCGGGCACGGGTCACGTCGTCGTGGCCGCCTTCGTCGATGCCCTTCTCGTAGAGTGCCCAGCGCTCCTTAATGCGCGGCACCGGCAGGCGCGCGGTGAGGATGGGCACGCCCAGCCGGCCGCATTCGGTGAACGAGCCCGGCGAGATCACGCTACGCCACAACGGCGGTCCGGGCTGTTGCACCGGACGCGGCCGCAGCTCGGGAATGTGGACGTCGAAGAACTTGCCCTTGTAGGTCAGCGGCGCCTCGCGCCAGGCGCGTTCGAGGATCTCGACCACCTCAGCCATGCGCTCGCGGCTGTCGTGGCTGCGCAGGCCGTGGCCGACGAACTCGTACTCGTTGTAGACCGTGCCCTTGCCGACGCCGACATCGATGCGGCCCTTGCTGAGATTGTCGAGCAGCGCCAGCTGCACCGCGAGCCGCACCGGGTGATGGAACGGCGTCTGGACCACGGCGAAGCCGATGCGAATGCGCGAGGTGCGCATCGCCAGCGCCGTGGCGAACATCAGCGCGTCGCTATAGACGCTTTCGCCGGTGAAGTAATGCTCGGTGAGCCAGACGTCGGTGAAGCCCAGGGTCTCGGCGTAGATCGCCTGCTCGAGGATGTTGTCGATGCGCGCGCCATCCTCGGCCGGCGAGGGCGACAGCTGCAGGGTCAGCCAACCAAAACGCATGGGACGGTCCTTTCCTTCTCCCCGCGAGGGCGGGGAGAAGGTGCCCGAAGGGCGGATGAGGGGCTTCGCGGAGTCTCGACAACATCGATCGCCGTCGTTGCGCGAGAAGCCCCTCATCCGCCTCGCTTACGCTCGGCACCTTCTCCCCGCCTTCGCGGGGAGAAGGAAGCTTACGTCAGATTGAGCCCGCCATCGACGATGACGACTTCGCCGGTCACATAAGGGTTGGCGATCAGGGCGGCGACCATGTCGGCGATGTCGGCCGGCTGCGCCGGGCGGCGCATCGGCGATTTGGTGTTCCATAGCTCGTAGGCGGCTTCCCAGCCGGTCGACATCGCCGTGTCGACCAGGCCCGGCGCCACGACGTTGACGCGAATCGAGGGACCCAAGGTCAGCGCCAGCAGCTTGCTCATGTGGTGCAGCGCCGCCTTGGCCGCCGCATAAGGGATCGACGAGCCCTTGGGCCGCACGGCCGCATGCGTGCCGATGTTGATCACGCAAGCCGGCCGCGCGGGCGTCGACGCGGCGCGCAAAGCCTCCTCAGCCTCGGCGATCAGGAGCCAGGGCGCCACGACATTGACATCCATCATGCGGCGCCAGACCTGCGGCGTCGCGGCCTTGAGGTCGGCATGGGCGAAGCGCGCCACCTCGCCGGCGTTGTTGACCAGCACGTCGAGGCGTCCGTGCTTTTTCAGCACATCGGCGATCAGGCCGCGCGTCTCGCCCTCGTCGGACAGATCGGCGCGGCTGTAGCTCGCGTTCGGCAGCTCGGCCGCCATGCGCTCGCCTGTCGCGACCGAGGACCGCGAGTGCAGCGCCACGGCGAAACCATCGGCCGCCAGACGGCGTGCGACGGCGGCGCCGATGCCCTGCGTCGAGCCGGTGACGAGCGCTACTCCGCGGGTCATTTGGGGATGGGTGTCAGCATCGCCGTCGAGCTGGCGGTGGCGATCAGCCTCTGGTGCTCATCGCGCAGCCGCGCCTCCAGGAAAACGATGCTGCGGCCCCAGCGGATGATCTCGGCGTCGGCGTAGTAGACGCGGTTAGGATGTGCCGGCGCGAGGTAGCTGACCTTCAGCTCGAGGGTCGGCATCCGCATGGTGAAGTTCGAGCGCGCGGCGCAGGCATGCGCCATCGCCGTGTCGAGCCAGCCGGCGACGAAGCCGCCCTGCACGATGCCGCCCTCGGGGATGTTTGTGGTGTGACACATCGCGACGGTGGGCTTGAACCGGAAGGTCAGGCGGCCGGTCTCCGGCTCGACCGCGATCACCTCGCCGCCCAGTGTTTCGATGGCGGGCTGCTTCGTGCCGTTGAAGCGCTCGATGATCTCCGCCGCCGTCAGCCTGCGTTCGCCGTCCATACACTCTAACTCCACATCAGGGCGCGGATACTTGCCGCAAACGCCCGCGCGCCACAACAGGGCTCAGCGCGCACCCTCGCGCAGGCGGTCGAGCAGGCGCAGGAGCTGGGCGGCCTCGCGCGACGAAAGCCCGCGCCGGACGCGCTTGTCGTGCTTGCGCGCGGCGGCGACATAGCCGGCCATCAGGCGCGTACCGCGCCGGCCCAGCGCCAAGGCGTGGCGGCGGCGATCACGCGGCGCGGGCTTGCGCGCCACCAGCCCGTTGCGTTCCAGCCGGTCGAGGATCGGCACCAGGGTCGAGCGGTCGACACCGATGGCGCGCGCCAGCGCCGTCTGGCTGAGATCGGGGTTGCGCTCGACCAGCACCAGGATGGCGAACTCGCCTGATGACAGCGGCACCGGCAGATCGGCCATGGCGCGGGCGAAATCGCCGAACACCGCGACCTGGGTGCGGCGCAGGGCGTAGCCGACCAGCTCGGTCAGCAGGCCCCGGTCGATCGTCGTCGGGCTGGCGGCGGAGGCGCGCGGCATGAACGATGTCGTACCACTGATTGTTGGGGTTACCAACAATCGCCTTCAAGGTTGCGTGGTGCGCGGGTCTGCCGATCCTAGCACGCCATTGCCCGGCCGCGCGAGGGGCCGGCATACTGGCCGCGACCAGGAGGAACAGACGATGCAGTTGGGCAAGTATCCGCGCGCGAAGCTGGCGCAGTTGCCGACGCCGCTGGAGTTCATGCCGCGCCTGACCAAGGCGCTGGGCGGACCGCGGCTCTACGTCAAGCGCGACGACTGCACGGGCCTGGCGACCGGCGGCAACAAGACGCGCAAGCTGGAGTTCCTGCTCGGCGAGGCGCTGGCGCAGGGCGCCGACACGCTGATCACCCTGGGCGCGGTGCAGTCCAACCACGTGCGCCAGACCGCCGCCGCGGCGGCGAAGTACGGCCTGAAGTGCGAGATCGTGCTGGAGAAGCGACTCTCACAGACGACGGAAGCCTACGAGCGCAACGGCAATATCCTGCTCGACAAGATGCTGGGCGCCAACCTGCGCTATGTGCATGGCGGCGCGGCGATGCTGCCGGCGGCCGAGGCGGTGGCCGACGAGATCCGCGCCAAGGGCGGCCGGCCCTATGTGATCCCCGGCGGCGGATCCAACCCGGTGGGCGCGCTGGGCTACATCGACAGCGCGCAGGAGATCCTGCGCCAGAGCGGCGAGATGGGCTTCGCCGTCGACACCGTAATCGTCGCCACCGGCAGCACCGGCACCCAGGCCGGCTTGGTGGTCGGCTTCGAGGCGGCGCAGAGCGGTGTCGACGTGCTCGGCATCAGCGTGCGTCAGCCTGGCCCGGTGCAGGAAGCCGCCGTCTTCAAGCTGGTCGAGCCGACCGCCGCCTTCGTCGGGCTGAAGCACCCGATCGCGCGCGCGCGGGTGATGGCCGATGGTGGCTATGTCGGCGAAGGCTATGGCATCCCGACGCCGGGCATGATCGAGGCGCTCGACATGGCGGCCAAGCTCGAGGGGCTACTGCTCGACCCGGTCTATTCCGGCAAGGCCATGGCCGGGCTGATCGACCTGGCGCGCAAAAGTCGGTGGCGTGCCGACCAGAATGTCGTGTTCATCCATACCGGCGGCCAAGCCGCGTTGTTCGCCTATGAGGCCGTGCTCGGCGGGCCGCGCTAGGAGATCGCCATGCCGCAGTCCGTGCCGCGCATCGCCCTGCTGGGCTTCGCCATCGAGTGCAACCGCTTCGCTCCGGTGGCAACGCGCGAGGACTTCGCCAGCGATGTCGACCTCTCCGGCGAGGCGATCATCCGGGATGCGCGCTTGCCGGCCTCGATGATGCTGCCCGACCTGCCGGGCTTCGTCGCCGAGATGGACCGCACCGGCGCCTGGATGCCGATCCCGCTGCGCGTCGCCCAGGCGCAGCCCGGCGGGCCGGTCGAGGCGGGCTATTTCGCCGAGCTGATGGCCGATTTCGAGGCCGGCCTGAAGCGCAACCTGCCGCTCGACGCGGTCTATGTCTCCTCGCATGGCGCGGCGCTGGCGGTGGGCAACGACGATCCCGACGGCGAGATCTACGCCCTGATCCGCCGCATCGTCGGCCCCGACGTGCCGGTGATCGGCGTCTTCGACCTGCACGCCAACGTCTCCGAGCGCCTGGTCGACGCCATCAGCGTCTATGTCGGTTACCGCGAGAACCCGCACACGGACATTCGCGAGCGCGGCATCGAGGCCGCCCGCCACATGCGCGAGGTACTGGGCGGTACGCGCACGCGCTGCACCATCGTGAAGACGCCGATCGTCTCGCCGCCGATCTCGTTGCTCACCGCCGCCGGCGCCAACCAGGGGCCCTATGCCGACCTGATCCAGTACGGCCAGACCAGGGTGGGCGGGCCGATCATGAACGTCTCGGTCATGGCTGGCTTCGCCTTCGCCGATTCGCCGCTCAACGGCCTGTGCACCATCGTCACGGTGCGCGGCGCCGACGTCACGCCCGGCCGCGCGGTGGCGCTGGAGATCGGCACCAAGGCCTGGGGTATGCGCCAGCGTTTCAAGCGCACCATGACCTCGCTTGACGCCGCCGTGCGGCGCGCCGTCGAGACCGGCCTCGACGCCTCGAAGTCCAGGCTGATCCTCGCCGATTGCGCCGACAATCCCGGCGGTGGCGCGCGCGGCAACACCATGTACCTGCTTAAGGCGCTGAAGGCGGCGAATGCGCAGCACGTTCTGTTCGGACTGATCAACGATCCAGCGCTGGCCGCCGAGGCGCATCGGCTGGGCGAAGGCGCGCGCTTTCGCGCCCGCTTCAACAGCGCCGAGACGCAATCGTTCTCCGAGCCCTGGGAGGCCGACGCTACCGTGGTGCGGCTGCACGACGGTCCCTTCGTCGGCCGCCGGGGCCTGATCCGCGGCGTGGCGTCCGATCTCGGCCCGGCCGCCCTGCTCGATCTCGGTGGCATCCGGGTCGCGGTGATCACGCTACGCCAGCAATGCCTCGATCCGATGCAGCTCGAGGTCTTCGATCCCGACATCCTGGCGACGGCGCGGATCCTGTGCGTGAAGAGCCGCGGCCACTTCCGCGCCGGCTTCGATGAGTTCACCGCATCAGACAACATTGTCGAGGTCGACAACCCCGGCCTGACCTCGCCCAACCTCGCGAATTTCGACTGGACCAAGCTGCCGCGTCCGGTCTACCCGCTCGACGAGGACGCGACCTGGACGGTGCCCAACGCCTGAGCTGCGATTCGGCGCGACGACGCGTCGACCACCTCTATCCCGCTGACAAAGCACGGGTTTCTTATCCCCAAAAACTGTGTCTGCGCAGTCACAGTGTGGCAATATTGTCACGATTTTGGCTTTACAGCCCAAATTTGCCGTGCTCCAAGAGCAGCACGTTTTTTGGACAGGGCCGGCCGATCCACGCGCCGTCGCGGATCGACCCACCCCGTCCCGACAAAAAGACAGACAGTGTGGCGTAGCATCCCTGTTCGGGAACAAGCGGGAAGGGGTTTCATGCCAGAGACGATCGCGCGCCGTTGGCGCTCCCTCGCCGTGGCGACAGCTGTCGCGGCGTCGACCGCCAGCCTGCTGTTCGCGCACGAAAGTTTTGCCCAGGCCAAGCCCACCCAGCTTCAGGTGCGGCCGCCACAGGCCAGCACCACCACCAACAAGCCCACGGTCTATCGCGGCGTACCGACGAATCGCGGGGCCACTGCGACCGCCGCTGTGCGTCGCCCGCCGACGCCGCCGGCCAACGCCTACAAGGGTGCCGTCCCGGGCGGCGAGGCTTCGGCCTTTGCCGTCGATCCCCAGCGCGGCTGGGCCGATCACCTGACGTCGCTGGGAGTCGCCAAGGTCGACGCTGAAGCTGCGGCCAGGACGATCGAGACCGAACTCGCCGCGCGGCCAATGGCGCTGACCTCAGGCAGCGCGATGATCGGCGCCGCCATCCCCGGCGCCGGCGGCCGCCGGCTCGAGAATGTCCGCCTGTTCAACAGCGGCGGCGCGTCCTTCGAGCTGCAGCGTGGGGATGCGGGCCAATTCACGATCGCAAGGGGCGCGCCAGCGGCCGCCGCCGCGCAAGTCGCCGCCGCGGCGCCAGCGCCGCAGACTTCTGCCGACGGCGTGCAGGCCGAAGACGATCCGCGCCGCTGGCGCGCGCCGAGCGACAGCCCGGTGGC
>JALHMM010000035.1 GCA_022844045.1 Reyranellaceae bacterium | reverse complement strand
CTCGACGTCCTGCTCGACGAGGCGGCGCGCGCCGATCGCGAGCGCGCCGCGTTCGGCATGGGCGTGGCGGCATGAGCGCGCTGGCGCTCGCCGATCTGCAGACGGCGTTCCGCGCGGTCTGCCTGGGCCGCGACGCGCCCGCGCTCGCGGCGCTCGTCGATGGCGCGCGCATCGACGCCGGGGCGCGCCTGCACATCTATCGTCACCACGTCTTCGACAGCCTCTCGACGGCGCTGGCGGCGACCTTCTCGAGCGTGCACGCGCTGGTCGGCGATGGCTTCTTCCGCGCCCTGGCACGCGACTACATCGCCGTCTCGCCACCTTCGGCGCCGGTGCTGAGCGAGTACGGCGCCAACTTCGCCGACTTCATCGAGCGACACGCGCGTACGGGCGAGCTGGTGTATCTCGCCGACGCCGCGCGCCTCGACTGGGCGCTCACACGCGCCTATGGCGCCGACGCGGGCGCCGCACTGAGCGCCGCGCATCTCGCCGCCATCGCGCCCGAGGCGCTGGGCGAACTGCGCCTGCGGCTGCGCGGCGGCGCCTCGCTGCTGCGCTCGGCCTATCCTGTCGACCGCATCTGGGCGATCGCGCGCGGCGCGGAGGAGGGCCCGGTCGATCTCGCCTCGGGCGGTGTCGCGCTGGTTGTCTTTCAGCGCGACGACGATGCCGCCTTCGCCGCGCTGTCACACGGTGAGTGGGCATTGCTCGAGGCCTGCGACGGCGCCACCAGCCTGGCCGACGCCGTCGAGCGCGCCGCTGCGACCGACGCCACGTTCGATTTCACCGCGGTGTTGCCGAGGCTTCTCGGTCTGGCCGTGCTCGCATTGCCGGAGCCTTCGCCATGACCGCCTATCGCGCCCTGACTCGGCGTCTCGATTCGTTTCCTCAGCCCTTGCTGCACCTGGCGATGCGGCTGGGCATCTTCTTCGTGTTCTGGCGCGCCGGCATGCTCAAGGCCGCCAACATGGAGCAGACCACGCAGCTGTTCCGCGACGAGTATCTCAGTGTGCAGGACAAGGAGCCGGTGCCGGTCTTCTTCCAGGAATTGCTGCGCATTCCGCAATGGCCGGCCGAGGCGATGGCGTGGATGGCGACCTCGGTCGAGCTGGGCGGCCCGGCGCTGATCCTCGCCGGCCTGGCGACGCGGCTCTCGGCGCTGGCGCTGATCGGCATGACGCTGTTCATCCAGTTCTGCGTCTACTGGCGGGATTACCCCTCGCACCTGCTGTGGTTGTCGATCCTGCTGTTCATTCTCGTGCGTGGGCCCGGCCCCTGGTCGCTCGATCGCGTCCTGGGGCTTGAGGGCGACCGGCGTGCCTGACTGACCGGGGATTCTCTGAAAATCCGCCCATCGCGCTATCGATGGTGGTAGCGCTTTGATTAATCTATGTAAATTCGGGTCGGTGACGTTTGTTGCAGTGCACGATGACCGTCGCGACGACGCCTTGTAGGCGCTTGTTTTTTCCTACCCTCGCCCTCTATATTCCGCGCGCTTTTTCGGGGCGAGTGGCGGGCTCCCGCAGGGCCCGCTCTAGGAGCATGGCGTATGTCGATGACTCTGCCGCCGGGCTACCGGCCGACGGACCGCGAACAGTTTATGAATCCGCTTCAGCAGGAGTACTTCAAGCAGAAGCTGCTGAAATGGAAACAGGAACTGATTAACGAATCGAACCAGACTCTGGCGTCTCTTCAGGAAGAAAGTCTCTCTCAGCCCGACCTCGCCGACCGGGCCACAGCCGAAACGGACAGAGCGCTGGAGCTTCGCACCCGTGACCGTTTCCGCAAGCTGATCGCCAAGATCGACTCGGCGATTCGGCGCATCGACGAAAACACCTACGGCTATTGCGAGGAGACCGGCGAGCCGATCGCGCTCAAGCGTCTCGAGGCCAGGCCGATCGCGACGCTGAGCGTCGAGGCGCAGGAGCGCCACGAGCGCATGGAGCGCACGCGGCGCGACGAATAACGCCGCGGCCGTCGGCCGGCAACCCGTCTACTCGAACTTGATGTCGAGCTCCTTGAGCTTCGGCCCCCAGAAGGCGTGTTCCTTGCGCACGGCCTCGGCGAATTGCGGGCGCGTCATCTCGGGCGGGAACTCCAGCCCGTCCTTGTCGAGCGCGACCTTCATCTTGGGGTCTTTGAGCGCCGCCTTCGTGTCGCGCTCGGCCCGGTCGATGATCTCGACCGGCGTGCCCTTGGGCGCGAACAGGCCGTGCCAGCCCTTCAGCGTCGCGCCCTTGATGCCGGCCTCCTCGAGCGTCGGCACGTCGGGCAGCGCCGAGACGCGCTTGGTGCCGGTGACGGCCAGCGCGCGCAGCTTGCCGGCCTTGATCTGGCCCACCGCCGGCGGCAGCGAGGAGAAGTTCATGGTGATGATGCCGCTGATGACGTCGAGCAGCGCGGGGCCGGTGCCCTTGTAGGGCACGTGGGTGAGCTTGGTGCCGGTCGCGGCCGAGAACAGCGCGCCGGCGAGGTGGTTGTTGCCGCCGGCGCCCGACGACGAGTAGGTCAGCTTCTCGGGGTCCTTCTTGGCCAGCGCGATCAGCTCCGCGACATTCTTCGCCGGCACGTCGGGATGCACCGCCAGCACGTACTGGTAGTCGGTGGTCTGCACGATCGGGACCAGGTCCTCGAGCGTGTTGGTCTTGTAGCCCTTCAGCACATAGGGATTGAGCACGATGTTGGTGCTCACGGCGTAGAGCAGCGTGTAGCCGTCGGGCCGGGCGTTGGCGACGGCGCTGGTGCCGATGCCGCCGGCGGCGCCACCCTTGTTGTCGACGATGATGCTCTGGCCGAACAGGGGTGTCATCAGATGCGCCAGCTCGCGCGCGACGATATCGGCGCCGCCGCCGGCGGCGTAGGGCACGACGAAGGTCACCGGCCGCTCCGGCCACTTGGACTGGGCGAAAGCGGAGCTCGGCAGGGCGAGCGCGGCGGTGCTGGCGGCGATGGCGTGGCGGCGGCTCAGAAGCATGGGCGTTTCCCTCGGCGACACATTGGTTGGCGGCAGACTACGACGGAACGGCCCCCGCGGCCAATCGCCTTGCCCCTGCGTGCGCAATCACTAGACTGCGGGCGAAGCGACAACCCCTGCGCCTGGTGGCGACGTTGACACTGCCTCTGCCGCCGCAAGCCCTCGATCTCCTGAACTCTCTCGACGAGAAGCTGTCGGTCAAGGACGCCGTCGTCGACATCGTCGACGTGCGCAAGACGCCCGGGACGGACGGCACGGGCAGCCAGGACCTGCTGGTGCGCGGCCGCGACGGCAAGGAGCGCACCATCACGCTGACCGATTTCGGCGAGTTCGAGATGCGCCGCGGTCAGCAGATGTACGGGCTGTTCGTCGATGACACCGCGATCCTGCTCTACAACGCCAGAACCAAGAAGCACTTGATGCTGCCCGGCGTCGATGCCGAGAAGAAGCGCAACCTGCTGGCCAAGGCGCTCGACCCGCTCGACATCGTGCGCATCGTGCATAGCTTCGCCACCGATCCGGAGTTGGCGGGCGGCGGCTCGCGCGCGCTGCGCGAGCTCAAATCCAATGTCGACAAGATGAACGCCGAGAGGTCGACGCGGCGCGGGCCGATCCAGGGCTGGGCGCGTGTGGTCGTGGGCGGCGCGCTGTTCGCGGCGCTCGGCGGCGCCGCGACCGCCATCGGCTACTCTTTGATCACCGAGGAGTCCGGGCCGGCGGTCAGCATCGGCAATCCGCCGCACGTCCCGGGCACGCCGCTGGTGAGCTATCTCGACCTGGTGCAGCTCACGCTCGAGGAAACGCGTGCCGGCACCGATCCGAAGGACGGCACGGCGGTCTGCGAGCTGGTCGGCTCGGTCTACAACCGCATGGGCCGCAAGGTCGACAAGCTGAACTTCGCCGGCCGCATGGGCGGGGGCGAGGCCGTGGTCGCCTTCACCATCGAGGGCGTCGACAAGAGCGCGGAGAAGCGCGGCGCGGTCATCGGCCGCCATCCTGGCGCCTGCAAGCCGAGCTACAAGGGACGCTACGAGCTCACCGAGCCGGAATGCGTGCTCGACGGCGTGGTCTGGAAGGGCTGCCGCGACGTCATCCGCATCCTGTTCTGAGGTATGATGCCGGCCCATGGGTGATCGCAACCACAGAAGCGCGCAGCATCCCAACGCCGAGCTGCTGCTGCGGCGGCCGGGGATCGGCCACAATGGCGGCCCCCTCGACATGTCGTGGGAGGCCTGGATCTGGCGCCGCGCCGTCGCCAAGGCGTGGAAGACGCCCAAGCCGGAGGTCGCGCTGCGCCGCATGGCGCGGGCCGAGAAGCTCGGCATCACCTATCGTGAGTTCACCGCGGCGATCCTCGATACCGGCACCTATCTGTCGACGGCGCTGCTGCCGCTGGGCTTGGTGACGCGCCTGTCGCATGGCGCCGATGGCGCGGTTGCGGTCGAGGCGCGGCCGGAGATGGCGGCGAAGCTGGCGCGCTTCGGCGGCCGGTTGCTGCTGATCGCCGATCCGCTGATCCACGGCAAGCTGTCGCCCGAAGCGCTGGCCGACCTGCGCGCGTCGCTGTCGGCGGCGTTGCCCTGCGCCGTCGAGGCGGTCGGGCTGCGCGACGACGTGAAGGGCCTGCTGCGCGCCGCCGCCGTACCCAAGCAGGAGGCCTTCTTCGTCGGCACCGGTTTCGCCGATGTCGCCGTCGCCGAGGCCGCCGGATTGAGCCTGTTCAAGTGGGCGCACGAGTGGCTGCCCTGAGCGGCGCTGCGTTGCCCCTGGCGGGCGTCAGGGTTGTCGAGTTCTCGCACACCGTGATGGGGCCGACCTGCGGCCTGATCCTCGCCGATCTCGGCGCCGAGGTGGTGAAGATCGAGCCGGTCGACGGCGATCGCACACGGCGGCTGAAGGGCTTCGGTGTCGGCTTCTTCGGCTTCCTCAACCGAAACAAGCGTTGTCTCGCCGTCGACATCGAGAAGCCCGAGGGCAGGGCGGTGGTCGACAGGCTCGTCGCGCAGGCCGACGTGCTGGTCGAGAACTTCGCGCCCGGCACCATGACCAAGCGCGGCTATGGTCCGAAACGCTGCGCCGAGCTCAACCCGCGCCTGGTGTACTGCGCGCTCAAGGGCTTCCTCGGCGGGCCCTACGAGCATCGCGCGGCGCTCGACGAAGTCGTGCAGATGATGGGCGGTCTGGCCTATATGACCGGCCCGAGCGGCCGGCCGCTGCGCGCCGGCGCCTCGGTCGTCGACATCATGGGCGGCAGCTTCGGTGTCGTCGGGGTGCTGCTCAAGCTGCGCGAGCGCGAGCGCACCGGCAGAGGCGGGCTGGTCGAGAGCGCGCTCTTCGAGTCGGTCGTGCTGCTGATGGGCACGCATCTCGCCGCCGGCGCGGTGCTCAAGCATCCTGTGCCGCCGATGCCGGAGCGGCTGAGCTCATGGGCGATCTACGAGCCCTTCGATACGTCGGACGGCGTCAAGATCTTCCTCGGCGTCACCAGTGACGGCCAGTGGCGCCGCTTCGTCGACTTCTTCGGCCTCGACGACCTGAAGCGCGACCCGCGCCTGACGACCAACAACGACCGCATCGCCGCGCGGCCGTGGCTGTTGCCGGCGCTGGCCAAGGTGATCGAGCGCATGCCCTTCGACGAGGTCGAGCGCAAGGCGGCCGAAGCCGACATCTCCTATTCGCGGGTCGCACGGCCCGAGGACCTGTGGGACGACCCGCACCTGGCCGCCACCGGCCAGCTCGCCGAGACCGTCATGCCCGGCGGCGAGGTCACCCGCCTGCCGCTGCTGCCCTTCCGTCTCGACGGCAGGCTCGCCGGCGTGCGCAACCACGCCGCGGCGAAGATCGGCGGCGACAGCCGGGCCGTGCTGGCGGCGCTGGGTTACGACGCCGCGACGATCGAGGCGCTGGCGAAGTCAGGCTTGGTGACCCTGGGCGACTAAAGCGTTTGGCCACCTCGTCGAACATCCGCTTCCGGGCTTCGTTGCCGTTGTCTCGGCGTGCGCCGGGCCGCACATAGTTAGTCTCTCAATGCCCTCAGCAGCTGGTCAGCGGCACTCAGATCGACGGTGCCGAAGCCTTCGGTAAAACTGGCGCGGATCGGTGCCAGTACTGAGCGGGCCTCGCGGCTTCGGCCCTGGCGTTGCAGCAGTCTCGCGAGGTCGTTGGCAGAACGGAGAGCCATTGCAGGAGTCTTGAGATGCTGCGCCAATTCGAGGCCTTGTCTCAGCAGCGTTTCTGCAACAGCCATGTCCGTCAAACCGGCCTTCACGCGCAGGGCTTCGGGCATGCACCACAGCACTTCGTTGCGCTCGCATTCCGCCAAGCAGGAGTCGATCAGGGCCAAGCCGTGCGCCCTGTCGCCGGCAAGGCCGAGGAAGTCGGCCAAATCGATACGGATCTGCACGAACGAATAAGCGAGGCCGGCGAAGCGCTCATCATCGATCGCGTCGCGCAGGGCCTGCGTGCCGCCCACAATGTCGCCGCGTCGCACGGCCATATGGGCGGCGTGGCAGCGTGCCAGCACGAGATTGGTGTGCAGCGCGCTGCGCGTTGCCCATTCCACCAGCACCGCCAGGTAGCGTTCGGCCGCCTGCATATCGCCGCAGTACAGCGCGACCGGAATGGCGTCGTGCGCCAAGCTGCCGCAGATCGTCAGCGGATGGCCGCGCGCGAGCACATCGCGCAGCGTGTCATCGATCATGCGAATCGCTTGGTCCGGCCAGCCCTGGAGCCAGATGATCTTGGCCAGACGTATACGCGCCGTCGCCAACTGGTCGAACTGGTAGCGCTCGATGTGATCGCCATGCAGGTGGGGCAGATAGCCGGCAATCATGCGTTCGAGATGGCGTCGCGCGCCTTCCTGGTCGCCCTTGATGGTCAAGGAGAAGCCGATCAGGCGTTCACCCATGAGCCTGTCGAACGAGTCGGGTGATCTCTCGGCTGCCGCTCGGAATTTCTCGGCGACCTCGAGGCATCGGCTGGTGGGGACCACGTTGAGCCAGTTGTACCAAAGCCCCCAGTACACTCGCAGACGCCAATCGTTGTCGTCGAGCGCCTCAGCGATGGCCAGCGCCTGGCGTCCGATCTCCTCGACCTCCTTGCCGGGGCCGTAGACGAACAGCGCAGCGTTGGACATCGGCGAGAGAAGTGCCAGCCTTCGGCGCATCGCCGCCTCGTCGTTGCCGGTGACCAGCGGCAGCGCCTGCGAAATGCGGCCGTGGCACTCGTTCAGCTGCGACAGGCGCGTCCAGTACGGCGTCGCCGCGAGGGTGAGCTCGATGGCGATCTCCGGATCGCCGTCAGAGGAGAATGCCCAGTCGAGCGCGGCGCGGATATTGGCGTCGTTGTCGTCGAAGCATTGCAGACGCTCGGGTGCCGCGGGATCGTAGTTTTGCATGGCACGCAGCACATACAGCGCATGGCGCCGCGCGATCGTCGGGTGCTCGCCGCTCTGCCGGAGCTTGTCGAGCGCATAGGCGCGCGTCGTCTCCAGCAGGCGGTAGCCACCGGTCTCGTGCGTCAGCAGCGACTTGGACCAGATGTCGGCCAGCATCGCCAGCGTCTCGGCCTCGTCGCCTTCGGCCACGTTCACGTCGACTGCCGCGCGCAGGGAGAACACGCCGATGAAGATCGCCAGCCGATGCAGTGTACGCTGCTGTTCCGGCGACAGCAATTCATAGCTCCAATCCAGGGTCGCGGCGAGCGTGCGGTGGCGCGGCAAGGCGGTGCGCCGTCCCTTGTTCATGAGCATGAAGCGGTCGCGTAGCGCGGCGGCCACACCGTGCACGCCGAAGACGCCGACCAGGCCGGCGCCGAACTCGATCGCCAGCGGAATGCCGTCGAGCCGCCGCGTGATCTCGACCACCGGTTCGACGTCATCGTCCGCCAGTGCGAAGTCGCCCGTGCTGGCTGCGGCGCGCTCGGTGAACAGTCGCACCGCCGGATAGGACAGTGCCGTCACGGCATCCATCGCGGCGCCTGCCGGTGGGGCCTCCAGCGAACTCAGCCGGTGAACCCATTCACCTTCGGCGCGCAGCGCCTCGCGGCTGGTGGCGAGCACATGCACGCGGTTGGCGCCCTTCAGCACCGCGTCGACAAAAGCGGCCACGCCCTCGATCACATGTTCGCAATTGTCGAGCACGAGCAGCGCCCGCATGCCGTCGATCGCGCGCACCAGGCGCAACACGCCGCCATGCGCCCGCTGGGGAATGCGCAATGCCCCGGCGACTGCGCCCGCGACCTGACGGTCGGCATCGATCGTGGCTAGATCGACGTAAAAGACGGCGCCCGCGAAGGCGCTGGAAAGCGTGCGCGCCACGGCGATAGCGACGGTGGTCTTGCCAATGCCGCCGGCACCGACGATCGAGACAAGGCGCTGTTCTTGGACTTGGCGCACAAGCCGCTGCACCACTTGGTCGCGACCGACCATGTGGGTGAGTGCGACAGGCAGGGCAGACCCGGTGGGTGCTGCCGCGTTGCTGTCCGCGCCACCGGCATTGTCGCGCCGCGCCACACTGACCGGCGCCACGAACGCATAGCCGCGACCGGCGATCGTCGCGATGTAGCGCTCGGAATCGCGACGATCGCCCAGCGCGTTGCGCAGCGCACGCACGTGCACACGAAGGTTTGACTCCTCGACGTGCTGGTTGGGCCACACCAGCGCGATGATCTCGCGTTTGTCGACCAATTTGCCGGCTCGGCGCACCAGCTCGATCAGCAGATCCAGTGCCCGGCCCCCAATGTCGATCGGCTCCTCGCGGCGACGTAGCCGACGCTGCCGCACATCGAGGCTAAAGGGTCCGAAGAGATAGATGGTTTCGTCTGGTCTGCTCGCCGGGAGCGGCCAGACTACGTTCTGCGGCATCTACAGGCCTGACGGTTTCCTTACCGACATCTTCGTGGAGGCGTGAAAACTTGTAAATTGCAGTGCGTGTCGTTCCAATGCGGTTCGAGAAACAAGCGGCATGCCCGAAATTTGAGCAGCCGCGGTGATTCACGACGATTCACACGTCCTCACTCGCGTTGCCCCAGCCTCTCGATCACCTTCCGCGCCAACCGGACTGCCGCGTTCGGGAGACGAGCAGGGGTATGTTATGGGTATGTCGCGCCGCAATCTTCTCATCTCTGGCACTGCCGTCGCCGTGCCGGCGGCTACTGCCGATCAGGCGCAGACTGCGCCCGTCGCCGATCCGCCGGCGAGCATGTTGGTCGCGATCACCATCAACGGCCAGCGCAAGCAGCTCGCCGTCGATCCACGCCAATCGGTCCTCGACCTGTTGCGCGAAACCCTCGATCTCACCGGCACCAAGAAGGGCTGCAACCAGGGCGCCTGTGGCGCCTGTACGGTGCTGATCAACGGCCAGCGGGTGAATTCCTGCCTGACGCTGGCGGTGATGCACGACGGCGCGGAGATCCGCACCATCGAGGGCTTGGCGGAGGGCGACAAGCTGCACCCGCTGCAGGCCGCGTTCATCGAACACGAGGGCCTGCAGTGCGGCTACTGCACCGCCGGCCAGATCATGTCGGGTGTCGCCTGCATCGCCGAGGGTCATGCCGGCTCGCCCGAGGAGATCAGATTCTGGATGAGCGGCAACATCTGCCGGTGTGGGGCCTATCCCGGCATCGTCGCCGCCGTCGCCGAAGCCGCCGCCAAGCGCTGAGCCACAACCAACCCAGGGAGCTGACCATGCATTCGTTCCGTTTCCAGAAGGTTGCAAACGTGTCCGATGCGCTGGCCGCGGCGCAGGCCGGTGCACGCTACATCGCCGGCGGCACAACCCTGATCGACCTGATGCGTGACGAGGTCGAACGACCGCAGAGTCTCGTCGACATCAATCGCCTGCCGCTGGACTACATCCGCTTGGAAAGCGACGAGCTGGTGATGGGTGCTCTCGCGAGCATGTCCGAGGTCGCGGCCCATCCCGAGGTACGCAAGCGCCAGCCGCTGATTTCAGAATCGCTGGAGCAGGGTGCCTCACCGCAGCTGCGCAACATGGCGTCGATTGGTGGCAATCTGCTGCAGCGCGTGCGCTGCCCGTACTTTCGCATGCTCGACGCGCCCTGCAACAAGCGGCGGCCGGGGTCGGGTTGCACCGCGCTCTTGGGCTTGAACGCCGGTCTGGCGATCTTCGGTGCCAGCCAGCATTGCGCGGCTACGCATCCTTCCGATCTCGCCGTCGCGCTGGTCGCCCTCGACGCCAAGGTGCGTGTCGTCGCGCCCGGCGGCGGCGAGCGGCGCTTTCCGGTCGAGGAGCTCTACCGCGTTCCCGGCGAAACGCCGCATCTCGAACACACGCTGAGGCCCGGCGAGCTGATCGTGGAGATCCGCGTGCCCAACGGGCCGTATGCCATCCGCGCGCGCTATCTCAAGGTACGCGACCGCGCGTCCTATGAGTTCGCCGTGGTCTCGGCCGGCGCTGCACTTCAGATCGATAACGGCGTCATTCGCGCCGCGCGTGTCGCTTGCGGCGGCGTCGGCACCATACCTTGGCGCATGCGTACGGTAGAGACCGCGCTGGTCGGTCAGCGCGCCGCCCGCGCTACCTTCGAGCAAGCTGCGCGCGTCGCGACCAATGGCGCCAAACCGCTGGAGCACAACCACTACAAGGTCGACCTGCTGCCCAGGACGATCGTGCGCACCCTCGAGATGGCGGGAGAAGTGTGATGACCGCGGTCGGTATCGGGACCTCCCTTGCCCGCGTCGATGGTCGGGCCAAGGTCACGGGCGCGGCGCGCTACGCCGCCGACTTCAATCGCCCACACCAGGCACACGCCGTCATCGTCGGTGCTACGGTCGGGCTGGGCCGTGTGGTGTCGGTCGACGCCGAGTCGGTCGAGCGCATGCCGGGCGTACTGGCGGTGATCAGCCATCGCAACGCACCGAAGCTGGCCTATCGCGCTCACCGTGCGCCGATCGACCCGCCTGCGGGCGAGCGTCTGCACGTGCTCCAGGACGGGCAGGTGCGATTCTACGGCCAGCCGGTGGCACTGATCGTCGCCGAGACGCTGGACCAGGCAGAACGCGCGGCGGCAACGCTGCAGATTCGCTACGAGGCGACGCCGCCGCTCGTCGATCAGCTCGACAAGCGCGCGCAGCCGGTCGACCCGCAGGGCGGGCGCGGCCACTCGAACGTCGAGCGCGGCGACGCCGAGAAGGCGTTCGCCGCCGCGCCGGTGAAGTTCTCCGGCGAGTTCGACATGGCACGCGAGAACCACACGCCGATGGAACTGCACGCCACCGTCGCGGCGTGGGAGGGCGATCGCCTGACGCTGTGGAGCAAGAGCCAGTTCGTGGTCAACGAGCAGGCCGAGATTGCCGCCGTGTTTGGTCTGCCGCGCGAGAACGTCCAGGTGATATGCCCGTTCATCGGGGGCGCCTTCGGCACCAGCCTGCGCACTTGGCCGCATGTCACGCTGGCGGCGCTGGGCGCACGCGTGGTCGGCCGGCCGGTGAAGCTGGTGCTGACGCGGCGCCAAACCTTCTTCCACACCGGCCATCGTCCGCGTACCCTGCAGCGCGTGGCGCTCGGTGCGACGCGTGACGGCAAGCTCACTGCGGTGATCCACGACGGCGCGGGCGAGACCAGCCGCTATGAGCAGTATGTCGAGGCGCTGACCTCGGCGACGACGTACATGTATTCGTCGCCCAACGTGCTGACGCGCTACCGCCTGGTGCCGCTCGACATCGCCACGCCGCTCTACATGCGTGGTCCCGGCGAATCGAGCGGTATCTTCGCGCTTGAATCGTCGCTCGACGAACTCTCCTATCAGCTCGGCATCGATCCGATCGAGCTGCGCAAGCGCAACGAGCCCAAGGTCGACGAGAGCGACGGCCGGCCGTTCTCCAGCCGCTCGATGGTGCAATGCTACGATCTGGGCGCCGAGAAGTTCGGCTGGTCGCGGCGCACGCCAGCGCCACGCTCGATGCGCGACGACCGTCTGCTGATCGGCTTGGGCATGGCCTCGACCACCTATCCGGCGCTGCAGAACGCCGCCAATGCGCGGGCACGCCTGTTGCCCGACGGCGCGGTCGAGATCGAGACCGCGGCCAGCGACATGGGGCCGGGCACCTACACGTCGCTGACCCAGGTCGCGGCCGATACGCTCGGCATGCCAGTGGAGCGCATCACGCTGAAGATCGGCTCCTCGGCCTTTCCGCCGACGCCGCCGCATGGTGGCTCGCAGACCATGGCCTCGGTCGGCACCGCGGTGCACGCGGCCTGCGTCAACCTGCGTGCCGAGATCGCTAAGGGCGGCAGAGGCAAGATGGAGGCGAGCGGCTCATCGGCGCGTGACCCGGAAGTAGCGCGGCGCTACTCGATGCACGCCTTCGGCGCGGTCTTCGCCGAGGTCGCGGTTGATCCCGATCTCGGCATGGTGCGCGTGCGTCGTCTGGTCGGCGCCTATGGCGCAGGCCGTATCGTCAATCCGCGCTTGGCGCGCAGCCAGTGCATCGGCGGCATGGTGGGTGGCATCGGCCAGGCGCTGATGGAACGCACCGTGCTCGACGCGCGCGACGGGCGGCCGGTCAACGCGCATATGGGCGACTATCTGGTGCCGGTGAATCTCGACATCGCCCAGATCGAGGCCCACTTCGTCGAGGAACACGATCCACACGTCAACGGGTTGGGCGTGAAGGGCCTGGGCGAGGTCTCACTGGTTGGCGTGGCACCGGCGATCGCCAATGCGGTCTTCCACGCCACCGGCAAGCGTCTGCGCAACCTGCCGATCCGCCTGGAGGACCTGCTGCACACCTAGGTCTGGAGTATTAGCCTCAGCCGATCTTGACCGCCGACAAAGCGCGATCCAGCGTCTCGACGATCCGGTCGCACTCGGCCCGGGTGATCACCAGGGGCGGGCACATCGTGATGGTGTTGCCGTAGCGCCGCCCGCCGCCGGCGCGGCCCACCAGCACGCCGTTGTCGCGGCAGAAGTCCGAGATGGCCGTGATCGTCTGGGCGTCGACCGGCTCCTTGGTGGCGCGATCCTTGACCAGCTCGACGCCGATCAGCAGGCCCTTGCCGCGGACATCGCCGACCGTCTTGTGCTTCTTCATCAGGGTGCGCAGCGCGTCGATGAAATAGGCGCCGGTCTCGGCGGCGCGCTCGGTCAGCTTCTCGGCTGTCAGGATCTCGATGTTGCGCACGGCGACCGCTGCGGAGACCGGGTGGCCGCCATAGGTGTTCACCTGGAAGACCTGCCGGTTCTCCGACACCTCGCCATAGAAGCTGTCGAACACCTTGTTCTTCACCATCGTCGCGGCGATCGGCAGGTAGGCGCTGGAGATGCCCTTGGCGACCGCGATGATGTCGGGCGAGACGCCGTAGTGCTGATGCGCGAACATCTTGCCGGTGCGGCCGAAGCCGTTGATCACCTCGTCGACATGCAGAAGGATGCCGTACTTGCGGCAGAGCTTCTCGACCTCGGGCAGGTATTCGTCGGGCGGAACCGCGACGCCGACGCCGCTCATGATCGGCTCGATGATCACCTCGGCGATCGTCTCGGGGCCTTCGCCGAGAATGGTCGTCTCCATGTTCTTGACGCAGGCCAGGCCGCAGCTCGGATACTCGAGGCCGAACGGGCAGCGATAGCAATAGGGATGGGCGACATGCACGAAGTCGCCCGAGAACGGCTCGAACTTCGCCTTGCGCTCACCCATGCCGCCGGCGTCCAGGGTCGCCAAGGTCGTGCCGTGATAGGAGAAGTAGCGGCTGACGGTCTTGAAGCGATAGTGCCCGGGATGCTCGTGCTTCATGTACTGGCGGGCGATCTTGAAGCCGGCCTCGTTCGCCTCGGAGCCCGAGTTGACGAAGTAGGTGTGATAGCCGCCGCCCACCAGGTCGTTGAGCTTCTCGCCCAGCGCCGCGGCCGGCACGTTCATCGAGGTGTGCGGGAAATAGGCCAGCTGACGCAGCTGGTCCGCCGCCACGGTGGCCAGCTCGGTGCGGCCGTAGCCGATGTTGACGCACCACAGCCCGGCCATCGCGTCGAGATAGGCGGTGCCGTCGGCGTCGTAGACAGTGGAGCCTTCGCCACCGGTCACGACGATCTGCTTGGCCTCCAGCGCCTTGTGCTGAACGATCGGGTGCAGGACGTGTTTGAGGTCCTGCCGCACAACAGCTTCGCGAATAGCGGGATCGGGTGCGTTGGTGAGCGACATCACGGCCTCCTGCAAACTTGTGGTGGGCACGTCGGAACGAAGGCGGGCTAGATCCACCCCACGAACATCACCCAGGCGAGCGTGATGATGGCGATGAACAGCGAGGCGAGCACGGCCAAAAGCAGCGGGCGGACACCGAAGGCCATGATCTGGCCGAACTTCAGGCCGAGCCCGACGCCCGCCAGCGCGATGACGAAGAAGCCGCCGGCGACCAATGCCATGGTCGAGCGCAGGGTGGCGGGGAGCTCGATGACGCTGCCGATCGCGGCCATCGCCAGGAAGCCCAGCACATACCACGGCACCAGCGGGACCTTGGCTTCCTTGCCGTCGCCGCCTTCCATGCGCCGCAGCACCAGCGACAGCACGATGAGGCAGGGCGCCAGCCACAGCACGCGGGTGAGCTTGACGACCGTGCCGACCTCGCCGGCGACCGGGCCGCCGGCGAAAGCCGCGGCCACCACCTGCGCCACCTCATGGATCGAGGCGCCGGCCCAGAAGCCGAAGGCCTGTTCCGACAGGCCGAGGATCGGCATCAGCGCTGGCTCGGCGAACAGCGCGACCGTGCCACACAAGGTGATCACGCCCAGCGCGTAGCCGGTCTCTTCGTCCTTCGCCTTGGCCGGCGCGGAGGCGGCGACGATGGCGGCGGCGCCGCAGATGCCGGTGCCGATGGCGACCAGCACCGAGAGCGCGCCCGATACGCCCATGCGTCGGCCGATCCACCAGAACAGCGCGATGGTGCCGCAGGTCGCCACCAGCGTGACCGGCACGGCCGGGCCGGCGGTGACGATGATGCGCTTGAGGTCGAGCTGCAGGCCCATCAGCACGATGCCCCAGCGCAGGATGGTCTTGGAGAGGTTGCCGATCTCCTTCGACACGTCCTTGGGCAGGGTGACGAGTCCGGCGGCCAGCATGCCGATCAGCATGGCGAGCGCGATCGGGCTGATCTGCAGGCTGACCTGGCGCAGCGCATACCACGCGGCATAGGCGAGCACGGCACAGGCCAGCAGCGGGGGCGCTGCCATCGCGGCCGTCTTCACTTTGGTGGAAACCACGCTCGGCGCCCCCGATCCCTGAGCGGATTGTCGTGCCCGTCGCATTCAAAGCGCGGCGCGAACGGTGAACTTGCTCGTGTTTCGCTATAGCGCGCCGATGACCGGGCGCGCCACTGCCGAGCGTGGCGACATGCGCATGACTCCCGTGTCGGCCTTGCTGGCGCTGTGGTGCCGTGGCCGGACGCCGATCGCTGCATCCAAGGGCTGGGTCGACAAAGGCCTTTGGTCGCCCGTCGTTCGGGGCGTCCGTGTGCGCCGCTATAGGCGCGGTTCGTTGCCGTGAACAACACAAGAACATGTGTCAAGTTGTAAAGAATTTCAGAGGCTTAATTTTTCCCTTCCGTTGGAGAACAAAATGCGTACATTGCGCTTGCTCGTCCGAATTATCCTGATTGTCGCGGAGCCGCAGGGCTGATCTAACGAGGAGCAGACGATGTCACTGGCAAACCTGAAAGTCGTCGAGAAGGACGGGATGGACAACAAGGGCAAGGCGCTGGACGCGGCGCTGGCGCAGATCGAGCGAGCCTTCGGCAAGGGCTCGATCATGAAGCTCGGCCAGCGCGAGACGCTGGAGATCGAGGCGATCTCGACTGGCTCGTTGGGCCTCGATATCGCGCTTGGCATTGGCGGCCTGCCCAAGGGCCGCATCGTCGAGATCTACGGCCCGGAGAGCTCGGGCAAGACGACCTTGGCGCTGCATTGCGTCGCCGAGGCGCAGAAGAAGGGTGGCACCTGCGCCTTCGTCGACGCCGAGCACGCGATGGATCCGGGCTACGCCAAGAAGCTGGGCGTCGACATCGAGAACCTGCTGATCTCGCAGCCCGACGCCGGTGAGCAGGCGCTGGAGATCGCCGACACGCTGGTGCGCTCGGGCGCGATCGACGTGCTGGTGATCGACTCGGTGGCCGCCCTGGTGCCCAAGGCCGAGCTTGAGGGCGAGATGGGCGATTCGCTGCCCGGCCTGCAGGCCCGCCTGATGAGCCAGGCGCTGCGCAAGCTCACCGCGTCGATTTCGAAGTCCAACACGCTGGTGATCTTCATCAACCAGATCCGCATGAAGATCGGCGTGATGTTCGGCAATCCCGAGACCACGACAGGCGGCAACGCGCTGAAGTTCTACGCCTCGGTGCGTCTCGATATCCGCCGCATCGGCGCGATCAAGGAGCGCGAGGACGTGGTCGGCAACCAGACCCGCGTGAAGGTGGTGAAGAACAAGGTCGCGCCGCCGTTCAAGGTGGTCGAGTTCGACATCATGTATGGCGAGGGCGTGTCCAAGGTCGGTGAGCTGATCGACCTGGGTGTCAAGGCCGGCATCGTCGAGAAGTCGGGCTCGTGGTTCTCGTATGACGGCCAGCGCATCGGCCAGGGCCGCGAGAACGGCAAGACCTATCTGCGCGAGAACCCCGAGGTCGCCAACAAGATCGAGCATGCCATCCGCGCCAATGCCGGCGTGCTGTCGGGCGCGCTGATGGATGCCGAGGGCGGCTCGGACGACGACGAGTGATTTTCATCGGTTGAGGGGCGTCCGCGTGGTCGGCCGGGGAGGGCGGGCACGCGGACTTTTTTTTGACAGGCGATGTCAGCTTCGTATGGGCAAGTTGAAATCCTGACGCTAAGCTGACTGTATTCATTTTGGCTATGAGACGGATCGGTGCGGCTTGGCGAAGCGATTGGTTTTCCACATTTTTTGAATTCACAGTCTTGATGCGCCGTTGCCTTGCGGTGAACGGCGCCTAAGCTTGTATACGGAACTCGCACCATCCTATGGACCCCCATCCATTGGCGCGAGTTCCCCGGCGCCCGGCGATTACGGGCGTCATGCGGGCGGCGCACCCCACGGCGCCGCCCGCTCCATTTCAGGCCTTTCGGGCGATCAGTGTCTCGATTTCGCGGGCGACCTGCGCGGGATGCTGGCGCACCACCCAGTGATCGTCGCTGTCGATCTCGACCAGCCGGGCCCGCGGCATCAGCCCGGCGAGATGGCGGCCGACAGCCAGCGGACTGATCGCATCGCGCGTCGCCCAGACCAGCAGCACCGGCATGCGCAGCGTCCGCAACCCGGCGCTCAGATCGTGGCCATGCTCGAAGATCCACGCCGGCGCGTGCGGATGAGCCTTGCGGTAGTCGGCATGCCAATCGGCGAGATTGAACGCGCTACGGTCGATACCGCCCGATGTAACCGTCAGCACCAGATGGCTGACGCGGTCGGGCCGCCGGATGGCGACCTTGGCGGCGACCACACCGCCCATCGACTGCGCCACCAGCGCGGTCGGCTCCTCGAGCCGGTCGAGCACCAGATCAGCGAGGTCGTCGTACGAGGCGATCCTCGGCGATGGCGGCACCGAGCCCATGCCAGGCCAGTCGAGGTACCGTTTGCGCCAAGCGACGGGCAACAGCTCGCCCACGGGCAGCCAGAAGCTGGCCGCACCGGAAGAGCCTGGCATGAACAGCAGCGAGGGTCGGCTCACGGTTGCGGCGCGCCTCCTTCGCCGCTCGTCAGCGAGGACTGGATCGCCATCAGGCGCTCGATCCATTCCTGGGCTGGCTTGACCGCGGTGTGCTTGGGGTTGAGTTCCAGCCAACGCATCAGCAGTGGCAGCAGGGTCGCGCGTGGTCGCGGTGGCGTATCATCGGAGGTCAGCCGCAGGAGCGCGCCGGCCAGTGGCGGCGAGCGCACGCCTTCGACCAGGCCGCTGCCTATTGTCCAGCAATGCTGCGGCAGCGACGTCACGAGATGCTCGCGGCAGGCCAACGGCCGCGCCGCGTGGATGGAGCAGCGCTCGTTGTCGAGGAACGGACAATCGAGGCGCAGATCGAAGAAGGCACTGGCGAGCTGCCGGTAATCGTCGCCTGAGCGGCCGTGCACGTCGAGCATCGCAAGGCCCGCCGCGTCGAGCCTGCGCTCGGCCTCGGCGAAACGCGTGCGGATGACCGCGCGGCGCGGCTCGGGCATCGCCTCGATCAAGTCACCCAGAGCCCAGGCCTCGACATCGGCCAGCGGCACCGCTTGGCGGCAGCACGCCGCGCAGCCCTCGCGGCAGGAGACGCTCTTGCCGCCGCGCTCGACGGCGGCGACGGCCTTGCTGATCGCATGCTCGGAGAGCTGGCGCACGGCGGGCATCGCTTCCTGCGCTGTGACCTCGCCGCGGGGTATCGCCAGCTCCAATGTCGATTTCTCGGCCGGTGGCCGTGCCGGCGGTGGCGGTGGTGCGCCCGGTACCGAGTCGGGTCGGGGGATCGTCGACACCGCCTTGAGGAAGGCGTCGACCCATTCCGGCCCGGTCTTCAGCGGGAAGCGTTCGGGGTGGCCCACCACCCATTCCAGCGCCAGCGACAGCGCCGCCCAACGTGTCGACTGCACGCCGGCCGGGTCTGTGAGCGTGCGCGCCAGCGCCGACATCTTCGGCACCTGGACCGGATCGATCTCGCCCTCGGCGAGGCGCGCGCAATTGGCCGCCGGCGATGTCACGAGATACTCGCGGCAGACCAGCGGCCGGTCCTGGTGGATCGAGCAGCTCTCGTCCTCGAGGAAGGGGCAGGCGATGTCGAGCTCGAAGTACTTCAGGCCGAACTCGATGGCCTCGTCGGCGTTCTGGCGCGTCGGCGCCATCAGGTACTGCTTGAGCCCTGCCTCTTCAAGTCGGCGCGAAACGTCGGCGAAGCGCGCCTCGACCGCCGCGCGGCGCGCCGGCGGCATGGCGTCGACCACGGCGCGCAGATGATACGCCTCGACATCGGAGATCGGCACCAGCTGGCGGCAGCACGCGCCGCAGCCCTTGGCGCAGGAGATCTTCAGGCCCTTGCGCTCGACTTCCTTCTCGGTCTCGTCGACCACGGCGTTGACCAGCTGCATCAGGGCGGGCAGCGCCTGCTGCGGCTTGATCGGGTGCGGCGAGACTTCCAGCCGCGTCTCGACGCGCAGCGGGCCGACCATCATGCGGAGGTTGGCGGATATGACGTCGGAACCGGGCTTGGCGGGCGGCATACTGATGGAACTCCTGAAATGCGCGGCGCCGCTTTTCTACCACTCCTCGCTCGCGCCGGGTGGCGGGCCCGTCACCATCTCGACCGAATCGCCGAAGCGCGCCTGCATGGCGAGGCCGAAATGGTTGATCCAGGCCTCGGCTGTACGCCGCTCCGGCTCGTCGGGATGGCGGCGCAACCAGTCGAGCACGGCGACCAGCGGGAAGACGTTGTAGTTCTCGAGATTGTGCGCGGCGTCCATGACATGCAGCGCGGTCGAGGTCTGCGGCGCGGCCAGCCGCTTGATCTTGGTGCGCTCGAGCTTCGCGCAATGGGTCTCCGGCGAGACCACCAGATACTCACGGCAGATCAGCGGCCGGTCGGGATGGATCGAGCAGGCTTCGTCCTCGAGGAACGGGCAGGGGATGCCGAGGTGGAAATAGTTGACCACCAGCTCCGTGTGCTCGCGCGCGAGCACGCGCCCGCCGCGCGTCAGGCGGTCCCACATGCCGGCCTCGCGCAGCCGCGCTTCAGCCTCGGCGAAGCGCGCCCGCACCCGCGCCTGACGATCCTCGGGCATGCCCTCCACGAGGGCGGCAAGGGCGCGCGCCTCCATGTCGGAGATCGGTACGTACTGCCGGCAGCAGGCGCCGCAGCCGGCGCGGCAGGTGATGGTCTCGCCGCGTTCTGCCGAGGCGTTCTTGACCCGCTGCATCATGGCGTCGACCAAGGCGCGCAGCGCCGGCAGCACGGCATAGGCCGGCACTTCGCCCGGCGGCAGGGGAACGGTGATCGATTCGCCGCCCGGCAGCTCGATAATTGCCGGTGGGCCCTCGATCTGGGTGGGTTCGTTGCTCATGGCCCGTACCGACAGCATCGCATGGACACCCCCCGATGTGCATTGTAAAACCGCAGACTTTGCAACGGGATCGGCCGCGTTGATGCGGCGCGACGGATATCCCGGTGCGCCCGGTAACGGTTCAGGACAATGGCAAGCGCGAGCGACATCAGGCGGACGTTCCTCGAGTTCTTCCGGCGCGAAGGTCACGAAGTCGTGGCCTCGAGCCCTCTCGTGCCGCGCAACGACCCCACCCTGATGTTCACCAACGCCGGGATGGTGCAGTTCAAGAACGTCTTCACCGGGCTGGAGAAGCGGACCTACAGCCGCGCCGTGACCTCGCAGAAATGCGTACGCGCCGGCGGCAAGCATAACGACCTGGAGAACGTCGGCTACACCGCGCGTCACCACACCTTCTTCGAGATGCTCGGCAATTTCAGCTTCGGCGACTACTTCAAGGAGCGCGCCATCGAGCTGGCGTGGAATCTTCTGACGAAGGACTACGGTCTGCCGAAGGACAAGCTGCTGGTCACGGTCTATCACACCGATGACGAGGCGGCCGGCCACTGGAAGAAGATCGCCGGGTTGCCCGACGAGAAGATCATCCGCATCCCGACTTCGGACAATTTCTGGGCGATGGGCGACACCGGCCCGTGCGGCCCGTGCTCGGAGATCTTCTACGACCACGGCCCCTCGATCTGGGGCGGCCCGCCGGGCAGCGCCGAGCAGGACGGCGATCGCTTCATCGAGATCTGGAACCTCGTCTTCATGCAGTTCGAGCAGGTGACGAAGGAGGAGCGCGTCGACCTGCCACGTCCCTCGATCGACACCGGCATGGGGCTGGAGCGCCTCGCCACGGTGCTGCAGGGCAAGTTCAACAACTACGACATCGACATGATCCGGGCCCTGGTCGAGGCCTCGGCGCACGAGACCAACAGCGATCCCGACGGCCCGCAGGCGCCTTCGCACAAGGTTATCGCCGATCACCTGCGCGCGACCTCGTTCCTGATCGCCGACGGCGTGCTGCCCTCCAACGAGGGCCGCGGTTACGTCCTGCGCCGCATCATGCGCCGCGCCATGCGCCACGCGCACATGCTCGGCGCCCGCGATCCCGTGATCTACAAGCTGGTGCCGGAGCTGGTGAAGCAGATGGGCGACGCCTATCCCGAGCTGGTGCGCGCGCAACCGCTGATCACCGAGACGCTGCGACTCGAGGAGACGCGCTTCAAGCAGACGCTGGGCACCGGCCTGCGCCTGCTCGAGGAGGAGACGCTGGGCATGTCGAAGGGCGGCACGCTACGCGGCGACGTCGCCTTCAAGCTCTACGACACCTACGGCTTCCCGCTCGACCTGACGCAGGACGTGTTGCGCGCGCGCGAGATCGCTGTCGATACGGCGGGCTTCGACAAGGCGATGGCGGAGCAGAAGGCCAAGGCGCGCGCCGCCTGGGCGGGCTCGGGCGACGCCGCCAACGAGACGGTGTGGTTCGACGTTCGCGACAAGGTTGGCGCGACGGAGTTCCTCGGCTACGAGGTCGAGCAGGCCGAGGGCAAGGTCGTCGCCATCCTCAGCGACGGCAAGGAGGTCCAGTCGCTGGCCCAGGGCCAGGGCGGCCAGGTCGTGGTCAACCAGACGCCGTTCTACGGCGAGTCCGGCGGCCAGATGGGCGACACCGGCCGCATCGCCACGGCGACGGGCGGCGATATCGCGGTCACCGACACGCAGAAGAAGCTGGGCGACCTGCACGTGCACAACGTGCTGGTCGAGAAAGGGTCGCTGAAGGTCGGCGACGATGTCGTGCTGAGCGTCGATGGCCGCCGGCGCTCGGCGCTGCGCGCGCATCACTCCGCCACGCATCTGCTGCACGAGGCGCTGCGCCGTCATCTCGGCGATCACGTCACGCAGAAGGGCTCGCTGGTGGCGCCCGATCGCCTGCGCTTCGACATCAGCCACGGCAAGGCGATCACGTTTGACGAACTGCGCACCATCGAGGACGAGGTCAACGCGCGCATCCGGCTCAACACGCCGGTCGACACGCGGCTGATGACGCCAGACGAGGCGATCGCGGCCGGCGCCATGGCGCTGTTCGGCGAGAAGTACGGCGACGAGGTGCGCGTGCTGTCGATGGGCGGCGAGGGCGAGAAATACTCGGTCGAGCTCTGCGGCGGCACGCATGCCCGGCGCACCGGCGATATCGGCCTGTTCAAGATCGTCGGTGAAAGCGCGGTCGCGGCCGGCGTGCGGCGCATCGAGGCGATGGCCGGCGCGGCGGCCGAGACCTATGTCCGCGAGCAGGGCGATCAGCTCGCCAAGGCGGCCAACGCGCTGCGCGTGCGGCCGGAAGAGCTGGCGTCGCGCCTGACGGCGATGATCGACGCCCAGCGCAAGCTCGACCGCGAATTGGGCGAGGCGCGCAAGGCGCTGGCGCTCGCCGGCAGCGGGGCGAGCAAGGCGGCCGATTCCGGACCCAAGGATATTGGTGGTGTGAAGCTGATCGCGCGGCGGCTCGACGGCGTACCGGGCAAGGATCTCAAAGGCATGGCCGACGATTTCAAGAAGCAGGTCGGTTCCGGCGTGGTCGCCCTGGTCGGTGTCGAGGACGGCAAGGCCTCGGCGGTGATCGGCGTCACCGACGATCTCGTCGCGCGCCTTTCGGCGGTCGACCTGGTGCGCGCGGCGGTGACCGCGCTCGGCGGCAAGGGCGGCGGTGGGCGGCCCGATATGGCGCAGGGCGGCGGCCCCGACGCGGCGCAGGCCGACGCCGCGCTGCTGGCGGTCGAGGCGGCGATCAGCGCCAAGGTGCCGGCGTGACCCGTTCGATCGGCGCGGCGCTGCTCGCCGTCTGCCTGCTCTCGGCCTGCGGGCCCGATTACGTCCGCGAGAACGCGAACGATGACCAGTACAAGCGCGACATCGCCTCCTGCAACGCGTTCGTCGGCGAGATGATGTCCAAGGAACGCGGCATCAACATGGACCGCGAGGCGACGGTCGGTGCGACCGACGCGCGCCTTGGCCGTCCGCGCCTGCCGCAGCAGATGGCGCAGCGCAGCGATACCCTGCGCAGCGACAAGCTGATGGACATGTGCATGAAGCAGCGTGGCTGGACGCCCAAGCGCAACGACTGGTGGCCGTTCTGATGAAGGCGGTGATTCTCGCGGGTGGCGTCGGAACGCGCATCTCCGAGGAGACCAGTCTGCGGCCCAAGCCGATGGTCGAGATCGGCGGCCAGCCGATTCTGTGGCACATCATGAAGAGCTACGCCGCCTTCGGTATCACCGACTTCGTGATCTGCTGCGGCTATCGCAGCTACATGATCAAGGAGTACTTCGCCAACTACCTGCTGCACCGCTCCGATGTCACCGTCGACCTCGCCTCTGGCCGCATGGATATCCTGGCGCCGCGCGCCGAGAACTGGCGCGTGACCATGGTCGATACCGGCCTGGCGACCATGACCGGCGGCCGCATGAAGCGCGTGGCGCATCATCTCGACGGCGAGACCTCGTTCTGCATGACCTATGGCGACGGCCTCGCCGATCTCGATATCGGCAAGCTCATCGCCTTCCATGGCAGCCACGGCAAGCTCGCCACCGTCACCGCGGTCCGCTCGCCGGCGCGCTTCGGCGCGCTCAGCCGCGACGGTACCAAGGTCTCTGGCTTCCTCGAAAAGCATCGCGACGAGGGCGGCTGGATCAATGGCGGCTTCTTCGTGCTCTCGCCCAAGGTCATCGACTACATCAAGGATGACGGCACGTCGTGGGAAGTCGAGCCCCTGTCGAAACTGGCCGCCGACGGCGAATTGCAGGCGTTCGAGCACGTCGGCTTCTGGCAGCCGATGGACACGCTGCGCGAGCGCAACCTGCTGGAGAGTCTCTGGCAGTCCGGCCAAGCGCCGTGGAAACGGTGGTTGTGAACGTCGCTCCGGCCGCCATGCCGCTCGACACGTTCTTCCGCGGCAAGCGCGTACTGCTCACCGGACACACCGGCTTCAAGGGCGCGTGGCTGGCGATCTGGCTGCATCGGCTCGGCGCCAAGGTCGGCGGCATCAGCCTGCCGCCGCCGACCGAGCCCAGCATCTTCGAACGCGCCGGGATTGGCGGGCTGATCGACAGCCACATCTGCGACATCCGTGACGCCCCGGCGCTCGACCGCATCGCGCGTGGCTTCGACCCGGAAGTCGTCCTGCACCTTGCCGCGCAGCCGCTGGTACGCTCGAGCTACGAGGCGCCGGTCGAGACCTTCGGCACCAACGTCATGGGCACCGTCAACGTGCTGGAGACGCTGCGCACGCTGCCGAATGCGCGTGTCGCCATCGTTGTCACCAGTGACAAGGTCTATCGCAACGCCGAGTGGGTCTACCCGTATCGCGAGGATGATCCACTAGGCGGTCGCGACCCGTATAGCGCCAGCAAGGCGGCAGTGGAGATCGTCACGTCAGCCTATTGGCACTCGTTCTTCCAGGGCTCGAGGACGGCGGTGGCCACGGCGCGCGCCGGCAACGTCATCGGCGGTGGCGACTGGTCGAAGGACCGCCTGTTGCCCGACGCGATTCGCGCCTGGCAGGCGGGCTTGCCGCTGGGCGTGCGCCACCCCGGCGCGCACCGGCCGTGGCAGCACGTGCTCGACGCGCTGCACGGCTACATGCTGCTGGCCGAGGCGCTGTGGCGCGATCCTGCTCTCGCCGGACCGTGGAACTTCGGCCCGGCGACGCACGAGATGGCCACGGTCGGCGACGTGCTCGAGCTGGCGCGCAAGGCCTATGGCGGCGGCGAGATCGCCGCGGCCAAGGCGTCGCCTTTGATGCACGAGGCCGGCAAGCTGATGGTCGAGTCGGCGAAGGCGCGCGAGAGACTGGGCTTCGCGCCACGTTGGGGGCTTGAGGAGTCGGTGCGCCGCACGATGACCTGGTATCAGCGACTGGCGCGGGGCGAAGCGGCGCTGGCGCTATGCCACGCCGACATCGCCGCGTTTGGCGCCGCGCGGTGAGCGGCCGCTTCGCGATCGAGGACACGCCGATTGCGGGCGTGAAGCTGGTGCGCCGCAAGCGATTGGGCGACGCGCGCGGCTATCTCGAGCGTCTGTTCTGCGGCGAGGAGTTGCGCGCGGCCGGTTGGACGAAGCCGGTGGCGCAGATCAACCGCACCGTGACCGCCCGGGTCGGCGTGGTGCGCGGCATGCACTTCCAGCGCCCGCCCGCGGCCGAGATGAAGCTGGTAACCTGCGTGCAAGGCGCCGTGTTCGACGTCGTCGTCGACTTGCGGCGCGGCTCGCCTACCTTCCTGCGTTGGTTCGCCCACACGCTGTCGGCCGACGAGGATGTCTCGATGCTGGTGCCCGAGGGCTGCGCGCATGGCCTGCAGACTCTGAAGCCCGATACGGGGCTGCTTTACCTGCATTCAGCGCCGTACGACGCGGCGACCGAAGGCGCGATCTCCGCGCTGGAGCCGCGTGTGAACATCGCCTGGCCGCTGCCGATCAGCGAGATGTCGGCGCGCGACGCGGCGCATCCCAGGCTCGACGACAGTTTTCTGGGAATCGACGGATGAGTCGCTGCCGCCACTGTGCCGCGCCGCTCTCGCTGAAGCTGATCGACCTCGGCACGGCGCCGCCCTCCAACGCCTATGTCTCGGCCGAGCAGCTGGCGCAACCGGAACGGTGGTATCCGTTGCGCGTGCTGGTGTGCGAGCGTTGCTGGCTGGTGCAGACCGAGGATTACGCCGCGCGTGAGACCCTGTTCAGCGCCGACTACGCCTATTTCAGCTCGACGTCTTCGTCCTGGCTGAAGCACGCCGAGACCTATGTCGCCGATATGTCCCGACGCTTCGGGCTGGGCGCGCGCGATTTCGCCGTGGAGGTCGCCGCCAATGACGGCTACCTGCTGCAGTACTTCAAGGCGCGCGGCATTCCCTGCCTCGGCGTCGAGCCGACCACGGCGACCGCGAACGCGGCGCGCGCCAAGGGCCTCGACATCGCCGAGATGTTTTTCGGCAACGACACCGCGCGAGACCTGCTCGAGCGGTACCCGGCCGCGAGCATCACCGTCGCCAACAACGTGCTGGCGCACGTCCCCGACATCAACGATTTCGTCGCTGGCTTCGCCACAATCCTGAAGCCCGACGGCGTGGCGACCTTCGAGTTCCCGCACCTGTCGGAGCTGATGCGCGGCCTGCAATTCGACACGATCTACCACGAGCACTACTCGTACCTGTCGCTGACCACGGTCGCGACGATCTTCGCGCGCAATGGGTTGAGCGTCTTCGATGTCGAGCGGCTGCCGACACATGGCGGCAGCTTGCGCGTCTTCGCCCAGCGCAGCGCCGACGGAAAGCGCGAGGTCGCGGCGTCGGTCGGCGCCATCTTGCACCAAGAGCAAGCGGAAGGCGTCGCCAGCGCCGCCTACTACGCGACGCTGCAGCCGGCGGCCGAGCGCATCAAGGACGGGTTGCTGACCTGGCTCATCGAGGCCAAGCGCGCCGGTCTGAAGGTCGCCGCCTATGGCGCGGCGGCCAAGGGCAACACGCTGCTGAACTTCGCCGGCGTGCGGCCCGATCTGATCCGCTTCGTCGTCGATCGCAGCCCGGGCAAGCAGGGCCGCTTCCTGCCGGGCAGCCGGATCCCCATCGTCTCGGAAGACCATCTGCGCGCCGAGCGGCCGGATCGCGTGCTGATCCTGCCGTGGAATCTGCGCGCCGAGCTCGAGGCCCAGCTCGCTTATGTCCGCGAATGGGGCGGCCAGCTGATCGCCGCGGTGCCGGAGCTCACGGTGTGGCGCGAGGGAGGGCGCACTTGCGCGCCCTCGTAACCGGCGCCACGGGCTTCGTCGGACGAGCCGTCGTCGACAGCCTGGGGCGACGCGGTGTCGAGGTCGTCACCCTTGGCCGTCACGCGGATTGCGATGTGCGGGTCGACCTGCTCGACGTCGCGCCACTTGACGCTGCGATGAGGCGAGCCGCCGCCGACGCGCTGATCCACGTCGCCTGGTATGCGGAGCACGGCAAGTTCTGGACCGCACCCGTCAACACGCAATGGGTGGCCGCGAGCGAACGCCTCGTCGAAGCCTTCTGCCGCGCCGGTGGCCGCCGCGTCGTCGGCGTCGGCACTTGCGCCGAGTACGAGTGGGCGCGCGAGGCGTTCTGTGTCGAGGCGACCACGCCGCTGCGGCCGGCGACGCTGTACGGTGCGTCAAAGCATCAGGCGAACCAGGCGTTGACCGCGATCTGCACGACGCATGGCGTGCCGTTCGCCTGGGCGCGGTTGTTCATCCCGATCGGAAAGGGCGAGCCGCCTGGCCGACTGATCCCCTCGGTGATCGCGGCCCTGCGCGACGAGCGCGAGCCCTTCGCCATCGGCGGCGCGGCGTCGCGCGACTTTCTGCATGTCGGCGACGTCGGCGAGGCGCTCGTCGCCCTCGCGCTGTCGGACGGCGTCGGCGCCTTCAATGTCGGCGCCGGCCAACCGACGCGGATCGCCGACATGGTCGATTATCTGTCGGCCGTGCTAGGGAAGGACGCCGAACCGCTGCGGCGCCTCTATGCCATGCGCGCCGGCGAGCCGGTGTCGCTTTACGGCGACACCACGCGGTTGCGAGCCCTGGGTTGGAGTCCGCGAGTGTCAATGCAAGCCGCGCTGGATCTGATCCTGTCATGAGCGACACGCCCGCCGTCAGCATCGGCATGCCGGTCTACAACGCCGAGGCGTATCTGCCGACGACGATCGGCGCGATCCTGGCGCAGGACTTCGGCGATTTCGAGCTGATCATCTCTGACAACGCCTCGACCGATCGGTCGGCCGAGCTCTGCGAAGATTTCGCCCGCCAGGACAGCCGTATCCGATTCGTGCGCCAGGAGACCAATCGCGGCGCGGCGGCCAATTTCCGCTACGTGCTCGATGCCGCGCGGGCGCCAATTTTCATGTGGGCCGGCGCCGATGATTGGCGCTCGGCCGATTCCCTGGCTCTCACCTATGACATCCTGGCCAGGCGGCCCGACGTGGTCGCCGCGAACTGCCCGACACGCTTCGAGGGCGACACCTTCGATCGCGAGCGCATGGGCGACGGGCCGATCGAGGACGACGATCCACGGCGTCGCGTGCTGGCCTTCTTCGGCTTCTGGCACTCCAATGCCCGCTACTATTCGCTGTTCCGGCGCGAGGCTTTGCTGCGAAACAGGACGCTGCGCGGCGAGGAGTATCTCGCGTCCGACTGGGCGGTCATGGTGGAGATGCTGATGTTGGGCAAGTTCGCCCAGGCCGAGGGTGGCGAGATCGTGCTGGGCCGTCACGGCATGAGCTCGAAGAACCTGCTCCGGTTCTATCATCGCGGTCCGCTCGACTATGTCCTGCCGCTGCGCAGATTCTGGGGCTTCACCGAGCGCCTGTCGCGCGCCGGCGAGTTCACCCTCCGTCAGAGCTGGCGTCTGCGCACGCGGGTCATCGGGCTCAATATCGAGTTCGCCGTGGGCCGCTACAAGCTGGCGAGGAAGCGGATTACATGAAGCTCACGCTCGACTACGACAAGGGCACGCTGGTGCTGGAGGACAAGGACGGCTCACGCACCGTGCCGGCCTTTTCGCGCGAGGCCTTCGAGATCCTGTCGCGCGAATGGGTGCGCATCGGCTGGAACGAGAAGTACCCCTACACCTTCTCGTGGTTCGGCCGGCCTGTGATCCAGCTGCCCGAGGACATGATCCGCATCCAGGAGGTGATCTACCGCCTCAAGCCCGATGTGATCATCGAGACCGGCGTCGCGCATGGCGGCTCGCTGGTATTCTACGCCAGCCTGTGCAAGGCGATGGAGCACGGCCGCATCGTCGGCATCGACATCGAAATCCGTCCGCACAACAGGCGTGCGATCGAGGCGCACCCGCTGAAGCCCTACATCACGCTGATCGAGGGCTCGTCGGTCGATCCCGCCATCGTCGATCAGGTCAAGGCGCAGGTGCGACCGGGCGAGCGTGTGCTGATCCTGCTCGACTCCAACCATACCTACGCGCACGTGCTGGCCGAGCTGCGCGCCTATGCGCCGATGGTCTCGGTCGACTCCTATATCGTGGCCACCGATGGCGTGATGATCGACGCCGCGCAGACGCCGCGCGGCAAGCCTGAATGGACGCGGGACAATCCGACGCGCGCCGCACAGGACTTCGCCGCCGAGAACCCGGCCTTCATGGTCGAGCAGCCGGCCTGGCCCTTCAACGAGAGCCAGCTGACACAGAACATCACCCACTGGCCCGGCGCCTGGCTGCGGCGCCTGAAGTAGGCTTCAGCTGGCGGCCGCGGCCGGCTTGCGCAGGTCGGTGGAGTACTGGATGCCCACCGGCGCGTTGTTGTCGAACGGGCTGTTCAGTCCCAGCCTGGCGCCGGTCTCGCGCAGCGCCGGCAGGACTTCCTCGCCGAGCAGGCGGATGCAGGTCTTGGAGTCGGCGTGGCTCACCGTGCCGTCATTGGCCCACAGCGCCATGATGCCCGGCCGCGTCTCCTCGAGGATGCGGCGCAGCTTGGGGATCACCGTCTTGGGCGTGCCGGCGATGATCTGCATGTCGTCGAGCTGCTGCTGGAAGTCGGGCCGCCCGCGCGGGCTCGTGGCGCGGCCGGTGGCGAACTCCACGAAGGAGCGCCGCTGTGTCGGCGAGAAATAGCCCGACGGGCTGCTCCACACCGGATGCGCGAGACCCGTGAACTCGCCCTGCATCCACATGAACTGGCGCGCGTTGGCGACGGCCTTCTCCTCGGTCTCCGCGACGTGCACGCGCTGCAGGTAGCCACGGTTCTCCGGCCCCGAGGTGTAGCCGACTTCCTGCGCCGCCTGCTCGTAGGTCTCCCAGATCTTCTTGGTCGCCTCGATCGAGGTGTTGAGCGCGATATAGGGATAGCGCTGCTTCGCCGCCCAGATGATGGTCTCGCGACTCACCACACCGGGGATCCAGACGCGCGGATAGGGCTTCTGCAGCGGCACCGCCCAGGGGTTCACCACACGGTGCTGGTAGTGCGTGCCCTCGAAGCGGAACGGGCCAGGCTGGGTCCATGCCCTGACGATCAGGTCGTGCGCCTCCTCGAAACGCTCGCGGTTGTAGGCGGGGTTCACGCCGGTCGCGAGCTGCTCCTGACCGCCGCCGCGCACGAAGCCCGAGACCAGCCGGCCCTTCGAGATCATGTCGATCATCGCCAGCTCTTCGGCGAGCCTGAGCGGGTTCTCGGCCAGCGGCAACGGGTTGCCGAGCATGACGATCTTGACCCGCTCGGTGACCGCGGCGAGCACGGCGGCGAAGACGTTGGCCTTGGCCTGCATGCAGAACGGCGCGTTGTGGTGCTCGTTCAGCATGATGCCGTCGAAGTTCACCGCCTCGGCCAGCTTGTACTGCTCGATATACTCGTTGTAGAGGCGGCTGCCGGCGACCGGATCGAAGTGGCTGTTGGAGAACATCAGCGCGGTGGCGCCGAAATCCAGGCCCTTCTTCGAGTCGTAAGCCGACATCGGCTGCTCGGTGAAGTACATCAGGTGCATGGTCGCCTCCCTCAGTTGCCGCCGGCCAGCGCCGTGACCAGCGCTGCCAGCTCCGCGGGTTTCTCCATCTCGACGTAGTGGCCGCAGGCCTTCACAACCTCCAGCTTCGCATTGGGCAATCTGTTGGCGTAGACCTCCGCGGCGCTCAACGGCACGACGCGATCATCGTCGCCATGCACTACCAACGCCTTCGCCTTCACGCCGCCCAGCAGGTGCGGCAAGGTCTGGCTGTACATGTACGGCTTCCAGGCAATGCGGAAGCTCATCTCCCGACAGATATCCCACTCGACGAGCTGATCCGTGCTGGGCTCGGCGCCGTAGACCGCGTCCATCGCCGCCTGCTGGTGGAAGCCCGCCTTGACGTAGTCCATGTAGCTCACCAGCGCCTGATCGAGGATATCGCCGCGTGGTGGCTTCACGCCCACCGCCCCGACGAGCGCGAGCGCGCCGACATCGCGCGGCGCAGCCGTCGCCATTTCCGCCGCGATCCAGCCGCCGAGGCCCAAGCCGACCAGGATCGGCGTGGAGACGTTGAGCTCCGACAACAACCAGCGATATATGACAGAGATGTCACGGGGATGGCGCAGCCACTCCGGTCGCTCCGATTTGCCGTAGCCGGGATGATGCGGCACCAGCACGTCGAAACGTTCGGCCAGCGCGTCATAGAACGGCAAACGGGGCAGGGTACCTGTATCGTGGTGCAGCACCAGCAGCGGTCGCCCCTTGCCGGCGCGCGCCAGATGCAGCTTCACGCCGGCGATGGCGATGCTCGACTCGTTCCAGGCGACGCTTCCCGCCATCGGGTCCTCCCTTGATTGGCGAAACGCTCGCAGTGGCGCGCGGGCGAGTCAAATCACGGGAGGCTTGCGCGAGGCGCAACGCGCGCTATAGCAGTCCATCCCTTCGCGGAGCGAGCGCTGTGATCCTCATCGGTCAATACGATTCCCCCTTCGTGCGTCGCGTCGGCATCGCCCTCACGCTCTACACCCTGCCATTCGAGCATCGGCCGTGGTCGACCTTCGGCGAAGCCGACAAGCTGCGCCCGTACAATCCGCTGACGCGGGTGCCGACCCTGGTCCTCGACGATGGCGACGTGCTGATCGAGAGCCACAGCATCCTCGATTATCTCGACAGCCTGGTGCCGGCCGCCCAACGCATGTTCCCGGTCGCCGAACCGCAGCGGCGCCAGGCATTGAAGGTCGCGGCGCTGGCCACCGGCATGGCCGACAAGGCGGTGAGCCTGTTCTACGAGCTGCGCCTGCACCAACAGACCTCTGACATGTTCGTCGAGCGCTGCCGCACGCAGGTCGCCGGCGCGGCGGCCCTGCTGGAATCCGACCGCACGCGCCGCCCTGGCGATTTCTGGTTTGGCGCCCGGATCGGCCACGCCGATATCGCCGTCGCCTGCGCCCTGCGCTTCATCGGCGAAGCGCATCCGGGGTTGCTGCCCCTGGCGCAGTATCCCGGGCTTGCCAATCACGCCCAGCGGCTGGAGAAGCTGCCGGCGTTCCAGGCCATCAGCCAGGCGTTCATCCCGCCGTCGTCGTGATCGCTTCCCCGGAGGGGCAGGGCTATCGCACATGGAATTGCACCTAACCTTCCCCCGGAGGGGGAAGGTGGCGCGCGCAGCGCGACGGATGGGGGATGTTTCAACACACGCGGTGTTCGTCTTCGACATCCCCCATCCGCCCTTCGGGCACCTTCCCCCTCCGGGGGAAGGTAAAACCAAGACAGACCGGCCATATGCGATAGCTCTGCCCGGAGGGGGTAGGGGCATCAGATGACGCCTTCCTCTTTGAAGATCTCCATGCACTTGATCAGCGCGCGTTCGTAGCGCGCGCGTTCGGCGGCGATCTTCTCCGGTGTCCAGTCGAAGAAGCCGCGGCCGGTCTTGAAGCCGATCCGGCCCTCGTCGACGTTCTTCTGCAGCACCGGCGGCGGGCCATCGGCATTGGTCAGATCGGGGTAGATGATCTTGGCCACCGCGCAGGTCGTATCCCAGCCGGAATGCTCCTTCTGCGTGATCGGGCCGGCGGCGGCGTAGCGAAAGCCGAAGCTCAGGCGCACCGTGGCGTCGACATCCTCCGGCGTGGCGACGCCCTGCTCGATCAGCCACAGTGCCTCGCGCATCAGCGCGCCCTGTATGCGGTTGCCGAGGAAGCCGATCACGTCCTTGCGCACCTGCACCGGCCGCTTGCCCAGCGACGTCATCATCTCGCCGACAGCTTCGGCGAGCTTTACGTCGGTGTGGACCGAGCGCACGACCTCGACCAACGGTACGAGATGGGCCGGCATGAAGAAGTGCAGGCCCATCATGCGGGACTGGCTCGCGAGACCCTCGCCGATCTTGCTGATCGGGAAGGATGATGAGTTGCTGGTCAGCGGCACGCCGGCGGGCGCCAGCGTCTCGAGCTCGGCAAAGATTTTGCGCTTCAGAGCCAGGTCCTCGGTCACCGTCTCGACGACGATGCCGACCTCCGCCCACTTCACCTCGGCGAGCGTCGCGTAGGTTTTCACCTTCGTGAGGTCGACCGGCTTGTCCATCGCCCGCAGGCAACGCTCGACCACGCCGGGCACGGCGTCGCGCGTCGAGGCCGAGCGCGACACGACATCGGTGTGCCAGCCACCGCCGGCGAACATCGCGGCGATGCCGCCGCCCATCACGCCGCCGCCCACGACCACGGCGCGATTGCTCGTCGCGTTCATCGTTCTACTCCCAGGTCGGATCGATAGGCGTCGTCACGCCATGCACGGCCTCGACGATTTCGGCGGCGTCGAGCGCCAGATCCTCGCGATAGCGCGGTGCTACGATCTGCACGCCCAGCGGCAGGCCGCGCGGCGCGCCGGGCGCGGCGGTCGTACCCACCGGGACAGCTGCCGAGGGCAGGCCCAGCATGTTGATGGTGGTCATCAGCGCCTGCGCCGCCAGCACGTGGCGGATGGTGGCGACGTCCTTGTGGTCGAAGCCGACCTCGAAGGGCAGGTCGCCGGAGTTGGGTCCGACGACCAGCGGATAGCGCTCCATGAAGCGCGACCAGTCGCGGCGCTGCGTCAGCACCTGCGCCAGGCCCTTCATGTAGTCGAGCGTCGACAGGTCGGGCTGCACCTCGAACCACAGGCTCATCGCCTTGCGCGCCTGCGCGTCGCCCAGCTTCTGCACCGTCTCCCAGGTCATGTGGCGCGCCTCGGTGAAGACCAGCGCCTGCCACAGCGCCGCGCCGGCTTCGACCGAGGGCGGCTCGACCTCCTCGACGGCGTATCCGTTGTCGGCCAGCGCCTTGCCGGCCTTGCGCACGGCGTCGGCGACGGCGGGATGGGTGAACATGCCCTTGGGCGCGGGGCAGAGCGCGACGCGGATCGGCCGCGCCAGCGCGGCGCCTTCCAGTGGCGCGGGGACCCAGATGGGATCGCGCGCGTCGCCGCCGGCCATCGCCGCCAACCCGAGGCGCACGTCACGTATCTTGCGCGCCAGCGGGCCGTTGACCGCCATGAGCTGGTTGCTGGCGCTGCGTTCGGCGGCGGAGGTGGCGTTGAACGCAGGCACGCGGCCCTGCGTCGGACGGATGCCCGCGAGGCCGCAGGTATAGGCCGGGTAGCGGATCGAACCGCCATAGTCGTTGCCATGCGCCAGCGGCGCGATACCGACGGCAAGCGCAGCCGAGGCGCCGCCCGACGAGCCGCCCGAGGTCCGGCCCTTGCACCAGGGATTGAGCGACGGGCCGTGCACGTCGTTGTCGGTGTGCCAGCGCAGCGAGAAGGCCGGCGTGTTGGTGCGCCCGACGATCACCGCGCCCGCCTTGCGCCAGTTGGCGACCGGCGGCGAGTCCGCCTTCGCCACGAGGTCCTTGTACGCGACCACGCCGTTGATCGTGGGATGGCCGGTCTGGTCGATGTTCTCCTTGATGGTCACCGGCACGCCATGCAGCGCGCCGAGCGGGGCACCGCGACGCACCGCCTCGTCGGCGGCGTTGGCGGCCTCGAGCGCCTCCTCGGCGGTGAGGCGCACCACGGCGTTGACCTTGGGATTGACGGCGTCGAGGCGGTCGAGCACCGCGCGCGTCGCCTCGACGCTCGATACCTTGCGCGCGCGGATCGCCGCGGCGAGGTCGACGGCGTCCCAGCGCCAGAGGTCGGTGTCGCTCATGATGGCTCCCCAGGTCCGATAGGCCGGCGGGAGCCTAGCGCGCCGGACCACGTCAACGCGAGCGCCGGACGTTGTGCGCCGCAGCGCGGCTGATATGGTCCGCGAGCAAAGAGGGAGGCGATGCCTTGACGATGTCGATCACGCGCCGTGCCGGTATCGGCGGGGCGCTGTCGCTGCTGGCCGCGCCTGGTGCGCGCGCCAACACCTATCCTTCGCAGCAGGTGCGGCTGGTGGTGGGCTTTCCGCCCGGCGGTGGTACCGACGCGCTGGCGCGCGCCATCCTCGAGCGTTTCCGCGAGAAGCTCGGCGGCCCGGTGATCGTCGACAACAAGCCCGGCGCCGGCAGCAACCTGGCGCACGAGTACGTCGCCAAGCTGGGCGGCGATGGCCACACCTTGCTGATCAGCAGTAACGCGCAAGCCCTGTTCCCGCTGCTCATCGCCAAGCTGAACTACGACCCCGACAAGGATTTCGCGCCGGTCGGCTTCATCGCGCGCCAGGATTCGGTGCTGGTCGGATCGGCCAACGCGCCATGGCCGGATGCCAAAGCCATCGTCACCGCGGCCAAGGCCGATCCGGGCAAGGTGCAGTTCGGCACCGCGGGACTGACCACGCCGATGCACCTCGCCGGCGAGCAGTTCGGCCTGCTCAACGGCGTGAAGCTCACGCACGTGCCGTTCCGCGGCACCGGCCCGCTGGTCACCGACCTGCTGGGCGGTCACGTGCAGCTGGGCGTGTCGAGCCTGACCAGCGTGCAGCCACATTTCGCTGGCGGCAAGATCAAGGCCTACGCGTTGGCGGCCGAGAAGCGTTCGGAGCTGTCGCCGGAGATCCCGACCTTCCGCGAGCTGGGCCTCGGTCCGGTCGAGGGCACCATCGTCTACACGCTGGTCGTGCCGGCGGCGACGTCGGCCGACATCGTGCGCAAGATCAACAGCGCGCTCAACGAGACGGTGCGCGCACCCGACATGAGCGAGGACCTGCGCAAGCGCGGCTTCGTCGCCATGGGCGGCACGCCCGAGGAGCTGGGCGAGTGGCTGAAAAAGCAACGGCCCCTGTGGGGGCCGGTGCTGCAGGCGGCCGGCATCAAGCCGGAGTGACAGCTACTACCTTCCCCCGGAGCGGGAAGGTGGCGCGCGCAGCGCGACGGATGGGGGATGCCTCAACGCGCTCGATGTCCGTCTTCGACATCCTCCTTCCGCCCTTCGGGCACCTTCCCCCTCCGGGGGAAGGTAAGGCCACGTCAAATCGGCCATATGCGATAGCCCTGCCTCGCAGAGCGGGCGAAGGTAATGGTCGGGCCTATTTGTCGAGCCAGACATCGTCGAACCGCCAGCCGTTGTAAATGCTGTTGATCTGCAGCACGAGGCCCTTGAGGTGCGGGTACATGCAGGTGTTGGCGACGTTCCAGGAGATGATCGGCCGCGCCACCTCGTCAGCGAGCTTGCGCTCGACGGCCCAGACCAGCCGCTTGCGCTTCTCCACATCGGGTTCGCGCGACTGCGCGTCGATCATCGCGTCGAGCTCCTTGTTGCAGTAGCCGGTGTAGTTGCGCTCCGAGCCGCAGGAGTAGTTCTCGTAGAACTGCACGTCGGGATCGTCGACGCCGGCGCCGGTCAGGTTGAGGCCGACCTGATAGTCCTTCTTCAGCACCTTGGGGTACCACACCGGCGTGTCGACCGGATCGAGCTCGCCCTCGATGAAGATCTGCTTGAGCTGGTCGATTAGGATCACGGCGGGGTCGCGGTAGATCGCGATGTTGCGCGTGGCGACCCTGATCTTCAGCGGCTTGGCGGCGCTGTAACCCAGCTTGGTCATGATCTCGCGCGCCGCGGCGAGGTTCTTCGCCATGTCGTCGCCGTAGCCCGGCAGCTTGGCCAGCTCGTCCGCCGGCATGCCCCAGACGCCGGCTGGCGGCGGCAGCATGGAGGCGCCGGTCACGTCGTTGCCCTCGGCGATGATCTTGCTGAAGGCCTTGCGGTCCAGCGCCAGCGCCATGGCCTTGCGGATATCAGGGTTGTTGAACGGCGGCGACTCGTTGTTGACGATCAGGTTGGTGCTGACATTGGTCGCCCGCGCCTCGCAGACCGCCTTCGGCACCTGCGCCCGCACATCCTTGAGCATCGGGAAGGTCACGTCGGAATCGAAAGTGATGTCGGCATGACCGGCGACGAAGGCGAGGATGCGCGTCGAGCGGTTGGGCACGATCGTCCACTCGATGGCGTCGAGATAGGGCCGGCCCGTGCGCCAGTAGTCGGGGTTCTTGACCAGCTTGATCGATTCGTTGCGCTTGAACTCGACGAACTTGAACGGGCCGGTGCCGATCGGCTTGGTGCGCATGTCGGTGGCCGAGACATGGCAGGCGTAGATCGGCGTGTAGCCCGAAGCGAGCATGGCGATGAACGAGGGCTGTTGCCGCTCGAGCACGAAGGTGACCTCGAGCGGGCCGTTCGCCCTGGTCTCCTTGAGGTTCCTGTACCAGACCTGGCGCGGGTTCTTGCGCATGGCCATGTTGCCTTTGGCCTTGCCGATCAGCGCGTCGAAGGTGCAGACGACGTCGGCGCTGGTGAACGGTTTGCCGTCGTGCCATTTGACGCCGTCGCGCAGCTTGAAGGTCAGCTCTGTCCGGTCGGCGTTCCACGCCCAGCTGGTGGCCAACTCGGCCTGCAGCTTGTCGACGCTGTTGACCTTCTCCTGATGGTCGAAGACCACGAGGTTGTTGAAGATCGCCATGAACGGCATGTTGGTTGAGATCGTCGCTTCCTCGTGGATCGAGGCGCTGGGCGGATTGTCGCGATGCGCGATGCGCAACGTGCCGCCTGATTTCTGCGCGAACGCGACACCCGACGCGAACACGGCCGCGATCGACGTCGCGGCGAGAATCATCCTGACCTGACGCATGAAGCTTTCTCCGTCCTTGCTTCCACCCTGCGGCGCGCCCGTCGCGACCGCGTCGATCCGCCGGCTTCCGCCGGTCGTATTGGTGGCGACGCTAGCATGTGGGAGCGGGCGATGACACCCCGGACGGAGCGGCGCGCGCTGCAGATCGCGATCGCGCTGCTGTCGCTGGTGCCTGTGGGCGCCGGCCTCGCCGGCGTGCTGCAAGGTCCGGCGATGGTAGATGGGTTCTTCGGCACAGCCTCGCAGGATAGCCATTGGCGCTATCTCAGCGGGTTGCTGCTGGCGATTGGCGTGGCGTGGTGGAGCGTGATCCCGACGATCGAACGCCACGGCGCCCGCGTGCGCCTGTTGGCGGCGCTGGTGGTCTGTGGCGGTGTCGCGCGACTGCTCAGCCTGGCGGTGGTTGGCGTGCCGTCCGGGCCGATGCTGGGTGGTCTGGCGATGGAACTCGTCGTCACGCCGGCGATCGCGCTGTGGCAGGCGCGGGTGGCGCGGCGTATGGATGCGCCATGAACCAAGACCGCGCTCTTGTCCTGTTCTCCGGCGGCCAGGATTCGACCGTCTGCCTCGCCTGGGCGCTCGATCGTTTCGCCCATGTCGAGACCGTGGGTTTCGACTACGGCCAGCGCCATCGCGTCGAGCTCGATTGTCGTAGGCGCGTCGTCGAGGCGCTACGCGCGCGCTTTCCGCCATGGACCGCGAAACTCGGCGCCGACCACATGATCGACCTCAGCGCGCTGGGTGCGATCAGCGACACGGCGCTGACACGCGAGGCGGCGATCGCCTTCGAGACGGGCGGCCTGCCCAATACCTTCGTGCCCGGGCGCAACCTGCTGTTCTTTACCTATGCCGGCGCGCTGGCCTATCGCCGTGACCTGAAGCGCCTGGTCGGCGGCATGTGCGAGACCGACTACTCGGGCTATCCCGATTGCCGCGACGACACGCTCAAGGCGTTGCAGGTGGCGTTGACCCTGGGCATGGACCGCCGCGTCGTCATCGACACGCCGCTGATGTGGCGCGACAAGGAAGCGACCTGGCGGCTGGCCGAGGAGCTGGGCGGGCAGGCGCTGGTCGAGCTGATCCTGGAGGAGACGCATAGCTGTTACCTCGGTGATCGCACGAGGCGCCATGACTGGGGCTATGGCTGTGGCACATGCCCGGCTTGCGACCTGCGGGCCAAGGGTTGGCGCGCCTATCGGTCCTGAGGGAGCCGGTCCCACAAGGCCCAGCCGTTTGGTGGTGCGCCGCGTGTCACGTTGGACGGGTCGCCGCCGCCTTGGTGGCGTAGTAGACCAGCAGCGCGACACCGCCGACGCTGATGGCAAGGATATATAGCTGCAGCATGCCGCCGACTTGAGCGGCCGGAAAGATCAGCGGGAACACGCCGATCGGCAGGTTGCCCAGCAGGTGCATCAGCATCGCGACGCCCAGGCCGGCCAGGATGCCGCCGCGCCAGCAGCGCCAGCCGCGCAAGGTCGTGGCCACCATCGCCGCATGGAACGGGGCGACCAGGATGCGTTCGCTGATGTAGCCGCCGAATTGCCACCACGGCAGATCCGCGAAGCGTCCCGACCGCGCGATCATGTCGCCGATGAACCAGGCCTCGCCGATGGCGAAGCCGGTGCCGAGCGCCAGCCCGTACCAGGCGAGCGTCGCGCGATCGATGCGTCGGGCGAAAAGCGGCAGGAGCGCGGGCCACAATTTGGCCGGCTCTTCGGTGAGTGGCGCGTAAAGGAACTGGCCCCAGCGATAGATCGGGCTCTGACCGAAGAGCGGTTGCAGCGCGTCGATGATCGGTTGGCGCACGAGGTAGTAGGCGGCCGCGCACATCGGCAATTGCAGCGCCAGCGCCAGGAGCAGTGGGCCGACATGGGCGCGCGGCGCGAAGCGCCAGAGCACGAACCCGAAGGCCACCGCCATGACGAGCGTGCTCGCGATCGCCGCTCCCCAGATGCCGTGCATGGTCCCGCTCCCCATTCGATGCCGGACGTGCGACGGCGACGATCATGCCATACTGGCCGCTCTGTGAATCTGACCGCGCGCCAGGGGGAGACCATCGATGAAAGTGAACTCGAAGATCCGCTCGATCGAAACGCTCGCCGCCGACGCGGGCTTTCGCAACTACTACTTCGTCAAGGTGACGACCGAGGACGGCATCGTCGGCTGGAGCGAGTACGACGAGGGCTTCGGCGCGCCCGGCGTCGGCACCGCCATCGGCAAGCTGTCCGACCGCCTCATCGGCCAGCCGGTCGGCGAGCACGAGCGTCTCTATGCCGAGCTGTACTCGGTGACACGGCCGGCCGCCGGCGGCGTCGTCGCGTTGGCGCTGGGCGCGATCGAGAACGCACTGCTCGACGCCAAGGCCAAGGCGCTGGGCGTGCCGTGCTACCAGCTGTTGGGCGGCAAGATCCGCGACCGCATCCGGGTTTACTGGTCGCACTGCGCGACCTGGCGCATCAACCACCCCAGTTATTTCAAGCCGGCGATCACCGATCTCGACGGCGTGGTCTCGATCGGTCGCGAGGTGCGCGACAAGGGCTTCACGGCGATGAAGACCAACATCTTCGTCTACGACGGCCAGAAGAAGAACCCCAAGGGCTGGCGCCCCGGCTTCGGCTCGCCGAACTATCCCGAGCGCAACGTCGACCGCCACGTGCTGCGCAATCTACGCATGCATCTCGAGGCGATCCGCGAGGGCGCCGGCCCCCATGTCGATCTGCTACTCGACCTCAACTTCAACTGCAGCACCGAGGGCTACCTGAAGATCCTGCGCGCGATCAAGGATCTCGACATGTTCTGGATCGAGATCGACACCTACAGCCCCGAGGCGCTGGGCCTGATCCGGCGCCAGAGCCCGCATCCGATCTCCTCCTGCGAGACCCTGCTGGGCATCCGCGAGTTCCTGCCGTACTTCCGCGAGCAGGCGATGGACGTGGCGATCATCGACACGCCGTGGAACGGCGTCTGGCAGTCGATGAAGATCGCCAACCTCGCCGAGGCGCACGAGGTCAACGTCGCGCCGCACAATTTCTACGGCCATCTCTGCACGATGATGAACGCGCATTTCGCGGCCTGCGTGCCCAACCTGCGCATCATGGAAACCGACATCGATCGGCTCGACTGGGACCACGAGCTGTTCACGCACGTGCCCGAGATCAAGGACGGCCACCTGATCATGCCGAACCGTCCCGGCTGGGGCACCGAGCCGAACGAGGAGGCGATCAAGGCGCACCCACCGAAGCAGCAGACCGGTGGGCTGGCGAGCTACGGGCGCAAGTCGTGAGTTAGTACGCCGCCCGCAGGATCTCCATGACCTGCTCCGGGCTCGAGATCGGCCGCGGGTTCGAGTAGGTCCAGTCGTCGAGCATGCAATTCTTCGCCAGGCGCGGCAGGTCGGCCTCGTCGATCTTCACGTCGCGCAAGGTGCGCGGCATGCCGAGGTCGCGGATGAAGCGGTCTAGGATCCGGCCCGGCGGCGTGTTGGGCTGCCCCAGCGCGGTGGCAACGTCGCGCTGGCGCGCACCGTTCACCGGCGCGTTGTAGTCGAGCACATAGGGCAGCATCACGCACGACGTATGGCCGTGCGGCACGTTGGCCGAGCCGCCGAGGATGTGGCCGATGGCGTGGCTGGCGCCCAGCCGCGTCCCAGATACGATTCCCACCATCGACAGCCACGCGCCGATCATGCAGCGCAGGCGCGCGTCCAGGTCGTTGGCATTCGCCTTCACCGCCGGCAGCCCGGCACCCAGCGTGCGCAGCGCTTGCAGCGCCGTGCCGTCGGTGTAGTCGTTGGCATCCAGCGACAGGAACGTCTCGACCGCGTGGTCGACCGCGCGCACGCCGCTCGACAGCCACAGCCACTCCGGCGTGTGGACGGTGATCGCTGGATCGAGGATCACCGACTCCGGCACGATGCCCCGGTTGATGAAGCTCTGCTTGAGCTTCAGCTTGGTATTGGTGACGCCGGCGCGGGCGTTGAACTCGCCGGCCGACAATGTCGTCGGCACGGCGATCTGCCGCACCTTCGGCGGCGCGAAGTCGGGCGTGCGGCGCTGGCCGGTCTTGTCATCGACGACGCTGCGGAACGGCTCCATCGCATCGATATCGCTGATGCCATGCTCCAGGCAGATCGTGACAGCCTTGCCGCCATCGGTGACCGAACCGCCGCCGATGGTGACCAGCAGGTCGGTGCCGGCCTCGCGCGCCGCGTTGGCGCAGGCGACGACGGACTCGCGGGGCGAGTGGGCCGGCATGTGATCGTGCACGCCAGCGAAGCGGTCGCCGAGCGCCGCTTTCACCTTCTCGATCTCATCCGTGGCGGTGTTCAGCGTGTGGCCGGACAAGATGAAGACACGCCTCGCCTGGAGGCGATCGGCCTCGGCCACGATCGACTCGGCGGCAGGCTTGCCGAAGATCACGCGATTCATCGCGGTGAAGACCATGGTGCCGGATTGCATGGGTGTCCCCTGAAGTCCCTGCGGGCACGTTACGCTGGTTTCGCCCGGCGACAAGAAAGGTCGCCACTGGGTCTTTCGTGCCGCTATCGCGCGGCGGAAATGGCAACCTTTCTGGTGCTGGACGGGACACGGCGCAGCGCCTTCGGTTCGACGCTCGCGCCAGTACGACGACTCGCAGTACCTCGCGGCGGTCGACCCTCCTGGCTGCGCGGCTTCGCAGCCATGCTCAAGCCAAGCGCCCGCATCACCCTGATGACGGTACCGAACTCCGGGTTGCCGCCTTCGCGCAGCGCCTTGTAGAGGCTCTCGCGGCCGAGCCCGGTCTGACGCGCGATGTCGGCCATGCCCTTTGCGCGCGCGACAACGCCCAGCGCATGCATGATGTACGCCGGATCCCCGGTCTCGAGCGCCTCGGACATGTAGATCGCCAGCGCGCGAGGCGTTGTCAGATACTCCGCCGGATCGAACGGCATGGTCTTCAGCTTTGCCATGTCGAAACCTTCACTCCAGTTCCTGCGCCATTTTTGCGCCCGCTTGATGTCCCGCACCTGTGTTCGTTTGTCACCGCCACACAGCAGGATGACCAACGCTTGGCCCCGGCGCGTGAAATACAGGCGATATCCTGGGCCGTGATCGATGCGAAGTTCCGACACGCCGCCGCCCACCGACTAGACGTCGCCGGCATTGCCTCTGGCAAGCCGATCGAGGTGGGCAGCGATGCGCACGCGAGCATCGTCGTCGCGCAGGCCTTCAAGCCACGTGTGGAAGACGGTCGTCTGACGAACTTCAATCACATTCAGAATGTATCATATAGGATACAGACGGAAAATGACAATAACGTACCGAATCGCGGAAGTGGAAAGGGCCGGGAGTGATCCCGGCCCTTCGCATCTTCAGCCCGCGCTGGCGGCTACCACTTCGCCATGCGCTCCTTGAGCATGCCGTCGAGCGTGTCGAGGAACTGCTGCGTGGTCTGCCACGGCTGGTTGGGGCCGATCAGCAGCGCGAGGTCCTTGGTCATCTTGCCGCCCTCGACGGCGTCGACGCAGACCTTCTCCAGGCTCTCGCCGAACTTCACGACGTCGGGCGTGGCGTCGAAGGTGCCGCGGTACTTCAGGGCCTGCGTCCAGGCGAAGATCGAGGCGATCGGGTTGGTCGAGGTCGCCTTGCCCTTCTGGTGCTCACGATAGTGACGCGTCACGGTGCCGTGCGCCGCCTCGGCCTCGACCGTCTTGCCGTCGGGTGTCAGCAGCACCGAGGTCATCAGGCCGAGCGAGCCGAAGCCCTGCGCCACGGTGTCGGATTGCACGTCGCCGTCGTAGTTCTTGCACGCCCAGACGAAAGCGCCTTCCCACTTCAGCGCCGAGGCGACCATGTCGTCGATCAGGCGGTGCTGGTAGCCGATGCCCTTGGCCTTGAACCGGTCGGCGAACTCCTCGTCGAACACCTGCTGGAAGAGGTCCATGAAGCGGCCGTCGTAGCGCTTCAGGATGGTGTTCTTGGTCGACAGGTAGACCGGCCAGCCGCGGTTGAGCCCGTAGTTGAAGGCGCTGCGCGCGAAGCCGATGATCGACTCGTCGATGTTGTACATCGCCATGGCGACGCCGCCGCCGGGGAAGTCGAACACGTTGTGCTCGATGACCTTGCCGTCCTCGCCCTCGAACTTGATCGTGAGCTTGCCCTTGCCCGGCACGACGAAGTCGGTGGCGCGGTACTGGTCGCCGAAGGCGTGGCGGCCGACCACGATCGGCTTGGTCCAGCCCGGCACCAGCCGCGGCACGTTCTGGCAGACGATCGGCTCGCGGAAGATGGTGCCGCCGATGATGTTGCGGATGGTGCCGTTGGGCGAGCGCCACATCTGCTTGAGGTTGAACTCCTTCACCCGCGCCTCGTCGGGCGTGATGGTCGCGCACTTCACGGCGACGCCGTGCCTGCGGGTCGCTTCCGCCGAGTCGACCGTTACCTGGTCGTCGGTCTTGTCGCGATGTTCGATGCCGAGGTCGTAGTACTTCAGGTCGATGTCGAGATAGGGAAGGATCAGCTTGTCCTTGATGAACGCCCACATGATGCGGGTCATCTCGTCGCCGTCCATCTCGACGACCGGATTCTTCACCGTGATCTTCGGCATCGTGCCTCCTGTCGTTTGGCGCGCCGCCCTGGGCGATCGCAGGGCGATCGCATGCGGACAATTTGTCTACCTTCCCCCGGAGGGGGAAGGTGGCGCGCGCAGCGCGACGGATGGGGGATGTTTCAACGAAAGCGGTGTTCGTCTTCGGCATCCCCCATCCGCCCTGCGGGCACCTTCCCCCTCCGGGGGAAGGTAAAGCTGCTCAAACCGGCCGTATGCACGGCTCCCGTGACGCCGCGTCAGAGAGTGGCGAGCGCGTCGTTCAGCGTCTTGCTCGGCCGCATTCCGGCGGTGGTCTTCTTCCGATCGGGCAGATAGTAGCCGCCGGTGTCCACCGGCTTGCCCTGCGCGGCGATCAGCTCGGCGTTGATCTTGGCCTCGTTCTCCTCGAGCGCCTTGGCCAGCGGCTTGAAGCGGGCCGACAAGGGCGTGCTGTTGTCGCGCCGGGCCAGCGCCTCGGCCCAGTACTTGGCGAGGTAGAAGTGGCTGCCGCGATTGTCCAGCTCGCCGACCTTGCGCGCCGGCGAGCGGTTGTCGTCGAGGATCTTGCCGTTCGCCTCGTCGAGCGTCTCGGCCAGGATCTTCACGTCCTCGTTGCCGGTCGTCTGCGCCAGGTGTTCCAGCGAGGCGCCCAGCGCCAGGAATTCGCCCAGCGAGTCCCAGCGCAGGTAGCCCTCTTGCTGGAACTGCTCGACATGTTTGGGCGCCGAACCGCCGGCGCCGGTCTCGAACAGACCGCCACCCTGCAGCAACGGCACGATCGACAGCATCTTGGCCGAGGTGCCGAGCTCCATGATCGGGAAGAGATCGGTCAGGTAGTCACGCAGCACGTTGCCGGTGACCGAGATGGTGTCCTGCCCCTTGCGAATGCGATCGAGCGACAGGTTCATCGCCTCGAACGGCGCCAGGATGCGGATATCGAGGCCCTTGGTGTCCTCGCTCTTGAGGTACGTCTCGACCTTGGCGATCAGCTGCGCATCGTGCGCGCGCTTGGCGTCGAGCCAGAACACCGCCGGCGTGTTGGTCAGGCGCGCGCGGCGCACGCCGAGCTTGACCCAGTCGCGGATCGGCTCGTCCTTGACCTGGCACATGCGGAAGACGTCGCCGGTCTCGACCTTCTGGGTCATCAGGACCGTGCCGTCCTCGGCGACGACGTTGACCGTGCCGTCCTTGGGGATCCGGAACGTCTTGTCGTGCGAGCCGTACTCCTGGGCCTGCTGCGCCATCAACCCGACATTCGGCACCGAGCCCATCGTCTTCGGGTCGAACGCGCCATGCGCCTTGCAGTCGTCGATGACCGCCTGGAACAGCGACGCGTAGCAACGATCGGGGATCGCCGCGATGCAGTCGTGGAGCTTGCCGTCGGCGCCCCACATCTTGCCCGACTCGCGGATCATCGCCGGCACCGAGGCGTCGATGATCACGTCGCTGGGCACGTGCAGGTTGGTGATGCCCTTGTCGGAGTTCACCATCGCGAGGCCGGGCCGCTTCGCGTAGGTCGCCTGGATGTCGGCCTTGATCGCCGCCTTCTCGGTCTCGGGCAGCGTCTCGACCTTGGTCATCATCTCGCCGACGCCGATGTCGGGATCGACGCCGAGCTTCTTCAGCGTGGCGCCGTGCTTCTCGAACACGTCGGCGAAGAAGACGGACACGCAATGGCCGAACAGGATCGGATCGGAGATCCGCATCATGGTCGTCTTGAGATGCAGCGAGAAGAGGATGCCGTCCTTCTTCGCCGCATCGATCGTCGCGGCGTAGAAGGCGCGCAGGGCGTTCTTGTTCATCACCGAGCAGTCGATGATCTCGGCCGCCTTGAGCGGGATCTTGGGCTTCAGCACCGTCGTCGTGCCATCGCCGCCGACCAGCTCGATCCGCGCGTTGGTCGGCGCCGCGATGGTGGTCGCGACCTCCGACCCGTAGAAATCGCCGCTCGGCATGTGCGCGACGCGCGTCTTCGAGTCCTTGCTCCAGGCGCCCATCTTGTGCGGATTCTTGCGGGCGTACTGCTTCACGGCGCCGGCGGCGCGGCGGTCGGAATTGCCCTCGCGCAGCACCGGATTGACCGCGCTGCCGAGCACCTTGCCGTAGCGGGCGCGGATCTCCTTGTCCGCCGGCGTCGCGTCGCTATCGGGATAGTTCGGCACGTCGTAGCCCTTGGCCTGCAATTCCTTGATCGCGGCCTTCAGCTGCGGGATCGACGCGGAGATGTTGGGCAGCTTGATGATGTTGGCCTCGGGGCGCGTCGCAAGCTTGCCGAGCTCGGCGAGCTCGTCGTTGATCCTCTGCTCGGGCTTCAGCCTGTCGGGGAAGTTGGCGATGATGCGACCGGTCAGCGAAATGTCCTTCAGCTTCACCTTCACGCCGGCCGTGGCGACGAAGGCCTCGACAATCGGCAGCAGGGAAAACGTCGCGAGCCCGGGCGCTTCATCGACTTTCGTCCAGACGATTTCGAGATCTGACATGCTGGCACCTCCGTGCGCCGCTTTCGTTCGGCCGGGTTGATCTTTTGCTGATCGCGGCCAGTCTTGTTGCATCACCGTGAGGCAAAGGCAATCTCACGCAAGCGGGCGCGGCGAGGCGGCCCGAGCCGCCCGGGAAGGCGTCTCCGGCGCGATCCAGCGGCTTCATCAGCGAGCCGCGCAGCATCGCCGGCAGCTCATCGGAGTCGGGGTCGCCGAAGCGGGTTGAGTGTGACTGAATTGCGGCGCCGCCGTTTCAGCCGCCCGGGATCCGTCCGCCTGGCTCCCGCGCCCGACCGAGCCTATCGCCGGTCTTGAACGCCGCCCGCCCGCCCGCGGTAAGCCGCATCCAGCCGCCACCAGGGTAGCCAGGGATAGATGTGGTGCTCGTGATGCCGGCCGAAATGAAAGCATGTCAGCAAGGACAGGAAGGACGGGTAGTGGCTGCTGCGCGCGTGGTGACGGTCGGCGAATGGCGCGTCAGCCTGGCGATGGGGCAACCAGGTTCCGAACACGAAGAGCTGAGCCGCCGAAAGCAAAGCCGGGATCGCCCAGAACACAATAACGTTGGGGATATTGGCGCCAAGCACCGCGTACGAAACTGTGCCATACGCCGACATGATCGCGAATTCCCGCCAGCCGAAGTACCTGCGGATGAATCCGGTGAACCATGGCGCGAAAGAACGGGGCGCGGCGGCGTGGAAGTCCGGGTCGCGATCGGTGCCGGGGTCCTGATGATGCCGCATGTGCGCCGACTTGAGCCGGTCGAAGCGGAATCCGGCATAGAGGGCGAGGCACAGTGCCCCAATGGCGGCGTTCAGCCGGGGCCGGCCCGGTGCAAGCGAACCGTGCATCGCGTCGTGGGCGATGATGAACAGGCTGATCGACAGCCAGGTTTGCAACGCCACGACGATCGGTGCGTATGCCAAGCCGTCCGACGCCAGGGGATATGCGTAGACCCCATAGACATGGACGGCCATCCATCCGGCGATCAGCGCGACAGACAGCGTCAGGCCGATTGTTGTCTGGCCTCTGATCACTCGGGTATCGGGAGGCGATGCGGGCATGGGCGACACTAGCGCGCGACTGGCCGCCGCACACGAGGAAATCTTGTGGCGAAGCCCCACACGTGGCACCTGTTGAGCATGCCGATCGCACGCGGAGACACCGAGGGCCTCGATCTGCTGCTGGCGGGCGGGGGCTTGGCCAACGGCCTGATCGCGCTGCGCCTCAAGCGAATCAGGCCGGACCTCAAGGTCGCGGTCGTCGAGGCGGCCGAGCGCCTGGGCGGATCCCATACCTGGTCCTTCTTCCAGACCGATCTGACGTCGGCGCAGCTCGGATGGGTCGAGCCGCTGATCGCGCACCGATGGCCGGGTTACGCCGTACGCTTCCCGGAAGGCGACCGCCGCCTGTCCACGCCGTATTGCAGCGTCACTGCGGCTTCCTTCGACTCGATCGTACGCACCGCGGTTTCGGGTCGGCTCAGGCTGAACGCGCCGATCCGCGAGGTCGGCGCCGACAGCGTGGTGCTGGAAACCGGCGAACGGATCAGCGCCAAGGCGGTGATCGATGGCCGCGGGCCCATCGCCGCGCCGGACCTGGCGCTTGGCTTCCAGAAGTTCGTCGGCCTGGAGGTGAGGCTCGACGCGCCACACGGCATGACCGAGCCCCTGCTGATGGACGCGACCGTCGATCAGGCGGGCGGCTATCGTTTCCTGTACGTGCTGCCCTTCGACGCGGATACGGTGCTGATCGAAGATACCAGGTACACTGATGGACCTGATCTGGACCACGGTGCGCTCGAGGCGGGAGTCGTGGCCTATGCCCGAGACCGCGGCTGGCGCATCGCCGAAGTCCTGCGCCGCGAGCACGGTGTTTTGCCGGTGGCGCTGGCCGGTGATGTGGACGCCCACCTCAAGCGTATGGGACCTGCCGCTCAAAGCGGATTGAGGGCGTGCCTGTTTCATCCGACAACCGGCTACTCTCTGCCGGACGCCGTTCGGCTCGCGGATCTCCTGGCGACGATATCCTGGCGCAGCGGCGAGGACCTCGCCGATCACATCCGTCGATACGCCATCGGCGTATGGCGGTCGCGGCGCTTCTACCGGCTGCTCGATCGCCTCCTGTTTCGAGGAGCCGCGCCGCCCCAACGATTCAAGGTCATGGAGCGATTCTACGGCTTGCCTCAACCGCTGATCGAACGCTTCTACGCGGCGCGATCCACGACCGCCGACAAGATGCGTATCCTGATCGGGCGCCCCCCGTTTCCGATCATCGACGCCTTGCCGTGCCTGATCGAACGATGACGCGCGTGCGCAAGGCGGTGGTCATCGGCGCCGGTTTCGGAGGGCTCGCGCTGGCGATTCGCCTGCAGTCGGCGGGTATTCAGACAACCATTCACGAGGCGCGCGACCTGCCCGGCGGGCGCGCCTACGTGTTTCGCGACAAGGGCTACACGTTCGACGCGGGACCAACGGTTATCACCGACCCCTCGGCGCTCGAGGAGCTGTTCGCGCTGAGCGGCCGCCGGCTCGCGGACTATGTCGAGCTGATGCCGGTCGCGCCCTTCTATCGGCTGTGCTGGGAGGACGGAGACGTCTTCGACTACGTCAACGACCAGGCTGAGCTCGACCGCCAGATCGCCAAGCGCAATCCCGCCGATGTCGAGGGCTATCGCCGCTTCCTGGCCTATTCGGAAGAGCTGCTGCGCGAAGGCTACGTGAAGCTGGGCGCCAAGCCTTTTCTCGACTTCGGCAGCATGGTTCGCGCGGCGCCGCAGCTGGTCCGGCTGCAGGCGTGGCGATCGGTCTATGACAAGGTCGCCGGCTTCATCCGCGACGAGCATCTGCGCGAGGCCTTCAGCTTTCACTCCCTGCTGGTCGGCGGCAATCCGTTCGCCACGTCCTCGATCTACGCGCTGATCCACGCCCTCGAGCGGCGCTGGGGCGTATGGTTTCCACGCGGCGGGACCGGCGCCTTGATCCAGGCGATGGTGCGCGTGTTCGAGGAGCTCGGGGGTGAGTTGCGGCTCAACAGCCCCATCGAGCGGATTGTCACATCCGGCGGGCGCGTGAGCGGAGTCGTCGCGGCGGGCCGGCACGAAGCCTGCGATATGGTCGCGTCCAACGCCGACGTGGTCCATACCTATCGCACCTTGCTGGGGCACGACGATCGCGGCCGCAAGGAGGGTGCGCGCCTTGCCTCCAAGCGTCATTCGATGTCGCTTTTCGTGGTCTATTTCGGCTTGAAGCGGCAGCATCCGGACGTCCGTCACCACACGGTCATCTTCGGCCCACGCTACCGCGCCCTCATCAGCGAGATCTTCAATGGGCCTGAACTGGCCAAGGACTTTTCGCTGTATCTCCACGCCCCGACGCGGACCGATCCCTCGCTGGCGCCCCCGGGTTGCGATGCCTTCTACGTGCTGGCGCCAGTGCCGCATCTGGGTTCGGCGGACATAGATTGGGATGTCGAAGGACCGCGTTATCGCGATCGGATCCTCGCCTATCTCGAGCGGCACCATATCCCCGGCCTAATGGCGGACCTCGATACCTGCCGCATCTTCACGCCGTTCGACTTCCGCGATCAGCTGCGCGCGCATCACGGGTCGGCTTTTTCGCTGGAACCAATCCTCACGCAGAGCGCTTTCTTTCGCGTCCACAATCGCGACGACCACATTGCCAATCTCTACTTCGTGGGCGCGGGCACGCATCCAGGCGCGGGTGTGCCCGGGGTGGTCGCTTCAGCCAAGGCGACAGCCGGGCTGATGATCGCCGACATGGGGCGCACGCCGTGACCGATGCCGTCCTGCGGAACAGCCACGAGGCGATCAAGCAAGGCTCCAAGAGCTTTGCCACCGCCGCTCGGCTGTTTCCCAAGGACATCCGAGACGATGCCTCGATGCTCTACGCGTGGTGCCGGCATTGCGACGATGAGATCGACGGGCAGATCATGGGCCACGGCGCGGTCGGGCTGAAGGCCGACTTCGCCGCCGCCAAGCTTCGCGAGTTGCGGGCGCGCACTCGTTCCGCTCTCGACGGCGCGGCGCAGGATCACCCGGTCTTCGCCGCGTTTCAGCGCGTCGCGCGGCGGCACCGCATTCCGGCCGAGGAGGTGATGGATCTGCTGCGCGGGTTCGAGATGGACGTCGAAGGACGATGCTACCTCACCCTCGATGACACGATGGACTACGCCTATCACGTGGCGGGCGTGGTGGGCGTGATGATGGCCCGTATCATGGGTGTCGAGAGCCGTGACGTTCTGCGGCGGGCTCAGGATCTGGGCCTGGCGTTTCAGCTCACGAATATCGCGCGCGATGTCATCGAAGACGCCGGCGGCGGGCGCGTCTACCTGCCCGCGCGTTGGTTGGAGGAGGAACGAATCGCCGTCGAAGCGATCGCCGATTCCAAGAACCGGGAAGCGGTCGCGCGGGTCGCGACGAGGTTGGTCGCCGCCGCGGAGCCCCACTACGAATCGGCGCTCTGGGGTCTGCGCGATCTTCCGATGCGGTCCGCCTGGGCGATCGCCACAGCCCGTGGGGTCTATCGCGCCATCGGCCATCGCGTGGTGGATGCCGGCGCACTGGCCTGGGAGAAACGCGTTTCGACGAGCAGGGCGTCGAAACTGGCGCTGCTGGCGCTAGGGGGGCTGATCGCCCTGCGGAGCGGCACAGTCGACCGCCTGCGCGCGCCGCCGCCGCGCCCCGCGCTATGGACGCGCATCTGACTCAGCCCGACAGCCGCCGCCGTTCGATCAGAAACGCCACAAGCCAGCCGACGATGCCCAGACCCGAAAGCACGATCCAGCCCGTCACGACATTCGTGTCGAATCTTCCAAGCCAGATCACTGTCTGCCAAGACTCGATCGCCCATGCGTGCGGCGTCAGCCAGCCGATCGACTGGAACGCTGCTGGCATCAGGAACCGCGGCGCCATCGAGCCGCCGAGCGCCGCCAGCACGAGAACCAGAAAGGTCGACAGGGGCTGAGCCTGCTCGCGCGACCGGCAAGCGGCGATCACCATCAACGCGAAGCCCGCCGCGGCGAGACCGACCGCCACGGCGGTCATCAGGCCCGCCCCGATCTGCCATATCCGCAGCGGCGGGAGGTTCGGCGTCGCGACAGCGAAGATCACGATCGATTGCGCCACGCCGACGACCGTCAACCAAATGAGCCGGGCGCCCAGCACCGGCGCGAACCCGCCGCTTGCCAGGACGAGGCGTGCCTGCAGCCCCGACCGTCGTTCATCGAGCCCTCCCATGGCCCCATGCACAGCGGCGAAGAACATGAACATCACGCCAACGGCCGCCGCGTAATAGGTGGCTTGAAAATCGCCTGTTGGCCCGAGGCGGCGGCGCTGCACGGCGCCGTCATCTGTGCCTCGGCCCATCGTCGCGGCATGGATCGCGCTCATCCGGGCGGCGACGGCGTTGGTCGCGGCCTCGCGCCCGCCCGTGCCCAGGATCTCGATGCGCAGGCCGAGGCCGTCGCCGCCGCGCAGGATCACGCCGGTATCCGCGCGGCCGGAGACGACGTTCGCCTCGACGGCCGCAGCGCTTTCCTGCTCGCTCAGCCTGTCGAACGATTTACGCATCGCCGCGCGCGCCGCCTGGCTTGCCGGATTGCGCGCCAGATCGGCGAAGGACACCGATGCGTCGATATTGCCTTGCCCGCTCGCGCCGAAGATCGCCGCGAACAGCAGGTAGATGATCGGCGGCAGCAGGAGGGTCAGCGCCAAACCCGGTCGATCCCTCAGGAAACCGCGGGCATAGGCTTCAATGATCGCGAGCATGCCGTTCTTCGTTCAACGCCGCGGCCAGATCATCCAGGTCCGGCCGGCTGACGACCAATTCGCCACCCGCCTTGTTGACCACGTCCGCCAGCACGCGTGCGACCTCGAAAGACTGCCTGCCGATGCGGCGCCAGGTCGAGCCATCGGCCGAGGGCGAGAAGCCGACCTCGAGCAGCACCTTCGCCAGCGCCCCCGTGGGTTCGTCGGCGAATCTGGCGGCAAGCGTGCGACGCGTGCCGAATGCCTCGTCCAGGAGGACGGAGGGTTTGCCCTCCTTGATCAGCCGCCCCGACAGCAGGAAGCCGACCCGGTCGGCGGCCATCTCCACGAAGCGGGCGTCATGACTGATCAGCAGGCATGCGGCGCCATCCGTCGCCGCGGCCCGCAGGGCTTTGACCAGAGCCGATCGCGTCTGCACATCCACGCCCTGCGTTGGCTCGTCCGCCACCACGAGGCTTGGCCGACCGACGAGAGCGGCCGCCAGACTGGCCCGGCGACGCCAGCCGCCCGACAGCACCGCGATCAATTCCTTCGCCCGAGGCTCGCATGCGGTAAGGCGCATGGCCCTGGCTACATCGCTCCGCACGAGCTTGCCGCTGGCGCCACCGGCGCGCGCGATAGCGTACAGATTCTCCTCGACCGTCAAGTTGGCGAACAGCGCCTCCTGTTGCGGCGAGATGCTGATGCCGCCTTTGTCCGCGGTCGGCCAGCGGACCTCTCCCTGCGTCGGTCTGAGAAGGCCGCATGCGACAAGCGCGGCGGTCGATTTGCCGGCGCCGTTCGGACCGAACAACGCATAGACTTCGCCCGCGCCGATCGCGAGGTCGAGGCCGGTGAGCACCGGATTGATCCCATAGCCGGCATGAACGCCCTCGAAAACAAGCGCCGCCGGTAGTGGATCAATGCTCAAGGTCGGCGTTCCGCGAAGAACGAGTCAACATACCGGCTCAGGGCGCAGTCCGGACCCACCGCGTCGCGCGCGCGCGCCAGCGATTCCACGATGGTCGCGCGCAAGCGCGCCTCTCCCCACAGATCGAGGAAAGTCAGCTTGTCGGCGTCCTGTCGCTCGTCCTTTCCGGTGTCCCTGGAGGACACGAATACATCCATCAGGTCATCGCGAAGCTGAAAGGCGAAGCCGACGGCCTCGCCGAAGATCACAAGAGATCTGTTCTGCTCCACGGTGCCGCCGCCGACCGCGCCGCCGCTCTCCAAAGCGCTGATGAAGAGCGCCGACGTCTTCTGATGATTGAGCCGCCTCAGGCTGGCCTCGTTGCGGCAGCCAGGCGCGTCGCGTAGATCGCGAATCTGTCCTTGGGACAGTCCGTCGAAACCGACCGCGGCGGTCAGGCTGCGCAATACATCGAGCTTTGTCGCCGGCCGGATGGCCTCGGCATGGACAATCGTGGCGTAGGCCTGGTTCAAGAGCGCGATCGCGGCCAGGATGGCCGCGTCCTCGCCATGGCTGGTGTGGATGGTCGGCGCGCCGCGACGCAGCGTGGCGTCATCCATGCACGGCAGATCATCGAGCACGAGCGACGCCGTATGGACCATTTCGACAGCGCAGCCCAGATCCAGCGCATCGACCGCGCGGCCGCCGACGTGCTCGCATGCGAGCATGGCCATGATCGGCCGAACGCGCTTGCCGTGCCCGTGAAGGGCCCCGGCGGCCGCGCTGAACAGCACATCGTTGCCATCCGCCGGGGCTGTCGGGAGCAATTCCCGAAGACGGCCGTTCACCCGGTGCCGGAGATGCTCTGTCCCTTCGGACTGGTATCTGGGAACTTCCTCGTGCCGAACGCTTGATGTCGCCATCATGATCTTCCGTAAGAGAGGGCGAAGCGCTACCCATGCCGCGTTACGGCCGGTTTCCCGGGCGATATGGTCCTTACGGCCCCGTCCGCGCATATGCAACATTCTTGGGAAAGCAAAAACGCATGAACCCGTCAAACGATGCGCTTGTCCGACGTAAAGATGAGCACATCGACCATGTCCTCGCCGGCAGGGGCCGTAGCACAGCCGATTCGGGGTTCGACGCGGTGCGCTTCCAGCACAACGCGCTGCCCGAGCTCGATTACGATGCCATCGACCTCGCCGTTCGATTCATGGACAAAGAGCTCGCGGCGCCCTTCCTGATCAGTTCGATGACAGGGGGGCCGGCGCGAGCATCGTCGATCAATGCGCACTTGGCAGAAGCCGCCGAATTGCTACGGATCGCCTTCGCGGTCGGATCACAGCGGGTCGCGATCGATAGCCGCGCCGATCTTGGTCTGGGGCGGGACCTGCGTCGCCTGGCGCCGAAAGCCCTGATTCTGGCCAACCTTGGCGCGGTGCAGTTCTCGAAGGGCTACGGCCTCGACGATGCGCGTCGGGCGGTCGAGATGATCGGCGCCGACGGCCTCATCCTGCACCTCAACCCGCTCCAGGAGGCGATCCAGGCCGAAGGCGATCGCGATTGGCGTGGCGTCGAGGCGGCCATCGCCAAAGTCGCCGAGGCTTTTCCCGGCCGCCTCATTGTCAAGGAGACCGGCGCGGGCTTGTCCGGCGATGTCGTGCGCCGGCTGCAAGCCTGCGGCGTCTCGGCGATCGATGTCGCGGGCTCTGGCGGTACGAACTGGGGGCTGATCGAGGGAGCGCGCGCCGCTGGCGGACACGCGGAAGCCGTGGTGAGGCCTTTCGCGGGTTGGGGCGTGCCGACCGCGCGCGCGGTCTTCGATGCTTCAATCGCCGCGCCGAACCTGCCGCTGATCGCATCGGGCGGGATTCGCGATGGCCTCGATGCGGCGCGCGCCATTCGCCTGGGCGCGCAGCTGGTGGGTCAGGCGGCCGGGGTGCTGGAAGCGGCGCTGCAGTCCACCGAGTCGGTCGCGGCGCATTTCGCCGTGCTGCGCGATCAGCTTCGTCTCGCCTGCTTTTGCACCGGCTCGGCCAATCTCAAGGCGCTGGCGCGAGCGCCGTTGCTCGACGCCGTCCGCTTCTGACGCAGTTCCGCCGTCAGCGCCCGGACCGGTCGCACCCACAGGAAGCCGAAAGAGACGCAGCCTTCCTTGGTTGTCACGGCATGGTGCAGCCGGTGCGCCTGGATGCGCTTGCGCCAGAAGGTCGAGCGTCCCGCGATACCCACCGGATAGCGCCTGTGCACCAGCCCGTCGTGAAAGAAGAAATAGACCATCCCGTAGGCCGTCATGCCGAGCCCGACGGGTAACGCCCAGAACCAGACATGCATGCCGATCGCGATGAGTGCGATGGCCGGCGATGCGAACACGACCGCGAACAGATCGTTCCTCTCGAGCGTGCCGGTGCGTGGCTCATGATGGCTTCTGTGCCAACACCAGAGCGGGCCATGCATCACGTGGCGGTGCACGACCCAGGCCAAGCCCTCGGTGCCGAGAAGGGCGCCGACAAACACCAAGATGAACAGCGCGCTGGTCATGCGGCAAAGATATCCGGAATTGCGGTCCGAAGCCACGCGCCGACGGACATCGGGCGGATCACCAATTCACTGCCCAGATCCGGTCCCTAAGTGCGGTCCAGCGGCTTCAACAGCGAGCCGCGCGGCATCGCCCGCAGCGCTGGCAGCACGTCCGCGGCGGCATCGACGAAGCGGATCGAGTCGTGGACATTGGCGCTGGCGAAGCGGCGGCCGACGACGCGCTCGATCAGGTCGAGCAGCGGCGTCCAGTAGCCGGCGGTGTTCAGCACGACCATCGGCTTGTCGTGCAGCGCCAAGGTGCGCCACGACATGATCTCGAACAGTTCCTCGAGCGTGCCGATGCCGCCGGGCAGCACGACGAAGGCATCGGACCGCTCGAACATCTCGCGCTTGCGCTCGTGCATGGTGGCGACGATCACCGGCTCGCTCAGCCGGCCGTGGCCGGCCTCGGCCTTGATCAGGAACTCGGGAATCACGCCCACGACATGGCCGCCGGCATCCAGCGTGCCGTCGGCCACGGCGCCCATCAGCCCCAGCCCGCCGCCGCCATAGACCAGCGTGACGCCGGCCCGCGCGAGCAGCGCGCCCAAGCGCTGCGCCTCCTCGACATAGAAGGGCTCGTCGCCGGGACGCGAACCGCAGAAAACACAGACCGAACGAATAATTGACATGACGGGTCGGGAAGCGGGAGAGGGGAGGGGTGCCGACGGTTTTCCGTCGGGCGCATGTTTGCCATGATTGTCGTGGCATGAACGCCGGAAATCGTCCAGCCCGGCCAGGCCCGTCCGCCCAGGAGTCAGATGACCGAGCCTGCCAAGCCATCCGGCCCACCGTCCAATAGCGGCCCGCCGCCGACGGACGAGGAGGCGATCCGTGCCGCCGTGGCGGCGCTGGCGGCGCGCCTGTCGCCCGGCGGTCCCCCGAAGGAGGCCCCGCCCGAGGATGGCGCCGTGACCCCGGCGCCGGCCGTGAGCGAGGCGGCAGCGACCGTGGTACCCGGCCGCGCTGGCGAACCGCCAAAGCCGGTCGAGGCCGCGGCAACGGCGCGGATGGCCGCGCCTCGCGTCGAGCCTCCGGCGGCCTTGGACCGTCCGGGGATGCAGCAGGCCGCGCCGCGTCGCTCCATCGGCCGTTTGTTGTTCATCCTTCTAATGCCCCCCTTGTTGCTGGGCGGCGCGGTCTGGCTGCTGCGCGACCATCCCCAGGTGGCGGCGCTGCTGGGGCGTGGCGGTTCGCCGGCCGTCGAGCCCAAGCAAGCCGCCGCACCGACCACGCCGGTGGCGGCGCCACCCACCAACCCCGCCAAACCCGACGCGCCGTCGCCCGCACCGGCGGCTACAGCCGATCCGGCGCCGTCCCTCACAGCCCCGTCACCGGCGGCCGAGCCTGCCAAGCCGGACAGCCCGACGCCGGCCACCGCCGCGGCGACGCCGGCTGAGCCGCCCAAGGCCGTGCCGGCTCCGGCC
>JALHMM010000034.1 GCA_022844045.1 Reyranellaceae bacterium | reverse complement strand
CCGCGCCGCCACCACCTGCGCCGCCGCCACCTGCGCCGCCGCCACCTGCACCGCCACCGCCTGTGCCATCGTTGCCGGTGCCGCCGCCGCCGTTGGCCGCGCCGGCGCCTTGACCGGCATTGGCACCACCATTGCCGGTGCCCGGGCCCGAGCCGTCGGTGTTGCCGCCGCCGGTGGCGTTGCCACCATTGCCGTTGCCGTTGCCTGGTCCGGTACCCGGGCCTGGTCCGGAGCCTGGTCCGGTGCCGGGTCCAACGCCCGGCCCGGTCGAGCCACCGTCGGTCACGCCGCCGACCGCGCTCACCGCCGCGCTGGCTGTCGCCGCGGTCGTCGACGTACCACCGGTCGACGCTTCAGTGAGCGTGACCGAGACGATGCAGGAACGATCAACCGTGATCGAGTAGCCGGCTTGGGCGAGATAGGCGTTGCCCGCGGTGCGCGCCGCGCCGCAGGCCCACAGCACGACGGCGCCCTGGTCGACCCGCACGCGCGTGGCGCCTGCCGGCGTGACCGTGATGACGAAGTCGGTGCCGCGAATGCCGATCGTCGCCGTCGGCGTGGTGATCCGCATGCCGTCGCGCTGAACGTTGCCCGAGATGAATCGCAGGGCGCCCTTGGCCATGCCCAGCGCCGCGCTGGCGCCGCCTGCGCCTGGCCGATAGACATAGCCGTCGAGCGTGACCTGGCTCGACGGCCCGACGCCGATGCGGGTGCCATCGGCGAACGCCACGTCGAGCCGCCCGCGCGGCGAGGTCTCGACGATGTCGTTATTGAACAGGCCGCTGCCCAGCGTCAGCGCCTCGGGGCTGCCCAACCGCTGCTGTCGCGTGCCCTGCGGCTCGATGCGCTGGACGCTGGCGATCTGCTGCTGCGCCCATGCCTCGGGCGCGCCCGCGAGCGCGCCGGCGATCGCGACCATGCCGCGAATCAGCCGAACCTCAATCATGACTTCCCCCGTGCGTTCGCGCGCGCGAACGATCAACGCATCCCGGACCCGCCCAACCTGGCCCGCCCGCCGCCGTTCAACGGTCGGCTGAGTTCATTTTTTCGCAGAGGAGGCGCACATTGTAGTGAGGTCGGCAGAACGATGGCAAGTAGGACCGAGTGGATGTGCTCGACCGGACGACCCGGATGCCGCGTGCGCGATCGTGTCCGCGCCCACATCGTTGACGATATCTTCTCCGGGCGAACAAGCCCGCGCGCCGATCCCGTATGCCATCGGCCCACAGCCATCGGCATCGGAGGCTCGGATTGTTCGCGCGTAGCGGCGGCAATGACGGGTGATCGGCGTTCGGGGTTACACCGGCTCCAGCATTTCAACGGGAGTGCGGCCGATGGCGAGCCGCCGGCTGGACTGGCGGTGGTCGGGGCCTACGCCGAGGCCGACCGCATCCGCCGCCTGGCCTGCGCCGCGGCGGCATGAGCGCGCGTCAATGCGGCAGTGTCTTGACCAGCGCCACGAGCTGATCGAGCGCCGCGCTCCAGCCGTTGTGGAAGCCCATCTCCTCGTGCTGCTTGCGCGTCTCCTCGGTGCCGTGGATCGCGGTGGCGATGTAGCGCGTGCCGGCGCCCTCGGCCTGGATCTCCACCATGCCGGTGAAAAACGGCTTGCCCGCCGGGCGAAAGCCTTCGAGCAGCGTGTCGGTAAAAACCAGGCGGCGCTGCGGAACCACCTCCAGCAGGCAGCCGAAGTTGGGGAACTCCTGGCCCTCGGGCGACAGCATCACGGTATTGAAGCGGCCGCCGGGGCGCAGATCGATGTCGGCCGACTTGGTGCGCCAAGGCGCCGGCGTGAACCACTTCACGATGTGCTCGGGCATCGTCCAGCAGGCCCACACCAGCTCGGGCTTCACGTCGACCACGCGCTCAAGGCGAAGGTCCAGCTTGGGGTCGATCTTGAACACGCTCATCACTCACTCTCCCGTTGCGATGCCTTGAGCTTCATCAGGTACGCGTCGAGCTGGTCCAGACGCTGCTCCCAGAGGCGGCGCTGCGTCGACAGCCAGTCCTCGGCCTGGCGCAAGCGGCCGGGCGCCAGGCGATACGTGCGCACGCGGCCGGTCTTGGTCGAGGACACCAGGCCGCAACCCTCCAGCACCTTCAGGTGCTCGAGGAAAGAGGGCAGGGCCATCTTGAAGGGCTGGGCCAGCTCGCTGACCGAGGCCGGGCGTTGGCTCAGCGCTTCCACCACGCGGCGGCGGGTCGGATCGGCAAGAGCGCGGAAAACGTCGTCCATGCGCTTGACATAGGGACGATCAATACTTAGGTCAATACCTAAGTATTAGAGGAGCGCACGATGTCTCGCATGATCTTCGTCAACCTGCCGGTGAGGGATCTTCCCAAATCGATGGCCTTCTACAAGGCGTTGGGATTCGTCAACAATCCGCACTTCACCGACGAAACCGCGGCCTGCATGGTGGTGGAGGAAGGCAGCATCCACGTCATGCTGCTGACGCACGCCAAGTGGGCCAGCTTCACCAAGCGGCCGATCCCGCCGACGAATTCCAGCGAGGTAGCGCTGGCGTTGTCGTGCGACAGCCGTGGCGCCGTCGATGCGATGAACGACGCGGCCGCGGCGCATGGTGGCGCATCGGACATCAACGCCAGGCAGGACCTGGGCTTCATGTACAACCGCAGCTTCGCCGACCCCGACGGCCACGTCTGGGAGCCGATGTGGATGGACCCGGCGGCGATCCCGAAAGGGTGAGTTGCCCGACCCCCGATGGGAACATATATAGAACAAACGAGGGTGTATCGATTGGAGTAGCCGGTTGGACGAGAAGCTGGCGGGACGGCTGCGCATCCTTGCCGATGCCGCGAAATACGACGCGTCGTGTGCCTCCTCGGGGGCGCCGAAGCGGGCGGCGGGACTCGACGGGCTGGGCTCGACCAGCAGCGGCATCTGCCACGCCTACACGCCCGATGGCCGCTGCATCTCGCTGCTCAAGATTCTGCTGACCAATTACTGCCTGTTCGACTGCGCCTATTGCGTCAATCGACGCTCCTCCAACGTGCGCCGCGCGCGGTTCACGGTGGAGGAGGTCGTGTCGCTGACCATCGCCTTCTACAAGCGCAACTATATCGAAGGTTTGTTCCTGTCCTCCGGCATCGTGCGCTCGCCCGACCACACGATGGAGGAACTGATGCGGGTGGCGAAGTCGCTGCGCCGCGACCACGGCTTCGCCGGCTATATCCATCTCAAGACGATTCCCGAGGCGAGCCCGTGGCTGATCGAGCAGGCCGGGCTCTACGCCGATCGCCTGTCGATCAATCTTGAATTGCCGTCGATCGAGAGCCTGAAACGTCTGGCGCCGGAGAAGAACGCAGGGTCGATCACGATGGCGATGGGCCGGATGCGCGAGAGCATCAGCCAGGCGCGGGAAGACCGTCGCCGCTTCTCGCCCGCGGGGCAGAGCACGCAGCTCATTATCGGCGCCGACGACACGACCGACGCCGCGGTGCTCGGCACCAGCGACACGCTCTATCGCGATTACGCGTTGCGCCGCGTTTACTACTCCGGCTTCAGTCCGATTCCCGAGCCGAGCGCCGCGCTGCCGCTGAAGGCGCCGCCGCTGCAGCGCGAGAACCGGCTCTACCAAGCCGACTGGCTGCTGCGCTTCTACGGATTCACCGTCGAGGAAGTCGCCAGCGGCGGCGAGAACGGCATGCTCGATCTGGAAATCGATCCCAAGCTCGCCTGGGTGCTGAAGAATCGCGGGCGCTTCCCTGTCGATATCAACACGGCTCCACGCGAGATGCTGCTGCGCGTGCCAGGGCTGGGCGCACGCGCGGTCGATCGCATCGTCGCCGCGCGTCGCCACACGACATTGCGCCTGGCCGACCTCGGCCGGCTGACCAGCGGGCTCAAGCGCCTGCGACCGTTCGTGATCACCGCCGACCACAAGCCCGATCGACACGCCGACCGCCTCGACCTGCGCGCGCGCATCACCGAGCCGTCTCGGCAGGGGAGTCTGTTCTGATGGATGCCCTGCGCAAGGCGCCGCTGCGGGGCGTCACCCTGGAGCCTGGCGCCGATCTCCTTGGTTTTCGCGCCGCCGTGCGCCGGCTCGTCGCCGCCGAAATCCCACCCCAACGGGTGATCTGGAGCGCCAACAGTGAAGGCGAGTTGCTGGGCGATGCAGCACCGGCGACGGAGAACGCATCCGCGATCGCATTGCCGCGTGCCGTCGCCGCGCTCATCCCGATCGTCGTCTGCCATCGCGATCCGCAACGCTACGCACTGCTCTACACGCTGATCTGGCGCGTGGTGCGCGGCGAGCGTGCGTTGCTGGAAGTAGCAAGCGACCCCGTGGTGCACCGGCTGGAGCTGATGGCGAAATCGGTGCGACGTGACCTGCACAAGATGCACGCTTTCGTGCGCTTCCGCAGGACCGAGGATCCCGATGGTGGCGAGCGCTACGTCGCCTGGTTCGAGCCCGAGCATTTCATCCTCGAAGCGACCGCCGATTTCTTCGTCGAGCGCTTCCGCGGCATGGTGTGGTCGATCCTTTCGCCGCTGGGCTCGCTGCATTGGGATCGCCAGTCGTTGCGGATCGGTCCGCCGGCGCGCAAGAGCGACGCGCCCGATGACGACGCATTCGAGGCGGCGTGGCGCGCCTACTACGAGAGCACCTTCAATCCAGCCCGTACCAATCCCGAGGCGATGCGCGCGCACATGCCGAAGAAGTACTGGAAGAACCTGCCGGAGACGCAGGCGATCCCCGAGCTGATCCGCGGCGCGCCCGATCGCGTGCGCGAGATGATCGAGCGCGAGGCGTCGGTGCCACTAAAGCGCGATCCGCAGAAGGCGGTCGCGGCGATGGCGAAGCAGGCGCCGCGGTCGCTCGATGCGCTCAATGCGCTGATCGCGGCGTCGGAGCCGCTGACGCCGGGCGCTGATCGCGCCGTGCTGGGCGAGGGGCCGATGCGGCCCGCCATCGCCTTCGTCGGCGAGCAGCCTGGCGACGAGGAGGAAAAGGCCGGGCGGCCCTTCATCGGCCCGGCCGGCCAGCTGCTCGATCGGGCGCTTGGCGAAGCCGGCATCGCGCGCGACGAGAGCTACCTCACCAACGCGGTAAAGCACTTCAAGTACGAGCTGCGCGGCAAGAAGCGGCTGCACAAGCGGCCCGATCCCGGCGAGGTCAAGCGCTATCGCTGGTGGCTGATGAAGGAGCTCGACTTCGTTCAGCCGCGTCTTGTGGTGGCGCTCGGCGCGACGGCGGCGCTGGCGCTCACCGGCAAGCCGGTCGCCGTCACGCGCCAGCGCGGGCCGGCTTCGTTTGGCGACTGGCCCGGCTTCGTCACCGTGCATCCGTCCTACCTGCTGCGCCTGCCCGACGAGGCGGCACGCGCCGAAGCCTATGCCGCCTTTGTCGCCGACCTAAGGCGCGCGGCCGAACTCGCCGCGTGACAGGGCGCTGTGCACGCGCTCGACGACGCCGGCCCAATCGCCGGGTGCGGACTGCCGGAACAGGCGCGCGCTGGGATACCACGGGCTGTCGTCGCGGCCGATGAGCCAGCGCCAGTCCGGGCTGAAGGGCAGCAGGATCCACACCGGCTTGCCCAGCGCGCCAGCGAGATGCGCGATGCTGGTATCGACCGTGATCACCAGGTCGAGCGCCTCGATCAGGGCCGCGGTGTCGGTGAAGTCGCGCAGCTCGTCGCGGGCGCGCATCAGCTTCAGGCGTTCGATGGTTTCGGCGTCGCGCTCGGGCACGTCCTTCTGCAGCGAGACGAAGTGCGCATCGAGGTCGAGCAGCGGCTCGAGCGTTGAGAGCGGCATCGAGCGGTTGCGGTCGTTGCGATGCTTCGGATTGCCGCTCCACACCAGGCCGATACGTCGCTTGGAGTCCGGCGGCAGCCGCGCGCGCCAGGCGGCGACCCGGTCTTCCTCGGCGGCGAGATAGCGCGGCGGCGCGGGGATGGTATCGAGCGTCGTGCCGAAGATCAGCGGCAGGCTGAGCAGCGGGCAGCCCAGATCGATGCCGCCCTCGCGCCCGGCGACCACTTCGAGGCCGGGCGCCAGCGTCACCAGCAACCGGCGCAGCGGCGGCTGCACCGCCAAGGTCACCTTCGCGCCGTTGGCCTCCAGCAGGGGCGCGTAGCGCGCGAACTGGATGGTGTCGCCCAGGCCCTGCTCGGCGCGCAGGAAGATGTGGCGGCCCTTCACGGGCTGGTCGCCGAACCAGCGATCCGCCGCGCCGGCTGGACGCGAGCGCCAGCGCCATTCATAGGCGGGCCAACCCCTTTCGAAGTCGCCCGACAGCAGGAGTGCGTTGGCGCGGTTCCACTGCGCACCGACATGATCGGGGTTGAGCGCGATGGCGCGATCGTAGCTCGCGATCGACTCCTCGAGCCGCAGCAGGCCTTGCAGCAGGATGCCGCGATTGCTCCAGATGTCGGGATCGCCAGGCGCCAACTTCAGCGCGCGATCGTAGCTCGCCAGCGCCGCGTCGAGCTGGCCGAGGTCGCGCAACGCCGTGCCGCGACCGGACAGCGCCGCTGCATGGTCGGGCTTCAGCGCCAGCGCGCGATCATAGCTCCGCAGCGCTTCGTCGAGCCGGCCGGCCGCCACCAGCGCGGCACCCCGGTTGTAGAGCGCATCGACGCTGGCGGGCTTGAGCGCGACCGCCCGCTCGTGGCCTTGCAGCGCCTCGTCGAGCCGGCCGAGCCGCTGCAAGGCGTTGCCGCGGCTGCTGTGCGCCTCGGCGTGATCGTCCTTCAGCGCCAGCACCGCGTCGTAGCGCGCGACGGCCTCGGCGACATAGCCCAGCGCCTGCAGCGCGTTGCCCTGGCCGTAGATCGCTTCGACATCGCCAGGGCGCAGCGCCACCGCCTTGTCGTGGCTGGCCAGCGCGTCCTTCGCCCGGCCCAGCGCCTGCAGCGCGTTGCCCCGGTTGTACCAGGCCGCGGCGTTGCCGGCGTCCAGTGCCAGCGCGCGGTCCCAGGCCGCCACCGCCTCGTCGAGCCGGCCCAGCATGTGCAGCGCCGCGGCGCGCGCACCCAGCGCGCCGGCGTTGTCGGGCTGCCGCGTGATCAACGCGTCGAAGCTGGCGAGCGCCTCCTCGGCGCGGCCCAGCCGCAGCAACAGATTGCCGAGATTGCCGTGCGCGCCGGCGTGGTCTGGCATGACGGCGAGCGCGCGCCGCATCAGCGACACGGCCTCGTCATTGCGACCCTGCTGGGCGGCGATCACGCCCTTCAGGTGCAGCGCGTCGAAGAAGCCGGGATCGAGGGCGAGGATGGCGTCATAGCCCGCGAGCGCCTGGGCGAGGTCGCCCCGCCTGTGGTGCGCGACGGCGTCCTTCAGCCGGCTCGCGAGGGGGGACTGATCAGCGGTCACGACGCCACCCCTGGCGCTGCCCTCGCTCGCCTCGGGACTGATCGCATCGGCCGGCAGGGGCGCGACGGCGATGACGGAGAACGCGAACAAGGCGTATGCAAAAAGCCAAACCAGCATCCCCCCGAGGTCGAGCGACCGGCGCGAGTAAAGACCGCGCCGCCCCTCGGTTCAATGCGTCTGTGCCGCCGTGCTAAACTTCGGAGACGAACATGACCGCCCATGACATGACGACCCGATGATCCTGATCACCGGCAGCATCCTCGCCACGGCCGCGACCGTCGAGGAGGCGCGCAGCCTCAGCCTCGCGCATGTGCGTCGCTCGCGCAGCGAGGACGGCTGCCTGCACCACGCCGTGCATGTCGATGCCGAGAATCCGCTGCGGCTGGTCTTCGTCGAGCACTGGCGTGACAAGGCGGCCGTGCTGAAGCACTTCGCCAACCCCGACGCGCGCGGCTTCGCCACGGCCGTGCGCAAGCTGGGCTGCCAGACGACGATCGAGATCTTCGAGGCGCGCGACATCGGCGTGAACGGGCTTTCATCATGAGCGAACATGTCGACGTCCTGATCATCGGTGCCGGCCTGTCCGGCATCGGTGCCGCGGTGCATCTGCAGCGCGATTGCCCTGATCGCGGCTACGCGATCCTCGAGGGCCGCGCGACGAGTGGCGGGACGTGGGATCTGTTCCGCTATCCCGGCATCCGCTCCGACTCCGACATGTACACCCTGGGCTACGCCTTCAAGCCGTGGCGCGAGGCCAAGGCGATCGCCGACGGGCCCTCGATCCTGAAGTACATCAGGGAGACCGCGACGGAGTACGGCGTCGAGAAGCACATCCGCTATCACCACCGCGTGCTGGGCGCGTCGTGGTCGAGCCAGGAGGCGCGCTGGACGGTGACGGCCGAACGCGGCGAGGCGCGCGAGCCGGTGACCACCACCTGCAATTTCCTGCTCGTCTGCACCGGCTACTACAACTACGCGCGCGGCTACGTGCCGGCGTTCGAAGGCGTCGGCGACTATCGCGGCCGCATCGTCTATCCGCAGTTCTGGCCCGAGGATCTCGACTATTCAGGCAAGCGCGTGGTCGTGATCGGCAGTGGCGCCACCGCCGTGACCATCGTGCCTGAGATGGCGCGCACGGCCGCGCATGTGACGATGCTGCAGCGCTCGCCGACCTATGTCGTGGCCCGTCCGTCGCGCGACGCGATCGCGGATTGGCTGCGCAAGCGGCTGCCGGCGAAGATGGCGTATGGTATGACGCGGTGGAAAAACGTGCTGCTGGGCATGTATTTCTATCGCCTGTGCAAGCGCAAGCCGGAGCGGGTGAAGGCGATGATCGCCGACGGCGTGCGGCAGATGATGGGCAAGGACTATGACGCCGCCACCGCGGCGCATTTCACGCCGCGCTACAACCCGTGGGACCAGCGGCTGTGTCTCGTGCCCGACGCCGATCTGTTCCGGGCGCTGCGCAAGAAACAGGCCTCGATCGTCACCGACACCATCGAGCGCTTCACGCCTGGCGGGCTGAAGCTGAACTCCGGCGCGTCGCTCGACGCCGACATCGTCGTCATGGCCACCGGGCTCGAGCTGCTGCCGGTGGGTGGCATGAGCGTCGCGGTCGACGGCCGCGCCGTGAAATTCAACGAGACCCTGAGCTACAAGGGCATGATGTTCAGCGACGTGCCGAATTTCGCCGCCGTGTCGGGCTACACCAACGCCTCGTGGACGCTCAAGGCCGATTTGATCGCCGCCTATGTCTGCCGCCTGCTCAACCACATGAAGCGCGAGGGCTTGCGCCAGTGCGTGCCGCGTAACACCGATCCGGCGATGTCGACGGAGCCATGGATCGATTTCTCCTCCGGCTACATCCAGCGCGCGCTGCATCTGTTCCCCAGGCAGGGCTCGCGCAAACCGTGGAAGCTCCACCAGAACTACGCGCGCGATCTGCTCAGCCTGAGGTATGGCGCGGTGCGCGATGAGGCGATGGTGTTCTCGAAGTGACGCCGTCTCGCCGCGCGCCGATCACGCCGTTTTGGCGAACCTCATGTTCTTGATGCGGGCGGTCGAGACGGTCAGCCCGATCGGCTTACCCTGAGCGTCACGGTCGAGGCGCGCGAGCTGGGTGATGGTGACCCAGCCGTAGGACATCTCGATCTCGACCACGTCGCCGGCGACACCCTTGAGCGGCCACGGCGCGGTGCTGGCGACGTGGGGGCCGCTGACCTGAATGCGCTCGCCGTCGACGCGCCAGGTCGCGCCGGTGTCGGTGGAGTGATAGGTGCCGGCGATGTCGGCAGGCACGGCGTCGCGCGGGTCGAGCCGGCGGAAGGCAAAGATGCGGCCGGCGCCGAGGTCGACCTCGATCGGCTGGTCCGGCGTGGCCGGCAGGCGCAACGCGAACTCGAAAACGCCGCGGTCGGCCTCGAGCCAGCCGTCGCCGCGCGCGATCATCTCCATCGGCACGCCGCCTTGCGTAAGGATGACCTCGCCGTTCTTTACCGCGAGGCTGAACAAGGTCAGCTCGGCCTCGTTGACGTAGGTGCCGGCGTAGCGCTCGACATGGGCGAGATCAATCGCATGCGCCGGCTGCAGGCGCCTGTCGCCCAGCAGCGCCTCCGCCGCTACGGCACGTCCCAGCCGATGCGGATCGAGGCTGGCGAGGTTGGCGATCACCACCACGTCGAGATCGGCGTCGGGCAGGCGCAGGAACTCGGTGCGGTATCCCGGCCATAGCCCGCCATGGCCGATCGTCGGCAGGCCGCGCAAGGTGCCGCGCGCCAAGCCGCGGCAATAGGGGTTGAGCACGCCGCCGCTGAGCGGCTTCTGGTCGGCGAGCTCGGCCCACAGGTCGACCGGCCGCAGCACCGGGTGGCGATAGTGGTTGGCCCAGATCAACAGGTCCTCGACAGTCGAGGTCATGCCGCCTTCGCCGGCCACGGGATAGCCCTGGCGCGCGCGGCGGAAGCTGCCGTCGACGTTCTCGAGATAGGCGGTGGCGAGACCGGGCACGACGGTGTCGGGATCGATCGTCAGCGCCGTGCTGATCATGCCCAACGGCGCGAAGATGCGCTCCTTCAGGAACTCGGGCAGTGGCTTGCCGCTCAGCTTCTCGGCGATGAGTCCCAAGAGCAGGAAGTTGGTGTTGCTGTAGAGGAAGCGGCTGCCGGGCTCGAAGTTGAGATGCTTGTTGCGGTTGATCGCGCCCGTCAGCTCGTCCATTCGGCCGGGCCGGTCGAGGTTGGAGCCGCCCAGGCGCAAGAGCTCGAGGAAGTCGGGCCAGCCGCTGTTGTTGCGCATCATCTGGTCGATCGTGACCGGCTTCGGCAGGGCTGGCAGATCGGGAAGGTATTGCTGCGGCTGATCGTCGAGCTTGAGCTTGCCCTCGCGCGCCAGCATCAGCACGGCGGCGACGGTGAACTGCTTGGTCACCGAGGCGATGCGGAAGACGGTGCGCGGCGTGATCGGCACGCCATGCTCGACGCTCGCTTCGCCGTAGCCCTTGGCGAGGATCACCTCGCCTTTGCGCATGATGCCCACCGCCGCACCCGGCGAGCCGGGGCGGTCGTACTTGGCGAACAGGGCGTCGACGCGCTTCTCCAGCGCGATGGCGTCGATCGAGGACATGGGCGCTCCGTGGCGGCTATTTCTTCGAGCCGCCGATCCTGGGTTCGGTGCCGGCCCGCAGGCGGCTTATGTTCTCGTGATGCATGGCGATCACCACGGCGACGATCAGGGTGGCCGCGATGGCGAAGGACGTGGCGGAGAAGAAGCGGGCGAACAGGCTGAATTCAATCGCCGCCTCGATCCAGGCCAGCAGCACCGTGCTCGCCAGCGCCAGCAAGGCCGAGAGCGAGGAGATGCGGAACAGCACGGCGAAGAGCAGCCACAGCACGCAGGCGGCGACGCCGAAGGGCCACGACAGGGCAAGCAACACGCCGAGCGTCGTGGCCACGCCCTTGCCGCCCTTGAATTTCAGCCACACCGGGAAGCAATGACCCAGCACCGCGCCCAGCCCGGCGGCAAGCGGTGCGATCGGACCGAACAGCATGGTGGAGATGATCACCGCCGCCGCGCCCTTGAGCGCGTCGAGCAGCAACGTGGCGGCGGCGACTCCCTTGTTTCCGGTGCGCAGCACGTTGGTGGCGCCGATATTGCCGGAGCCGATCTCGCGGATATCGCCCAGACCGGCCGCGCGCGTCAGCAGCAGGCCGAAGGGGATCGAGCCAAGCAGGTAGCCGAGGCCGAGCCCGAGCAGGGTGTCGATGGAGGGGATAAGGCTGATCATGGCGCGGAGTCGTATCGCACTGGCCGCCGGCTTGTCACGGTGTGATGCCGCACAGGCGTTCAGGCGGGCCGGGCGGCGACCATGCGCTTGAGCATCTCCAGCTGCTCCTCCTGCTGCCGCATCAGCTTTGCCAGGCGCTTGTCGCGCAGGTCGTCGAGCTTGTCGTGCAGCGCCATGAGGTCGAGCTCGGCCTTGAGATTGACCTCGTAATCGTGTCGTGCGGCGGCGCGATCCTTCAGCGCCTGCCGGTTCTGCGACATCATGATGACGGGCGCCTGCAACGCCGCCAGCATCGACAGCATCAGGTTGAGGAAGATATAGGGATAGGGATCGAAGGCGGTATCCCGGGTGAGCAGCAGCGTGTTGACGGCGCACCACGCCAGCAGGATGCCCATGAACAGAATGATGAAGGTCCAGGAACCGCCGAAGGAGGCGACGCGGTCGGCGATCCGCTCGCCGGTCGTGGGCCGTCGCGCCGGATCGTCGTCTCGCTCATCGGGATCGCGGCTGATATGGGCGTCCAGCATGATGTGGGTCAGGACGCGCTTTTCCAGTTCGTCGAGATCCTCGACCCGTCGCCGCATCAGCTGCTGGGCGATGGCGCTCAGTTTGTCGTCGTTCATGTCGTCCTCCGGGCGGCCGACCCGGAGCATACAACTACGCCGGCCGGCGCGACGCGTTGCGCATGCGATCGAGCGCGCTCTGCAGGATCCAGGCGGCGGCGGCCGCGTCGATGCGCTCGGCACGGCGCGCGCGGCTCATGTCGTAGTCGTCGACCATGGTGCGCTCGACCGCCGCGGTCGATAGCCGCTCGTCCTGCAGTAGCACCGGCAGCTCGGCGAAGCGCACGCCGGCCCGCGGCGGCAGCGCGGCGAGATTGGCGACGAACTGGCGCGTCGACTGGCAGCGCGGCCCCTCGCTGCCGTCCATGTTCAGCGGCAGGCCGATCACCAGCCCGACGGCGGCTTCCTTGGCGATGATCTCGGCGAGCTTCACCGCGTCCTTGGTGAACTTGGTGCGCGCGATGGTCGAGAGCGGCGTGGCCATGCCGCGCAGCGCGTCGGATGTCGCCAGCCCGATGGTCTTCGTGCCGACATCGAGGCCCAGCAGGCGACCCTCGCGCGGCAGGCCGGCGATGAAGGCAGTGAGAGGGTCGGGTATCATCTGATTTCCTGGGAGCGCCGGCGCTCCCCAAGACTTAGCGCTTGAGCATCGAGGTGCGCCAGGCGCGGCGGCGATCGAGGTCGTTGAGTTCGACTTCCGGCGGGCTTACGGCGCGGCCGATCCAGTCCTCGACCATGCCGGCGACGTCGGCCCAACCCGGCTGGCCGAGCATCCAGTGGCCTTGGTTGGGGAATTCGTGATGCACCGCGACATGGGCGTAGCGTCGGGCGACCACGCGGGCGATCACCGGCGGCAGGAAGCGGTCGCGCCCGGCGCCGATCACCAGCATCGGGGTGGTGATGTCGCCGGGATCGACATGCGCGGCGCGGCCGGCTTTGTCGAGGAAGGGGTAGGCGATCTCGAACAGGGCACGGCCCGAATCGTGGACGAGGCGTGCGAACTCGCGGCCGGCCTCCATCTTGTCCGAATAGGTGTTGAAGAAGCCGTGCATCGCCGTGGCGAAGGCCGGGCGATGCGGCGAGCGCCACCAGCCCCAGCGCATCTGCCCGCGGATCAGCGGCCGCCAGGCGCTGGGCCGGCGTAGCCCGAGCGCGGCGGGCGGGGTCGGGCAGAGCAGCACCGAGGCTGCGGCGAGCCCGCGTGCCGCCAGGATCTGCGCGAGCAGCCCGCCCATGCCGTGACCGACAATCACCGGCGGCGCCGGCAGATGGCGCAGGCGCGTCTCAAGGTCGGCGGCGTAGTCGAGCAGCGAGGTTGTGCCCAGGCCCGACGCGGGCTCGAGCGGCGCATTCTCGTGGTGGCGCAACGGCGGGACCACGACATGCCAGCCGCGCGCCTCGAAATAGCCACGCCAGTGGCGCCACGCATGCGGCGTGGCCCACATGCCATGGATGAGGAACAGCAGTCGGCTCATGAACGCTATATGCTACTTGAAGGCCTCGAAACCATCGGGCACGGCGATGAAAGTGTCGATGCGTTTCTCGTTCTTGCCGGCCTTGCAGTCGCCATCCTCGTGCTCGACGGTCACGCCATAGGGGCCGTTGTCGCCAAGATCGACCAGGGTGGCGTCGGACGAAACCCAGATCCGCTCCAGCCCCATGGCCCGGCCGGTGACGCAGCCCAGGCCAGTGGGCTCCATCGGCAGGGAGAAGAACGTGAACACCTTGCCGGTGGCGATATCGACGGCGCGGTAGCCCTTGTATGCCAGGCCGCGCTCGACCGTGGTCTCGCCGAACACCAGCGACAAGCCGCCGCCCGGCCGCACGATCACAACCGGCCCCTCGATCAGGTTGCGGCGCAGCAGGCGCGCCGGCGGAGGATCGAGCGCCAGGTCGAGCATGTGCACCGTGTGTCTGGCCGGACCTTCGTTGTCGCCCTCTGCCGAGACCGAGGTGCGGACCAGCCCGACGATCAGTCGCGAGCGGTCGAGCTTGCAGGAGAACTGGACCTTGACCTGGTCGGCCGGGCCTTGGGCGCGCAGCCAGAAATTGAAGGACTCGGTCTGCGCGGCGTCGACACCGGCCAGGCGCTTGGGACAGGCGATCGGCGGCGGGGTCGGGCCGTGCTTGGGCTTGGGTGGCTCCGCCGCGGGGACGGGCTGGACCGCGATCTGCCGCTGTTGGGCGTTGACCGGGATGGCCGAAAGCGTCAGCGCCGCGGCGATCGCCAGCGGCAGGCAAGTGCGGAGCGGGGAGATCATCGCTAGGCCTTGTCCGATTATTGATATTTTAGTGCAATTTAGTTCTCTAGATTCATATAAATACAGGGAAAATCAGGCGTAATCAATGCGTGTTCTCAGCCGCGCATGGTGGCTGGACGCGTGGCGGCAAAACCGCTAGGTGCAGGCCGTCCCTGTTGGCGGAGTAGATTCATGTCGATCGATGCGGCGACCGTGGCGAAGATCGCCCGGCTGGCCCGGCTCAAGGTTCCGGCGGAGGAGCAGGCGCGCCTCGCCGGCGAGCTGTCAGGAATCCTGAGCTGGATCGAGCAACTCAACGAAGTCGACACCGCCAATGTCGAGCCGCTGGCCAGCGTTTCGGACGTCACCCTGCCGATGCGCCAGGACGTCATCACCGATGGCGGCGTCGCGGCGAAGGTGCTGGCCAACGCGCCGGGCGGCGCCGTCTACCTGGACCCGGCCGAGCCCAACGGCGGCGGCTTCTTCACTGTCCCGAAGGTCGTGGAGTAGGTCATGGCCGCGCTCACCGACCTGACCATCGCCGAGATGGGCACCGCGCTCGCCAAGGGCGAGACGACCTCCGTCGCGCTCGCCGAGGCGTTCATCGCCCAGACCGAGAAGCATCGCCGCCTGAACGCCTATGTCGTGGAGACGCCGGAGCAGGCGATCACCATGGCCAAGGCCTCGGACGCCCGCCGCGGCCGCGGCGAGGTCGGCCTGCTCGAGGGCATTCCGCTCGCCATCAAGGACCTGTTCTGCACCGAGGGCGTGCAGACCACCGCCGGCTCGAAGATCCTCGAGGGGTTCAAGCCGACCTACGAATCGACGATCACGGCCAAGCTGTGGAAGGCCGGCGCCACCATGCTGGGCAAGACCAACATGGATGAGTTCGCCATGGGCTCGTCGAACATGACGAGCTATTTCGGCGGCGTCGAGAACCCCTGGAAGCGCAGCGGGGAGAACCGCCCGCTCGTGCCCGGCGGCAGCTCGGGCGGCTCGGCCGCGGTGATCGCCGCCCGCATGGCGCCGGGCTCGACCGGCACAGACACCGGTGGTTCCATTCGTCAGCCCGCCAGCTTCTGCGGCATCGTCGGCATCAAGCCGACCTATGGCCGCTGCTCACGCTGGGGCGTCGTCGCCTTCTCCAGCTCGCTCGACCAGGCCGGCCCCTTCGCCCACACCGTGAAGGACACCGCGCTGCTTTTGCAGGCGATGGCCGGGCACGATCCCAAGGACTCGACCTCCGCGCCGCTGCCGGTGCCGGACTTCGCAGCCGCCTGCACCGGCGACGTACGGGGCCTGCGCATCGGCATTCCGCGCGAGTATCGCATGGACGGCATGTCGGACGAGATCGAGACGCTGTGGGCGCAGGGCATCGACATGCTCAAGGCGGCCGGCGCCACGACCGTCGACATCTCCCTGCCGCACACCAAATACGCGCTGGCGACCTACTACATCATCGCGCCGGCCGAGGCCTCGTCGAACCTGGCGCGCTACGACGGCGTGCGCTTTGGCCTGCGCGTGCCGGGCGGCAACCTGCCTGAAATGTACGAGAACACCCGCGCCGCCGGCTTCGGCGCCGAGGTGCGCCGCCGCGTGCTGATCGGCACCTACGTGCTGTCGGCCGGCTATTACGACGCCTACTACAAGAAGGCGCAGCGCGTGCGCGCGCTGATCGCGCGCGACTTCAAGCAGGCCTTCGAGGTCTGCGACGCGATCCTCACGCCGACCGCGCCGACGGCGGCTTTCGCGTCGGGCGAGAAGATGGACGATCCGGTGACGATGTATCTCAACGACGTCTTCACCGTGCCGACCTCGATGGCCGGGCTGCCGGGCATCTCGGTGCCGGTGGGGTTGGATAAGGACGGCCTGCCGCTGGGCCTACAGCTCATCGGCCGCGCCTTCGACGAGGAGACGGTGTTCAAGGCGGCGAGCGCGCTGGAGCAGGCGGCGAAGTTCACGGCGCGACCGGCGGGGTTCTGATCCGCCGCCGATATGGCGTACGCTCCCGCGACGGCTTGCCAGGTCCGGGTTACGCTTGGCGGTCGGCGACGCGGGAGACACTGCCATGATGACGCGCATAGTTCTTGCTGCAAGTCTCATGGTCTTGTCGCCATCGCTCGCGCAAGCGCAGCAGGCCGGCTGCAAGGTGACGCTTAGCCAATACAACCAAGTTCGGCCGGGCATGTCCTATCAGCAGGCGGTTGGCATCCTGGGTTGTGAGGGCAAGAATCCCGTCTTCAGTCACCTTGAGCCGCACACATACGAAAAGTACAGCTGGGACGGCAGCGCTCCCGACTCAAGCATGGCGCTTACCTTCCGGAGCGGCGGACTCACCGAAAAGTGGCAGTCCGGTTTGCGGTAGGCGCGCGTGCACGTCACGTCGATCGCTTCGCCTTCAACTGGTGGGGTCAGGCTTGATCACGTCGGCGGATGCACGACGTCCTTGCCGAGTGCGATGCGGGCGATCGCCATGCCACGGCCTCCCTCGGACGGCCCAGCAAACACCTGATGACGCTCGATATCGCATGACGCTCGTATGATCCGTGCCCGGTCGGGCGGCTAGGCTGATGGCGGGTCGCGAAGATCGCCGCGGACGCTATGATCGTCGCTACTGAGGAGTAAGGCCAGCCATGACCGCCACCGAACGTTTCCGCGACCGTACCGTTGTCTTCGCCGACGGCACGGCGGGACGGACCATCGAGATCGCCAGCGCCAATCCGCTCAACTACCACCAGCTCGTCGGCGATCCCGGCGCGATGCCCCCGGCGTCGATCGACGGCAAGCTCTTCCTGCCCACCAAGCGCGCCGGCAAGGTGCCGCTGGTGATCGTCGTGCCCGGCAGTCTCAGCGTCGCGCCCTCGCATCTGGCGCACGCCGAGACCTTCGTCGGCATGGGCTTCGCGAGCTTCGTGCTCGATCCCTTCGGCGGGCGCGGCGGGACCTCGACCGTCGCCAACCAGACGCAGTTCTCGTTCGCGGCCAGCGCCTACGACGTCATGGTCGCGGTCCGCACGCTCGCGGCGTTGCCGGAGATCGACGCCGCCCGTATCGGCCTGCAAGGCCATAGCCGGGGCGGCTCGGCCGTGCTGATGGCCGCGATGCGGCATCTCAACCGCGGGGTATGGGGCGATACCACGCGCGTGCGCGCCGTGCTCGCCGCCTATCCCTGGTGCGGCCATCAGCCGATCGATCCGGATGCCGGTGGCGCGGAGATCCGGGTCGTCATCGGCGACCGCGACGACTGGTGCTCGGCGCAGCAGGCGCAGGGCTTCGTTCAGGCCGTCCGCCTGCGCGGCTCGCCGGCTTCGATCCGCATCGTCGCCGGCGCCGGCCATAGCTTCGACCGGCGCGAGCCGATCCAGCGCGTCGACAACGCCTCGGTATCGCCGGCGGCGCCGACCGCCTATCTCGCCGAGGACGGCAGCTTCATCCACCCCACCACGGGGATCGCGAACCCCGCTCTGGTTGATCGCGATCTCGCGGTCTACGCCCTGAAGGCGGGGTATGGCGTGAAGGGCGCCACGATCGGCAGCCAAGGCGACCAGGCCGATGTGTTCCGGGCCGACATGATCGACTTCTTCAGCCGGACACTGCGATAGGAGATGTCCCGGGGATGGATGCCGCGTTCCGTTCAGGCGATCCGATCGGACGGTCAGCGGCATCATCACGGGTCGTTGGTCAGGGCACCTGCCACGAATTACTTATTATCGCTCAAATATGCGGTACTGATCCATTTGCCGCCGCGTGCGTTGCCGCAAGCGGCGCGGCGTCGTATGACTTGTATGGCGGCGGACCGATCGCGTCGCCGAAAAGGGGTAGGGCGTGCTGGCGGAGCAAAGGCAAAGCCTGATTCTCGACATGGTCAATCAGCGCGGCGCCATGTCGATCACCGACATCCAGCGCAAGCTGAAGGTGGCACGCGAGACCATCCGCCGCGATATCCTGCAGCTGGCCGATCGACGCGCCGTCACCAGGACGCATGGCGGCGCCGTTGCGCTGAAAGCCAGCGAGGCGGTGCTCGATGAGCGTCAGGCCATCAATGCCGACGCGAAGCGCACGATTGGCGAACGCGCAGCCAGGCTGGTGCCGGACCGCGCCGCGGTGATCCTCGGCGGCGGCAGCACTGTTCTCGCGGTCGCCGATGCCCTGCTCGAGCGGCGGCGTCTGAGCATCATCAGCAACAGCCTGGTCGTCTGCGGTCGGTTCGCTGGCCGCAATGGCAACCGCGTGACGATGATCGGCGGCGCGATCCAGACCGCCAACAGCGCGGCGGTTGGCTCCGATGCGGTGGCCATGCTGGCGCGCTACTTCGCCGACTTCGCCTTCATTGGGGCTGGTGCCATCTCCTCGACGGGTTGGGTCATGGACTACACGCCGGAAGAGGCCGATCTCTATGCCCTGATGGTGCGGTCCGCGCATGTGTCGGTCGTCGTCGCCGATCGCACCAAATTCAACCGGCAAGGGGCGGTGCGCGTTGTCGACCTGCGGACGGTGAAGTATCTCGTCACGGACCACCGGCCAGCACCGCCGCTGGCAGGCGCCATCGCATCGTCGCCGCTCGAACTGATCGCCAACGACAAACGTCGAACGGTCGGGAATAGCCCGGTCGGAGACGCGCTGCCGTAAGACTCAGAGGCGACGCCAGCGCTCGGGTCTGTACACGATACGGAGCGGCATTCCAGCGGCTAGATCTCGGCTCGGCTACTTTGCGCCCGTCATGCCCATCTTCTTGAGCATGGTGGCGTGGCGCTTCTTCCGGCTCAGACGCACATTGGGCTTCTTGGGGTCGAATGCTTTGCCGTACAGCCCGTCCGATCGATCCGCCGCCGCGCCGTCGACGACGAATCGGCGAAGCACATATTGCTCCAGGATCCAGGGGAATGCGAACGGCAGGATGTCGAGCTGGTCATCGACGAAGGCCACGTGGACGTGGTCGCGATGCGCACCGCCGGATCCCGTGTAACCGGACGGCCCCCCATCGCTTCGCGACCATATCTGGCCGTTCCAGATGACGTGGTCGACTTTGAAATTGTAGCCGTGCGTGGCGAATGTCTCGAGCAGCAGGTCGCCCAGCCGCTTGTCCACGGGGTCGCCGGCATCGAGGTAGATGTCGCAGGCACGCCCAACGGAATGCGCGGAGAAGCCGCCGCCCCACGTGGTGCGGTCGACCTTGCCGCCGATCTTCCAGATGATGTTGGGAAAGGTGTCGGCGAGGGCGTTCATGATGTAGGCGACATGCGGCCGGCTACCGCCGGTTTGCACGATCATCCCGCTGCTATGGGCCATGACATGGTCTCCCGCCCTGATGGAGTGTCTGTTCACCGGCACGGTCCAGGCGGCACACCGCCGCCATCGTCTCGAATTGCTCGATCTCGCGAACCGTCTGGCGGCCACCTGAAGCCGGGTGGCAGGTCAGCAGATAATGGTAATTAGTGGCATATTTGAGGAATAATTGGCAGGTAGCCTTAGCCGATCTCGCGCCCGTAAGTCCAGGCGTCAAAGCCAATCGACCCCATCACACCTAGTTGAACGGCGGCGGCGCTGGAGGCGTCGATCGCCCTGGCGCGACGTGAGGCGTGGACAGGCGGGGCGGCAGCCATTACCTGTCTCAGTCAGTGCTGACTGAAGGTTCCGACATGTCTCTGATCAAGGGTGAAACGGGCGATTGGGAAGTGGTCCTCGGGCTCGAGGTCCATGCCCAGGTCGTCTCCGAGTCCAAGCTGTTCTCCGGCGCGCCCACCGCCTTCGGCGCCGAGCCCAATACCCAGGTGTCGCTGGTCGACGCCGCCATGCCGGGCATGCTGCCGGTGATCAACGCGCGCTGTGTCGAGCAGGCGGTGCGCACCGGGCTGGGGCTGAAGGCGCAGATCAATCTGCGCTCGGTGTTCGACCGCAAGAACTACTTCTACGCCGACCTGCCCGCCGGCTATCAGATCTCGCAGTACAAGGATCCCATCGTCGGCGAGGGCGAGATCATCCTCGATCTCAAGGACGGCGCCACGCGCACCGTCGGCATCGAGCGCCTGCATCTGGAGCAGGACGCCGGCAAGAGCCTGCACGACCAGCATCCCAGCCAGACCTATGTCGACCTCAACCGCTCCGGCATCGCGCTGATGGAGATCGTGTCCAAGCCCGACATGCGCGACGCGGAGGAGGCGGCGGCCTACCTGACCAAGCTGCGCTCGATCCTGCGCTATCTCGGGACGTGCGACGGCAACATGGAGGAAGGCTCCATGCGCTGCGACGTCAACGTCTCGGTGCGCAAGCCGGGCGCGCCTTTGGGCACGCGTTGCGAGATCAAGAACGTCAACTCGATCCGCTTCGTGCGGCAGGCGATCGAGTACGAAGCGCGGCGCCAGATCGAGATCATCGAGGGCGGCGGCACGATCCATCAGGAGACGCGGCTCTACGACGCCGCCAAGGGCGAGACGCGCTCGATGCGCTCGAAGGAAGACGCGCACGACTACCGCTACTTCCCGGATCCCGATCTGCTGCCGTTGGTGTTGCAGCCGGATTGGGTCGAGAAGATCAAGGCCTCGCTGCCCGAGCTGCCGGACGAGCGCAAGGCGCGCTACGTCAAGGACTTCGGCCTGTCGATCTACGACGCCGGCGTGCTGGTGGCGGAGAAGGAGACGGCGGTGTTCTTCGAGGCCGTCGCCAAGGGCCGTGACGCCAAGCAGGCGGCCAATTGGGTGACCGGCGATTTCTTCGCCATGCTCAAGCGCCGCGGCATCGGCATCGAGGACTCGCCGATCAGCGCCGCCGCGCTGGGCAAGCTGCTCGACCTGATCGCCGACGGCACGATCTCCGGCCGCATCGCCAAGGATCTGTTCCTCGCCATGGACGAGACCGGCAAGGATCCCGCCGTGCTGGTCGAGGAGCGCGGGCTGAAGCAGGTCACCGACACCGGCGCGATCGATGCGGCGGTCAAGGCGATCATCGAGGCCAATCCCGACAAGGTCGCGCAGTACCGCGAGAAGCCTTCGCTGTTCGGCTGGTTCGTCGGTCAGGTGATGAAATCGACCGGCGGCAAGGCCAACCCCAAGGCGGTCAACGAGGCGCTGAAGAAGCAGCTCGACGCTTGAGCACGCCCCGTCATCCTGAGCGAAGCGAAGGATCTCCCCGAACGCGAGACTCCGCTTCGAGGAGAGTCCTCGCCGCGCTCGGAATGACGGTCGGGGCGGAACGGTAGATGGCGGCCAAGAGTCCCGCGCTGCGCTACCTGCGGCTGGGCATCGGCTGCGCGATGGTCGCCGGCTCGATCGTCTGGGCCCTCGACGTCTTCGGCTTTCCAGGCAAGCTCAGGCGCGGCGTCAACGAGGCGATCCGCAACACCGACGGCGTGCTGCGTCTCGACACGGTGACGACCTTCGATTGGGACGAGGTCTCGGTGATCCCCGGCCACGGCGATCGCGAGAAGGCCGGCCAATGCCTGGGCTTCGCCGCCACCGACGACGCGGTCAGCGGCGAGGACATCGCCACGGTGGTCTTCGTGCGCGACCGCGCCATCACGCGCAGCTACCGCAGCCCGCGTCCGCCGTTCCTCTATCCCATGGTGCCGTTCCAGCCTGGCCCGTGTCGCGTGCCGCGCGAGCGCGCCAGCTTCAAGGTCACGCTCGACGCCGACGGGCGTCATCAATTGGTGCTGGTCGAGCAGCGTTAGTCAGTCGGTCCTGCGATAGAACAGCGTCCGCGCGCCCGGTACCATCTGCGCCAGGATGTCGAAATCGGCGATGTTCGCGGTCAGCAGCACGAAGCCTTCCTCCAACGCTTGCAGCAGCAGGACACAGTCGCGCAGCGCGCGCATTCTGCTGTCTTTGTCGTATCCCTGCAGCCGACACAGGATTCCGGACAGCAGCGCCGCGCGGCCGAGCACGTCGGCGTCGGGTGTGCGAATGCGGTGCGGCAACATCCTCTCGAACTGCGCGCGGACCTTTGCGATGGAGCCTTCCGTCCGTCGATCCGATGGGTCGAGGACGCCAACCATGTGCATCAGCTCCTGGATCGCCACAGTGGAATGGTGGACCAGTCGGGTTGAAATCAACTCGTCCAGCGCGGCAGGCGTGCGGTCCTGGACTTGGTCGATATAGACGCAGGTGTCCAGCAGAAGTGGCTGCCCGCCGAGCGAACTGGCATCGACAAATGGCAACGCGCTATCGTCGCGTCGTCGGGTCGCTCCCTTCGCGACGCCCTGCGCCCAACGCCTCGCCGCGTCGAAATCGAATCGCGCCACGTCAGTATTCGAAGAAGTCGAGCTTCAGCGTCGGGTCGACCGTGCCGCGGGACTCGATGAACGCCTTGGGGAAGGGGTCCTCCAACGCGATCGTCGCCAGCGCGTAAACGATCAGCCTGGTGTCGCTGTCGATGCCCGTCATCCGCTTTGCCTGCTTGATCAGCGCCGGGCTCACCCGGCCGCTGATGCGCGCGCCCTTCCCCTCGAGCAGGCCAGATTGCGCCGCCGCTTGGATGACGTCGTTAACTAGCTCTCGCTCGGTCGCGGGCTCGTCCGGTGGCCGCCGGGCCGCCCTGTAGCCGGCTCGGGTCTCCTTGAGCTTACGCGGTGACTTCGCCATTGCGACACTATGTTCAACGGGATGCGATTTCGTTGAACATATGCTCTAGGCAGTCGCAAATCAACTCAATCAGGCAACCGGTCCGGCAAGTCATCAAGCAGTTGCGGCGCGTCTAGGCCGATGGTCGCGCACATGCGCCTGGTGTCCTTGCGCGCCTCGATTTCGCCGCGTCGGCGGATATCCTGCAGCTCGGCGCGGCTCATGCGCACCTTGCCCTCGGCGTGGTTGATGTGCCGCTCCAGCTTGCGCATCTGCTCGGGCGTGGCTTTCACGCCGCAGGCGGGAATGGCGTAGGAGAGCCCGTAGAGGATGCCCAAGGTCATGCGCCAGTCGGTCTGCGCGGCGGCGGGACGGGTGACGGCGACGGCCAGAAGGGTGGCGGTGGCCAGCAGGGCGATGCGACGGAGCATGCCGCGACCATATAGTCGGTCGCCTGACGCAACCAGTGCGCCGGCCGCCGCGTAATACCGACGATACAAGAAAGTCCTGAAGGTCCGTATGACGAGCCGTTCGATGTCGCGTGATCTGCCCATGCTGGGCGTGTTCCTCGCCGCGGTGGCGCTCGTCGCGTTCACCGGCTCGATGTTCACGCCGGCCGCCGATCCCGCCTGGTACGCCGGCTTGCGCAAGCCCTCGTTCAACCCGCCGAACTGGGTGTTCGGGCCGGTATGGACGGTGCTCTACATTCTGATCGCCGTGTCGGCGTGGCTGGTCTGGCGCCGCGCTGGCTGGACCGAAGGACGCCGCGCGCTCCTGTGGTGGTTCGCGCAGCTCGTCCTCAACGTCGCTTGGCCGCCGATCTTCTTCGGTGCCCATCTCCTGGGCCTCGCGCTGGTCATCATCATCGGCCTGCTGGTGGCGATCGTCGGCACGATCCTCGCCTTCAGGCGCCACCACGCGCTCGCCGCGGCGCTGCTGGCGCCTTATCTGGCCTGGGTCGCCTTCGCGACCTTGCTCAACGCCAGCATCTGGCGGCTCAACGGCTGACGGTCGGCTACGCGGCCTGCGATCCGGCGATCGCCGGGTGCAGGTTCCGGACCCAAAGCCAGGCGCCGACAAGCAGGAAGGTCAGCACGACCGGCGCGGTGAAGACGAAGCTCCACCAGGAAATGATCGCCGCCGTGGTCGCCGTTGCCCTGAACGTTTCCCAGCATTGGTCGAGCGACGGCCCGACGCTCAACGGGCAACGCTTCCAGACCGCGGCGACACCGATCCAGATCGGCATCAGAACGTAGGATACGACCACCGTGCCGAGCCAGCAGGCAAGGGCGCCACTGCCGGTGGACGCGGTGTGGCCTCGGCGCAGGACGATGAGGAACCAGACAATGGCGCCGGCCACGCCGAATGGCACGCCGCCGGCGAGCGCGAACTCGTCGGCCAGCCTCACGGCGCGTGGGAAAAAGCCGGTCGCCTGCAGAACGATCGTCGGCACGGCGCTGAGGACGCCGAGCAGGCAGCCATAGGCCAGGCTTTGAACGAGGCGACTACGGCGCAGGATCGCCAGTCCCATGGCGTCTCACGCCATCTCGCGCATCTGGTGCCAGCTCGCCTCGACCGCCTCGCGGCTGAGGTCGCGGGTGATGAAGACGACGCGCGAACGGCGATCGTCGTCGGGCCATGCGGCCAGCATCGTCGGCGGATGGAAGGTGTTGTGCACGCCGTGGATCACCAGCGGCTGCGACTCGCCGACCACGTTGAGCACGCCTTTGACGCGCAGCAGGCGGTCGGCCCAGTTGCCGCGCACGGCGGCCAGCCAGAGATGGAACGGCTCCCAGTCGAGCGGCTCGTCGAAGGTCAGGCAGAAGCTGCCGACGCGCGCGTCGTGGCGATTGGTGTCGTGGTGGTGGTGGTGATGGTGATGGTGATGCGCGTGATGATGCTCGTGCGCCTCGGCCGCCAACCAGTCGCGCACGCGTTCGGTCTTGCCCTGGGGATCGAACGGGCCGGCGTCGAACAGCAGCGCCGGGTCGATCGCGCCATGCGCCACCTCGTGGCGCCGCGCGCCAGGGTTCAACGCGGCGAGGCGCGCGTCGAGCGCGCCGCGGCTCGCGGCGTCGGCGAGGTCGCCCTTGGTCAGCAGCAGGCGGTCGGCGACGGCGACCTGCTTGACCGCCTCGACCTGCGCGTCGAGCTGGCTCGCGCCGTTCACCAGGTCGACCGTGGTGACGATGGCGTCGAGGCGATAGTCGTGCGCCGTGCCGGGATTGTTCAGCATCAGCGCCACGATCGGCGCCGGATCGGCGAGTCCCGTCGTCTCGATCAGCACGCGGTCGAAGGGCGGCAGCTCGTCCTTCGCGCGCTTGCGGGCGATGTCGCGCAGCGTCTTCTCGAGGTCGCCCTTGATCGTGCAGCAGACACAGCCCGATTGCAGCAGCACCATCTCGCCGTCGACCGACTGCACGAAGAGATGGTCGAGACCGACCTCGCCGAACTCGTTGACCAGCACCAGCGATCGCGTCATGCGCGGATCCTGCAGCACCTTGTTGAGCAGCGTGGTCTTGCCGCTGCCGAGGAAGCCGGTGATCAGGGCCACCGGCATGCGCCGGGCGGAATGGTCGGGGTCGAACAAGCTCATGCGCGCACGCTCCGCCGCTTCGCGATGCCGGTCAAGTCCGTGGAAGCTGACGCGTCGCGTGCATGAACGTCGGTGTTATACTGTAACTTCACGCGTTGTTCCGTTGACTGTTCGCTCAACTCGTCGCAGCGTTTGCCTGGTGCCATCGCGGGGACACGCGGGGCTGGCAACGGAGGGACGCATGGACTCAAAATACCTTGAGCAGCAGGACGAGCTGAAGACCGGCAGCAACGCTCCCGACAATCCGGAGCGTCGCGGTTTCCTGACCGGCGCCGGCGCGCTGGGCGGCGCGGTGGTGGCCGGCACGCTGATCGCGCAGGCGGCGCAGGCGCAGACCACGCCAGCCGCGGCGACGATGCCGAAGCTTTCCGACAAGGCGTGGTGGCCGCACCCGAAATGGGGCAAGGACGATCAGGCCGGCGCCTCGAACTGGATCACGCCGGCGAAGGTGCTCGACGCCGCCAAGTGGATCAAGGACGGCAAGATCTACCGCATCGGCCGCATGTACGAGGCGGCGATGCCGAAGTTCGGCGAGCGCGCCTTTACCTTGCGCATCCCGGGCTCGCCCACCGGCGGTCCGTTCGGCGCCAACAAGCTGATCTATCACGACGAGTTCCTGGCCACCGAGATCGGCCAGACCGGCACGCAGTTCGACGGCCTCGCCCATATCGGCATCCAGATGGGCAAGGATGGCGATATGAACGAAATGCGCTGGTACAACGGCCTCACCGAGCTGGAGATCGCCGGTCCCTACGGCATGAAGAAGCTCGGCATCGAGCACGTGAAGCCATTCTTCACCCGCGGCCACCTCTTCGACGTCGAGGCTGTGAAGGGCGCGTCGTGGGAGGCCGGCCAGGAGATCAAGGTCGCCGACCTGCGCGCCGCCATGCAGAAGCAGGGCATGAACGAGGCGGACGTCAAGGAAGGCGACGCCGTGTTCTTCAACACCGGCTGGGGCAAGCTGTGGATGAAGAACAACGACAAGTACAACAACGGCGAGCCGGGCATCGGGCTTGAGGTCGCCAAGTGGTGCGTCGACAAGGGCGTGTGCCTGACCGGCGCCGATAGCTGGGCGACCGAGGTGGTGCCCAACCCCGACAAGGACCTGGCCTTCCCGGTACATGGCGAGCTGATCTGCAAGCACGGCATCTTCAACCACGAGAACATGGTCTTCGAGTCGCTGATCGCCGACAAGAAGTACCAGTTCGTCTACGTGTTCTCGCCGGCGCCGATCAAGGGCGCCACCGGCTCGAACGGCGGCCCGATGGCCATCACCTGATCGCTGCCGACCGAACGAAGCCCCGCCGGTGCCAACCGGCGGGGCTTTTCATTTTGGGATCACCCGCGATGACAGGGTTGCGTCGTCGACGCGTTGTCGTGCGGGCGGCCGCGCGCTAGGGTTCGATCCAATAACCAAACGAATGAGTGGAGGGGATCTCATGCGGTTCGCGACATCGGTGGCGGCCTGCGCCGTCGCGCTGGCTTTCTCGACGACGGTGTTGGCCCAGGGCCTGCCGCGCGCGCAGAAGCCTGACGAGGTCGGGCTGTCGGCCGAACGGCTGAAGCGGCTGAGCGATCGCATGAAGCAGGGCGTGAAGGATGGCGAGCTGCCCGGCGCGGTGGTGCTGATCGCGCGCAACGGCAAGGTCGCCTATTTCGAGTCCTTCGGCCTGCGCGATCCCGAGACCAAGGCCGAGATGAAGGGCGACGCGATCTTCCGCATCGCCTCGATGACCAAACCGATCGTCTCGGTCGCCATCATGATGCTGGCGGAGGAGGGCAAGCTCTCGATCGCCCATCCGGTGTCGCGCTACCTGCCGGAGTTCAAGGACCTCAAGGTCGGCACGGTGAACAAGAAGGCCGACGGCGCCAGCGAGGTCGTGCTCGAGCCGCCGCGCCGCGAGATGACCATCCAGGATCTCTTGCGCCACACCTCCGGCCTGACCTATGGCGCGCCGGGCGCCAATCCGCTGAAGCAGGCCTATGTCGACGCCAAGGTCATGGACCGCGACCAGACCAACGCCGAGATGGTAACCAAGCTGTCGAAGCTGGCGCTGGTCTATCACCCCGGCTCGACCTGGGAGTACAGCGTGTCGACCGACGTGCTGGGCGCGATCGTCGAGGTGGTGTCGAAGATGCCGCTCGATCAGTTCATCGCCGAGCGCATCGCCAAGCCGCTGAAGCTCAGCGACACCGGCTTCAAGGTCGAGGCCGCCAAGGCCAATCGCGGCGCCCGCCCGCACAAGGAGGGGCCGAAGAGCGAGCTGCCCAACGTTCCCAAGGTCACCGACGACTTCAAGTGGAAGTCGGGTGGTGGCGGCATGGTGTCGACGGCCTCCGACTACGCGCGCTTCTGCCAGTTCCTGCTCAATGGCGGCACGCTCGACGGCGTGCGCCTGCTGTCGCGCAAGACGGTCGAGCTGATGACGGCGGATCACCTGTCGCCGACCGTGGCGATGGGCGCCGACATGTGGCGCTTCGAGGCGCTCGAGCCTGGCCGCCATATGGGCCAGGGCTTCGGCCTGGGCTTCGCCGTGCGCGTCGATGCCGGCCGCTCGCCGCTGCACGGCTCGGTCGGCGACTACTACTGGGGCGGAGCCTTCGGCACCTATTTCTGGATCGACCCGAAGGAAAAGATGTCGGTGATCCTGATGATGCAGTCGCCGGCCGCCCGTCTGCCGTACCGCTATCTCATGCGCGAGCTGGTCTACCAGGCGGTGGTCAACTGACGCGCTAGCCCATTACCTTCCCCCGGAGGGGGAAGGTGCCCGCAGGGCGGATGGGGGATGTCGAAGACGGACACCTGATGTGTTGAGGCATCCCCCATCCGTCGCGCTGCGTGCGCCACCTTCCCCCTCCAGGGGAAGGTATCAAAGACATCCGGAGGAACGCGCTCCATGACGACACGCCGCTTGCTGCTGGCCACCACGGCCGCGCTGTTCATCGCCACGCCGGTCCTCGCCCAGGGCCTGCCGCGCGCGCAGAAGCCGGAGGAGGTCGGGCTGTCGTCCGACAAGCTCAAGCGCTTCGCGGCCCGGCTGAAGGAAGGTGTCGACAAGGGCGAGATCCCCGGCGCCGTCGCCATCGTCGTGCGCAATGGCAAGGTGGCGCATCTCGAGGCGGCGGGCTTCCGCGACCGAGAAGAGAAGGCGGAGATGAAGCCCGACGCGATCTTCCGCATCGCCTCGATGACCAAGCCCGTCGTGTCGCTGGCGATCATGATGCTGGCCGAGGAGGGCAGGCTCTCGATCGCGCATCCCGTGTCGAACTACATCCCGGAGTTCGCCAAGCTGCAGGTCGGCGTCGAGAAGAAGAACGCCGATGGCACGGTCGAGCTGGCGCTTGAGCCGCAACGCCGCCAGATGACCATCCAGGACCTGCTGCGCCATACCTCGGGCCTGACCTATGGCGTGTTCGACAAGTCGCTGGTCGACGACGAGTACCGCAAGGCCGGCGTGCTCGATCGCAACCAGACGACACGCGAGTTCATGGCCAAGCTGATCTACCTGCCGCTGAAGCATCAGCCGGGTACGACCTGGGAGTACAGCGTATCGACCGACGTGCTGGGCTGGATCGTCGAGGTGGTGAGCGGCAAGTCGGTCGACGATTTCATCGCCGAGCGCATCACCAAGCCGTTGAAGATGCCCGACACCGGCTTCTGGGTGGAGGCGAAGAACAAGGGCCGGCTGGCCGAGCCGCAGAAGGACGCCCAGGGCCAACGCCCGGTCATGCGCGATGCGCTGACGAAGCCGTCCTGGCCCTCGGGCGGCGGTGGCATGGTCTCGACCGCGGCGGACTACGCGCGTTTCGGCCAGTTCTGGCTCAATGGCGGACAACTCGATGGCGTGCGCCTGATCTCGCGCAAGACGGTGGAGCTGATGGTCGCCGACCACCTGCCGCCGGGCACCAAGTTCAACCCCCGCGTCACCGCCAATCCCAGCATCAGCACGCCCTCGCCGGCCATGGGCCAGGGCTTCGGCCTGGGCTTCGCCGTGCGCACCGATCAGGGGCGCAACCCGATGCACGGCTCGCTCGGCGAGTACTACTGGGCCGGCGCCACCGGTACCAACTTCGTCATCGATCCCAAGGAGAAGATGGTCGTGGTGCTGATGATGCAGGCGCCGACCCAGGGCGCCAACTACCGCAGCCTGATGCGGCAGTTCGCCCACGAGGCGATCGCCGATTAGAGAGTCCCACATTCCCCCTCCGGGGAAAGGTAGTTTCTGTGGACGCACCTGGGGTAGACTGAGCGTACTCAGATCCGCGGTGACACGATGACTCTTTCCCGACGCATAGCGACCCGCCTGCTCGGCGCGGCGGCGCTGGCGCCTTTCGCGACGCGGGCGGCCGACGTGCTGCCGATCTTCGACGCGCATATGCACTACAGCCACGACGCGGTGCAGGTGTTGCCGCCGGCCGATGCCGTCGCGATCTTGCGCAAGGCCGGACTGAAGCGCGCCATGGTGTCGAGCTCGGACGACGAGGGCACGCAGAAGCTCTATGCGCTGGCGCCCGACCTGGTGCTGCCGCAGCTGCGGCCCTATCGCCGGCGCGGCGATCAGTCGACCTGGTACAAGGACGAGGCCGCGCTGCGATACGTCGAGGAGCGTCTGGCGAAGTACAAGTACGTCGCCATCGGCGAGTTCCATCTCTATGGCGCCGACGCCGACCTGCCGATCCCGCGCCGCGTCGTCGAGCTGGCCAAGCGGCACAAGATCTTCCTGCACGCGCATTCCGACGCCGACTGCGTCGAGCGGCTGTTCAAGCAGGATCCCGACGCGCGCGTGCTGTGGGCGCATTCCGGCTTCAGCCCGCCGTCGGAGGTCGTGCCGGTGCTGCGCCGGCACAAGAACCTGTGGTGCGATCTCGCCTTCCGCAGCGACCAGGGCTCGGGCGGCAAGGTCGACGCGGCCTGGCGCGCGGCGTTCACCGAGTTCCCGGACCGATTCATGGTCGGCACCGACACCTTCACGCCGGAGCGCTGGCACTACGTCGTCGAGCACGCCAACTGGTCGCGCGCCTGGCTCGCCGACCTGCCCAAGGACGTCGCCGAACGCATCGCCTGGCGCAACGGCGAGAGTGTGTTCGGCGGCATGATGACGGCGGGCGGATGAGCCACCCCCGTCGTCGACGGCTCGCATTGTGCGTCGCCTTGCTGTCGACGTCGTTCCCCGCCGTCGCCTGCGATCCACCGTCGCTGGGTGACACGCAGCTTCTCGCCGATTCGGCGCGCTATCGCGTCGCCTGGCGCGTGCGGCCCAACCCGATCGCCGTCGCCGAGCCCTTCGCGCTGGAGATGTCGGTCTGCGCCAAGCCGGGCGCGCCGCAGGCGGAGGGCATGCAGGTCGACGCCACCATGCCCGAGCATCGCCACGGCATGAACTATCGACCCAGCGTGATCGACGGACCCGAGGGCCGCTTCCTCGCCGAGGGCATGCTGTTCCACATGCCCGGCAAGTGGCGCCTGATCTTCGACGTGCGCGCCGGCGGCATCACCGAGCGGCTGACCCACGACCTGACGGTGGAGTAAGTGGCGCGGCGCTGGCAGATCCTGCTGGCGTTCCTCGGCGCCTGCCTGCCGCTGTTGCTGGCCTATGCCGACACCGGGGAATGGAGCCCGGCGGAACGCCGCGTCATCCTGCGCTTCGGGCCTTGGCCACCGGCTCAGGAGCGCGATGCCTCCAATCGCGTCTCGGGCCGCGACGACGCCATACTGCTGGGCGAGCGGCTGTTCTTCGATCGAAGGCTGAGCGGCGCGGGCAACATGGCCTGCGACTGGTGCCACCTGCCGCAGCGCGACTGGACCGACGGATTCCGGCGTGGCGTCGGCAAGGACGTGGTCGACCGCAACACATCAAGCCTGTGGAACGTCGGCGGGCGGCGCTGGCTGGGCTGGGACGGCGCGCATGACAGCCTGTGGAGCCAGAGCCTGCGGCCGATCATCGATCCGCGAGAGATGTCGGCGACGACTCAGCAGATCGCCGAGCGCATCCGCACCGATGGCGATCTCGCCTGCCGCTACGAGAAGGTCTTCGGCACCACGCCGGCCTTCATGGACGACGAGCAGGTGCTGGTCGCGACCGGCAAGGCGCTGGCGGCCTTCCAGGAGACCTTGATCAGCGGCCGCACGCCGTTCGACGACTACCGCGACGCGCTGCAGCGCGGCGATGCGGCGGGGCAGGCGGCCTATCCCGATGCGGCCAGGCGCGGGCTGAAGATCTTCGTCGGCAAGGGCAACTGCGCCGTCTGCCATTTCGGCCCGACCTTCAGCAACGGCGAGTTCGCCGATATCGGCGTGCCGTTCTTCATCGGCCCCGGCCGCGTCGATCCCGGCCGCCACGGCGGCATCGCCGCCTTGCGCGCCAGCCCCTACACGCGCCTGGGCCCGCACAGCGACGAGCGGCAGGGCGCCGGCACGACGCGCACGCGCCATGTCGAGCCGCAGCACCGCAATTTCGGCGAGTTCGCCGTGCCGCCGTTGCGCAACGTCGCCCGTACCGCGCCCTACATGCACGCCGGCTCGCACGCGACCTTGCACGACGTGGTCAGGCACTACTCCGACCTCGACGAGGATCGCCTGCATGTCGATGGCGAGCGCATCCTGGTCCCGTTGAAACTCAGCCCGCGCGAGAGCGACGACCTCGTGGCCTTCCTCGAGTCGCTAAGCGACACGCCCAAGCCCTTCGTGCGTCGCACGTCGGACGCCGATCCGCCTTGTCGTTGAATCCATTCTGTCATCCCGAGCGTAGCGAGGGATCCAGGCCGCTCCTGGATCCCTCGCTACGCTCGGGATGACAGAGGTTCTATTCGCCCGACGTTTGTTCTAGGGTCGTGCATCGTTGAAACGACTTCACGGGGAAACGCCGATGATCGACCTTTACACCTGGGCGACGCCCAACGGCCGCAAGGTCTCGATCATGCTCGAGGAGTGCGGCCTGCCGTACAATCTGCACAAGGTCGACATCACCAAGAACGAGCAGTTCACGCCCGCGTTCCTCAAGCTCAGCCCCAACAACAAGATCCCGGCGATCGTCGATACCGATGGGCCGGGCGGCACGCCCTATAGCTGTTTCGAGACCGGCGCGATCCTGCTGTACCTCGCCGACAAGACCAACAAGTTCCTGCCCGCCGATCGCGCCAAGCGCTTCGACCATATCCAGTGGCTGATGTGGCAGATGGGCGGCTTCGGCCCGATGCTGGGCCAGACCCATCACTTCGTGCGTTTCGCGCCGGAGCAGGTGCCCTACGCGATCAAGCGCTTCACCGAGGAGACGACGCGGCTCTACGGCGTGCTCGACAAGCGGCTGGCCGACAACGAGTGGTGCGGCGGCGCCGATTACGGCGTGGCCGACTTCGCGATCTACCCCTGGGCGGCGCGCCACGAATGGCACCGCATCGACCTCGCGGCCTTCGCCAATGTGAAGCGCTGGTACGACGCCATGGGCGCGCGCCCGGCGGTGAAGAAGGGCATGGCGGTGCCGGCGTGAGGCGCGGGTTCGCCATCGCGTCGCTGCTGCTGGTGCTCGGCGCCTGCGCCACGGCGCCGGCGACGACGGGGCAGGGCGCCGCTGCCTGCCGTGCGCCGTTGAAGGCGATGACGCAGGTCGATCTGTATTTCGGCCGCAACATCCCGACGGGCGGCGAGGTCAGCGACGCGCAGTGGCGGCAGTTCCTCGACGAGGTGGTGACGCCGCGCTTCCCCGACGGGCTGTCGGTGCTCGACGTCTACGGTCAATGGAAGAGCACCCGCACCGGCACCATCGCGCGCGAGCGCAGCAAGCGGCTCTCCATCATCGTGCCCGACGCCGCCGCGTCCGCCGCGCAGGTCGAGGCGATCAAGGCCGCCTACAAGCAGCGCTTCCGCCAGGAATCGGTGCTGCAGGCCGAGGCCGGCGTCTGCGCCGCGTTCTGACGCTCAAGCACTCGGAAATCATTGATTCTTTTGCCGAATCCGCCGCTTTCGTTGACAGGCCGGGCGGTGCCCGGTTAGAACCGCCGCGCATCCGTCGTGGTTGACGACCCTCGGGTCTTGGCGGTCCCTGCGGAGGGGTGGCCGAGCGGTCGAAGGCGGCGGTTTGCTAAACCGTTATAGGGCCTTAAAGCCTTATCGAGGGTTCGAATCCCTTCCCCTCCGCCATTTATCCCAATTATTTCAATGAAATCAATAATTTAGGAGGGGCATAGCGGCCGGGTCGGCGAGGCCATCTGGACGAGCGGAAATCCTCGTTGGCTGCGGCGTGGCTGGCGAGGGGTGGCGCGGATTGCGTCATGTGCGCGGCCAGCGCGCCAATCGCGGACACATCAACCAGGCGTGCCTTTGCTCTTCGGGCTGTGCTCTCGGCTACCGGGGCGGGCTTAACTCTCTACTCGACTAGAGGATCTGACGCTCGGTGAACTGCCCGACATCAGGTTTGCCGACGATGTTCGGGTCGAAGGCGAATTTCGACCGCGCCGAGATGTTCTCCTTCTTCGTGATCTTCTGCATCAGGTGCCAGCGGTCCGAGGCCTTGAAGTCGTTGTAGCCGGCCCAGCCCGTGGCATTGGCCAGCCAGTAGAACTGCGCCAGCCCGGCCTCATACACGGCGGCGCAGGTGGCACCCGATCCATAGACCCCCACCTTGTAGGGGATGCCGCCCAGGCACACTTCCTTCATTCCGGCGATCACGCCCCGGAAATAGGGCAGGATCTTCGACTTGATATTGTAGGAGCCGATGTCGAGGTCGACGGCGAAGTAGATGGCGCTCCCCATCGGCTGTTGGATCGTGTTCGTGGCATAAAGGCCGGCGCGCCGGCCGTGCAGCAGCCCGTCGGGCTCGCCATTGAGGTACTTCAGGTTGTTCGTCGATTCATAGACCACGACGATGTCGAAGCCCTCGTGCAGGATCTGATGCGCCTCGTGCACGGTGAGGATCTTGTCGCTGGGGTGCTTGGTATTGGCCGTGTGGTCGTAGTAGCGGATCGCGATATTGTACCCGAGCTTCTTCATCGTCGGCAGCGCGTGGACGCAATTGCCGTAGCAGTCGAAAGCGGTCGGCTTGTCGGGCTTCTGCCAGCCGGGGAAGAGCTGCATCCAAGGCTCGTTGGCCATGACGAACCTCCTGTTCGGCGGGGACGGCGCGATGGAAGGCGGATCGGCAGGATAGTGCACCGCACCGTGCTCGAAGCCGAGACGAATCTTTTCGAAGTCCGATCGGATGCTTGTGACCTGGCTGATACTGCGCTTGCGGCCGCCTTCCGGCTGCGCGCCAAGTCACAGATCGTCGCATCCGTTGCAGGGCATGGCGGCAGCCGGCTCGCGTTTGGGGCCGCTATACCGTCGAGCGTCGCTGCGCGAACTGGTGTTGTTCGAGCGACATCTTGGAAGCGGGGAAAGGGCGCGGCGGGAACGCCGTAGACGTGCGAACTCCGGGAAAGGTAACGTGATGCTGCAGATGCAGGCTGCCTGCCGGCCGCACGATGTTGGCTGACGCTGATCGCGTGAGGGGGTGCCTATGCACAAGATTTATGCGGGACAAGTCATTATCGCATTTTCAAGTGGCGATGACGCCAATCTGATCTCCAAATCGATCGATGCGCTCAAGCACAAAGCCAAATTGGTTGGTCTGGAGACTTTCGACGGCGTGCTGAAGGATCATCCGGCAGCCAAGAAGGAGGCGGACCTGCTGAAGGGATTCTTCACGATCTACGGGCAGAAGTTGAAAGGCGTACGAATCTACTTGTTGGGTCATGCCGCCTGGCTCGCGCATAGACTTGGCAGTTGGTCCTCCGAGCAGGTGGCGGATCTTCTGGGCGGTGCGAAGTTCAATGGCAAAGGCGTGATCAGCATCATCGGCTGCGAAGCGGCGAAGAACATCGACGACAAATACCCACCCGAGGTCACGGACTGGGAGGATTCCTTCGCGAGCAAGCTTCAGTACCACCTAAAGAAGAAGCACGGCATCGAAGCCCCGATTTTCGCGCGCATTCAATCGGTCGGCGTCTTCTCCGACATCCACAAGGAGAAGTTCAGCGACGAAGAGACGTTCGCCGACATGAAGGGGCGAAAGTTCGTCCTGTCGAAAGACGAAATGCGCATCAACAAGGCGGAATCGACAAAGCTGAGATTCTATTGGGATGGCAACAAGCAGATGCGCCAATGGGTCTACTGAGCTCGCGACGTCCTGAGACATCGATATTGACCTGACAGTCGCCCGGCGTGGCCGGCGTCGGGCAGTCAATGCCGTCTCATCTCGTGTCCGGCGACAGCGGGAGTCGGCGCGCCGAGGCTGCCGGAGATTGTCCGCTCGAGTCCGCCGGCCGCACTGGCCCATGGCGACGACGGGGCGGCGAGAGTATGATGGTGAAGGTTCGGGGGAGCTACCGCATGAGGCCGCCGCGCAGGCTAGTTCAGACTTACGGCATGGAGCAGTCGCGCAAGCTGGGCTCGACGCTCAGGGTCGATGTCGTCGACATGCTCGGCGACGGGATGAATATGGTCGCGGCCGCCGTCAACAACAACAACATCAACAATCGCGCCAACGCCTCGATACTGGTCCAGTTCCGACCCAAGAAGAACGAAGACCCCATCGACTCCTTCGTGATCCAGGTCACCGAGGCCGTGTCGATGATGGAGCGCTCGATCAGCGTGCTGCGTCTGTGGGCGCACGCTTACGTGTTCGACCTGCGCGATGAGGCTCCCACCGGCGAGGCGATCCTGGGCAACAAGCCATTCACCGTCGAGCACGTGCGTAAGCGGAGCACCGCCCTGGCTCATCTCAGGCCCTATTTCTCGCGGCACCCCGCCACGCGCTTCGAATTCCGCGGCTGCGGTGTCGCCAATCTCGTCGGGCTGGACATGATGAAGGCGCTTGCCAGCCTGTGGGGGATTCGCGTCCATGCCGCCGAGCGCGCCCAGGCCAGCGGCATGGATTGGGAGGGGCAGGTCGTCGAGGCTCTGCCCGACGGCACACTGCAGGACACAGTCGGCCTGCCGTACGACTCCCCGTACTAGCCCGCCCGGTGCGACGGGCGCGGCGAGTCGGTCAACGGCGCGCCGAAGGTCTCGGCTCAGACGCGGCATCCATCGTCACCGCCGCGTACCACTGCGCCGGGTCGGGCTCGGTGCCGACCAGGGCCAGGCCCTGGGCGATGGACTCGAACTCGCTGCCGCGATGGACTTTCGTCGCGCCGAATCGCTCGGTGAAGATCGCGCGCACAGCCGGCACGAAGGACGACCCGCCTGTCAGGTAGATCTTGTCGATATCGGCGTCGCTGAGCGCGGCGCGGCGCAGCGTCTCGTCGACCGTGCGGCGGATCTCGTTCAGTTCGCCGCCGATCCAGCGTTCGAAATCACGGCGTGTGATCTTCCGGTTGATGTCGATCGAGCCGGCGCGGAAGGTGAGGTGGGTGCTGTGTTCGCTCGACAACGCTTCCTTGGCGGCGGAGACGGCGCGGAACAGGGCGTAGCTGTAGTCGTTCTCCAGCAGCTCGACGAAGCGGTCGAGCGCCTCGCGATCCTCGGCCTGCTCGCGCAAGTCGCGCAGGTCGCGCATGTCCTTCGACCACTTCATCAGCGCCAGCTGGTTCCAGCGCGCCAGCGCGGCGTAGAAGTGGTTGGGAATCGTCAGCGTCTTGCCGTTCGACACGTAGGTGCCGCCCATGCCCAGCAGCGGCGAGACCGCGTGGCTGATGATCTGGTAGTCGAACGAATCGCCGGCGCAGGCGACGCCGGCATGCGCTAGCGGTACGGCGCTTATGCGTTCGCCATTGCGAGAGAATCGCGTGATCGAGAAGTCGCTGGTGCCGCCGCCGAAATCGCCGACCAGCACCGTCGCGTCCTCGTTGAAGCCGCGGGCGAAGAACAGCGCGGCGGCGACCGGCTCGTAGACGTAGCGCGCGTCGCGGCCGAAAGCGCTGGCATAGCGTTGCATGGCCAGCGCATCGACCGGATCGGCGCCGGCGAAGGTCACCGGCCGGCCGACGATGGTGGAGAGGCCACGCGGATCGATCGCGCCCTCGGCATGCCGCCATAGGTGCCGGAAGTAGGTACCGACCAGATCCTCGAACAGGAAGGTTCTGTTGAAGATGCGCGTGCCGTCGAAGCGGGCGCTGGCGGCGTAGGTCTTGAACGACTGGATCAGCCGCGTGCCGGCGGGATGCTTGAGGAAATCCTCGATCGCCCACGGCCCGACCTCGGCGACCGGCCGGCCGCCGTCGCCCTCGTGGAACGCCAGTACCGAGCGGAACGCCGTCGCCACCCCGCGCCCCGTCGGCAGGCTGAGCGTCGAGATAGCGCCGGCATTCGATGCGATGGCGACGACGGTGTTCGTCGTGCCGAAATCGATGCCGAGAACGCGCGGCCGGGCGAGGGATTGCATTTGGGGGTATCGGGTAGTCTTACCTTCCCCCGCTGGCGGGGGAAGGTGGCAGCGCGTAGCGCTGACGGATGGGGGTGGCTCGCGCAGCCAGACGAGATCTGTCCTGAGACATCTCCTTCGTCTTCGGCAACCACCCCCATCCGGCGCTTCGCGCCACCTTCCCCCGCCAGCGGGGGAAGGTAGATTTTGAACAGCACATGCGATAGCCCTCGACGACGAAACGCGGGGGCCGCCGTCTAAAGCAAAGATCGGCCGCAGTCAAAGCGACGCTGGCGGCTACGAGCGCTTCTGCAGGGACAGGCGGTAGATCTTCTGGCTCGAGCGCGCGCGGATCGTGCCCGATAGCGGGGCGCCGGTGCGGGTGAGCTCGATATCCGAGCCGCCGCGCGAACGCAGGAGCACGGCGCGATCGCTGACGCCGCAGGGCACTGGTGTGAAGGGCGCCGCCACGTCGCGCCACAAGCACCGCAGCACGTCGTCGACCACTTCGATCCTCAGCTCGCGGCCGGCCGACTTGCCCTTGCCGTAGTCCTGGATCTGGCCCGCCCACAGGCCGATGGCCCAGCGATTGTCGGCGTTCGCCGGCTGCGGCGTCGACAGGTCGGGCCAGCGCACGATCGTCGTGCTGACGCGCTTGAGTTCCATTCGGTACTGCGTGTCCATGCCCGCGCGCAGGAAAGTGCCGAGCAGCTTGTCGCCGTCGCGGCGCAGCTTGACGTTGGGTGCGCCACCTGCCGTCGCGACGACGACCTCGTCCGAGGTGATCGCGCAGCTGATCTGCTCCTGCGGCGCGCCGCGCGCCTGCCAGAAGCATTTCAGCCGGCCATCGACATTGGCCACGGCCCAGGCGCGCTCCGCCTCCCAGTTGCGCGGATAGTCGAGGATGCGGCCTTGCCAGGTGCCGATCGCCCAGTTCAGCTCGGGGCTGGCCGGCTGTGTCGCGAGATTGCTGGGGCGGCCGGCGAAATAGACCTCGCGCTCGATCGGCGAGGCCGACAGCCAGGGCTGCTGCTGGCCATTGGTGGCGCGCCGTACGCGCACGCCGACTTCGTTGAACACGCGGCGGATCTCCAGGCCGGGCAGGCCGATCGCTTCGGCCAGCGCCCTGCTGTAGGGGCTGTTCCCGCCGCTGCCGTCGAGCGCGACGTTGCCGGGCTGCGTGGCATAGGCGATCAGCGTGTTGTCGGGCGCGTCCATGCGGCCCAGCCCGCCGCCGGCGCCGCGCGTCGCCGGCTTGGCCGTCGTCGGTGCCTTGCCCGGCGGTGGCGATGGCGTTGGCTTCACCACAGGAATCGGCGTCGGCGTCTGCGCCGGCGGCGGTGGGCTGTCCGCGGCGGCGGCGAACGGATCGTCGCGGCAGGCGTCGAGGATCACGACGTTGAGCTTGGCGCGCGCGCCCCTCATCAGCGCCAGCACGTCGTTGGCATTGATCATCTGCCGCGCGATATCGGCCTCGATGCGCGGCGCGGCCGACACCGGCACCAACCAATTGACGCCCGCGATCTGCACGCCGTGGCCGGCGTAGAAGAACAGCGCCACATCGGCGCGGCGGATCTGCTTGCGGAAATTCTCCAGCGCGCGCTCGAAGCCGGCTCTGTCGAGGTCCATCTGTGGGCCGTCGCCGACCAGCTCGAAGCCCAGCGCCTCGAGCCGAGCGGCGATCGCCACCGCGTCGTTGACCGGATTGGCGAGGCGCTCGATCGAGCGATAGGCGCCGTTGCCGATCACCAGCGCCACGCGCAGGCCGCTGTCCGGCGGCGACTGCGCCGACGCCGAGGCGCAGGCCACCGTGAAGAAGATCGCGCCCAAGGCGCGCAAGACGTGACGCAAAGCCAGCCTCCCGACCGAGCAGGTCGCGGCGGAAGTCATAGCAAGCTACAGTCGAACGAGCCACCGGGAGTCTCGACCATGCGCTACGGCTTCTACCTGCCCACCCGCGGTCCGACCGCGACGCGCGAGGGTATTCTCGCCCTGGCGCGCGAGGGCGAGCGGCTGGGCATGCATTCGGCGATGATCGCCGACCACGTCGTCTTTCCGGTGCAGAGCACGTCGGACTATCCCTACACGCTCGACCGCAAGCATCCCGGCGGCGGCGACGCGCTGGAGGCGCTGTCGATCCTCGGTGTGGTGGCTGGCGCGACCGAGCGGCTGCGGCTGGTGACCTCGGTGCTGGTGCTGCCCTATCGCAATCCCGTGCTGACCGCGAAGATGGTGGCGACGCTCGACGTCCTGAGCGGTGGGCGCGTGACCCTGGGCGTCGGCATCGGCTGGCTGAAGGAGGAGTTCGAGGCGCTCGACAGTCCCGACTTCGAGCAGCGCGGCGCCGTCAGCGACGAGTGGATCGCGATCTTCAAGCAGCTCTGGACGCGGTCGCCGGCCAGCTTCAAGGGCGCGTTCTACAGCTACAACGACATCCGCGCCGAGCCGTTCCCGCTGCAGAAGCCGCATCCGCCGATCTGGGTCGGCGGTCATTCGCGCCCGGCGCTGCGGCGCACCGCCAAGCACGGCGACGGCTGGCACCCGGTGGGCGCCATCGCCGCCTCGCCACTGCCGCCGCAGGAGATGCGCGCGCATTTGGCGACGCTCAAGCAGATGACCGAGGCCGAGGGCCGCGACTTCTCGAAGCTCGTGATCTCCTACAAGGCGCCGCTCTACGACAGCGCGGTGCCCGATCGCGACGGCACGCGGCGCAGCTTCTCCGGCACGCCGGATGAGATCGCCAGCGACATCCGCTCCTTCGCCGCCATCGGCGTGCACGAGCTGATCTTCGACTTCCGCAGCGAAAGCGTGGCGCAGAGCATCGAGCGGCTGCGCCGATTCGCTGGTGAGGTCATGCCGCTGGTCGGCTGAATCACCACTGTCATCCCGAGCGCAGCGAGGGACCCAGGGTCAGCCTAGATCCCTCGCTGCGCTCGGGATGACAGGGGTCTTGCTCTAGATGTTGTAGCCACCGCCGGCGGCGTCGATCATCGCGCCGGTGATAAAGGAGGCCTCGTCGGACAGCAGCCACAGGATGGCGTCGGCGATCTCGTGCGGCAGGCCGACGCGGCGCATCGGGATCGAGGCCTCGATGCCGGCGCGATAAGCCGGCTCTTTCAGCCGCGCTTCGGTCATCTCGGTCAGCACCATGCCGGGCCGCATCGAGTTGACCCGGATGCCTTCGTCGGCGACCTCGCGGGCGAAGGCCTTGGTGAAGGAATCGACGGCGCCCTTGGTCGCGGCATAGGCCGAGGAGCCGGGCCGGCCGCCCAAGGTCGCCGCCATCGACGAGACATTGACGATCGCGCCGCCCTTGCCGCCGTGCTTGGTCGACAGGCGCTTGGCCGCTTCGCGGCAGCACAGCATCAGGCCGGTGACGTTGACCGCGAAGAGATGGGTGATCGTCGCGGCGTCGTACTCCGCGACGCGGGCCCGCGCGCCGATGCCGGCGCTGTTGACCAGGTGCGTGATCGGCCCCAGCGCGCGCTCGGTCTCCTCGAACATCCTGAGGATGTCGGCTTCGCGCGCCATGTCGCCGGCGATGGCGACGGCCTTGCCGCCCTGCGCGGTGATGTCGGCGACCACGGCCTTCGCCTGGTCGGCGCGTGAGCGGTAGTTGATCGCGATACTCTTGTAGCCGCGCGACACGGCGCGGCGCGCGGTCTCGGCGCCGATGCCGCTGGCGCCACCGGTGATCAGCAGGGTTCCGGGCATGGTCTCTATCCTTTCAGGGCGCCGCCGGTTAGGCCGTGCACCAGGTACTTGCGCACGATGAAGGAGAACACCAGCACCGGCAGCATGATCATGGTGCCGCCGGCGGCGATGCGGCCCCATTCCCAGCCCTCGTAGTTCATGAAGTTCACCACGGCCACCGGCGCCGTCATCGCCTCGGTGCGCGTGAGGATCAGGGCGAAGAAGAAATCGTTCCAGGCGAACAGGAAGCAGAGGATCGCGGTGGCCGCCAGGCCGGGACCGGAGAGCGGCAGGATGATGCGATAGAAGCCCTGCCACATGGTGGCGCCGTCGATCCAGGCGGCCTCCTCGAGCGAGCGCGGCAGCTGGTCGTAGAACGGCCGCATCATCCAGATCACCAGCGACAGGTTGAAGGTGAGGTAGATCACGACCAGGCCGGCCAGCGTGTCGAGCAGCTCGAGATGCCGGTAGACCAGGAAGTAGGGGATGGTGAAGGCGATCGGTGGCGCCATGCGGCTGGCCAGGATCCACAAGGTGATGGCGTTGCCGCCGGGCGCCGTCCAGCGCGACAGCGCATAGGCCGCCGGCACGCCGATCAGCAGCGACAGGAAGGTCGTGGCGGTGGCGACGATCAGGCTGTTGCTGAAGGAGCGGCGGAACTCCGAGGACCACAGATGGGCGTAGTTGTCGAGCGTCGCCTCAAAGAAGAAGCGCGGCGGGAAGCGGAAGATCTCGGCGTTGGTCTTGAACGACATCAGCAGCAGCCACAGGAACGGCGCCAGGGTCAGCACCGCCAGCAGCACAGCCAGCGCCTGCAGCATGATCCGGTTGTTTCGCGCCCTAGTCGACACGCACACCCCACCCGACGACGCGCACGATCAGCCAGGAGAGCGCCACCGAGGCGGCGAGCAGGACGACGGTGATCGCGCTGGAGAAACCGAGGAAGGAGAAATTGAACGCCTGCAGATAGGAATAGTAGTTGGTCACCTCCGTGACGTTGCCCGGCCCGCCGTCAGTGAGAATGAAGATCAGCGGAAAGGCCTTGATCGAATCGATCAGCCGGAACAGGCCGGCGACCAGCAGCACGCCCTGCAGGAAGGGCAGGGTGATGTAGAAGGTCAGCTGCAGCGGTGAGGCGCCATCGACCTTGGCGGCGTCGAGGATCTCCTGCGGCATCATCTGCAACGCGGCCAGCACCATCAGCATGGTGAAGGGGAACCATTCCCAGGTGTCGGCGATGATGATCGCGGTCAGCGCCCAGTTCGGATCGGTGATCAACGCCGGCACGTTCCAGCCGATGGCGCGGAAGAGGCCGTGCATCGGGCTGATGTCGGGCGTGTAGATCACCTTCCAGATGATCGCCACGACGATCGGCGGCAGCACCATCGGGATCAGGAACACCGTGCGCAGCGCCTCGATCAGGCCCGAGCGCATGTTGAGCAGCAGCGCCAGCAAGAGCCCGATCAGCACCTGGAACAGCACGGTCCAGAACGAGAGCTTGGCCTGCACCCATAGAGAGTTGTGCAGGCGGGTGTCGGCCAGGATCTGGCGGTAGCTTTCCAGCGGCTGGGAGAAATTCCACTGCGTCTCGGGCCGCGTCAGGTTGAGCTGGGTGAAGCTGGTGACCAGCAGGTAGAGCGACGGCAACAGCGTGATCAGCGCCAGCACCGCCAGCGAGGGCGCGACACACCAGACGAAGAAACGCTGCTGGCGATGCATTTTACCTTCCCCCGGAGGGGGAAGGTGGCGCGCGAAGCGCGACGGATGGGGGATGTTTCAGCAAACTCGATGTCCGTCTTCGACATCCCCCATCCGCCCTTCGGGCACCTTCCCCCTCCGGGGGAAGGTAAGACCAAGTCAAGCTGGCCATATGCGATAGCCCTGCCCTCCGGGGGAAGGTATGCGGCGCGCTAGGTATCAATCTTGATCCCGGCCTTCTGCAGATCCTGGATCGCCTCGGCCTGGGCCTGCTTCATCGCGTCGGCGGCGCCCTGCTGCTTTGTGGCGATGCGCTCGATCGCCTTGTTGATCTTGTCGCCGACCTGCGGAAACACCGGCACGGTGCGGTACTTCATGTAGCCGGTCTTGCCGCCAAGTTGCAGCACCTCGAGATAGAGCGCGGCGACGTCCTGGCCATTGAGCGTGAGCGCGCTCTTGAACTCCGGGCTCTGGATCACCGACAGACGGCAGACGCCGGGATAGCCATGCTCCTTGACCACGCGCGCGACGATCTCCTTCGACACCGCCCACTTGATGAACTCCCAGGCGGCTTCCTTCTTCTTCGAGCCGGCCGGGATGCCCAGCGCATGGCTGTTGGAGCCCGGGAAGTTGCCCGACGGTCCCGCCGGCATCAGCCCGTAGCGCACGGTCTTCTGCACCGTGCTCTCGGCGTGCTTGAACAGCGGCACCAGCCACGCGGTGTCCTGCGTGCGGATATTGGCGCGGCCCGACATCTGCGAGCGCATCGCCTGGTCGTCGGAGTAGGACAGGATGCCGTCCGGTCCGTACTTCATCAGCAGGTTGGCGTACCACTCCGCCGACGCGGCGGCCTGCGGCGTGGTGAGCGTCGGCGTCAGGTTCTCCGGCGGCGCCTTGAACACCGCGCCGCCCATGCCCATCAGGTAGGGCATCCAGTTCCAGTGATGCAGCCGGTCGGCGGTGAAGGCGGCGACGCCCTCCTTGCCATGCACCGCGTCGCACACCTTGATCAGCTCGTCGAAGGTCTTGGGCAGGCCAAGCCCGGCCTTCTCGATCAGGTCGTAGCGCGAAGCGCCCAGGATCATCGCGCCCGCGAGCCAGGCGTAGCCGAAGGTCTCGCCCTTGGCGTTCTGCATCGCCGATTGCGGGCCGCCGACGAAATCCTCCGGCGCCCAGTCGGCCGGCGTCATCTTCGGATCTTTGGTGAAGGTGTCGAGATTGGTCAGCCAGCCGGCGCCGATCCAGCGGCCCGAGTAGATGAAAGTGACGTTGATCACGTCGAGCGCCGAGCCCTTGGTCGACAGCTCCAGGTCGGTGCGCTGGTTGTAGACCGGGAAGGCCTGCATGGTGAAGTTCACCTTGATGCCGGTCTTCGCCTCGAACTCCGGGAAGTAGGCGCGGAGGTAGTCGAAATAGGTCGTCTGGAAGCAGGCCGCATTGATCGTCGTGCCGGCATGCGGCTTGCCCGCCTGGGCGAGCACGGACGGCGCCGACAACCCGACGGCCGCCGTCGCGCCGGCAGCACGCAAGATCGACCGACGATTGAAACTGGTCATGAAGGTCTCCTCCCCAGGAGTTTCGACCATCATTCAGTTGTGAGCCGGGCTTTGCAAGCACTCTACCCTTCCCCGGAGGGGGAGGGGATCAGGGTTTCCCCGGCTCGCCGAGCGACAACATCAGGCGGTTAGCCCAGTTGAAGAAGCGGGTCGTCGAGGCCGCCGCGGCGGCGCAGAAGTGGCCGCATTGGCGGGGCTGTGACAGTATCCCGCGCGCGGGAGCCTTGAACACAGGGACGGGGTCGCGATGCGCAAACCCATGATGCACATGGCGCAGTTCCTTGTGCATGGACCGACCTATCACAGCGTCGCCATGTGGCGGCATCCGCGCACGGCGGAGGCGGGCTACGACTGGACGCAGCCCGAGCTCTACCAGCACATCGCCCGCGTCTGCGAGAGAGCCAGGTTCGACATGGTTTTCTTCGCCGACCTCAACTACATCTCCGACACTTTTCGCGGCTCGCTGGCGCCGGCGCTGCGCAACGCGACGCAGGCGCCCGAGCACGATCCCATCCCTCTGCTGTCCTTCATGGCGGCCGTCACGACCCACATCGGACTGGCGGCGACATATTCCGTCAGCCACCAACATCCCTTCCATGCGGCCCGGCTGTGGGCGACGCTCGATCACCTGACCCGCGGGCGGGCGGGCTGGAACGTCGTGACGACGCTCAACCACAATCAGTCGGCCAACTTCGGCGAGGAGCTCAAGCCGACCGACGAGCGCTACGACCGCGCCCACGAGTTCATGGAGGTCTGCCGCAAGTTGTGGGCGAGCTGGGATGAGGACGCGGTGGTGATGGATCGTGCCGCCGGTATCTTCGCCGATCCCGCCAAGGTGCGTCGCATCGACCACGATGGCCGCTTCTTCAAGTCGCGCGGACCTTTGAATGTGATCCGCTCGCCGCATCGCGGCCCGGCCATCTTGCAGGCCGGCACCTCCGGGAAAGGCCGCGCGTTCGCAGCGCGCTACGCCGATGCGGTGTTCGCGATCCAACCGTACCTTGCCGGCGCCAAGGCGCTGTACGACGACATCAAGGGTGCCGTGGTCGAGGCGGGCCGCGAACCGCGGGCCTGCAAGATGCTGTTCGGCGTGCAGCCGATCGTCGGCGCGTCGCGAGCCGAGGCGGCGGACAAGCAAGCCGAGCACAACGCGCTGGTGCCGCTCGAAGGCGGGCTCGCCATCCTGTCCGGCCATCTGGACTTCGATCTCTCGACCTTGCCGCTCGACACGATCATGGCGCATCGCACCGAGCCCAAGCTGCAACGCATGCAGACGCGCTATCGCTCGATGACCGGCGAGCTGCTGACCCTGCGGCAGGTGGCCCAGAACCATGGCCAGGCCGTCGGCCTGCCGCAGATGGTCGGGACGCCCGTCGATGTGGCTGACCAGCTCGAAGCGTATTTTGACGCCGTCGGCGGCGACGGCTTCATGATCTCGCCGATCTATTCGCCAGGCGCGATCGAGGAGTTCGCCGAACTGGTGGTGCCTGAACTGCAACGGCGTGGCCGCTTCCGCCGGGAATATGCCGGCACGTCGCAGCGCGACCATCTGAATCAGGAGTGATGAGCACGCTGTCGGTTGGCGACCAGCCGACCCTCAGCGCGCCGGCTCGCCGAGCGACAGCATCAGGCGGTTGGCCCAGTTGAAGAACGAGGCGGACTGGATGACGTCGGCGATCGACAGCTCGTCGAGGCCGACGGCGCGCAGGCGATCGATATGTGTCTTATCGAACGTCATCGGCAGCGACGTCAGCGCGACGGAGGCGGCGACGATGGCGTTCCAGCGTTCGTCGAGTTCGGCGCCAGTGCCTTCGGCGAGCAAGCGGTCGACATCCTCGACGCGCTTGGAGTAGGTCGCGGCGAAGCGCGCATGCACCGAGGCGCAGTAGATGCATCCGTTGAGCCTGGACGTCGCGGTGGCGGCGAGCTCGCGCTCGGCGCGCGGCAGGCCAGCGTCGGTGTTGTAGAAGATATCCTTGTCGGTGCGGGTGCGCGCGCCGAGCACGTCGGGGTCGCGCGCCAGCAGGCGGAAATAGGCCGACTTGGCGCGCGCCGCGTCGACCAGGCCCGCCATGTGGCGCGGCGTCAGCTCGGACTCGGCGAGCGGCTCGAGCCAGGGCAGCCAGTCCAGCATGTCGCGGGTGAAGACCACGGGCTCGGTGTGGCCGGAGGGCGTCAGCGTCTTGTCGGTCATGATGGCGGCCTCAGGCGGGATGGCTGGCCAGCGTGCGCAGGCCGGCGACGACGCGGATCTGGAACGTCAGGAACGACACCAGTTGCGAGATCACCACGATATCCGTCGTGCTCCAGCCGGCGTCGAGCATCGCCTGTAGTGAGGCCGCCGCCGCGTCGCGCGGATGCAGCACCAGCATGTGCGTGTGCTCAAGCGCCGCCGCCAGCCGCGCGCCCAGCGCGGCGCGCGCATCGCCGGCGACGCGATGGATCGGCCCGGCCTCGTCTTCGACGCTGAGCGGGCCCTTGGGGTAACGGCCATACGGACCGGCGGCCTTCGCCGCGTCGACCTGTGCGGCGATAGCAGCACGCAACGCGTCAGACGCGCCCGACGATTTCAGCCCCTCGGCGTAGAAGGCGGTGGTCTGCGCCTCGCCATGCAATCCGGCGACGAAGGCGGCGATGGCGAAGCGCTCCTGCAGGCTGACGCCACCAGGATCCTCGGGCACCAGCAGCCCGGCATAGCTCAGCTGCGCATGCTTGCGCGCCTCGCTCCGCCGCGCCCGGATCGCGTCGAGCGTGGTGTCGGGCATGATGCCGACCAGGGTGTCGATGACGTCGTGCTCGGTGGGGTGCATCTGTGTCCTCGTTGGCGGCGCCCGTCGCTAGCGCACCTTTTGCATAGACAGAGCATACGATCTATCGGCGTTCCTCGAGCGAATCGTGCCTGTCAACAAACGGCCATTGAACGTGAGCTGCAGTTCGGCGCCGCCCGCACCAATCAACTCGAGCTTGCGATCGGCGATTGTGCAGGCTGCCGCGGCCCACTCCGGGGCGGTTCCCCGATAGTGGCAGCGCAGCATGTCGTCGACCACTTCGATCCTGACCTCGCGTCCCGCGCTGCTACCTTTGGCGAGGCCCTGGACCTGGCCAGCCCACAGCCCCACTGCCCAGACGGTCGCGGGCGAGGCCTTGCTGGACATGCCGAGATACGGCCACAACACAACCTGCTCGCTGACGCGCGACAGCTCGATCTTGTAGACGTCAGTGCCGGTCAGCGGGCGCCAGGTGCCCGACAGCGTACCGCGCGGGGTGCGCAGCATCTGCACGTTGGGCGGCGACGTGGCATCGGTCGAGGTGATGCGGCAAGACACGTCGAGCGGCGCGGTGGCGCGCGTTTGCCAGTAGCAGCGCAGGCGGCCGTCGAACAGGCCGACGATGTATGCGCGCTCGGATTCCAGAGCGGCAGGGTAGTCGATCAGTCGGCCACGCCAAGTGCCGAGCGCCCATGTCACGTCGGGGGAGAGCGGCTGTGTTGCCCCCGTCGCCGGGCGGCCGGCGAGAAAGTACTCGCGCTCGATCGGCGAGGCCGACAGCCAAGGTTGCTGAGCGCCCTGGGTGGCGCGACGCACGCGAACGCCGACGTCGTTGAAGACCTGTCGGATCTCCAGGCCGGGCAGGCCGATGCTCTCGGCCAGCGCCTTGCTGTAGGGGCTGTTGCCGCTGGCGCCGTCGAGCGCCACGTTGCCCGGCTGCGTCGCATAGGCGATCAGCGTGTTGTCGGGTGCGTCCATCCTGCCCAGCCCGCCGGCTCCGCTGGCCGACGCGGCCGCCGCCGCGGGGAACGGATTGTCGCGACAGGCGTCGAGCACCAGCACGTTGAGCCGCGCACCGCCGGCGCGCATATGCGCCAAAATACTGTTGGCCTCGATCATCTGCTCGGCGACGTCGCTTTCGACGCGCGGCGCGGCGGAGATCGGCACGAGCCAGTTGACGCCGCGAATCTGCACGCCATGGCCCGCATAGAAGAACAGGGCGATGTCGGCGCGACTCATCCCGGCGCGAAAAGCCTCAATGGCGCGTTCGAAACCCTCCTTGTCGAGATCGACTTGCGGGCCGCCGCCCACCAGTGTGAAGCCCAGCGACTTGAGCCGCTCGGCGATCAATCGGGCATCGTTGCGCGGATTGGCCAACGCGGGGATCGACCGGTACTCGCTGTTGCCGATCACCAGCGCGATGCGCACGCCTGCGCCGTGCAGCGGCTGCGACTGGACCGGCGCCAGGCCGATGGCCAGCAGCAGCGCCGACAGAACGACCAGGATGCGCGCCATGCCGCTTCCGATCAGGCCACGCGCCGCTTATCCGCCTCGGCGCCGCGCACCCAGCCCAGCGCCGGCGCCACGACCTCGGCGACCAGCTCGATCGAGCGCAGGATGAAGGGATGCGGCGGGTCGATCGAATGGACCTGCACGGTGAGATCGGTGGACCGTCGCAGCGTGTCGTCGGCGCTGAGCGATTCGATCACATCGTCGGGCGTGCCAACATGAGCGTCGAAGGCGGTGATCAGATCGCCCACGAGCTTGCCGCCGCTCAGGTCGCCGGTCTCCGCCAGGCGGTGGCGCAACCGCGCCAGGCCGGTCTCGGCGAAGCGCAGCGACTCGGCGCGATCGTCGCCGACATAGACCGAGCGCGAGGCGAGGATGCGCGGCTCGCGCCCCGGCGGCAGCGCCTCGAGATAGGCGTCGATCATCGGGTTCTGGATATCGGCGAGCGAGACGCGCGGTACCCCCGGCGTGCGGGGCTGCGTGCGCGACAGCATCAGCCCGTCGCCCGCCAGCCCGGCGCGGCGCGCGCCCTCGACGGTGAAGGTCGCCTGCCAGATGCGCTCGACGATGGTCGGGCTGGCGGGATAGAGCCGGTCGCCGCCCTCCAGCGCGCCGCCCGACCAGGCGGTGCGCAGCACGTCGAGATTGCGTGAGAAGATCGCGTGGCGCTGGGCGCTGTCGAGGCCGAAGGCGGTGAAGGCGCTCAGATTGCCACCCGGCCCGACACCCAGCTCGAGCCGGTGATCGCACATCAGGTCGAGCACGGCGGCGTCCTCGGCGACGCGGATCGGCAGTTCCAGCGGCAGGGTCACGATGCCGGTGCCCAGGCGGATGGTCTTGGTATGCGCCGCGACATGGGCGAGGAACACCATGGGCGCCGGCAAGCCGCCTTCGCCCTCGTGGAAATGATGCTGGGCGATCCAGGCCGAGTCGAAGCCGCAACGTTCGGCCTGCACGATCTGCTCGGTGCACAGCCGATAGCGTTCGGCGGCGTTGGCCTCGTCGAGCAGCCGCGAGAAGAAGCCCAGACGCTTGATCGGGAAGACTGTCATGGCCGTATCGTAGCAAGCGGCGTGGTCCCATTCCACCATCCCGCCTTGACCCGCCTGCGCGGACCCGACGGAACGATCGAGGCGGCGTCGGCGTTGCATCGACATGCGCCGCGCGCTCAAGCTTCTCGCCTGGGTAACGGGTGTCCTCGTCGGCATCGTGCTGATCGCTGGCGGGGCGCTGTCCGTCTATGTCGGTTCCGAGCATTTCCGGACCAGGGTCGCCGAGTACTTCAGCGACTATTCCGGCCGCAAGACGACGATCGCCGACATCCGCATCGAGTGGGGCTCGACCACGCATGTGCGCATGAACAGCGTCGAGGTCGCCAATGTCGCGTGGGGCAAGGCGCCCCACATGCTGAAGGCCGAGGTCGTCGATTTTGATATCCGGCTGTGGCCGCTGTTGCGCGGCGACATCGTGCTGCCGCGGCTGGTCCTGCGCAAACCCGACGTGCAGGTCGAATTCAACGACGCGGAACTGTCGAATTGGAGCTTCCGCGAGAAACCCGCCGTGCGTGCGGCCGGCGAGGCGGTGAAGCCCGAATCGCGCGACGAGACCCCGCTGATCGGCAAGCTCGAAATCACCGAAGGCCGCCTGGCCTACCGCGACAGCAAGCGCAAGCTCGAGCTGGACGGGACGGTGTCGACGGCGACCGGCAAGGCCAGTGACGATCCCGTCGCTGAGCTGTCGTTGAAGGGCATGGTCGAGAAACAGCCGCTGACCTTGAAGTTCGTTGGTGGCTCGGCCCTGATGCTGCGCGATACCAAGACGCCGTATCCCATCGATCTAGACGTTGCCCTGGGCGCCACCAAGCTGAAGCTGAAGGGCACCCTGCTGGACCCGTTCCAGTGGAAGGGCGCCAAAGTGGAGCTCTCGATGTCCGGGCCGGACCTGTCGGAGGTGTTTCCGCTGCTCGGCATCCCGGCGCCACCGACCCCGCCCTACCAAGTAAACGGTCGGTTGGAAGGCGAGGGCGGTGTTTGGCGCTTCGTCGACACCAAATGGCGCGTAGGCCAGAGCGACCTGACGGGCGAGGTCGTGGTCGACCGGCGCAAGCGGCCCGGACTGGTGACAGCCAAGCTGGTTTCACAGCGTCTGAACTTCGCCGACCTCGCGCCGCTGGTGGGCCTGCCGCCGGGGCCGACCACCACCATGTCGCCCAAGCAGGCGCAGACGCAGCAGCAGCTCGAAGCCGCTGGCGACCTGTTCCCCAACGTGCCGCTGCGCATCGAGCGCCTGCGGGCGATGAACATGGACGTCACGCTCGACGCCAAGCGGGTCGTGGCGCCGCCGTACCTGCCGGTGCAGGCGCTGGTCTTCCGGGTCGTCGTCGACAACGGCCGCGCGACGGCGAAGCCGATCACCCTGTCGCTGATCGGCGGCGGCACGATCGCCGGCGAGCTCATCATGGACGCGCGCGCCGACAATCCCCGAGTTTCGGCGAATCTCGATCTGCGCGAGATCGAACTCAAGACATTCTTCCGCGACTCGAAGCACTTCGACACGACGCAGGGCAAAGTCCAGGGACGCGTGCGCCTGGCCGGTCATGGCCGCTCGCTGGCGCAGGTGATGAACGTCGCCGATGGCCATGTCGCGCTGGCCATGGGCGGCGGCTCGGTGAGCAGCCTGACGGTCAGCCTCGCGGGTCTGCAGATCGCCGACGCCCTGGCGCTCTTCATCAGTGGCGACAAGCGGATTCCGATCCTGTGCGCGGTCGGGCGCATGAACTTCCAGCGCGGCATCGTCACGCTCGACCGCACGATGGTCGACACGCAGAAGTCGGTGCTCAAGGTGACCGGCCAGATCGCGCTGCCGCCGCAGACGATGAAGATCGACGTCGATGCCGACGTGAAGAAATTCGACCTGCTCGACCTGCATGGCTCGGTCGGCGTCGAGGGCAAGCTGCGCGATCCCAAGGTGACGCTGGGCCGCGTCATTCCCATCCCGACGCCGGTGATCGGCACCGCCAAGAGCCTCGACTGCCCCGCGCTCACCGCGCAGCTGCTCGCGAACTAGCCTACCTGACAGACTCGCGCGCCGCGCCTTGGACGACAGAGGTGCGGCGCGACGGCGATATGCTTTACAGTCGGGTCCCGGAGGATCCCGACCATGAGCACCGCAGCCGAGCTCGACCAGGACATCGCCGCGTTGAAAGCGAAGGCCGCCGAGTACGGCGCGCGGCACAGTGTCGTCGAGCGGGTGGAGTGGCCCGAAGGGACGCGCGTGGCGGTGAACTTCACCGCCGATTTCGACGCCATGCTGCTGCGCCGCGTGCTCAACGAGCCGCCGATGCAGCTGGCCAAGGGCGAGTTCGGTGGCCGCGTCGGCATCTGGCGCCTGATCGAGCTGTTCGACAGCCACGCCGTCAAGGCGACGATCTTCACGCCCGGCCGTATCTGCGAACTCTACCCCGAGGCGGTGAAGGCGGCGTCGAAGAGCGGCCACGAGATCGCCGACCATATGTGGGAGCATCGCGTGCCGAGCGAGCCTGAAATAGAGCGCGATCATCTGCGCAAGGCCAAGGCGGCGATCGAACGCCTGACCGGCAAGCCACCGGTGGGCACGCGCAGCTGGCACACGCAGGCGCTGCTGCTCGAGGAAGGCTTCATCTACAACTCGCACGACACCGCCGACCACCGGCCGCACTACGTGAGCAAGCCGGACGGCGCCGGCCCGCTGCTCAACCTGCCGTTCCACTACGTCATCGACGACGCGATGTTCTTCAGCTTCGCCTGGCTCAGCAGCGAGAACGAGGCGCAGCGCATGATGGATCCCGATCACGTCGAGGCGATCTGGTGGGACGCGTTCATGCAGGAGTATCGGCGGGGCGGGTACCTCAACGTCTGCATGCATCCCTTCGTGTCGGGGCGCGCGCTACGCATCGCCATGCTCGACCGCCTGATCACGCGCATGAAGGCGCTGCCCGGTGTGTGGTTCCCGACCGTCGAGGACGTCGCGCGCCACGTGCTCAAGACGCATCCGCCGAAGAAATTCAACACACCGGCGGCATGAGCCGCATCACCTGTCATCCCGAGCGCAGCGAGGGATCAGGGACAGCCGAGATTCCTCGCTGCGCTCGGAATGACAGGGGAGACCACCCGATGCCCTGGAAGGACCGCTACACGATCAGCGACGAGCGCAGTCTCGCCGACTCCGAGATCCGCTGGCCCGAAGGCAAGCGCTGCTGCTTTCGCATCGTCGTCGATCTCAGCCCGCCTTGCGGCCCGGCTGGCATCACGCCCAAGGACCTGGCGACATCGGACGCGCATTTCGCCATGCATGGCGGGCTCTCGGGTGTGCGCGAGACGCTGCGGCGCTACGGGCTCAGCGCCACCTTCGCCGTGCCCGCGGTGATCGCGGAGATTCATGCCGCGACGATCCGTAGCCTGCGAGACGACGGCCACGAGATCGCCGCGCACGGCTTCAAGCATGAGGATGTCAGCCAGCTCGAACGCGAGGAGGAGCGCGCGCGGCTACGGCGGACGACCGAGATTCTCACCGCGGTGACGGGCGCGCGGCCCACGGGCTGGTTCTCGCTGCCGCGCCCCTCCGACAAGTTCGCCGGCGGCGCGGTGAGCCCGCATACGGTCGATCTGCTGATCGAGGCCGGTTACGACTATTTCGGCAACGGCCTGGCCGACGACGCGCCGCATTACTGGGTCAGCGATTTCGCCAGCCGGCGCGCGATCCTGACCTTGCCGTACTACTATCACTTCGACGACCAGTACTTCCTGCTGTTCCCCAAGAAGGGCACCGGCCTGGAGAACCCCGAGGGCCTCTATCGCAACTGGAAGGCCGAGCTCGACGCGCAGTACAAGCGCGGCCGCCACTTCTCGATGGTGCTGCACCCGCATGGCATCGGCTGGCCCAGCCGCCTGCCGGTGCTGGAGCGCTTTCTCGATCACGCGCGCGGCCTGCCCGATCTGTGGAACGCGACCAGCGCCCAATGCGCGCGGCACTGGCTGACGCGCTATCCAGCGACGACGCATCTGAAGCTCGAGCCGTCGATCTGGCGGGACTATCCCGGCAGCTTGAGCTAAGCCATACCCGCAAGGACGACGGAGGAAACACTGTGAAGTCGACACGGCGCCGTTTCATCGCGGCCAGCGCGGGCGCGCTCGCGACGCCGGCCATGGTCACGTCAGCATCGGCCCAGGCCGCGTGGCCATCGAAGCAGCTGCGCATCGTCGTGCCCTATCTGCCGGGCGGGCAGACCGACGGCATCGCACGCTCCTTCGGCGACTTCCTGTCGCGCAAGTTCGGTCAGCCGGTCATCATCGACAACAAGGGTGGCGCCGGCGGCGTCATCGGCGTGAGCGAAGTCAAGCGCGCGGCGCCCGATGGCCACACGATCCTCTGCACGATCTCCTCGTCGCTCATTCAGAACCGCGTGACGGTGAAGGATCTGCCCTACGACCCGGAGAAGGATTTCACCTATCTCACGATGGTGGCGGGGCTCGGCGGGCCGGTGGTGGCGGCCGAGCGCACCGGGGCGACCAACCTGAAGCAATTCATCGAGTACGCGAAGAAGGCCGACAAGTTGAACTGGGGCGCCTATGGCGTCGGCTCGACGCCCCACGTGCTGATCGAGACGATGGCCAAGCAGTACGGGCTCAAGATCGAGGTCGTGCAGTATCGCGGCGAGGCGGCGATGTGGGCCGATATCATGTCGCAGACGCTCGACGGCGCCACGGGCAGCCATGCCGGGGCGTCGCCGGTGATCAAGTCCGGCAAGGGCAAGCTGATCGCGGTGGTGGGTGATCGCCTGCCGCCTTATCCCGATACGCCCACGATGACGGAGCAGGGCGCGGTCGGCGGCTACTACGAGACGCGGACCTTCACGGCCTTCGCCGTGCCCGCCGCGACGCCGCGCGATGTCGTCAAGAAACTCTCCGACGCCCTGGTGGAAGCCGGCACGGACGAGAAGGTCAGGCAGCTCCTCGACAACTATCTGATCAGCCAGCCCTTGAGCTTCGAGGCGACCAACGCCCGCTTCAAGCGCGACAGCGAGGTGATGCTGGCGGTGCTGAAGGACCTCGGCGTCAAGCCGGAGTAGAGCGTGGGTATCGCCATCACGACCTGTCATCCCGAGCGCAGCGAGGGATCCAGGGCCGGCTTGGATCCCTCGCTGCGCTCGGGATGACAGTTTTCAAGCGCGTCGCTCCAGCCGGCTCTTCAGCGCGGTGACCGCCGAAGCCGGGCTGGTGAGGACGGGGATGGCGGGCAGGCGCTGACGCAGCGCTGGCGCCGCCGATGCCATCGAGAACTGCGCCAGCATGATCGCCGTGCAGTGCGACAGGGCGGCGGCGGCGTCCGCGATCATCGTGTCGTGTCGATCGGGCTTGCCAGCGAGTAGCGCCGGCATCGCATCCGGCACGAACACGCCGTCGAGGTCGACACGGGCGCCCGCCCTGGCGGCGTCGGCCTCGAACTCCTGGCGCATGCTGGCGATCGACGGCTCGAAGGTCGCGAGCATGCCGATGCGGCCGCCGATCGCCAGGGCCTCGGCGAACATCGCTTCGTTGGGCTTGAGCACGGGAATAGCGACCGACCGTGCCACGCGCTCGATGGCCGGGCCGAAGGCCGAGCAGGAGAAAAGGATCGCGTCGGCGCCGAGCGACACCGCGTAGCGGCCCAACGCGTCGAAGCGGCCGTATATGTTGTCGCTGAGGCCGGCGCTCATCGCCCGGTCGCGGCTCAACGAATCGTCGAGCAGGTTGACGAGATCGGGCTCCGGCCAGACCTCGGCGAAGGCGGCCTTGATCGGCTCGACGGCGGCCGGCGTGGCGTGGATGAGGGCGATGCGCGGCATCGTCTTTTGTAGCCACAACACTGTGATGACAACAGCGGTGAGGGACACCCCACTTCGCTGTTGGCGGCGGCCGTCGTAGGGGGAGCGAGCCGGGCTATTCTGGGGCGTACGGCGCCCCTTGAAGTTACCATGATATCCACCATATGATATACATATGAAACAGGATATCAAGAAACGGACCGTGCAGATCTCCAAATGGGGGAATAGCCTCGCCGTGCGGCTGCCCAAGAAGCTGGTCGACGAGTTGGGGTTGAAGCAGGGCGACGAGATCAACGTGGTCGCGGCGAGCGCGACAACCCTGGAGGTGGAGTCCGCGGCGCAGGCACGGCAGCGCGCGCTCGCGCGCATGAGCGGGCGAGGCTGGAAAGTCCCCAAGGGCTGGCGCTTCAATCGCGACGAGGCCAACGAGCGGTGAGCGCCTTCTTCGACACCAACGTCCTCATCTACGCCCAGGAACCTGGTCGCAAGGGCGACAGCGCGCGGGCGCTGCTCGCCGGCGGCGGGCGGCTGAGCGTGCAGGTGCTCAACGAGTTCGCCGCCGTGTCGTCGCGCAAGTTCGGCCGGGACTGGGCTGCGATCGGCGAGGCCATCGAGGATGTGCTGGTGCTGGTCGATCAGCCGTTGCCGCTGACACTCGCGACGCATGTCGCGGCGCGCGCCCTTGCGCACGATCATCAGACGTCGTTCTACGACGCGCTGATCGTCGCCGCCGCGATCGAGGCTGACTGCGACACGCTGTGGAGCGAGGACATGCAGGATGGCCGCGTCTTCGGCGGGCTGACGATCCGCAACCCCTTCGCCGCGTAGGGTACGCGATCGGTCCGACGCGGTCGCTTGCGCGCGCGGTCGACGAATACGATGGCTGATGGTCTGGGTGGACGGATTCGAACCGCCGACCTCCGCATTCCAAGTGCGGTGCTCTGCGCGGACTGAGCTACACCCAGCGATCAGCCAGGGTGGTTGTGGTGCTCAGGGTCGCGGTCGGCGGGACATAGCGGCGCGGCCTCTACGCCGTGCCGGTGCGTGACGCAAGCGTGAAATGACGGTCTTTGAAGACGGTCGGGATGACAAGCGTGTCTGTCATGTCGAGCGAAGCGAGACATCCAGATCAATGCTGATCCTGGGACGAAGACGGGTTCGGCTTCCTGAACAATCCCATGTGCCGCACCAGCGCGTCGAGCGCCTGCTGTTTGCACGCCAGTTTGAGTCGCCAGCCGCGCACGACCGGCGGGCTTCCGTCGGCGCGCTCGATGTGCTGCTCGACGATGAGCTCGCGCAGCGCGGGCATATGCTCGGGCTGGGCGTGTTGGAGATCGAGCCGCGTGTTGCCGTCCCTGATGTCGAGATATTGGGTGACGTCGGCGAAGGCGATGCGGCCGTACTCCGCGATCACGCGCTCGGCGCTGACCGCGTGGCGCTGCGCCAGCCGGCGCCGGCCAGCCTCGATCGCCGCGCGGATCTCGGGATCGGCGCTGAGCCGCGAGGCGTTGGAGCGCACCGCGTCGGTGTCCTTGTAGCCGGCGGCGACATAGGCGCGCATGGCGTCGCCGTAGCGCAGGAATTCGGCGACGAAGCGGGCGCGGCGCGCGGCGGTCGGGCCGGGGCCGACGAACAACGGCGGTGGCGATTCCGGTTCGGGTCCGGGTGAGGGGAAGGGGTGCAACTCGGCGGGGCGCTGACGGAAGCGATCCTCGTTGCGCGCGACGAACAGGCCGAGATGGCGCGCCAGGGCATTGAGCGCCACGAGCTTGTCGGCCAGCCGGATGCGGATGCGGCGCATGCGCCCGCCGCCCGCCTTCTTCGATACGCGCCGCTCCCGTACGTCGAACGCATCCAGCGCGCTCATGCTCTCGGCGTCGATGGTGGCGGGATCGGCCTCGATCGTGCCGTCGGACGCGACGGTGATGTAGTTGGCGATGCTGGCGAAGGCGATGGTGG
>JALHMM010000033.1 GCA_022844045.1 Reyranellaceae bacterium | reverse complement strand
CGTCATGAAAGACGCCGTCGCCAAGGCGCGAAAGAAATAGCCGCGTCAACGGTCCAACGACGACATATCTGCCGGCTGGTCACAGCGTTTCTATCCCACGTGGAAGGCGATGAGCGCACAAAGTTTCTCAGTGGGGCCACTTACCACTCTACGAACAATCGAATCCGAGAGGCGATACAAAGTCGCGAGGGCGCAACGCGTTCGCGATAGATTCAGGGGGTGTCTTTTGTGCCGAATGCCTGAAGATGAACGCTTCTCAAAGCTTCAGCACTGGCGCGTGGTCGAGAATGAGTTTCCTTTTGACAAGGTAGCCCAGCGAAGCTGGATCGTAATGCCCAGACGATGTGTGGCTCGTTGGGGGAAACTCACCGGAGCCGAGTGGTCGGAGTTTCAACGGTTTCGATCGGAAGCCCAGACGTACGATATCGACGCTTTCCTGAAGGTGACACCAACCAATCTGTCTCTGCCCGGCCACTATCATGAGCACATTCTCAAGCTTTAGAGAGCTACGGTATAAGCGCGACGGTGGAGCGGCGAGGCGCGCAATGGGGCCTCGTCGGGGCGCGGCGTCACGGCTTCGAACTGACAGTGGCGTGGCGCCCTCCGCAGACGCGCCGTGATACAGCGACCGCAGCGCGATGGTCTGGCCTGCGCCGCCACGGCCCTTGTCTTCGATCAGGCCAGCAAGGCATTGGCGCTCGCCTTCGCCACCCCCCTCTCGGCTGGCGTCGAAATCCTGCCGGTCTTCAACCTCGTGCTGGTCTTTAATCGCGGCGCGAGTTTCGGGTCCTTCAGCGCCTTGCCCTGGTGGGTGCTCAGCTTGGCCGGACTGGCAGTGATTGGCGTCCTATCGATCTGGCTCTGGCGTACGCCCCATCGGTGGGTAGGCGCGGGCCTCGGTCTTGTGATCGGAGGAGCGCTCGGCAATGTGCTCGATCGTGTACGTCAGGGCGCGGTGACGGACTTTCTCGATTTCCATTGGGGTGCTTATCACTGGCCGGCCTTCAATTTCGCAGACGTTGCGATCGTCGGCGGTGTTGTCCTTTTCTTGATAGGCGAGAGGCGGCGCTAAGCGATCTCGTCGATTCTGCTTGAACCTCTAGTCGCTAGAGGGTGCAGGGTAGCCTGAGCCTCGAATCAGGACAGCCATGCCCGCAGACGCCACCGCTCCGTCAGTTTCCCGAGCAACCTTCCGTTTCCGGGTCGAGGGGATGGATTGCGGCTCGTGCGCCGGAAAGATTGAAACGGCGGTCCGGCGGCTCGCCGGCGCTGATGACGTCCGGGTGACGTTCTCAACACAGAGTCTTTCGGTCGACGGCGATCCCGCAATCCTCAAGACCGCGGCGATCGAGCGGACAGTCAGCGCACTGGGTTACAAGGCGATCGACGCCGCCGACCGCGAGGGCCCTCGCGTATCCGGAAAGCGAGCGGACGCGGCGCATGGCGAGGCAGGACATGACCACGGCGGTCACGGTGACGACGCGTCTGGCGAAGGTCGGTGGTGGCAAAGCGCCAAGGCGCGTTTCACGCTCGTCGCCGGCCTCCTTGTTGTCGTTGCGTACGGCGTCTCCCTCATCCTGCCGGCGCACGCGTCATGGATCTTCGTGGCAGCAACGGCCATCGCCGCCATTCCCATCGCGCGTCGTGCATTCTCGGCGGCGATGGCCGGGTCGCCGTTCAGCATTGAGACACTCATGGTCATCGCGGCGGCCGGTGCCATTGTCATTGGCGCGGCCGAGGAAGCGGCGGTGGTCGTCTTCCTGTTCCTGATCGGCGAGTTGCTGGAGGGATATGCGGCGAGCCGCGCGCGGGCCAGCATTCGCGCGTTGGCCAATATCGTCCCGCGCACAGCGCTGCTCGTTGACGGTGACGCCGTACGCGAGGTTGAAATGGCGTCGCTCGCCGTCGGTCAGCGCATTCGTGTGCGGCCCGGCGACCGGATCGCGGCCGATGGCACAATTCTCTCCGGCGCGTCGTCGATTGACGAAGCGCCGATCACCGGCGAATCCGTCCCCAAGACGAAGGGCGAAGGCGACGCGGTATTCGCCGGCAGCATCAATGGCGAGGGCGTCCTTGTCGTCGCTGTCGAGCGCACCGCAGCCGACAACACCATTGCCCGGATCATCCGGCTGGTCGAGGAGGCGCAGGAAGCCAAGGCGCCGACCGAGCGCTTCATCGACAGATTCTCGGCCTGGTACACGCCCGCGGTCGTCGTCCTTGCAGTCCTGGTTGCGATCGTGCCGCCGCTCGCCTTCGGCGGCGTCTGGTCGGACTGGGTTTACCGCGCGTTGGCGATGCTGCTGATCGCCTGCCCGTGCGCGCTCGTGATATCGACGCCGGCCGCGATCGCCGCCGGTCTTTCGGCAGGTGCCCGTCGCGGCCTGCTGCTGAAGGGTGGCGCCGTTCTTGAAGCCGCCGGCGGTCTGCAAACCATCGCCTTCGACAAGACAGGGACCCTGACCGAAGGCAAACCCAAGGTTACGGACGTGGTCGGTCTGGGCGATACCCCGGAGAGCGTCCTTCGTCTAGCGGCCGCGCTCGAAGCCGGTTCGAGCCATCCGATCGCCTTGGCCGTTCTCAAACGCGCCGCCGCCGACGGGGTTGCGATCCCGGCGGCTGACGAGGCGCGCGCTGTCGCCGGCCGAGGGCTTGAAGGTCGGGTTGACGGGCGGTGGCTCTCTCTGGGAGCGCCGCGCTTTGTTGCCGGCCGCGCGGACTTGGCGCCCGAAATCGCGGCGCGGATCGAAGCGCTGGAGGAGAGCGGCAAAACGGTGGCCGTGCTGGTCGAAGACGGCAAGGTCCTCGGATTGCTGGCGGTGCGTGACGAGCCGCGTTCCGATGCCCGGGAGGGGTTGCGGCAGCTGAAGGCGCTCGGTGTCGACAGCTTGATCCTGACCGGCGACAACCGGCGCACGGCAGCGGCCATCGCCAAAGATCTCGGTGTCGAGGCCCAGGCCGAACTCATGCCGGAGGACAAGCTGCGCATCGTCCGCGAGCTGCGCGCGGCGGGTCGCAAGGTCGCCCAGGTCGGCGACGGCATCAACGACGCGCCGGCGCTCGCGGCGGCGGATGTCGGTATCGCGATGGGCAGCGGCACCGATGTCGCGCTGGAGACGGCCGACGCCGCGATCCTCAACAGCCGCGTGGCCGATGTCGCTCGCCTCATCCGGCTGTCGCGCGGCACGATGGCGGTGATCCGGCAGAACGTCGCGCTCGCCATCGGCCTCAAGGGCGTGTTCATGGTGACCAGCATCATGGGCCTGACGGGCCTGTGGCTGGCGATCATGGCGGACACGGGCGCAACCGTGCTGGTGACCTTGAACGCCTTGCGGCTACTGAGATTCGAAGGCGGCCAACGTCCGGATTCGCCGTCACAAACCTAGCCCGGAGAACGCCGTGCTCAACGCAAGCAGGAAACTTACCCTTATTCTCGCGCTCGTCGTGTCCGCGATCAGCCTCGGCGCAGCGTCCGTGTCGGCGTCCCCCCTGCCCGAGCGGGTGCTCGGCAAGGCGGACGCGCCGGTCACCATCATCGAGTACGCCTCGCTCACCTGCGACCATTGCAAGCGCTTCCATCTTCAGATGTTCCCGCGCCTCAAGCAGACCTACATCGATACCGGAAAGGCAAAGCTGATCTACCGCCACTTTCCGCTCGACCGCGTCGCCCTGATGGCGTCCGCGTTGACCGAGTGCGTGCCGCGCGATCAGTTCTTCGGCCTTCTCGACGTGTTGTACCGCAGCGAAGACCAGTGGGCTCATAGCAAAGATCCCAAGACGGAGCTGGCCAAGATCGGCCTCCTGGCCGGCATCAAGCGGTCGGCGTTCGATGCCTGCCTGGCCGACGACAAGCTCTCGACCGCGATCGTCGCGGAGCGGCAGGCCGGCGAGATGGAGCACAAGGTCACCTCCACGCCGACATTGATCATCGGCGGTACCGTGCTGCGTGGCGTGCGCGACTTCGCGGAGATCGAAAAGGCCATCGAGAAAGCGGCGCGGCGGTGAAAGAGGGGCTGGTTGGTCATGTTCGAGTTCACGCCGTCCCTGACCTATGGCCTCCTGCTGGTCGTGCAGGCGCTGCATCTGCTGCATCACCGGCTGGCGAAGCGCCATATCAGCTTCGTGGAGGGAGCGGCGGCGGTTGTCCTGTGTGTGCCACCGACAGTGCCGCTGCCGGCCGCGTTGTTCATGAGCGTGCATCTAGCTCTGGTCGCGATTCAGATAGCCGGTAGCATCTGGATCGACCGTCTTTCGCCGTCCTGGGGTGAACGCGGGAAGGTGTCATAATGGAAGGCCGCATGCGGTGGTTTCGTCGGCGCGCTCTGGCGCTCGCGGGGATGGCGCTGATTGCCCTGTTGTGGACAGGCAGCGCCACCGCTCAGGAGTACAGAAGCGGCAGTGTCGTCATCGGCAATCCGTGGTCGAGGGCAACGCCACCATCCGCGCAGGTCGGCGGCGGATATTTCTCGATTACCAACAGCGGTGCCGAGGATGATCGATTGGTCGCTGTACGCAGCCCGGTCGCACGCCGCGTCGAGGTCCACGAGATGAAGATGGACGGCTCGATCATGCGCATGCGGGCGCTGGAAAACGGCCTCGTCATCCCAGCGAAGACAACGGTGAATCTGGAATCCGGCAGCTACCACCTGATGTTCATCGACCTCACCGCGGGTTTCGTAAAGGGAGCCAGGATTCCGGCGACGCTCGTCTTCGAGAAAGCCGGCGACATCGACGTGTTCCTCGATGTCTTGCCGCTCGGCGCCAAACCAGCGGAGCGCGGCCGCTGATGTCGTCGCGGCTTCTGAACATCCTCGGCGGTCTGACCGTGGTGATCATGGCTTCCCTCGCGCTGCTGGTCATGACCTACGGCGGCTCGCCGAACCTCTCGCGAAGCGCCGACGCGCCGCGCTATGGCGGCTCCTTCACGATGGTCGACGGCTACGGGCGGACGGTCACGGAACGCGATTTCAAGGACCGGCCGCTGGTGATCTTCTTCGGCTTCACCCACTGTCCGGATGTCTGTCCGACCGCGCTCATCGAGATGGCCGATCTCATGGCGAAGCTCGGCGTCGACGCTGACAGGATGACGGTGCTGTTCGTCACGGTCGATCCGGAGCGCGACACCCCTGAGATCATGCGGGACTATGCCGAGGGCTTCGACAAGCGCTTCGTCGGCTTGACCGGAAGCGTGGAGCAGGTCGCGGCGATGGCCAAGGCGTGGGGAGTGTACTTCAAGAAGGTGCCCACGACCGGCGGTGAGTACACCATGGATCATACGGCGACGGTGTTCCTGATGAGTCGGACCGGCGGCCTGAAAGGGACTCTCGATCTCCACGACAGGACACCGGAGGTCAATCTCCGTAAGTTGCGTGGCCTCGTACGGTGAATCGAGGGCGTGACCGAACAGCCTTCGCTCGACGGCCCGCCTTGGCTATTCTGGGCGAAACAGGTAGAGCACCGTCGATCGAGCGCTTGCTACGCAAGGGACCGGATCGGTCCGGGGGCGATAATCAATGTTTAGCCAAGCTGTGAGGCTCTTTCGGGTCGCATTGGCCCTGGCAACTCTCGGAACGATTTCATCCGGTGCCGTCGCTCAATCGGCATCGTCGTACACCGTCATCGTCACGAATTCGGACGAAGGCTCGATGAGCGTCGTCGACCAGCAGACGGCGAGCGAGATCCGCCGATTGCCGGTTGGACGCGAGCCCCACCATGCCATCCTGACCCCTGATGGCAAGGATCTCATCATCGCATCGACGATCACCAACGAGCTTCAGTTCGTCGATCCGGTCACGGGTCAGGAGCGCCGGCGCATCCGTGACATCGTCGATCCCTATCAACTTGGCTTTAGTCCCGACGGCAGGTGGCTGGTCACCGCCGCCTATCGGGTCAACCACGTCGACATCTACGACGCCAGCGACTTTCGCCTGGTGAAGCGCCTGCCGCTGTTTTCCCTGCCGAGCCACCTGGCCTTCAGCGCCGACAGCGCCGTGGCTTTCATCACGGTGCGGGGCTCCGGCTCGGTTGCCGCTCTCGACCTCGTCACCAAGGAGATCGCGTGGAGCGTCGCCGTAGGCGAATCGCCCGCTGGCGTCTACGTGTTTCCCGATCAGAAGCGCCTGCTTGTCGGGCTGACCGGCGAGGACGCCGCCGTAGTCGTTGACATCCAGGCGCGCGCCATCGTCAAGCGTATCCCGACCGGGCGCGGCGCCCACAATATATTCCGCATGCCCGGCGACGGGACGCGCGTCCTCATCACGAACCGGGTCGAGGGTACGATTTCGCTGATCGATCTCGGGAGATTGGAGGCGGTCGAGACGTACCGCGTTCCGGGCGGCCCGGACGATCTCGACTTCTCGCCCGATGGCAAGCAGATATGGGTCAGACAGCGCTGGCGACGGCAGATTGTCGCCATCGATCTGGCGACAAGCAAGATCGTCGCGACCGTCAAGGTCGGACGATCGCCGCACTGCATTTGTATCAACGGTCCGCACACGGTGTTGCGCTCGGGCCGACCGCCGGTTCGGTAGGACCGGGGGCGTCGAAGCCATCTGTCGCCAATTGCGCCATTTTTCGGGGTGCGCTGGTTCGCTACGTCGTCCGACGCCTTCGCCGCGCTGGGCGGGATGCTGCTGGGCGTGATCGTCACCGGCCTGTTCGTGGCGATCTCGATGACCGCCGGCAGCGGCGCCTGGGACAACGCCAAGAAGTCGTTCGAGGACGGCTTCGTCGACAAGGACGCCGTGAAGCACATGAAGGGCTCGGACGCGCGCAAGGCGGCCGTGACCGGCGACACCGTCGGCGATCCCTACAAGGACACCGCCGGCCCGGCGGTGAACCCGATGATCAAGATCACAAACATCGCGGCGCTGCTGTTGCTGGCCGTTCTGGCGCACTGATCGCGCCGATCATCTGCGAGCGACAAGCCTCGACTCAGCGATCCGCCGGGGCTTTCTCATGCGCTCTTGCCTTCCGTGAGCGCCTCGATGATCCTGCAGTCGGCCACGCGGCCGCCGGCGCACCGTTTGATCATGCGCGCAAGTTCGCTTTTCAGCACGTGAAGGCGATCGATCTTGCTGTTTACGGCCGCGAGCTGACGTCTGGCGACTTCGCTGACTTCGTCGCACGAGGCCTCCGAATTGCCTTGCATGGCGAGCAGTTCGCGGATCGTCGCGATGTCGAAACCGAGATCGCGCGCGTGGCGGATGAAGGCGAGCCGGCTTGCGTCGTCCTGGCTGAACATGCGCCGGCGGCTCGCCGTACGTTGCGGTGGAGGGATCAATCCGATGCGCTCGTAGTAGCGGATCGTCTCGATGTTGACCCGGGTGCGTCGGGACAGGCTTCCGATCGTGAACATGCTCGCCCCATGAAGGGGTTGATTCTGTAGTGGCTACAGAATGTAGCCTATCCGACGAATTGCGCACTTACAAAGGGATCACCATGACAGCCGCCATCACCGCCGCCCGCGAGACGCGATACCGCGTCACGGGCATGGATTGCTCCTCCTGCGCGACCAAAATCGAGGGCGCCGCGCGCAAGATGCCGGGCGTCGAGGACGTGAAGGTTTCGATCGCCTCGCAGGTGATGACACTCAAAGTCGACGACGAGAACACCCGGCTTCCGGCCGTTGAGCGCGCCGTAATCGACCTGGGCTATCAGCTCGCCCGCGTCGGCGACGGCGCCGATGAGGACGACGACAAGATTCCCGACCTCTCGCACGTTACCCCGGACTACAAGCGCGCGTTGTGGATCGTGGTCATCCTCAATGTCGGGTATGGCCTGATCGAGATCGTCGGCGGTTTCCTCGCCGGCTCGCAAGCCCTCAAGGCCGACGCTCTGGATTTCTTGGGCGATGGGCTGATTTCCTTCCTCGGTCTGATCGCAATCGGCTGGGGGCTCGCGGCCCGCGCCAAAGCCGCTCTGCTGCAGGGTGTGTTTCTCGCCGTGCTGGGCGTCAGTGTGCTCGTCAACACCGGCTATCGCGTGCTGGTCCTCAATCAACCTGAAGCGGAACTGATGGGGATTTTCGGTGCGATCGCTCTTGTCGTGAATGTGGCAGCCGCGCTTGTGCTCATCCCGCACCGCAAGGGCGATGCCAATGTTCGCGCGGTCTGGCTGTTCTCGCGCAACGACGCGATCGGCAACGCCGCCGTTGTTGTCGCGGCGGGCCTTGTCTGGTGGACCCGCACGCCGTGGCCCGACCTCGTCGTAGCTGGTGTGATCGCGGCGCTGTTCCTGCAATCGGCATGGTCGATCATCGCCGACGCACGCGCCGATCTACGTCAGATATAGAGGAGCGGCATGATCGGGCGGACGCAGCGAGTCGGTCTGGTCTGCGCCATTGCGGCGTTCACCATAGATCAGGCAACAAAGGCGATTGCGCTCGGATTCGCCGACCGTTTGATGGAGGGCATTGAAGTCCTGCCGATCTTCAACTTGGTTTTGACGCACAACCGCGGTGCGAGCTTGGGTTTGTTCAGCGGGCTGCCGTGGTGGGCGCTAGTTGTCGCCGGTCTAGCGGTTGTCGCATTTCTGTCGGTGTGGCTCTGGCGGACGCAAGTAAAGCTGATCGGCGTTGCCCTCGGCCTTGTGATCGGCGGCGTGCTCGGCAATGTGCTCGACCGTGCGCGGCACGGGGCCGTTCCGGATTTTCTCGACTTCCACATCGGCGCTTATCACTGGCCGACGTTCAACCTGGCGGACGTGGCGATTGTCTGCGGATTCGGCTTGCTATTCGTCCGAGAGGCGGAATGGCGGGCGGCATGAACCTCAAGGAGGAACAATCCAAGGTCCGGCTTGCAGCAGTTGATGCCACGCGCTCTTGTACGTTCATGATGGGCACAGGCTATCTAATGATGCGAGGCCTATCGCGAATCCCTGCCGAACCTTCCGAGAGCTTGGTCATTGTCTTGCGCGCCGATTTGTTCGCAATTGCCTGGATTCTGATCGGCGTTCGCCTCGTCTCTCAAGACCGTTCTCATTCTGCCGCTGACTTCAGCGGTTCTAGCGACGCACCGCTTAACCGAAGAACGCCACGAAGGTGGCGTTTCTACAGAACGCGCTTGAGCAGCCAGTCGTGGCGGTCGGCGCGCTTCTGGCGCTGGCGACACTCCTCACCGCTCCCATGCTGTTGCTCATCATCACGGCCGTCGCTTTCTTCGGCCCTGGCCGTATCTCGTTTTGTGTCATCTACCCTTACGGCGCTGGCAGCCGCACCTTCGGCACGGTGACGATCGTGCTGCCGGCGCTGGCGGGTTTCGTGCTGACGATCATCCTCGTAATCGAGCGCCTTTAGGCTGGCCGATGAAACTAAGCGGGCCCCACCATGATCGCTGAATTTCTCATTCGTTGGGGACCGCTGACCGTGCTGGTCCTGACAGTTGGCGCCCATCTGGGTCGGTCGTATTGGTTGCGCCGCGCATCGCCAGCGTTGGCCGACCCTGCCGGTACGGCGGATAGCGCACTTGGCTTTATCCGTGAAGTTCATCGCCGCTCGCTTGGCGTCATGCTGGCTTATTTTGCGTGCCGTGCTCTCTTTCCCCTGTTGGAGCAGGATTTCGGCCGCGTCGAATGGCTAGCGGAGGAAACGATACGCCTGTTCGGACTGGCACTTGCGGTCGTGGGCGCGGTCTGGATTCTCATGATGCAATTTGCAATGGGGGCGCACTGGTCTGTGGACGTGCCGGCTCGTGCACTGCCGTGGCTCGTGAATGCGAGACCATTCGCCCTCAGCCGCAATCCCGTCCTGCTCGGCGTTTTGGCGGAAGCGATGGGGCTATTCCTGACGTCGCCGACGGCACTCACCCTAATGGCGCTGACCACCATTTGGCTTGGCACCCAGCTCCAGGTCAGGCTTGAGGAAGAGTATCTGCGTGCAAGCTATGGCGCTGACTATCTTTCCTATTGTCAACGGGTGCGGCGGTGGCTCTAGTCCATCAGCTGGTCGCAACGAGCGAACGATTCCGATGCTGATGCTCCTTCGGCTGGCTGCGGGGGTCGACCGGCTCAACGAGGCCGTAGCCCAGGTCGTGCGCTGGAGCTTGCTCGCCAATGCGCTCCTGATCGCCATCAATGCGATCAGCCGCAAGGTCTTTGCCGTCGCCTGGCCCTCGGCTTACGACATGCAGTGGCAGTTCTTCGCCGCTGTAGTCCTGCTGATGGCCGCCTACACCTTCCAGCGCGACGAGCATGTACGCCTCGACATTCTCGCCCATCGCCTTGGTGAGCGTGGAGTTGCGGGGCTTGATCTCGGCGGCATTTTTCTCGTTCTGATCCCGGTTTGTGTGGCCATGGTTTGGGTAAGCTGGCCCCACTTCCAATCCTCAATATTGACCGGCGAATCGCGCGCGACACGCGAGAGCACGAGTGTCATTCCGGCATGGATCATTAAGGGGATGATCCCCTTAGGGTTCGCGCTGTTGGCCTTGCAGGGCGTCGCGGAAGCCATCCGGTGCATCGCCTGCATCAAGGGAGTCATCCGCCGGCCGGTCGATCGGCGCCAGCTCATCGAAGGTCGGGGCCATGGGTGACTTTCTCGCTCCCATAATGCTCGCGACTTTGGTGGTCGTACTGCTCGCGGGATTTCCGGTCGCCTTTTCACTGGCGGCCGTCGCCGGGGCATTCGGCGTTGTCGGCGTCCTGACGGGCCGTTTCGGTACATCCTTCCTCGAGGCGATGATTTTTCGCGTTCAGGGCACCTTCAACAACGACAACCTGCTGGCCATTCCGCTGCTCGTGTTCATGGGCATGCTTCTCGAGCGAACCGGGATTGCTGAGGACATGTTTATCGCGCTGAATCGGTTGTTTGGTCGCCGGCCGGGCGGACTTGCCTATGCGGCGATCATTGTCGGCGCTGCGCTGTCAGCCATCACGGGCTTCGTATCGGCATCCGTGATCGCCGTCGGCTTGATCGCGCTCCCCGTGATGCTGCGCGCCCACTATGACCCGCGCCTCGCGACTGGCGTCATCGCCGCGTCCGGCACGCTTGCACAGATCCTGCCGCCAAGCCTCGTCCTGATCGTCTTGGCCGAGCAGATGGAAGTTTCGCTCCTGGACATCTATCGAGGTGCGATTCTCCCGGGTGCGATATTGGTCGGGGCATATCTTCTCTACGTGTTCGTTGTCACGTGGCGGACGCCCAGACTTGCGCCGCCGGCCACATCTCTCAACGACGACCTTGTCTCAACGCGCTCACTCTGGACGGATGCCCTGATCGCCGCCGGCCTGCCGATTGGCCTCATGGCCCTCGTGCTGGCGTCAATTTTCTTCGGCGTGGCGACGCCCAGTGAGGGCGGAGCGTTCGGCGTGATCGGAGCCTTGGTGCTCGGTCTGGCGAAGGGAAAACTCAACGGCACTAATTTGCGGCAAGCGATGAGTGTAACTGGCATCCTGTGCTCTGGCATTCTGTTTCTGCTGTTGGGTGCGTCGTTCTTTACCCTCGTGTTCCGGGGCCTTGAGGGCGATATCTGGGTTCAAGCGCTGTTCAAGGCCGTTCCCGCCGGCCAGACCGGGTTCATCGTGTTCATCAACCTGGCGATTTTTCTGCTTGCCTTCTTTCTCGATTTTTTCGAGATCGCCTTTATTGTCATCCCGCTCATCGCGCCGGTCGCGCGCCTACTCGGCGTCGACATGGTGTGGTTGACCGTGCTGCTCGCGGTCAACCTGCAAACCTCCTTCATGCACCCGCCGTTCGGGATCGCGCTATACAATCTCAGAAGCGTCGCCCCTCGCGCTGTCAGCACCTTGCAAATCTACTGGGGCGCCCTGCCATTCGTCGGTATCCAGATTCTTCTGCTCGTACTGCTCATCGCCATTCCTCAGATTGTCTGGCAAACCCGCGTTGCACCCATCGACGCTAAGGACATCAGGATCGAACTTCCAGCCCCCGTGGATTGATAGGCATCGAATCCGGGCCCGCAAAGCATGCTTCGCGGCAGGGTGTAGCGGCAAAGACCGGCGGCCTGGTTGCAAGCCCGGGCTGAACAAGGACAAGCGCAATGCTGAGAATTTGGATCACCACGATCGGTACAACGCCTTTGTTGAGGTCGTGCAGAGCGACGCCGGGTGGCGCGGCGCCCTTGAGGAAGAAGAGCGCGAAGCCGAAGGGCGGCGTCAGGAACGAGATTTGCAGGGTGAGGGCGATCAGCACCGAAATCCGCAGCGAGGCAAGCTCGGGCGCGCCCACATAGGCTGAGAAGTCGAGCGCCTTCAACGCCGGTTCGAAGTTCGGCAGGATGAGGAGGGCGATCTCGATCCGGTCGAGGAACAAACCAAGGGCGAAGATGATGGCCAGCATGCCGCGAGCGTGCCGCGCAGGTCCCCACGGTGGAAGGCGCGGCCTTCACCCGCATCGCCACCGGCGCGCGCCGCTGCGTCACATCCACCTGCAGTACCCCGATCTACACCACCGGTAGGACCATGGCCGACACGGCCACGTCGTCGTCGCGGCGCGCTCTCAATGTCGAGCGGCTATCGACTCCATCGGCACCCGATATTGGAGGCCGTGCGCGGCCGCCGATAGCGTGTCGCCATGAACGTCACCATCGCACAGCGCTTCGTCCTGCTCGGCCTGCTCGCCGGGACGGCGCTGTCATCCGTCACCCATCAGGCGGCGGCCCAGATCGTCGTCGCCGACGCGCCGTTCAAGCTGACCCTGGAAGCCTACGGCAACGCGACCGGCGGCCTGGGCTTCGGCGCCGCCGGAACCCGCGCCGGCGGCTTCGCCGACGGCGCGGTCCGGGTGTTCGGACAGCTCGTCGAGGGCGGCTTCGGCGTCGGCCTGCGGGTCGTGCTGATGACCTCGACCGACGATGCCATCGACTGGGGCGAGCGCAGTCTCGTCGTCTCCGACCGATGGGGCCGCATCGAGGTCGGTTGGCGACAGGGACTGCCGGATGTCCTGACCGGCTACGCACCGAACCCGTTCCAGTTCGTATCGGCCGAGTTCGGCCCGGCCTCCGGGGCCAGCCTCGACCCGAACGGCCGCCTGCAGACCCGCTTCATCGATCGCGACCTGGCGCGCCGCATCGATGGCCTGTCGATTCTCGGCGTCTCGACCAGCTATTTCGCCGACCAGTCGCCAAAAGCGCTCTATGTCTCACCCAAGGTCGACGGCTGGCTGCTCGGCGTGTCCTTCGCGCCCCAGATCGAGGGCCGCGCCGGCGTGCCGCATCGCGGCGCGCTGGTTCAGGGCGGCCTCGTCAAGGAAGCCTATCTCGGTGCCGACGTGCTGCGGCTCGGCGGCAGTTTCGCCTTCGCCCGCGGTGGCACGACCGAAGCGGGTCGGGTCGACGATCTGTTCTCGTTCAGCGGCGGCGTTGAATACGTCATCGACGCGGCGTTGGCGTTCGGCGCGAGCTTCACCTTCAACGCGAAGAGCGGCCTGACCAGCGTGCCCGGCGGCGGCGAACGCGCCGCCGTCTGGGGCGTCGCCGCCAGCGTCAACTACACCGACGGCCCGTGGCAATGGGGCGCCTACGCGCAGTTCGCGCGTGGCGAAAGCGAGCCGGCGCGCGGTCGCGATGGTCGCCTGATCGCCGGCCAGGTCGGCGGCGCCTACCGCTTCAGCCAGAAGGTACGGGCCTTTGGCGCGCTCTGGGGCTTCGATTTCAGCGACGAGGGCCGCCGCGCCGCCGGCGCGGTCGCGCTCGGCGGCTTCCGCATCCAACTCTGACCACAGGAGATGATCATGAAAGCCCATTCCACAGTGGCGGTCGCCTCGATCGCCGCCGCCATCACATCCGTCCTGGCGCTCGCCGCGCAGGCGCAGGTCCATCCCGAGAAGCCGACCTACAAGTACGAGAAGTGCTACGGCGTCGCCAAGGCCGGCATGAACGACTGCTTCACCGCCACGAGTTCCTGTGGCGGGACCGCGAAGGTCGACAACGACCCGAGCGCCTGGAAGTACGTGCCAGTCGGGACGTGCCTGAAGATCAAGGGCGCGCTTGCTCCGGCCAAGAAAGGCTGAAGCGCCGCGGACTCTCTCGCGGAGATCCCCACATGTCCACCGTATGCACCCCGCGCCGGATGATCCCGGTGGTTCTCGCCACGATCGCGTTGACCGCCGGCGCCTGCGCGTCGACATCCGAGTCGGTGCAGCTCACCGATCCGGCATCGAAGGCGCAGCCATCGGGCACGGCCACCGATGTCGCGGCGGCGCCGCGGCAGACGGCGCGGCGCGCGCCGACGCGGCGCGTCTGGATCGCGACCGTCAAGCAGTGGCTGTAGCGCGGGGCGCGAGAATCCGCATCAAGCCAGGATATCGAGGATCGGGCATTTCGGCGCCTTGCCGCCCCGGCAAAGCTCCGCCGTCGCGCCGAGCGTGGCGGCGAGCCGACGCAGATCGCGGATCTTGGCCTTGACCTCGGCCAAGTGCCGCAAGGTCAGCGCACGGACCTCGCCGCAATGGCCGCCGCCCTCCGCTAGCGCCGCGAGGGCGCGAACTTCGTCGAGCGAGAATCCCAGTTCGCGCCCGCGCCGCACGAAACGCAGGTGGCGGACTGCGTCCCCGCCATAGGCCCGGCGACCGCCGGAGGTACGCGGCGGCCTGGCGAGCACGCCGATGCGCTCATAGTAACGGATGGTCTCGATGTTGCAGCCCGTCGCCCGCGACAGTGCGCCGATGGTCATGTCGCCTCGCGGATTCGTGTCCGGCATCCCGCTTGCTCCTGTAGCGACTACAGGAGCCAGAGTAGCGCCGATCAGGAAGAAGGACCATCGATGAACCGTGCCGTGCGACTTCCCCGCGACAGCCGCGCGATATGTGGACCGCGCGTCGATCGCCCACTGGCGGCGCTGAGCGCGCTCGCCGGCATCGGCGCGATCGCGGTGTCGTCGTGCTGCGCGCTGCCGCTGGCCCTCGCCGTGGCTGGTATCGGCGCGGGCTGGCTGGGCGATCTCGAAGCCTTCGCGGCATACCGGCCGGCGATCCTCGGCCTCGCAGGCGTCGCGCTCGTCGCCGCTTGGGCGACCTTCGTCCGACGGCAGGCGGCGCCGGTGTGCGTGGCCGGCGGCGACTGCGCTGCACCAACGCGACGCTGGGTCACCGGCGGCATGCTCGGTGTCGCCACCGCGATCGTCTTGTTCGGGCTGGCCTGGTCATTGGTCGAGAACACCGTTCTCGGCGCCCTGATGCGGTTGCAGTAGGCGCACGGATGCTGCTCGACTCGACCATCACCTGCCCGCATTGCGGCCATCAGGGGCGCGAAACCATGCCGACGACGGCGTGCCAGTACTTCTACGACTGCCGGGGCTGCGGCACCGTCCTGCGGCCCAAGGCGGGCGATTGCTGCGTCTTCTGCTCCTACGGCTCGGTGCCTTGCCCACCCGTCCAGGCGACGGGCGAGGGCGACTGTTGCGCCTGAGATATCCCGCGAGTTGTTCCAAGTCCCGCTTCGGCGGATTCATGCTTTCGCCGTTCGCGCGTGGATCAGGGCGAACAGGGCCGGGATCACCAGCAGGGTCAACAGGGTCGAGGACACCATGCCGCCGATCATCGGCACGGCGATGCGCTGCATCACCTCGGAGCCGACGCCGGTGCTCCACAGCACCGGCACCAGCCCGGCCATGATCGCCGCCACCGTCATCATCTTGGGCCGCACGCGCTCGACGGCGCCCTCCATGATCGCCGCGCGCAGATCGGTGCGGGCGAACGGACGATTCTCGGCGACGCAGCGGGCTCGGGCGTCCTTCAGCGCGTGGTCGAGATAGATCAGCATCACCACGCCGGTCTCGGCGGCGACGCCGGCGAGCGCGATGAAGCCCACAGCGGCGGCGACGCTGATGTTGAAGCCCATCCAGTCCATCAGCCACAGCCCGCCGACCAGCGAGAACGGCAGCGACAGCATGACGATCAGCGTGTCCGACATGCGCCTGAAGTTGAGATAGAGCAGCAGGAAGATCACCAGCAGGGTCGCCGGCACCACAACCATCAGCCGCTTCTCGGCGCGCTCGAGGTATTCGAACTGTCCGCTCCAGCGCGTGTGGACGCCGCGCGGCAGAGCAACTTTCTCGGCGACGATACGCTGGGCCTCGCGCACATAGCCGCCGAGATCGCGATCGCGGATGTCGATGTAGAGATAGACCACGAGCTGGCCGTCCTCGGTGCGGATCGTGGTCGGACCCTGCGTACGCTCGATCTTCGCCACCTCGCCCAGCGGCACGGCGGCGCCGTTGGGCAGCGATACCATGACGTCGGCTGCCATCGCCTCGGGATCGCTGCGCAGGTCGCGCGGATAGCGCAGCACCACGGCGTAGCGCTCGCGGCCCTCGACCGTCGTCGTCACCGGCTCGGCGCCGATCGCAGCGGCGATCGTGCGCTGCACCGCCTCGACGCCGAGCCCGTAGCGCGCCAGGCGATCGCGATCCGGCGTGATCTCGACGAAGTAGCCGCTGTTGACCCGCTCGGCATAGGCGCTGCTGGTGCCGGGCACCGTGCGCAGCACCGCCTCGATCTCGCGCGCCACCTTCTCCAGCTCGTTCAGCTCGCGGCCAAAGATCTTGACGCCGACAGGCGTTCGGATGCCGGTGGCGAGCATGTCGATGCGCGCCTTGATCGGCATGGTCCAGGCGTTGCTGACGCCGGGGAACTGCAGCGCGGCGTCCATCTCGGCGATCAGCCCGTCGAGCGTGACGCCCGGCCGCCATTGCGACCGTGGCTTGAGGTTGATGACGGTCTCGAACATTTCCACCGGCGCGGGATCGGTCGCGGTCTGCGCCCGGCCGGCCTTGCCCCACACCGACTCGACCTCGGGGAACGACTTGATGATGCGGTTCTGCGTTTGCAGCAGTTCGGCCGCCTTGGTTACCGATAAGCCGGGCAACGTGGTCGGCATGTAAAGTAACGTGCCCTCGTCGAGATTGGGCATGAACTCCGAGCCGATGCGGCTGAGCGGCACCACGGCGCTGGCCATGATCGCCAGCGACAGCGCGACGGTCAGCAAGCGTGTACGCAACACCACGCGGATAACCGGGCGGTACAGCCAGATCAGCGCGCGGTTGATGGGATTGCGCGCCTCCGGCACGATACGGCCGCGCACGAACAGCACCATCAGTGCCGGCACCAAGGTCACCGACAGCAGCGCGGCGGCGGCCATGGCGAAGGTCTTGGTATAGGCCAGCGGCTTGAACAGCCGGCCCTCCTGCGCTTCCAGGGCGAAGATCGGCAGGAACGACACGGTGATCACCAGCAGGCTGAAGAACAGCGCCGGCCCTACCTCTTGCGCGGCGGCGACAATCACCTCGACACGCGAAGTGCCAGCACCGGCGCGTTCGAGCCGCTTGTGCGCGTTCTCGACCATGACGATGGCGGCATCGACCATGGCGCCGATGGCGATGGCGATGCCGCCCAGGCTCATGATGTTGGAGCCGACGCCGATCGCGTGCATGGCGGCGAAGGCGATCAGGATTCCGAGCGGCAAGGTGACGATGGCGACCAGCGCGCTGCGCGCATGCAGCAGGAAGATGAAGCAGACCAGCGCCACCACGGCGCTCTCCTCGGCGAGCGTCGTCAGCAGGGTGCGCACGGCGCGGTGGATCAGATCGGAGCGGTCGTAGACCGGTACGATGCGCGCGCCCTCGGGCAGGCTTCCGGCGATCGCCGCCAGGCGCTCCTTCACCGAGCGGATCACGTCGAGCGTGTTGGCGCCGTGGCGCTGCAGGGCGATGCCGCTCGCCACCTCGCCCTTGCCGTCGAGCTCGGCGATGCCGCGCCGCTCGTCGGGCGCCAGCTCGATGCGCGCCACGTCGCGCAGCAGCACGGCGGCGCCGCCATCGGCCTTGAGCACCACGCGCTCGAGATCGGCGATGCCCTTGAGATAGCCGCGGCCGCGGATCATGAACTCGGTCCCGGCCAGCTCGACCGTGCGTCCGCCGACATCCATGTTGCTGGCGCGCACCGCCTCGCGCACGGCATCGAGGGTGAGCCCGTGGAAGCGCAGGCGGTTGGGATCGACGACCACGGCGTATTGCTTGACGAAGCCGCCGACGCTCGCCACCTCGGCGACGCCTTCCGACTTGGCGACGGCGAAGCGCACTGTCCAGTCCTGCAGGGCGCGCAGCTCGGCGAGATCGCGCTCCTCGCCGACCAGGGCGTATTGGTAGACCCAGCCGACGCCGGTGGCGTCCGGCCCGAGGTTTGGCGTGACGCCGCGCGGAAGGCGCTGGGCGGCGACGTTGAGGTATTCCAGCACGCGGCTGCGCGCCCAGTAGATATCGGTGCCGTCCTCGAAGATGACGTAGACGAAGGACACGCCGAACATCGAGAAGCCGCGCACCACGCGTGAGCGCGGCACGCTCAGCATCGCCGTGGTCAGCGGGAAGGTGATCTGGTCCTCGACCACCTGCGGTGCCTGGCCGGAATATTCGGTGTAGACGATGACCTGGGTATCGGAGAGATCGGGCAGCGCGTCGAGCGGCACGCGCGTGACGGCGTAAAGCCCGGCCAGGGTGGCGAACAGCGCGCCGAGCAGGGTCAGCGCGATGTTGCGCGCCGACCAGGCGATGATGGCGGCGATCATCGCGGCGCTCCCAGACCGCTGATCGCGGCGCGCAGATTGCTCTCGGCGTCGATCAGGAAATTGCCCGTGACGACGATGCGCTCGCCCTCGGCGAGCCCGGCCAGCACCTCGACGAATCCGTCGCCGCGCCGGCCCAAGGTCAGCTGGCGCGCCTCGAACAGGCCATCGCCCCTCACGACAAAGGCGACGCGGCGCGCGCCGCTGTCGATCACTGCCGAGTCGGGCACGGCGATCACGGTCGACTGCCCGCCACCGGTCTCGATTTCGACGTCGGCGTACTGGCCGATGCGCAGGAGCCCCTGAGGGTTGGCCAGCTCGACGCGCACCATGCCGGTGCGCGTCGCGGCATCGAGTTCAGGGTAGACGAAGCCGACGCGGCCCGTGATCGGCGCGCCTGACGTGCCGTTGGGCATCACCCGGACGGTCTGACCGACTGCGACGGCCGCGAGGTCGCGTTCGGCGATGCGCGCCATCACCCAGACCACCGACAGATCGGCGATGCGGAACAGTGTCATGCCTGACGTGAAGCGCATGCCGTTGAGCGCCGGCCGTTCCAGCACCGTGCCGCCAGTGACGGCGTTCAGTGTCAGGCTGCGCACGGGCTCGCCGCTGCGGCGCAGGGTCTCGAACGCCGCCTCGGGAATATCGAACTGGCGCAGATTGGCGGCGGCGCGCTCAAGATCGGCGGGACGCCCACCACGCAGGGCGGCGGCATAGTCGGATTGTTTCTGCAGGATCTCGCGGCTTTCGACCCAGATGCGCGCCAGCGGCTGGCCGGGCGCGACGGTGGCGCCGGTCAGCGGTACCAGCAGCTCTTCGATGAAGCCGTCGAACTTCGCTGTCAGGACGGCCTGGCGTCGCTCGTCCTGCGCGATCACGCCATAGGCGCGCACGGTGCGCGCAAGCGCGCGGCGCGTGACAAGATCGGTGCGCACGCCGGCGCGCTGTACCTTCTCCGGCGCGATGCGCACCGTTCCTGGCGGACCGGAGACCTCATCCTCGTAGACGGCGATGTATTCCATCCCCATCGAGTCCTTCTTCGGCGTCTTCGAGACGTCGGGCGCGCCCATGGGGTTGCGGTAGTAGACGATGCGCCGGCCGCTCTTGGCCTCGGGCGGCGGCGGCGTGCCGGCCGCGCCGTCCGTGGCACGGAAGACGACGATGCCGCGCACCGGGCTGGTTTCACCGGCGACATCGGCGGTCAGCGACAGCGCCCAGCGGCCGGCCATCGAAAGATCGGCCTCTACCGCGACGACGCCGGGCGCCGGTGGCGGTAGGACGCGCACCGGCGTCATCATGGTCGCCATCCCATCGGGTGCCATGTCGAGGCGGGTCGCGGTGATCCGCACGCCATCGGCCGGCGGCGTCGCCGACAGGCCTTTCAGGCGCACCTCGAGGCGCACCGATTTGCCGGTCGTCACGGCGGAGTTGACCGCTTCCCAACCCGGTCCTGATGGCACCGTGGAGCGGATCGCCGGCCATAGCGAAGGAATGAAAAGGAACGCGGCTGCGAGCGTGGCCGCAAGCAGTGCCGTCATCGTGACGGCGATAAAACGAATGCGCATGTTGTTCGATCCCTAGCACCGGGCGAGGCCCGGCGACGTCGCGCGCCGGACTGCGTGCATGACGTCCAGAAGGCGCCAGCCATCGCCGGCCGGCGTCGCGGGTCAGTCGGGGATCGTCAGCGCGGTGGTCGGAACGGCGGTCCGGTCGGAACGTCCGGCGGCGCGATGGATCGCGCCGCATGCAAAGCCGCGTGAGGCATCACCGCGGCCATGTGGATGGATGAAGGGCCGCCCAGCGATGGTCCGGTGACTACACAACGCGCCAGGCACTCCGCAGTGCTGGCGCAGTCGGTGCTCCGATCGGAGCAATCCGAGGCGGCGCCCGTGGGTGGACACTCGCATGTCGCGGCCTGAGACACACCGGCCATGCTCACGGCGACACCCGCCGCGGCCACGCCCAGCGAAGGTACGGCCATGGCGAGCACGACGAGGAAGGCGAGCACGCGCCGGATCATGGGCTGTATATAGCGCAATAACGGACCATTGTCAGGGGCGTGGGCGTCACGATCACGGGAAACGACGTGAGCGGCCATGCTCGGCCACCGCCTTTGACCACCGCGACCCTTCGGCCGATGTATCGACACCAGCGACCATCGGTTGTGTCCTTGCATCGGCGTCTCATCCACAATCCGCGCCGCAAGAAGTCCCGGAAATCGATCCATGGCTCGTGCTTCACTGAAGAGGGTATCCCGATGAAATAGGGCGTTCCGCGCTACCACCGCAGGAGCCTCGGGCCGAGCGCGGCGCCAGCGAGTGTGCAGATGACGATCGTGCCGCTGTACCAGAGCGCTACGAACGGCAGCGAATCGCCGGTGCAGTGCAGGGCGTAACCGGCGGCGCTGAGCCCTCCGGCGACAAGGCCGGCCAGCGCCCCTGCCCGCCCGAGGTGCGTCGGTGCGGCCTGGCGCACCGCCCAGACCACCAGCGCGAACGGGACGACGGCGATGATCGGGATCGACACAAGGCATTCGAGCCATTCATTGCCCATCAGTATCGTCTGCCAGTGTATCGCAGGTGCCGCGACCATGCTGATCGCGGCAAGTCCACCGATGCCAACAAACGGAAGGACGACGAGCGCCGTCGACATCCGAGAGCCGCTGCCGGGACGCGCCAGCCGGGTCAGATAGACGAGAGCCAGCGTCGACACCACGACTGCGAACAGAAGCTTGATGATGACGAAGCCGAGTGCTCCGAGACTGCGGAAGTCGGCCCGGCCGCCCAGCGTGATCAGCACGGTGGCGAAGGCGACGACGGTACCGGCGACGACCGCCCCGGCGATGGCGCGCGGGAGCTGCCGGTGATCGACAGCCTCGACATTGGCGCTCAACATCGCGATCAAATCGTCGGTCTTCATGGCTTGCTCTCCGTGGCGATCGCCGCCGACAACGCCTTCAGGCCGCGATGGATGCTGACTTTCACGGCCGATTCCGTCATGCCCGATCGGCGCGCCGACTCGGCGACGCTCAGACCATCCAGCTTCACGTCCTGGATGGCCCGTCGCATCTTTTCCGGCAGGCGGCCCAGCAAGCGCATCAGATCGATCGAGCTTTCCGCGTCGCCATGATCATCATGGGCCGCGAGTTCGTCGGCGTCATCGATCGGCACGTCGCCGCGGGAGGCGTGGGTCCGGCGCAAATAGTCGATGAGCTTGTAGCGCGCGATGGCGTGCACCCACGGCATGAGAAGCGCGGCCGGATCGTAGGTATGGCGACGGGTGTGGATCGCCAGTAACGCTTCCTGCAGCAGATCCTCCGCCTCCGAAGGCCCCCGTCCGATACGGACAAGCCTTCCCCGATAGTAACCGCGCAGGTGCCGACTGAGCCGCTCGAGCAACGCGCGGTGTGCCGCCACATCGCCATCGAGGCTCGCCGCCATCAGCGCCTTCAGCTCAGGCTCGTATGTCGACATAGGCCACTGGGAGTTGTTCGATTGAAACACCGGCCTGGTTACACGGCGGAACAGAAAACACCGGCGCGACGCCCGCGCACCCGAATGTCATTCACATCCGCGTGAGCCTGTATCCCATGGGCGCGGCAGGCCGAACTCGTGGAAGCGGACATCATCTCGTAAAGGAAACTTCTCATGCGCATTCTCTCTCTCGTCAGCACAGCAGCAGCCGCCATGGCAATCACCTTTTCCAGCGGCGCCTTCGCTGCCCCGCAGGACTATCGCTTCGAGCTGGTGCAGGTCATGCGTGCCGGCCCTGGCAAGACCGACGTCACCGTCCGCGTCGTTCGCGCTGCCGACGGCACGCCCATCGCCGATGCGGTCATCCAGGCGACCAACGCCGACATGGCGCCGGGCGGCATGACCACTATGACGGGCAAGGCGGTCCTCGTCGCCGCCGAGCGGCCAGACCACCAGCGTTTCCGAATTGAGACCGGCATGTCTGGTACGTGGGCGCTGCATCTGACCGCGACTGTCCCGAGCCCGCCACGGATCGATCGAACCTACTTCCCCGCCAACAAGACGACTCTGGCCCGCACCGTCCGCGGCGAACGCGACGTAGTCCGCGGTATCATCACGTTCGGCGCCCAGTGATGGAATCGGAGATTCGGACGCGCCATAACTGTGTCGTGGGCATAACCTTCGGTCCCGATCGTCACTGATCGGGATGCCGTCACAAGGGATACCGAAGCGGCTATGCTGCAGATCGTTGTGGACGGCGCTGGTGCTCTAGCTTCATTCCGAGCTGCTGGCGTCGTCGACGATCCGATCGCCGATCGATGCCGCCTTGTCGCCAGGGAGACCGAATGTCGTCGGCTTGGCTGCATTCGATACGGCGCTACTTGGCTCTCGTCCTCGCCGGCGATCTGCTGTGGGAAATGGCACACCTGCCGCTGTACACGATCTGGCGCACAGGAACTATTGGCGAGCTGGTCGTGGCGGTCCTGCATTGTACGGCCGGCGACGTGGTCATTGCGACCGCGTCTCTCGTTTCCGTGCTCGTGGTCTCAGGCCCCGGCGAATGGCCTCATCGAGGCTACACCAGAGTGGCTGTCCTCACCATCAGTATCGGTTTCGCCTACACGATCTACAGCGAACGCGTAAATGTCACGGTGAAGCGCAGTTGGGCGTATTCCGACATGATGCCTGTCTTGCCGTGGATCGAGGTTGGCCTTTCACCTCTACTGCAATGGCTGGTCGTCCCCGCAATCGCCTTCTATTGGACTGGTGCGAGCAGTCGCCGCTAACTCGATGGTCCTGCTCCGGCGCTCGGTAGCGGTTTCAGCGCCTGGACCCGACGAGGCAGGCGGACAGGCACCGGAAAGGTGATTGGCTTCCTCGCCGCCATCGCCTATGCCGCCGCGCTCGGCATGAGTCTGGGCATACTGCATATCGTCGACGGTTCAGGCTACGCCGAGCATTTCGGCACACGTCACCTCGGCACCTCAAAGGCGCCGCCTCGATGGTTGACATCTTCGGCGCCGCCGCCAGTCCGCTGCCGTCGTGGTCGCCAGGAACCGCCTACACGATCTTCCCGACCGCATCACCGCAACACTGGCCTTGGCGTATTTGCCCCATCACCGTGCAGTGGTCACCGCGGCCAAGCGGTAACGCGAGGATTGTGCAGCCTGCTGGTTTCCTATTGCGTCGCTTATCTTGGCGGTCGCACCGCTACGCACATCTGAGAACAGCGGCCGGTGGTAAAGGGTTGGGTATCAGTTCCATCCTCGAGCGGCCGAATCCGCTTGAAACCTACGTTGATGTAGCGTTTCGGACCACTCGTTGCGCTCTATCAATTTCCCGGTCAGTCTACTCCGAGGGAGCTATGTTGGCGGCGCGACACTATTCCGCGATTCCACCAAGCAAGATCGCTCTTTTGGACTGAGTGCACTTCGTTCTTTTGGTACTGAGTTCGCGTTGGCTATTGAGCTCTCCCAGCGTCGTCGATCGCCGTCCTGATAGGCTCATGGCAAAGGTTACACAGCATTCTTCAGGACAGACCATGCAAGTGGGCGAGTTGAGATCTCGTTCCCGCAGCTGCCAGGTTGCCTAGCTTCCTGCGAAAGCTTCCTCCATGCCCGCGACATAGCCGAAAGCGCGCTAGCTAGGTGGGTCCTGCATGCGCTCAACACCGGGCAGGACTTCCCTGAACCAATAAACATCCATCCGCCCAATGTCAGTTCCAAGGGTACGACCGAGAGCTGGGTCGCGGCGCCTGACTTCAAGTGGTCCGGCCGCCGAGAGAGAGAGAGAGAGCCCGGCGGCGCCAGCCTCTAGGCGACTAGCTCCACAATGGCATCAACCAGGTCGGGCATCGTTAGCGGAAAAGGCAGAGTGAATTCCGGTAGGATGGGTGTGTCAGTCCCGTTTGAAAAGCTCTATGGGATCGATCTTGAGCACGCGGCATAGCCGTTCGATCACATCGATCGTTGGCGAGTGTTCCAGCCGCTCGATCATGCCCGGGTAGTTCCGGTTGATACCCGCTCGATGGGCAAGCTCTTCCTGAGTGAATCCGCGGACCTTGCGGATTCGTTTCAAGTTGGTGGCCACCGTGTTGCGCAAGCGCTGCCGCATGCCAGCAAGCAGTCGTCATTGCGACAAGGCGCTCCACCCAGTATATTGGGTATTTCAGGGTCTAGGGAAACTTCGTCATTGTGCCTCAGCGTGTGCGTACGGCGCGGCATAGGCAGCATCGACCACCGGCCTCGGCACCGGGAACACTTTGGCGACGGCCTTGCAGCGAGGCTGTCGCAGGCTGGAAGAACCTGTCCATTTTGGAGTCGACGAAGATGAGCATCAAGCTGTCAAGAAGGTGTGCTTCAGCCTCGCTGGTCGTCCTGGCGCTGCTCGCCTCAAGCGTAGCTGCGCAAAACTTGCCGGGCCCTGCTACAGGCGGATGGTACGTGTTAATGGGACGGCATCAGGTCGGGAGTTGTCATGCTCAGGTGCAGCCGGCCGCAAGGAAGGATGCGCGCGACATCGGTGGCGGTAGCGGGGAGATGCAAATGATCGCCCCCCTCGTGACAAAGCGATTCGGCCCCTACCCCACAGCAACCGCCGCCCGAGACGCGCTCCTAGTTGCCGGGTGGCGATGCCACCAGTACCCGGCCACCGGCCACGTCGAGTGCTCGTCTCTTGAGGGCTGCTGAGGCGACCAAATTGCTCTCAATCGGAAAGATAGCGGCCGTGCGAGCGCTGACATAGGTAGTGATCTCCATCCTCGCACGATCTGATCAGGCTCTCAACACGGTCACAGTGCAACTGAGTACAGAATGAACCAAGTGTACTGAGTCGATTTGACCTCCGAAACCGTTTTGACCTCCAGCGAAATGCAGAGTCGGCGGGAGAGCTTCAGGCCACTTCAATAGCCAGCTGCGTACAACTTGCTACGGACTGAGATGCTAATCCTCATAGAGATGGAATAGCTGGAACCGCACGGCAAAGTCCCAAAAAACCCTCATTTGCTTGGCCGCCTCGCCTCGCACCAGGACACCAAGTTCAAAGTGCTTACCTAACCCTGGCTTCGTCAAATTGGCGCTGCCGATGTAGGCGCCTCGATCATCGCTAATGCAGAACTTTGCGTGCGAGCCTAGCTGTGAGGCCGCAAACGCCGGAAACGCCGGAAAATAGACGGATACGGCCGGCCCAAATCTTTGCCGTAACTGCTTTATCTCAGAACTCGCCAGTGTGTCCCTCGTGCTGAGCAGGCTTATTGCTACCCTTCGCTCCAGTGCGGATCGAACGGCAATGCTAAACGGTCCTTGTTCAAACAGCTCCGACTGAACATAGGGGGCGGCGATCGCGACGTGCCGTTCAGATTCGGCAATCAATTGGACAAGCACTCCCATCGTCGAGCGGCACCGTGTCGCGTAGGCCAATGCTTCGGCGTGTGGGGCGGGGGCGGTTATGACGAGCTGGGCGTCCATCTGCAGCCGATCACGGCAACCCAAAGTATCCCTGCTCGATGCGTCCCATCGAAAGATCAGGCCCCCCAAAAAGGAATGAGCGAGAGAGATTCAGATTGAAGAAGCGGCAGCTTGTTTCCGATAAGTGTGTACAGGCGTGGCAATTCGCGCCGTGATCGAAACACTGTGGATCATAAATGCACGATCGGCCGTCTCGAACACCTCCAAGCCACTGAGCGAAGGTTTGCTCGAACAATGCCGTCAGCGCGCCGATGGTGGCGCCGAATCGATGGTTACAATAAAGAGCGACTGTGAGCGTCTTTGGCAGCAAATACTCAGACAGGCTAGTTCTCTCCAATCCGCACAAGAGCGAAGCCTGCTTGACGCAGGCATGGGCTAAGGTGTGGAGCAAACCAAAAACCATTCTTCGCTCGGCATCCGCCGCGGTGAACGTGTGATAGAGATCAACCTCATCGAAGAGCTGCACAAAGTAGCTACGTTCAGCTAGCGTGCGATCGTCGCCCGCGGGAACTGTTGGCTGCACCCCATTTGCCTCAAGCCACCGCAGTACGCGAGCGGGATCAAGCGAGATCAGCAATGCATCAGCTTGCGTCTTGTCGACGAAAATTGGCAACCGTCCCTGATAGCGCTCATCTGGCGGAAATGGATTGAGCCAACACTGGTCGTTGGCGTACTCAACTCGGCTGAACCCAAAGGTAGCGTTTACAATCGTGTAGTCCTGGATCAGAGCCACATCCTTTAAGCCCAGCTGTTCCGTCAATGTCCGATATGCAGGAATTCCAGACGCCCTTGCGATGTAGCTCGGGTTAGCCGTTTCGAACGGATTGATGGCCTCAAGCAAATCCGATCCTGCGCGCTGCCATACCCCAGCAGGCACACCCGACGCTGCAACGACCATCTGGGCGATGGCATCGGGCTGTTGAGCCGTTGCATCACGCGCGCGCCGCGCCTCCTCGACGCGCCTGAGAATCTCATCGTTACTCAATCCCTGAGCAAAAATTGAATCGAGATCAGCCGGGTTGATCCCGCCACTTCTAGCGGCACCCGGACCGTAACTCGCCAGTGGCCGATCACGAACAGCGGGAAGTTCGAGGTACTTGGCGGCTACGATCATCTCCCATGAAGGGTGGTTGAAAAGCCCCTCCAGTTCTCGGTGAGGGATATTCAAAAGCACTGCGCTTTGCGGAAAGTAAGTCCGTCCTGCGCGGTGGACTTCAATATCCATGCTTCGAATCTGTGGATTGCTGGAGTCGCTTGGCCACTCACAATGTCGGCAAGGGCCACCGAAAAGTGCGAAAGCATGACCACAGTCCATACAAACCCAACGAAAGCCAGAAATTCGTTCGCTTCCGCGCGTACTGAGTGCGATCTTGCGCTTATGACATCGCGGGCAAGAGGTCGGCGCGAAAGCATCGATCGCACCGCATCGATGAATTTTAACAAACCGAAGCTGCGCGACCTTGCCCTGTGAGCAAACTGGACAACGGTCGGTATGGGGCACGCCATCGCGGTTGGAGTAATCGAGCACGTATCCGCAGCTTGAGTTCTGACAACGAAAGACTTTCGGAAAAATCTCGGCCTCAACTTCGACAGGATCAATCAACACAAACTTGTCTGCGCTATCAATAACCCGGTCGCTTAAGGCCGGCCGCAGATGAGCGGGCCAGGCTCGTGCGTGCTTCGCCACTCTCTGCAGAACCACCGTTTCATTCAAATCGGTTCGGGGGAACCCCCGTATTGAGGTAACCCGCGATATAGGCCCGCTTTGAAAGTCGAATGTCTTGCCAGGTAGGTAGTTCAGCAGAATCTGCTGCTTTCCACGTGTCATGCTCTTTGCCATGGCTTACGTCCCCCCGCGAGCCGCCCAATTGGCTCCATCTCGATCAAGCCTAACTGCGATCGGCTCATCGACGTTGCGAAGGCTGTTCATCGGCGTTGGAATCAGCGTGGATGACACGAACTTCTTTGATGGAGCAGCTTGTAGAATCTGATCAAAGAACTGCGGGACACGTAGCGCGATCTCCTCCTTAAACCCTACTCGCGCGGGATCGGTTGGATTCACCACATCGTAGGCTTGTTCCAGAATGGCGATAAAGTCCTCAGCACGCAGCCGCCCACTCGAAATCTCCCGACGAACGTGATCGGTCATATAGTAGTTGTTTGGATTCGCGTTGTTGTTGTTGCTTGGGTTTCGATTCGAGATTAGCTGAAGCAAAACGCCCATGAAGAGACCAGGCAGCGTGCGATTGATGCTGAATTTAGCCCAACGGTTGATTGCCACCGGCTCGATGAGTTGGCCCAGATATTGATGATACTTCTCGAAGAGCGCGTAGTGGCTTTGATCACGCTCACGCGCCGGATGATGGCAGACGAAAACAAGCCCCATGTTGGTGCGTCCAACACGGCTAGACGCCTGAATGTACTCCGCGTTCTGACGCGGCATTCCATAAAAGAACATCGCGTTGAAGCGATCGATATCTACACCGTGGCTTATCATCTGAGTTGCGAGCACTGCTGTGGAGCGCTCTCGTCCAGCCTTCGGTTCTTCAAGGTACTCAAGTGTCTGGGCGACCTCGTCGGTGCTCGTGCTACCCGTAAGTTCGATGAGTTTAAGTGGTGCTAGACCGGCGCCCTGCAACAGTGCGCTAACATGGCTGTCGAGGTCGGTACGCACAGAGTTCATGTCGCGGCCCGACAGAAAATAAGAGGTCGATGTGACAAACAGATCGAGCATTTGGACCCACTCTGACGTCTGTGGCTGGACTTCTCCACCATAGGGATTTGGTGAACCGGCAGGCAGGTCCAGCAGCTCTTGGATCACCCGATGATAGTATTCAAGAAGTTCGAGGACGCTGTTGAAGATCGTCTTATTGTGGGGAATGAGGCCAACATAGCGGCGCTGCGGATAGTCCAGCGTCTCTGCATAAAACGACTGGCCAAGTGTAGGCCCCTGCCCAGGGAAGCGTCTTGCCCGCGAAGGACTGACCGCATACAGATGCTCAACCTGCCGCTCGAACTTCTCAATCGTCGCCGACGAAGCGATAATCTTGCTCTGCGCTCCTGCGCGAATCTCGGACATGACCTCGCGTACAAAGGTTTCATAATGTCCATCGAAGGTTCCCAGACCCTCTTTGAGCAAATGAAGCTCGTCCTGAATGAATAGCGTGGGTCCAGTCAGACCGCTTGGCGGCGTACGTTTAAGTTCCTTGTTGTTGCATTCCTTTTGGCAGCAACCACGGCCCTTAAAGAAGCCGTGCGTCCTACAGAACCCATCAACGTTGCCGAAGATCTGCGCCATCTTGCGCTGATTGCCAACACTAGCAAGCTTATCGATCGTTCCAACAAGAACGGACGGTAGGTACCTGTAGATCTCATTGTCGACGACGTAGATAGGTATCCTTCCATTAGGAAACTTGCAGCCGCTATTGCTGCAGATGTGATTGATCCGCGTGTGCGCCTCGTCCAAATCGACCCGTACGGACTTCGTTCGACACGAGGGGCAATGCATCAACCGTCGCCAATCTTGCCGCGCCCGCGGGTCCCTCGCTTTGTCCCAAAGCGCCCTATCCTCAGCCTTTGCATATTGGAAGTGCGCGACGTTGACTAGCTCGTTCGGAGTCGACGTCTTACCGACGAAGTAGCCGACACCAAACCCCGCGACGCTCGCCGAGCTGAGGCGGGAATCCGAATGTTCACGGCGGACGATGTCCGCGACGCAAATCGTGTCGGCAACGCGCTGGGTCTGTTGCAATGTGAGGAGGCGCAGTGGAAAGCGTATCCACGAGGTGACTCCGGCGGTCTTTCCTCTCAAGCGATCGAAGAAGCAGTGAAACACGAGGACACCCAAGTACGCCTCGGTCTTACCGCCACCCGTTGGGAAGTACACGATGTCCACAGTTTCCAGGTCGCTCTGGCTACTGCCCGGAATACCGGCCAACGCGCAGAGTCCAGGAATCTGAGAAACCAGAAAGACAATCTGAAAGAGGCGCCAGCCCGTCTTCTTTGGACCACGGCGAAAGGCTTCGTTCGTAAGCTTGAAGGCTAGCTTCACGTCCTCGTTGTCACGGATAAGATCACGGCCCCTTTCGAAGGCCGCGATCTCCTTGTTGTAGGCTTGCTCATCCAGATCAAATTCCGCCGCACGCTTTCCTTGCCAATCAGGGACAGTTGCACGAAACCCCACGCGGGCTGTTTCCCATTCAGTGCGGTAGTCTTCCATCGCCTTCAGAATGGCATCGAGAACCGGCAGTGGATCGAGCGCCAAGGCTTCGAACTCAGCGGTTGGCTTTGTACGGGTTTGATACCGTTGCTGATCAAAGCCTGGCACGTGCGAAGTAACAAATGCCGGTCCCTCCCGGCGTATTGCACAATTGAATCCATGCGCGTCAATGTGGCGATCGTATCGAAATCCTTCCGGAGCTAGGTTCACGTCGAACGGCCGCACATCGCAGTTCTCGAACACATACCGTGCGCGGGTGTCGAAAAGGAACGTCTCTATAAGCGGATTCTCCTTGCCGCGAGACGAGAGCTGACGAGGAGTTGCGTTCGCGCAGATCACATTCAGGTCAATGCACTGCCGGTCGTTCACATCAGGTTTGGCGTCAACACGTATGTGCCAACTCCAGTCATTGTTGACCGCGCTAGTGAGGGACGCCAGAAACTGATCATAAGCTTGCGCGGACGCCAGCGCCGCGTCAGGCACTCTGATAGGATCGTGCGGGTCGCCTGAATACTTCACTGCATTCGGGTCGTCGGAACTTAGTGTACGCGCTCGCTCGACTTCATTTCGGATTGACTGTTCGAGAGACGCTGTATTGGCCTGCCAACCATCCTTAGTTCGGCTGAGCGTTATCCTGCCTCGCGCACAGCATTCAATCTTTCGAAAGCGGATCATGAGCGTGTCGCGACGCCCACCCGCTCCGCTAGCCGCGGCCTGATCCAGCGCTGGTGTATCCGATCGGACTAGCTCACGGTCGTTAGGCCCCTCCGGCGTCTCGGAATCGTTATCGGCATCATCCTTGTCCTCAGCGTCGTCGTCGTCATCATCATCCTGGTTGACAATCGGTCTCGCAAGCTCCGGTCGGTTCCGCCCATCAGTGGCTCGACGTAGTTGCAGTCCTTGTTGGTGCGCAACTTGCTGGTCGTAGGTCGGAAAGAGGCGGTAGTAGCATGACCACGAAAGTTCAACCTCGATTGCCGCGCTATCAGAGGGTACGAGCTTGAATTCGCCGCCGAAGGCCACAGGTGCCAGCTTACTTATGAGTTCGGGCAGGTGCGCAGGACCAGCACCCACATTGGCGTTTGCTACGTCCTGCGATCGGAGGTTCCCAAGAAAATACACATCATGTGGGTGGTTGAAGAGGCACTCGGAGTCGACCCGACCTAAAGCACGCCCGCAAACCTGGTCGATAATGTAGCTGGTGAGCCCAAGCTGCTCACGCGAAAGCTCTTCCGGCGTCATGTGGAGGTCCTCCTCTGGACCATACCCAACGCGTCGCTGAGAAATGGCCCTTCAATCTCTCTTGTCGCTTCAACCTTCAATATGACAAACGACTCGCGAATCTCGCCAAATGTCAGGCCGAGCGATGAGTCAATGACCTCATTGTCGTGCGTTTCGGCCAATCCACGTGCCCGATCTTCAAGCCAGCGATTGAGTTTGTTGGCGAGGCCGCGGTGTAGGCCGCGGATACGCTTCGCCGCAGCGTCGATCTTTCGGTGTTGTTCACGCACAAAGCGCAAGTCGAGAATGTTGGCGACCCGCATTAGATCGTTTGGATCGATGGGCGACAAAGTCGTGCCTTCCAGCCAGAAGCGTATGGCCAGCGCCGATGTTAGCACGCTTCCTTCCTTTCGCATTTCCTCCAGGAACTGATCGAGGATGGGTGTGTAGCGCTGGCGACGAGACGGCGATGACGACCACCGCTGATACCCTGAGCGGAAGTCCTCATGCCACCGCTTGAGCAAGGCAAGATGCACCTCGATACTCGCGTGCTGATGAACCCGCGACATAATCAGGCTGTATAGGCTTTGGCGCCTCTGATGCGGAATGACCAGGACGTTGTCATTGACTCGCAACGCGCGCACATAGCGTTCTTGGATGCTGTGCGAGTCCGGTGCGATAAAGTTGAACAGCTGCGCGGGATCGAACAAGCCACACCAACCTTGGTCGAATGTCAGCTCGATCGCTCGCGCTATCGACAGCGAGCCATCGGCGTTCGACACACCGGCTTCCTCAGTGACGTCTTGACTAAGGACAGTGTCTTCGTCCGTCTCGAGCAGATACCCGATCTCCTTGAGCAGATCGTTCGCCTCCCACAGCTGCCCATGGGGCGTGTCACTTGATGCGCGCTTCTGACCGCTTTTGATGTCCAGGTCGGATGATGGAGCAAGTTTCACTCGCTTCGGAAGGGGAAGTGAAATATCAAGGCGGGGAAGCTGCATGACATCGCAAAGAGTCGTGACAACGCTGTCTAAGTTCGGGGTAATCCCTCTGTCCCACTCTCTCACTGAGTACGCCAACAGCGACCCCTGGTACCGATGGATCAACACATCCATGTCTTCGGCGAAGAAGACCGGCAGCAACCGCGGCATTTGCGAGAGCGTTGGTAAGCCGGCCAAAACAAGTCTCACGGCGCCATCACCTTCGGCGCCCGCTTCGTGGGAACCACGCGCGCTCAAACCCGCCAGCTCGGTCACACTTGTTGCATATGCGTTCACGTCGTCAAGCTCAGACGACGTAACATTCAATCGCGCCAAGAGCGCCAACAGAAACAGCTCCTTGCGTGAACGGCTAGAGAAAGTGAGCGCGCGTCTCAAGCCTTGGTTAGCTTCTTGATGGATGATCTGGCAGAGCCCTGACCACAGAGGCGTTTCATTGTTGGAAAGCCAGGTAAGGGCATCATCAAGATATGAAAGCACCGCGTCGAGATTCTGCGCTAGGGCGCGATCAGACCCGGAGAGGCTCGCCTGAAAGTGCCGGCAGGTATCAACAAGCTTCGGCGTTGCTGGTGTTCCCCAAAAGGTTGGAGCTTCGGCATTGTAAAAATCGAGGGGGACTGAGAGGCCTTCGATCGTTCTCAGTAGACGCCAATGCAGTCGGATCGCGTTCTGCGCCAACAGGCCGCTGGTGCTCGGTATCCTTCTCAGGCTGTCTACGGCAGACAATAATGCTGTGTTGTAGTCGTTCAGATGCGAACCGCTTAGAACAATCGGGCTAACACTTGTAGTCATGAACGGCTGGAACATCATTTCGGCCGTCTCACTCTTTCCGAACGATGACACTCCTTCAAACGCGCGGGACATCGGCCAGGAGATGACTTGCGCGTAACGTCTAAACGTCTGCAGCGCATCAGAGAGCGGATTCGTGCTCCAGCCGATGACCGGAACATTTCGTTGCTTTGCCTCTTTGAGTAGATCCTCGATCCAAGGTGCGCTTGGTGCATCGCCAAGATCGATCGCAATCCAGGACGGCTTGACGTTCGAGATAAGAGAGACTGGGTCTCCTGGACCGTAGGCGGTGACGACTCTTGGTAGACTCCCAACGCTCGACGAAGCAGAGCTCGTACTTGCCGCCGCTTGTGCTCCCCGCGCGAGATGAATCTGATCAAAGATGCCGCTTAGAGACCCACTGAGTCCAGTCACTGACACATTCGATAGCTGCTCGCGGATTCCTGGCCGCACGCCGCAGTACAAGACGGGAGCTTGCTGCGATGCTTTGAGCGCTCGGGCCTTATCCCACTGGCTCAGTAGAGCGTAGGCGAAAACGAAGGCTGACCGGCGTTCTCTCACGTCGGGAAAAACGACGCACAAAGACCGGCGTCGTGTCAGGGATGCTGCGATCAGTTCGGCCGATCGAATATCAATTGAATCTGGAGCACCGTCGCGAAGCCTAACTTTTAGCTTCTCGTTCACAATGAGCTGCGTCAGTAGCGGGTTGTATTGCTGCGCGACGCGCTCGAAGCTTTTCTCGATCCAGCCCCAGCTCACCTAGCCCTCGATAGGCCATGAACCTCCAAACATAGCGACCACACGCCCCAAGTGCGAGCGCTATCCGAGTACAACTATTTGACGCTTTGGCGCGGGGGCCCCTAAAGGTGGCCGACTTCCACAATAGCTACACGCGCATGCGTCCCGAAGCGCTTGCGCATGGAACGCTGGGTTCGAAACCCTACTCTCCTGGCGTCCGCGGCACTGAGTGCGTCCGTCGAGGTCCCGCGAACACTCAGCACGCTGACGAGGGCCGACCGCTTCCCCGCGACCAACCATGAAACGCCCAACCGTGCCGCCACATTCCCTGCAACCACTATGGCCCGTCCGGAACCCGGCTTTAGCGCATGCTTGAGCATCGCCGGCGTGACGTTGATTGTTGGCGCCTTGAAGAACGACGCTCGCGGCGCGAGATGACGCAGATAGTATGAGCCGGACAGGACTTCATGCTCCCATGCCGTGGTTAGCCGAACCACGAAGTCGGGCTTCAAGGACCGCGCAATAAGTTCCGGCTGGGGCGTTGCTACGATGAGGACCGCCTTTTGAGAACGCGCAAGCTTGCCAAGGCGCAGTGCAACAGAGTTCGCGGCGACCGCATCGAGATTGACGCAGAATTCATCGGCCAACCAGACATTCGCCCCGCCAGAGATCAATTTCGCGAGCAATGCGCGGTACTGTTGACCGGCGCTCAGCTGATCGAAGCGCTTCAAATAGACAAAGGCATCCGAAAGGCTGACCACCCCCATCAGCTGCAGTGTTGCCGAAACATCGTTGGCGCCGATGGCTTCGATAAGGGGCTTGCGCGACACGATTGGCGCAAAATCACCGACCTTGAAGTTTCGGGGGACGCGGATCGTCGTACGCCTCGATTGCCCCCCTGACTTGGCATTCTTGAGCACTTTCAGAACCGATGTTTTTCCCGAGCCCGACGGCCCCGTTAACATCACAACCTGTCCTGGCGCGATTGTCAGCGACAGCCGATCAACAACATCGTGCTGGATGTCGTCAGGCGAGATTCCGAACGCGCGTTGAATCGCCGCCGTTCCATTGCTGCGGTTCACTTTCGACTTGTGCGATACTGATAGACGGCTGATCCGTATTGGCTTGAGTAGAGGATCGATCGAGATGATCCGTTTATCGGGTTCACTGGTTCTCACGGTCGAGCCTAGCGCTTTGCGGACAAACTCGTCGGACTGAGGCGTCAGACCCCCCAAATACGTTGGCTTCGGCAGGCTCAGAACATGCTGCAAGAGACTCAGGTCTTTCAACGATGGCGACTCTTTCATGCGCTCCAACTTCGCTAGAAGCTGCTTCGTGCTCCAGCGATTGCGCCTCATGATCGTCACCGCACGGTCAAGTCGCGAGACCTGCTGATCGACAATGCCGAAGGCCTCCTCCTTCACGATCTGACCAGCGCGTACACGTGCCCTATTCTGGAGTAGATAGCGCAAATCCTTTGCGACGCGCCCGAGATTGCCCTCAGTTTCTCCGATGAAATGAAGGCCAGCACGCTCGACAAACGGGACGTACTTGAGCATGTCGGCCGATATTTCGATGAACTGCGGCTTCAAACCTCCAACCTGCCAACGCGTCCGCGCGAACGCGCACGCGTGTCTGAGTAACTTCTGGCCTAGCCCGAGCCCACGAAATTCTGGGTAGACGACGCAGCGCGCGATGCGCGCGACGAGGTTGATCGAACGGCTCGCCGTTTCCTTTGACCAGCTCTCCCAACTAATCGAGCCGGAGCGAAACGGACGATCGAGAATGTCCGTGCGAGATTTGTTCATATAGAATGGTGTCGCCAGCTCGATGTACCCGATCGTTCGCGGGTAGTTCGGATGAAAGCACTGGACGACAAGCTTCGAAGTTCGGCCAAAGAGCGGTTGATCGCGGTAGTGAAAGCGCACTAGCGATTGGCACGCAGCTAGCTCCTCGGTTTCCGTGATCTCCTTGATGATCAATTCGAGCTTCAGACCCCCGAGGTCAACCTCCTCGAACGCGAGATACGAAGGAAGCAGCTGCGCGCGCCCGTCGACGCATTTCACGTAAGCTTCTGCGCCATTTACGAGGACTCTGTCTCCCGCTGTGACGCAAGCCGAGCGTGGCACGGCCAAAGATTTCGATCCGAGATCAAGAATCTTCTGATGTTCCCGCCATCGAACGGAGCGGACCCTGTATGGGCGCAAACTTGGCACGATAAGCGACTGAGAAGGAGAAGGAGCGACTTCTCGTAACACGATCAGACGCATTTGACCAGGTCAACAACGGACGCCGAGAGCGCGCGGCCCCCGATTGGTGGCAGTGTTGAGAACGGTTTCAAACTCAGCACGTGCCGCAACGAGTCCATTCCGTCGGGGAGATCATTAGTATTAGGTAGTTTTCCTTGCACGTTCGCGACTAAACGGTCGAGGAAACCATTGGTATAGGTTGGGCGCTACATTGGGTTTAGGGTCGTGTGGCCCTTTGCCCTCATGTATGGCGCAATCGGATGGCCGAAAGCGAATGCGGGTGTCTTGTTCCGACAGTCTGCGAGGTCGCGGTTCATTTGCGATACCGTCACTCTCTCTTTCTCGACGATAGGAGTGGGTAAGGAGGCACCTCCCGTAGCCACGCTGGTGGCGATGACGGCGAGGATTGTTGCTCTGCTCCTCATCAAGCTCTCCCATCAAGGCTGGGATCGGGAGAATCATTGGTATGGGTCGCTAATCGTCGCTCGCAGGATCTCCACCTGCTGTTCCCACGCTTGGTTTGCTGCACTTCATTGCCGACAAAGCTCAGGTCCACCTATCGCGAAAGCTCACCGACTAGAACGCGGAGCTGGCAGCTGAGGAGATCCGCGCCGGATTCAGCCCAGTAGGATTTTGTTTGGCTCACTTCAGCGCCTGCCCCACTGCCCAGAAACCCTCCCACTTCATCCGCTCACGAGCCCTGCTGAAGCACGACATCCACTCGATCAGCAACGGGGAGGCCGGCAGAAATATCCTTTATGTGCATTTTATTGTTGACTATATACTATTATCGGTTATGATTAATCTGGGTGATTTATGCCCGGAAAGGACTGGAATGGCGGGCAAACAAGCGAGAATTCTCCTGAATCGGCACATTCGGCAGGCGTTGCAACGGGCTACCCAAGGCCGCCACGCCGTTCGGAACCGGGCGATGGTGCTGCTCTCGGTGAAGGCCGGGCTTCGCGCCTGTGAGATCGCCCGGCTGACCTGGCCGATGGTCCTGGACGCGACCGGGGGGCTTTCGGACCACATCCAGCTGGAGGATCAGGCGGCGAAGAAGCGCTCCGGGCGGGCCATCCCGCTCAGCCCTGATCTCGTTCGAGTGCTGGGTCGCTTGAGGCGCCGGGCACAGGGCTCCTTCGTCATCGTTTCGGAGCGTGGCGATGGCTTGCGTTCATCGAGCGTCGTGAACTGGTTCCGAGCGCTCTATGCCGATATCGGCTTGAGCGGGTGTTCCTCCCATTCCGGCCGGCGGACCTTCATCACCCGGGCAGCTCGCCTGGTTCACAGGGTCGGCGGCAGCATCCGGGACGTCCAGGAGCTGGCAGGGCATTCCTCGCTGACCCACACCCAGCGCTACATCGAGGGCTCGACTTCCGCCAAACGCCGCCTCGTGGCGCTGCTCTGAACTGACATTCGAGGCGGCGATCACCGCCGTCTGCGTGCCCGCCAGCCGTCCGGGCAGTTTACAGATCCACTGACGGCCATCCAAGCGACTACAGGACCCATCATGCGACGCCCTCAACGGGCGCCTCGCGTGGTCACGTGCTGCGTGGCCGGCGAGGTTTGCCCATCCATGGCCCAGAACCGGCGCCGGCTGGCGCTGGCTTGCCACGTCATCGATGATCTCATGGCCGAGTACGGGGCGGATGCTCCGGATGCCCTCGTCTTCCCTGGCGGGATGTTCCGGTTAAGTGCGCCCTTCGCCCACCTCTCCGAAGCCCGCCGCCTGGAGCTATTGGGCGCGCAGGCCTTCGTCGCCGGCCTGGTGGCGAAGCTGCGGAGCTACGGCCGTCGCACCCCTCTGGTGGTCTTCGGCATCAACGCCAGACTGCCGGCCCATCAGGCCTGCCTCGCCGTCTCCAAGGCCGGCATCGAGGGCATCGCGGTGAAGCACTTCTTCCTCGGCAGTGATCGCGACTGGCTGCGCTATCCCGTCACCGAGTCCCTCGACTTCCGCTCAATGTCTCGATTCGTGCGGTTGGCGAATGGCAGCGTGGCCAGCCTTAGCGATTGCTACGATCTGTTCGGGCTGCGCGAGGGCCCTGACCAGCCGGGTATCCGCATGCGCGCCATCCGGCGCATCCAGGATCGCGGTCGCATCGTCGACGAGCGCGAGCTGGGGTTCAGCGCGCTTCGGGCGCGGATCGCTAAGGAGTGGTGGGAGACGCGCGCCCGGGCGTCCCCGGACGTGGCGATCGCCGTCATCCATGCCTTCGCGATGCCCGGGCGGGAAGGCTACTGGCAGCGCCACGGCATCGCCGCGGCGTCGGCCTTTCTCGGTGGCGGCTTGGTGGTCGGCGCCACCCACTTCGCTCAGGGCTTGCCTTCCTTCAACGCCCCCTTGGCCGCGCGGGGTGTACCAGCAGGTGAACTGACCGCCGGTCTTCACCGCCGGGCACATCATCTACGACCGAGATCCGTTCGTGAGGTGGCTATGGCAGGCCACCCGGTAGCCGTTCTGCGCCTGTTCATTGGAAACCGTCCCCGCAAGCCTCGATAGGCCGGACGGCCGCACCGCCGCCATCAAGCGCGAGCCGGACACGATTAGGATGCCCCAGCCCGGGACGCCCCCTTGTGACTCAACACCGTGTGCCAACACCCGCAGCGAACCCGGCGGGGAGGAGAACTCATGTCCAAAGCAATCACCAGCACTGGCGTTGATCAAGCCGCCGTGGCGGCTCGTATTCGCCTCTTGAACGATCAGCTACGCCGCACCTTCACTGGTGGGCGGGTAATGATGACGTCCGGCGTGGCGGCGTTGCCCACGGAAGTGCAGCGCGCGTTGATCCGAGCCATCCGGACGTTCGAGGATTTCTCAGAGGACAACGATCCGTGGAATGAGCACGACATGGCGGGCATCACTGTCTGCGGCCAGCGATTCTTCTGGAAGATCGACTACTACGATCAATCGCTACTGCACGGTTCAGAAGATCCAGCAGACCCCGCGGTCACCATCAGGGTGCTCACGATCATGCTTGTCGAAGAGTACTAGGGGCAAATGACACATGGGAGTCGTGGACCTCTTGTGCCGCCGCCCAGGCCTCCTGGGTTGGCCAGTTGATAGGCACCCCGCGCCTACCATTCAGAAAAACTTCCCTCTGCTCTCCGGCCAGGTCGCGGACATGGCCGTCTGGGATAGTCAGAACTACTGGTTGGTGAGAGTCCTCTCAGGCGGCGCCACCGATTTTGCGTTCGAGCGCGCCGTCTTTGAAAGCATTGCTTTGAAGACTGCCTTTGAAGCGGAACTGGGGAAGTCGCTCCCCGAACCGCTCGTCCTTCCGGTGGTGTTCGTTGCGCGCCAGGTCAACGATCCGCTGGTCGATTGGGGATTCCAGCTTGGCGTCTATGTTCGCTGCGTCGATCTGGATGCGGGCCTCTATGGCTGATGTCGCCAGGAATGGCATTGTGGAGGACTATCGATTGCCAGGACGAGCCCAGGCGGCACTAGGATCAGCGAAGAGGTCGGTGACGCGGCTGGCAAGGGCCTCCTTCGCGGCGGGCCGCCCTTCGAACCAGATGGTTCCGCGGGTGCTCGACCAGAGCAGGCCGGATTGATCCCCGCACTTCAGTTTCCACACTCCATTGGGCTGCTCCAGCCACTCACCGTCGAGGTCGAGTGGGAACAGCACATCCTTAAGCTCATCGAGCGAACCATGGAATCGCAGCTTGACGCTCATGCCAAGCCTACAAATGAAGTCCGCATAGCGATCCAGCGACCTTAACCGGTCCGCAAGGTATTAGGTGACGCATGCCTATCCCGTTATCACCCATGGCTACCGTGGTTGGGCCAAAACGCCAAGTCCTCGGTCGGCCGCTGCCGTAATCGCCGCGCGGCCCTTGCTGCCTCTGCTCATGAGGCAGGTGCCTTGTGCCGGAGATTTTCCAGGGTTGCCGTCAGCGCCGATGAACTTGATCTTGGGCGCCACGAACAGAATCCGCTCAGCCCGATGCGCTGCCCACTGCCACCACGGTGCGGACGTGCGATCTGGCACCAAGCAGACGCCATCACTGTGCCGAAAGAACTTTTCGAGCCAAGGCAGCAGGCCGTTTCTGCCGCCGAACGGCGGGTTCATCCAGACGAAGCCGCTCCACTGCAATCCAAGGGAATCGCGCGTGACGTGGTAGCCGGCTGGTATCCAAGGCACGACCGCGACGCCCGGCGAGGCAACGTCCGTATCGAAGCGAGCGCCCATAGCCTCGAAGACATGAGGGGGCGTGTACCACTCATCCGTTGCCCCGACGCTTTGCTCGTGCAGCGCCATCAACCTCGAGCCTCTATGGGTGAAAAGCGGATAAGCATGTGTCCTCCAAGTGTTGGCTGCCATCGATTAGGCAGCCGCACTTAGTAGACTTCGCGGTTTTCGCACTCTGCCGGCGTACGCTTAGCCAGAGTTGTCAGGTCGCCGCCGTGTGGCCTGCTTTCGGGTTTTCGGACCACGCATGACTTGAGAGACTGGCCTCTAGCTTGGCAGTCATCGGGATACCTCCTGATGATTGCCATCGCGTCTGGTGTGGACCGTCCCACGTCATTAGGCGTCAGCAGAATTGCCCTGCGGTGCTCATACGGGCCGCCTTGTTCCGAAAGGGTTGGCACACGCCGCCGTCGGTACTGAGTGCACTTGACTGCATTCGTTCTGAGTTGCCTTGCGGGTTTCGTCCCAAGCGTCTTCCTATGGCGAGGAGCCCGCGCTGTTGCCGCCACTGACGAATGTTGCCCAAGCCCCCATCAACTCGCGACGCTTAGCAAAGAGATCACCGCGCTGATAAGCAGCTATGACCTTGTCGCCCCGCGTGTGCGCCAGTGCAGCTTCAAGCACTTCAGCAGGGAAACTGGTCTGCTCAGCGCCCCAGGTTCGGAAAGTCGACCGGAAGCCATGCGGTGTCACGTCGACCTTCATTCGGCGCAACGTCGCCTGCATCGCCATGTTGGACAGTGGCCGATCGATGCCCTGACCGGGAAAGATGAAGTCGTTCATCCGGACCGAGGAGAGCTTACGCAGCAGCGCAAGCGCAGAATCCGTCAGCGGTACGCGATGCTCCGTGCCGGCCTTCATCCGGACGGACGGAATGGTCCATACGCTCGCTTCGAAATCAATCTCAGGCCAGCGTGCGCCAAAGGTCTCGCCCGAGCGGGTCACGGTGAGGATGACAAACTCCAGCGCTCTTGCGCCCATGCCGTCCTGCACCTGAAGGCGCGGCCAGAACACCCTCATGTCAGCGTAAGCAAGGCTCGCGTGATGGTTTGGCTTGGCGATCACGGACTTTGCCGGGAGGATATTGTCGAGGTGACCCTTCCAGCGCGCCGGGTTCTCGCCGCTGCGATAGCCGCGCACCCTCGCGTAGTCGAGGATGGATTCGATGCGACCGCGCACTCGGCTGGCGGTCTCGGTCTTTGTCTTCCAGATCGGCTCCAACACCTTGCAGACGAGGCCGGTGTCAATTGATCCGACGGGCAGACCACCGATTTCAGGATAGGCGTAGGTCTCGAGTGTGCTCGACCATTGCGACGCGTGCTTCGCATTGCGCCAACCCTCACTCATCGACCGGATGTAGGTCTCTGCGCAATCCTTGAACGTCACTGCCTTCGCATGCGCGAGTGCAACCACGGCCTTGTTTGCCTTCCGCTGTTCTATGGGATCGATGCCCTCGCTGACCAGCCTCCGCGCAGCGGCAGCGCGCTCTCGCGCTTGAGCCAGCGGCAGATCCGTGGTGGAGCCGAGCCCCATGTCACGACGCCGGCCGGCGAGCTGGAAGCGGTAGATCCATGTCCTGGACCCGGTCGGGGTGACCTGCAGGTACAGCCCACCGCCATCGGCGAACAGACCAGCATTCTTCTGGGCCTGTACCTGCCGAGCAGTCAGGCCTGCAGCTCGTTTCGGCATCCCCGGCACTCCGATGATGGGTAAGGGCCACCCACTTCTAAGGAGGCGACGATGTCATGCCGCCTACCCATCAGACAACCCATCATCCGCATCTGGATCGCCAAGAACTATGAGGGACGAGGCTGGACGGGAAGATCCAATAAATCCTTATCCTACAACAATTTTTCGGACTCAAATGGATGGCGCTGGACAGGAAATTGGCGGAGAGGGTGGGATTCGAACCCACGGTACGCTCGCGCGCACAACGGTTTTCGAGACCGCCCCGATCGACCACTCTGGCACCTCTCCGCAACCCTGACAGGCAGGGTGCGCCGTAGGTCGCCCGGCGCGGGCGCTTGTATATCGACGCGTCAGGGGGTGGGCAATGCCGGAATTTCGGCACCACCACCGCTAGTGGCTCGGTGGAGCGCGCCACACAACGGCCCCAAGTTGTTGATTTTCTTGGCACTTAGACGGCCTGCGGTTCGCGTTGACTCAAGCCGTGTCGTCAGTATATTGCGCCGCCTTGAGAGAGGGCGGGCCGGCGGTCCGTCCTCCACGTTTTTTCGGGCCCAGGGTGTTTTGATGTATGCGGTGATTCGCACCGGCGGCAAGCAGTACCGCGTCGCCGCCAACGACGTCGTTTCGGTCGACAGCCTGGCCGGCGAGGTCGGCGCTTCGGTCGAGTTGACCGACGTGCTGGCGATCGACGCCGGCGCCGGCTTGAAGATCGGCGCGCCCACGGTCACGGGCGCCAAGGTCACGGCCTCGATCGTCGGCCACAAGCGCAACGATACCGTGCTGGTGTTCAAGAAGCGCCGGCGCAAGAACTCGCGCCGCAAGAACGGTCATCGCCAGGAGATGACCCAGCTGCGCATCGACAGCATCGTCGCCTGAGCGACGGGCAGGAGTAGAAGGTATGGCTCACCATAAAGCAGGCGGTTCATCCCGCAACGGCCGCGACTCGGAGAGCAAGCGGCTCGGCGTGAAGCGCTTCGGCGGCCAGGTCGTGCTGTCGGGCAACGTGCTGGTGCGCCAGCGCGGCACCAAGATGGCCGCCGGCAGCAATGTCGGCGTCGGCCGCGACCACACGCTGTTCGCCACAGCCGACGGCAAGGTGACGTTCGCCACCCGCAAGGGCGGCAAGGTGTTCGTCAGCGTCCAGCCGCTGCCGGTGGCCGCCGAATAGGCGTTCCCCGATCCAGTGCGCACGCGGAGGGGAACGGCGACGTTCCCCTTCTTTCGTTTTGTCTGTCATCCCGAGCGCAGCGAGGGATGACAGAGTCACCGGAACTCAACCCCGATGAAATTCCTCGACGAAGCCAAGGTCTTCATCCGCTCCGGTGCGGGCGGTCCCGGCTGCGTCGGATTCCGGCGCGAGAAGTTCATTGAGTATGGCGGGCCGGACGGCGGCGATGGCGGGCGTGGTGGCGACGTGGTCGCGGAATGCGTCGACGGGCTCAACACCTTGATCGACTACCGCTACGCCCAGCACTTCAAGGCCGAGCGCGGCCAGCATGGCATGGGCCAGAATCGCACCGGCGCCAACGCACCCGACCTCGTGCTGCGCCTGCCGCGCGGCACGCAGGTGCTCGACGAGACCAAGGAAGTCGTGCTCGCCGACCTGACCGAGATCGGCCAGCGCGTCGTGCTGCTCGAAGGCGGTGCCGGCGGCGCCGGCAACACGCGCTACAAATCCTCGATCAACCGCGCGCCGACCCGCGCCGGTCCGGGCGGCGAGGCGCAGGAGATGTGGGTCTGGCTGCGGCTGAAGCTGATCGCCGATGCCGGGCTGATCGGCCTGCCCAACGCCGGCAAGAGCACCTTCCTCGCCGCCGTCACGCGCGCCAAGCCGAAGATCGCCGACTATCCGTTCACGACGCTGCACCCCAATCTCGGCGTGGTGAAGAGCGACGACGGCGAGTTCGTGCTCGCCGACATCCCCGGCCTGATCGAGGGCGCCAGCGAGGGCGCCGGGCTGGGCACGCGCTTCCTCGGCCATATCGAACGCTGCGCCGCGCTGCTGCATCTGGTCGACGGCACGCAGGACGATGTCGCGGGCGCCTACCGCACGGTGCGCGCCGAGCTGCGCGCCTATGGCGGCAACCTCGCGCGCAAGAAGGAGATCGTGGCGCTCAACAAGATCGACGCGCTCTCGCCGGAAGAGATTGAGGCCAAGCGCGCGGCGCTGGCGCGCGTCTCGCGCAAGACCGTGCTGACGATCTCCGGCGCCACAGGCATGGGCATCCCCGAGGTCCTGCGCACCTTGCGCAAGCTGGCGATCGCCTCGCGCAAGAAGCTCGCGGCATGAGCCTTTCTCTTCCTACCTTCCCCCGGAGGGGGAAGGTGCCCGAAGGGCGGATGGGGGATGTCGAAGACGGACTCCTGCGTTCGTCTTCGACATCCCCCCCGGGGCCGTCCGCGGCCCCTGACCGTCGCGCTGACGCGCGCCACCTTCCCCCTCCGGGGGAAGGTAGGGGTGAACAATGACCACCCGCGCCGGCGACAAGCGGCTGGCCGGCGCCAAGCGCGTCGTGCTGAAGATCGGCTCGTCGCTGATCGTCGACGAGGGCAGCGGCGTCGTGCGCAAGGACTGGCTCGACGCGCTGGCCGACGACATCGCGCGGCTGCGCAAGTCGGGCGCGGAGATCGTCGTCGTCTCGTCGGGCGCGATCCGGCTCGGTCGGGCGCGGCTCGGCCTGCCGCGCGGCGCGCTGCGCCTGGAGCAGAAGCAGGCCGCCGCCGCCGTCGGCCAGATCGGCCTGGCGCAGGCCTGGCAGCAGACCCTGGCGCGCCACGACATCGTCGCCGGGCAATTGCTGCTCACGCTGGAGGACAGCGAGGCGCGCGAGCGCTACCTCAACGCGCGCCAGACCACGACGGTGCTGCTCGAGCAGCGCGCCGTGCCTGTGATCAACGAGAACGATACGGTGGCCACCGCCGAGATCCGCTTCGGCGACAACGACCGCCTGGCCGCGCGTGTGGCCGAGATGACCAGCGCCGACACCTTGGTGGTGTTCTCCGACATCGACGGTCTCTACAGCGCCGATCCGCGCCGCGATCCCAAGGCCGAGTTCATCGCCGAAGTGCGCCGCATCACGCCGGAGATCGAGGCGATGGCCGGCGTGGCGCAGAACGAGCTCAGCAACGGCGGCATGGTGACCAAGCTGATGGCCGCGCGCATCGCCATGGCCGCCGGCTGCCGCATGGCGATCGTCGATGGCGCCCGCCAGAACCCGCTCGCCGCCCTGCTCGACGGCGCCGCGCGCTGCACCTGGTTCCTGCCCGCCGCGACGCCGCAGACGGCGCGCAAGCGCTGGATCGGCGGCACCCTCAAGCCCGCCGGCACGCTCACCGTCGACGATGGGGCGGCCAAAGCGCTGAACGCCGGCAAAAGCCTGCTGCCCGCCGGCGTGGTCTCGGTTGACGGTGACTTCGCCGCCGGCGCACCGGTCCTGGTGCAGGATCGCGCCGGCCGCACGCTGGCGCGCGGGCTGGTCGCCTACGCCGCCGAGGACGCGCGGCGCATCGCCGGCCGCAAGAGCGCCGAGATCGAGACAGCGCTGGGCTGGCGCGGCGCCGACGAGCTGATCCACCGCGACGATCTGGCGATGGAGTAGCCCGTTGCGGCCGCGTCGCTCCGGCGACGCCTTCATGAGCGCCGCTGGAGCGGCGCGTCCCTAAGCCGCTGCCTCCCCGCCCGGCACGCCGTTTGCGAGTCTTTCGCGCGGCGGTGTCCATGGACAGCGCCCCTGAAGGCTCGCCATACTGCCCCGGTGTACGGTCGGCACGACGGTGTGCCGCCCGTGTTGGGGAGTGGACCATGAGGACGATTTTCACGTCGCGTTTCGCGCGCGTCGCGTTGGCGAGCGCCGCGCTCGCGCTGGCCGCGCCATCGGGCGCCGCGCTGGCGCAGGAAAAGGTGCTGAAGGCGGCGCTGCACGCGGACGTCCGCGTCATCGACCCGATCTGGACGACCCAGACCATCGCCAACATCCACGGCATGCTGGTCTACGACACCCTGTTCGGCAACGACGTCAACATGGTGCCCAAGCCGCAGATGGTGGGCAAATACGAGATCAGCGCCGATCGGCTGACCTACACCTTCACGCTGCGCGACGGGCTGAAGTTCAGCGACGGCTCGGCCGTGACCAGCAAGGACGTGATCGCCTCGCTGCAACGCTGGGGCAAGAAGGACGGCGTCGGCATCCGCCTGTTCTCCTTCATCACCTCGCTCGACGCCGTCGACGACAAGACCTTCAAGATGGTGCTCAAGCAGCCCTACGGCATGGTGCTGGAGTCGCTGGGCAAGACCAACTCCTCGGTCGCCGTGATCATGCGCGAGAAGGAAGCGCAGACCGACCACAATACCCAGGTCAAGGAATCGATCGGCTCGGGGCCCTTCATGATGCTCAAGGATCTGTGGGTGCCGGGCAGCAAGGCGGTCTACGTCAAGAACCCGCACTACGTGCCGCGGCCGGGCAACGAGCCGCCCTCGTCCTTCGCCGGCAGCAAGATCGCCGGCGTCGACCGTATCGAGCTGATCTGGATCGCCGATTCGCAGACCGCGATGTCGGCGCTGATCAACGGCGAGATCGACTTCTACGAGAATCCCGGCATCGACTTCCTGCCCATCCTGGCCAAGGCCAGGGGCGTCAAGCTGATGAAAACCGGCGACCTCGACAGCACGCACGGCATGATCCGGCTCAACCACCTGCATCCGCCGTTCGACAACGTCAAGGCGCGCCAGGCGATGTACCACCTGATCAACCAGGAGGACTTCCTGCGCGCCATCGTCGGCGACGCCGAGTACTACCGCGTCTGTCACGGCCTGATCACCTGCGGCTCGCCGCTGGCCAATGACGGCGGCAGCGCCATGCTCAAGGACTACAATCCCAAGAAGGCGCTGCAGCTCCTCAAGGAGGCCGGCTACAAGGGCGAGCCGATCACCATCCTCGCCACCACCGACCACAACACCATCACGCCGGCCACCCAGGTGCTGATCCAGGCGATGCGCGAGGCCGGTATCAACCTCGATGTGCAGTCGATGGACTGGGGCTCCGTCGTGTCGCGGCGCGCCAAGAAGGAGCCACCGGCACAGGGCGGCTGGAACATCTTCATCACCACGACCGGCGGCGTCGGCTCGGCCAACCCGGTGCTGCACACCTGGCTGGGCGCGGCCTGCGACAAGGGGCTGTTCGGCTGGCCGTGCGATGCCAAGATCGAGGAGCTGCGCAACGCCTACGCCTTCGCCCAGACCGACGAGGAGAAGAAGAAGGTCGCGCGCGAGCTGCAGACGCGCGCCATCGAGCAGGTCGTCTACATCCCCTTCGGCCAGTGGACCACGCCGCTGGCGTATCGCGCCGACCGCATCGAGGGCATCGTGCCCAACACCGGCCTCGTGGTGCTCTGGGGCATCAAGAAGAAGTAGCTGCTCTCTTCCTCCCTCTCCCCGCCCGCGGGGAGAGGGTTGGGGTGAGGGGCTTTCTCCGGAACTGGAATGACCGCGTACATCATCCGCCGACTGTTCGCGACTTTGCCGGTCATGGCGGTCGTGACCGTCTTCGTCTTCTTTCTGCTGCGCCTCGCGCCGGGCGATCCGGCGGCGATCATCGCCGGCGACGACGCCACCGCCGCCGATCTCGAGGCGGTGCGCGCCAAGCTGGGCCTCAACCTGCCGATCTACGAGCAGTTCGGCCTGTGGATCTGGCGCCTCGCGCAAGGCGATCTCGGCGTCTCGATCTTCTCCGACCTGCCGGTGACCCGCCTGATCGCCCAGCGCGTCGAGCCCACCCTGGCGCTGACGCTCTCCACCCTCTTTGTCGCGGTAGCGCTGGCGATCCCGGTCGGCGTCATCGCCGCCTGGCAGGCGCGCAAGCTGGCCGACCGCGCGGTCATGGTCTTCGCCGTGCTGGGCTTCGCCATTCCCGGCTTCCTCGCCGCCTACATCCTGATCTGGGTCTTCGCGGTGAAGCTGCAGCTCTTGCCGGTGCAGGGCTACCGGCCGATCGCCGAAGGCTTCTGGCCGTTCGTAGAAGGGCTGATCCTGCCCTCGATCGCGCTCGGCGTGACCTACATGGCGCTGATCGCGCGCATCACCCGCGCCTCGATGCTCGAGGTGCTGTCGCAGGACTATATCCGCACCGCCAACTCCAAGGGCCTGGCGACCAAGCGCGTGCTGCTGCTGCACGCGCTGAAGAACGCCGCCGTGCCCATCGTCACCGTGATCGGCATCGGCATCGCGCTTCTGATCTCGGGCGTGGTGATCACCGAGACGGTGTTCAATATCCCCGGCCTGGGCCGCCTCACGGTCGACGCCGTGCTCAAGCACGACTACCCGATCGTGCAGGGCCTGATCATGGTCTTCGCCGCCGCCAAGGTGCTGGTCAATCTGATGATCGACATCTCCTACGCCTTCCTCGATCCGCGCATCCGGTACTGATGATGATCGCCGCGTTCACTATCTTCCCCCGGAGGGGGAAGGTGCCCGAAGGGCGGATGGGGGATGCCGAAGACGGACGCCCGCGTTCGCCTTCGACATCCCCCTTCCGTCGCGCTGCGCGCGCCACCTTCCCCCTCCGGGGGAAGGGATTGGGGCGTGCCTGATATGGTCGCCGTTCCCTCCGACGCCGCGCTGGCGTCCGGCACAGAAGAGGCGCCGCCGTCGCTGGCGCAGCGCATCTGGACGCCGATCCGGCGCAATCCGACGATCTTCATCGGCGCCCTGCTGCTGACGATCCTGGTCAGCCTGGCGATCCTCGCGCCGTGGATCAGTCCCGATCCGCTGAAGCAGAACACCATCAACCGTCTGCGCCCGCCGTCGGAAAAATTCTGGTTCGGCACTGACCAGTTCGGCCGCGACAACTTCGCCCGCACCCTGCATGGCGCGCGCGTCTCGCTGATCGTCGGCATCACCGTGGCGGCGATCTCCGCCGTGATCGGCCTGGCGCTGGGCATCCTCTGCGGCTATTTCCGCCGCGTCGACGGCATCGTCATGCGGATCATGGACGGCATCATGGCCATCCCCTCGATCCTGCTGGCGATCGCGCTGATCACGCTGACGCGGCCCGGCCTGGGCATCGTCATCGTCGCCATCGTCATCCCCGAGGTGCCGCGCGTCGTGCGCGTCGTGCGCTCCGTGGTGCTCAGCATCCGCGCCCAGCCCTATATCGAGAGCGCCATCGCCGGCGGCACCAAGGGCTTCAAGCTGCTGGTGCGCCACATCCTGCCCAACACGCTGGCGCCGCTGATCGTGCAGGCCACCTTCATCTGCGCCGCCGGCATGCTGATCGAGGCTGGCCTGTCCTTCCTCGGCGCGGGCGTGCCGTTGGAGATCCCGAGCTGGGGCAACATCATCGCCCAGGGCCGCAGCTTCTTCCTGCGCGCGCCGTGGTGCATCTTCATCCCCGGCGCCTTCCTGGCGCTCACCGTGCTGGCGGTGAACCTGCTGGGCGACGGCCTGCGCGACCGCCTCGATCCGCGGCTGGCGAGGCGCATGTGATGGCGGCTCGCGGGCGTTTTCCTCCCTCTCCCCTCAGGCGACGACCTTTGGTCGCGCCGATGCGGCGAGAGGGTCGGGGTGAGGGGCTGATGCAAGTGGCGCACAAGCGCCGTGCGCAACCTGCGACTCCCCCTCACCCCAACCCTCTCCCCGCAAGCGGGGAGAGGGAGCCATATGCGATCGCCTTGGCCAGCGGGGGACGATAGATGTCGATCCTCTCCGTCCGCGACCTCGCCACGCATTTCCACACGCGTGACGGCGTCACCCGCGCCGTCGACGGTGTGTCCTTCGACCTCGCGGCCGGCGAGACCTTGGGCATCGTCGGCGAATCGGGCTGCGGCAAGTCGGTGACGGCGCTCACCATCATGCGCCTGATCCCGCCCGAGACCGCGCGGATCGCCCGCGGCTCGGTCGAATTCGAGGGCCGCGAGCTCACGCGTCTGAGCGAAGAGCAGATGCGCGAGATCCGCGGCAAGAGCATCTCGATGATCTTCCAGGAGCCGATGACCAGCCTGAACCCGGTGCTGACCGTCGGCACGCAGATCGCCGAGAACGTCTGGCGCCACACCGGCGCCAGCAAGACGCAGGCGCGCGATCGGGCACAGGAGATGCTCGACCTCGTGGGCATCGCGGATTCGCGGCGCCGGCTCGACGAATATCCGCACCAGCTCTCCGGTGGCATGCGCCAGCGCGTGATGATCGCCATCGCGCTCTCCTGCGATCCGCGCGTGCTGATCGCCGACGAGCCGACCACGGCGCTCGACGTCACCATCCAGGCGCAGATCCTCGACCTGATGCTGGAGCTGAAGGAAAAGCTCGGCACCGCCATCATCATGATCACGCACGATCTGGGCGTCGTGGCCGAGACGACGCAGCGCGTCGTCGTGATGTATGCCGGCCGCAAGGTCGAGGAGGCGCCGGTCGAGGAGCTCTTCGCCCGGCCGCTGCACCCCTACACGCACGGCCTGATGCGCGCGATCCCGCGACTCGACATCGACGCCGAGACCGCCGGCCGCCGCCCGCGCCTGAAGGAGATCCCCGGCATGGTGCCGAGGCTCGACCGGCCGATCCAGGGCTGCGCCTTCGCGCCACGCTGCGACTTCGCCACCGATCGCTGCCGGGTCGAGGCGCCGCCGCTGGAGGATCACGGCAAGGGCCATCTCGCGGCCTGCTGGGAAGTCGCCCGCGTGCAGGCGGTGGCGGCATGAGCGACATTTTTACCTTCCCCCGGAGGGGGAAGGTGGCGCGCGCAGCGCGACGGATGGGGGATGTTTCAACGAATTCGGTGTCCGTCTTCGACATCCCCCATCCGCCCTCCGGGCACCTTCCCCCTCCGGGGGAAGGTAAGACCAAGTCAAACAGGCCGACATGAGCGACGCTCCCAGCCTGGAAGTGCGCGACCTGGTCAAGCACTTCCCGATCCATAGCGGCCTCTTGCAGCGGCGCACCGGCGCGGTGAAGGCGGTCGATGGCGTGAGCTTCGCCATAAGGCGCGGCGAGACCTTGGGCCTCGTCGGCGAATCCGGTTGCGGCAAGTCGACCGTCGGCAAGACCGTGCTCAAGCTGATCGAGCCGACCGCGGGCCAGATCCTGCTCGACGGCGAGGACGTCACCAAGCTCTCGCCGGGCCGCATGTGGCATCACCGCCGGCGCATCCAGACGGTGTTCCAGGATCCCTACTCCTCGATGAATCCGCGCCTGAAGGTCGGCACCATCGTCGGCGAGCCGCTGGAGAATTTCGGCATCGCCTCGGGCAGCGAGAAGAACGAACGGGTGGCGCAGCTACTGCAGCGCGTCGGCATGCGGCCCGACGCGATGAACCGATTCACCCACGAATTCTCCGGCGGCCAGCGCCAGCGCCTGGGCATCGCCAAGGCGCTCGCGGTGAATCCCGACGTGATCGTCGCCGACGAGCCGGTCTCGGCGCTCGACGTCTCGGTGCAGGCGCAGGTGCTGAACCTGATGATCGACCTGCAGGACGAGTACCAGCTCGCCTACCTGTTCATCAGCCACGACCTGGCGGTGATGCGCCATATCAGCCACCGCATCGCCGTGATGTATCTCGGCCGCATCGTCGAGCTGACCGACAAGCGCACCTTGTTCTCGATGCCGATGCATCCCTACACCGAGGCGCTGCTCTCGGCCGCGCCGGTGCCCGATCCGTCGAAGAAGAAGGCGCGGCGCGTCATCGTGCAGGGCGACGTGCCCAGCCCGGCCAAGCCGCCGCCGGGCTGCCACTTCCACACCCGCTGCCCCTACGCCTTGCCCAAGTGCAAGGTCGAGGTGCCGCCGCTGATCGAGGTGGCGCAGGGCCACCACGTCGCGTGCCTGCGGCGTTCGGTGGGCAGTGGTCCCGAGCCGCTGACGACTACGGCGTAGTCAGGTCGTCGTTCTGAGCGAAGCGAAGAACCTGGCGGTGATGCGACCTGGCACGATGCGTTGAACTGGCCGCGATACCGCGAGGTCCGTCGCTGCGCTCAGGACGACGGCGGAGTTGTCAGAGTGTCACGCGCCCTTCGATGCAGGTGACGGTGCGGCCGCCGATCCAGATGTCGTCGCCCGCACGCTCGACATGCACGCGACCGGCGCGGCCCAGAACGGTGCCCTGGCTCGCGACATAGCGCGGTGGCGCCAGGCCGGCGCCGATCAGCCACTGGGCGAGACCGGCGTTGAGGCTGCCGGTCACGGGATCCTCGGTGGAGCGGCTGGGCACGAAGGCGCGGACCTCGAACTGCGCGTCGGTGCCGTCCGTCGCCGGATCCCATGGCCCGACCACGCCAGGCTTCAGGTCGGCCAGCGCCGCGTGGTTCGGCCGCAGCGCCAGCACGGCCGCGCGACCCTCCAGCATGACGCCGAGCCATCCCGGCCCGTTGTCGCACCACTGCGACGCCTTGATCGCCGAACGCGCGATGCCGAGGCCGCCCGCCAGACGATCGAGCGTCGCGCTGTCGACGTCGCCGCTCCGCCGCAGCGGTGGTGCCGCGAAGGCGAGGCGATCGCCATCGCGCTTGATGCGAATCAGGCCGGCGGCGCATTCCTGCACGACGTGACCGCCTTTGGGCGTGTTGCCAACGCTCAGCCACACCTGGCAACTGCCCAAGGTCGGATGGCCGGCGAAGGGCAGCTCACGCTCGGGCGTGAAGATGCGCACGCGGTAGTCGGCCGTGGGCTCGGTCGGCTTCAGCAGGAACGTCGTCTCGCTGAGATTGGTCCAGTTGGCGAAGGCCGCCATCGTGGCGTCGGACAGCCCGTCGGCGCCGATGACGACTGCCAGCGGATTTCCCTTCAGGCCGACACCGGTGAAAACATCGACCTGCTGGAATGAATACGAAGCCATGAGGTGCGGTCTCCTATACGAGGCCGGTGAAGGTATCGGCGAACCACGCGCGCTTGGCGGCATCGTCGCGCATCGTCACCAGGTAGCGGCGCCAGGCCTGCTGCTCATGCCACGCCGCGCCCATCTCCCAGACGCAGTAGGTCCCCAGATGCGGGCCGGGGCGCGGGAAGAGCTCGAAGTCGGATTGCGTGCGCGCATCGTGCGCGTAGACGCTTTCCCAGAGCTCGTTCTCGTTGCGCCAGGTGCTGAGGATCAAAAAGTAGAAATCGTTGTGGCCGCAGCGATGCAGCACGACGAAACCGAGATCGGCCGAGACATTGATGCGACCGGCACCAGCCTCGCGTTCCAGATAGTCGCGGCCGAGACGGCGGATCGTTTCAGGCACCGGCGTCTCGGGATAGGCGATGTCGTACCACTTCAGCCGGCCGCCCTTGAGCGACAGCGGCGCGGCGGGCGCGACCAGCTTGTCGCGATGGACATAGGCCGGCGCCACATTGGCGATCGTCGAGAACTCTCCCATGGCTGCATTCTTGCCATCGGACGGCGCCGGAACGGACCGGCAACTTGTCCCTGATGTCGGGGCACAATATAAGGTGCCGCCAGAGGGAAACCGGCCATGAACGTCCAGGCCAAGGCTGCCGAGACAGACGTCGTCACGCTCGTGAACGATATGGGCGCGCGCGCCCGTAGCGCGGCGGCGTCGTTGCGCGTGGCGCCGAGCGCGGCCAAGAACGCCGCCTTGATCGAGGCGGCGCGCCTGATCCGCGCCGACGCCGCGGCGATCCTCGCGGCCAATGCCAAGGACATGGCCTCGGCGCGCGAGCGCGGCCTGACCGCCGCCCTGCTCGACCGGCTGGAGCTCAACCCCGCACGCGTCGAGGCCATGGCGCACGGGCTCGATGCCATCGTCGCCCTGCCCGATCCGGTAGGTCAGACGATCGAGGAATGGTCGCGGCCCAACGGTCTGAAGATCGCGCGCGTGCGCGTGCCGATCGGCTGCATCGGCGTGATCTACGAATCGCGGCCCAACGTCACCGCCGATGCCGGCGCACTCTGTCTGAAATCGGGCAACGCGGTGATCCTGCGCGGCGGCTCGGAGAGCCTGCACTCCTCGCGTGCCATCGTGTCGTGTCTGCGCCGTGGCCTGGCCAAAGCGGGCCTGCCCGAGGATTGCGTCCAGTTGGTGCCAACCACCGACCGCGCCGCCGTGGGCGAGATGCTGCGCGCCACCGATCATCTCAATCTGATCGTGCCCAGGGGCGGCAAGACCCTGATCGAGCGCGTGATGGCCGAAAGCCGCGTGCCGGTGCTCAAGCACTTCGACGGGCTGTGCCACGTCTATGTCGATCGCGACGCCGACATCGCCATGGCGCGCGACGTGGTGGCCAACGCCAAGATGCGCCGTGTCGGCGTGTGCGGCGCGGCCGAGACCTTGCTGATCGATCGCGCGGCGCTGGCCACGCATGCCCGGCCGGTGATCGACCGGTTGATCGAGCTGGGCTGCGAGGTGCGCGGCGACGCCGACGTGCGTCGCCTCGACAATCGCATCGGCGAGGCCACCGAGCAGGATTGGCGCACCGAGTATCTCGCGCCGATCATCTCGGTCGCGGCGGTCGATGGTGTCGCGGGCGCGGCGAAGCACATCGCGACCTACGGCTCAGGCCATACCGAGTCGATCGTCACCAACAACGCCGCCACGGCCGAGCGCTTTCTCGCCGATGTCGACAGCGCCATCGTCATGCACAACGCCTCGACGCAGTTCGCCGACGGCTTCGAGTTCGGGCTGGGTGCCGAGATCGGCATCTCCACCGACCGCCTGCACGCGCGCGGCCCGGTCGGGCTGGTCGAGCTGACGACGTACAAGAACATCGTGCGCGGCGCCGGCACGGTCCGACCGTAACCATGCGCGCCGTCGCCGGGTTATCGCATATAGGCTTTCGATTTACCTTCCCCCGGAGGGGGAAGGTGGCGCGCGAAGCGCGACGGATGGGGGATGTCGCAACGACATCGGTGTCCGTCTTCGACATCCCCCATCCGCCCTTCGGGCACCTTCCCCCTCCGGGGGAAGGTAAGACTAAGTCAAAGCGACCCTATGCGACCGCCGTACGCGCCGTCGTGCGAGCCACCATCGCCCTGGTGCTCTGCGTCGCCGCCCTGTCGGCCTTGGCCACGCCGGCCGATCGCAAGCCGGCGCGCGGCTATCCCTTCGTGCGCATCGACTCCGGCCCGGGCCGCACCAACGGGCCGGTCGAAACCAATGTCGTGCCACTGTGGCCAATCCGCTCGTGCTTCGGCTGGGTCGTGGTGCTGCGCGGACCCGATCGCGTGGTCGAGATGGTTGAGAAGCAGTTCGCGCCCGGCCCGACGCGCTTCGGCGGCTCCGACATTGTGATCGGCCCGAACTCCGACTCAACGATCATGAAGCGGCGCATGCCGGTGGTCGGCGGCAAATTGAGTCACAGCTGGTGCGTCAACGACGCCGACCCGCCCGGCGAATGGCGTTTCGAGATCTATGTCGACGGCGTCTACGTCGCCGAGTTCCGCTTCTGCGGCATCAAGCTGCCCGAGGGCGAGCCGTTCAAGCTCGAGGATCTGGCGTGCCGCAATACAACTCCATCTTCCTCCCTCTCCCCGCCTGCGGGGAGAGGGAGCGACACGCATGATCCGCGCCGCCCCGCGCCTCACCGACCGGCGCATCGGGTTGCTGGGTGGATCGTTCAATCCGGCGCATGCGGGGCACGTGCATGTCTCGCTGGAGGCGCTCAAGCGCCTGAACCTCGACGAGGTTTGGTGGCTGGTCTCGCCGCAGAATCCGCTCAAGGCCGCTGATGGCATGGCGGGCTTGGCGCAGCGCATGGCCGGCGCGCGCGCGATCACCAGGGCGCATCAGCGCCTGCGCGTCACCGACCTCGAGCGGGTGCTGGGCACGCGCTACACCATCGACACCGTGCGCGCGTTGCGCCGGTATCACCCGAAGGCGCGCTTCGTCTGGCTGATGGGCGCCGACAATCTGCGCCAGCTGCCGCGCTGGAAGGGCTGGGCCGGGCTGGTCGAAACCATCCCCATCGCCGTGATCGACCGCCCGGGCTTCGCGCCGGCGGCGCTTTCCGGCGCGCCGGCGCGTCGGTATGCTGGGGCCAGGCTCGCGCCCGCAGCGGCTCGATCCTTGGCCGATCGCGCGGCGCCGGCCTGGACCTTTCTCTACACGCGGCTGAACCCGCTCTCGGCCACCGCGATACGCAACCACAAGACCTGACCCGGAGATCGCCATTCCGACCCGCCCCAAGCCGGCCAAGGCCCAGTCCAGCAAGCTGAAGGACCTGATCGTGGCGTCGCTCGACGACGACAAGGCCGAGAACATCGTGGCGCTCGACATCGCCGGCCGGACGGCGATGGCCGACTGGATGGTGATCGCCAGCGGTCGCTCGACGCGCCAGGTCGCCGCCATGGCCGACCATCTGCTGGAGAAGCTGAAAGCGGCCGGGCATCGCGCCGTCAGCGAGGGCAAGTCGGTGGGCGACTGGGTGCTGGTCGACGCCGGCGACGTGATCGTGCACGTCTTCCGGCCGGAGATCCGCGAGCTCTACCAGCTCGAGCGCATGTGGTCCTTCCCTGACGACGACGCCGAGGCCAAGCCGAAGCGCAAGCGCAAGAAGGCCGCCGCCGCCGAGGACGCCGCCTGATCCGCCTGACCATCGCCGCCGTCGGCCGCGCGCGACCGGGGCCCGAGCGCGATCTCTACGAGCAGTATGCGCGGCGCATCACCTGGCCGCTCACTTTGCGCGAGGTCGAGGAACGCCGCCGCCTGTCGCCGCCTGAGTTGATGGCGCGTGAAGGCGAGCTGTTGCGCGCGGCGTGCCCGTCGGGTGCGACGCTGGTGGCGCTGGATCGGCGCGGCAAGCCTCTCGACAGCGCGAGCTTCGCCAAGCGCCTGGGCACATGGCGCGACGACGGCGTCGGCGATCTCGCCTTCCTGATCGGCGGCGCGGACGGTCACACCGAGTCGCTGCTGAAGGACTGCACGCTCGCGCTGTCGTTCGGCGCCATGACCTGGCCACACCTACTGGCGCGCGCCATGCTGGCCGAGCAAATCTATCGCGCGCAGCAGATCCTCGCCGGCCACCCCTACCATCGCGAATGAATCCGGGAGCGACAGCATGACCTCAGTCACCCGCGCCATCCTCGTCACCGGCGCGTCCTCGGGCATCGGCGCCGCGGCCTGCGCGGCGCTCACCGCATCGGGCGTCGGCATCGCCATCCACGCGCGCAAGAACATGGACGGAGCGCAGCGCATCGCACAGGCGGTCGAGCAGGCCGGCGGCGTGCCGATGACCGTGCAGTGCGACCTCGCCCAGCCTGACGCCGCGGCGCGGCTAGTCGAGGAGGTCGGCAATCGTTTCGGCCGGCTCGACGTGCTGGTTAGCAACGCCGGCTTCGCCGACCGCCGGCCGATCGGCGAGATCGACCGGCCGGGCTACGACGCCTCGATCGCCAGCATGCAGAACGCTTTCTTCGATCTGCTGGGCGCGATGCGGCCGTGGCTGGAGAAGGCGACGCATGGCCGGGTGGTGGCCGTGTCGTCCTTCGTCGCCCATGCCATGGGCCGCGGGCTGCCGATCTTCCCCGCCACGGCGGCGGCCAAGGCCGGCATCGAGGCCATGGCGCGCGCCTTCGCGGTGCAGATCGCGCCCTATGGCGTGACGGTGAACTGCGTCGCGCCAGGCTTCGTCGAGAAGGACCCCGGCGCGCATTCGGCCCTGACGCCGGGCCGCCGCACCGAGCTCGAGCGCATGATCCCGGCCGGCCGCTTCGGCAAGCCCACCGACATCGCCGCCGCCATCGCTTTCCTGTGCTCGCCCGCCGCGGCGTACATCACCGGGCAGACGCTGCACGTCGATGGCGGCGTGACGCTGTAGCCTCCGACCTCACCCTGAGGAGCGCCGCAACGCGGCGCGTCTCGACGGGTGTGCAACACGCACCGAATCTGTTGCCCATGCTTTGAGGCGGCCGCTGCGCGGCCTCCTCAGCATGAGGTTGGGAACGCGATCAGCCGGTCGGCTTGCGGCCCTTCTTGTAGTTCTCGATCGCCGTCTTCAGCATCTTGTGCTCCTGGCAACCGAAGGTGCAGAACGAGTCGAGCCGCTTGAGCAGGATCTCGGCGTTGGCCAGCTCGTCGAGCATCAGATAGGCCTCGCCCATGTACTCATGCGCGCCCAGATGCTTGGGATCGATCTCCATGGCCTTCTGGTAGTGCGCCAGCGAGCCGCGCGGGTTGCCCGACTTGCGCGTGGCGTAGCCCAGCAGGTTCCAGGCCTCGGGGTTGCGCGGCTCGGCCTGGGTCACCCGGTTCAGCGAGGCGATGGCGCTGGCGTAGTCCTTGCGGTCGATCGCCGCCTTGGCGTTGGCGAAATCAGGATTGGCCGGCCTGGCGGCCGGCGCGGACGAGCGCGGCGCGGCCGGCTCGGCTGAGCCGGCGGCGCCCACCGGCAGGGCCGGCAGAGTCAGGGCGGCCGTCATGGCGGCGGCGCAGGCGAAACGGATCGTCGGATGCATGGGTCCCT
>JALHMM010000032.1 GCA_022844045.1 Reyranellaceae bacterium | reverse complement strand
CTTAACTCACTCGCCCAACTCACCGACATCACGGTGCACGCTATTCATCCAATGCGCTCGCGACGACATCCTCACGCCGCCGCCAGCGCATCCCTTCCCTCCAGACTTGTCATAAAGCAACGAGACCGAAGTCTCGTTCGAGTGCCGGAGCACCCAGCGTCGCTGCGTTTGATCGCCCGTCGCGGAGGCGGCTTATATGAGAGATGACAACGCGGTGTCAAAGAGGAAAAGCACATCGCAGCGAAATAATCTGCAGCGCGGGAAAAGCCTGATTTGACGCCACTTTCTGGCTGCACCGGGGCAGCGAACCGTCCGCTTATTGCGCCGTACCGGGCACGCCCGACGTCGTCGAGTACTCGAAATGAAGTGGTGTGTCGGGATGCACCAACGGATAGATCGCGCGCGCCGCCATCGCCGCCTCGCTGAAGCCGCAGAGAATCAGCTTCAGCTTTCCAGGATAGCTCGCGATGTCGCCGATCGCGAAGACGCTTGGGAGGTTGGTGGCACAGGTCGCGGGATCGACAGTGATCAGGCTGCGCTCGAGATCGAGCCCCCAATGCGCGATCGGCCCCAGCTCCATCGCCAGGCCGAAGAACGGCAGCAGCACATCGGCCTCGAGTCGCTTCTTCTCGCCGTCGAGCGTGGCGACGATCACGGCGCTGAGGCTCTTTCCGTCACCTTCGAGCGAATCGAGTTGATAGGGAATCACCAGGTCGAGCCGATTCGAGTCGGCGAGCGCCTTCAGCTTCGCCTCGCTGTCGGGCGCGGCGCGGAACTTCGGACGTCGATGCACCACCATGACGCGCTGGGCGACCTCGCTGAGCGACAGCGCCCAGTCGACGGCGGAGTCGCCGCCGCCGGCGATCACCACGCGCTTGCCGCGGAAATCCTCCCGGCGCTGGACGTAGTAGCGCACGGCGCCCCCTTCGTAGCGCTCGATGTCTTGCAGCGGCGGCCGGTTGGGGCCGAAGGCGCCGACGCCGGCGGCGATCAACACCGCGCGGGCGACGATCTCGGTGCCTTTCGACGTCGTGACGCGCCAGCTGCCGTCGTCCTGTCGCTCCAGGCGATCGACGGTCTGGCCGAGGTGGTAGACCGGCGCGAAGGGCCGCGCCTGCTCGTCCAGCGCGTTCACGAGGTCGGCGGCATCGATCCTGGGATGGCCGGGGATGTCGTAGATCGGCTTCTCGGGATAGAGCGCGGTGCACTGTCCGCCGATGGCGTCGAGCGCATCGACGACATGGCATCGCAGCCTGACCATTCCGCATTCGAAGACCGCGAACAGACCGACCGGTCCGGCGCCGACCACGACGACATCGGTGACATGACGGCTTTCGCTCATGGAACCCCGCCGGACGAAACAAGACCCCCGATTCGGTCGAACGCGGGGGTCTTGGAGAATGGTAGCTGGGGGCGGACTTGAACCGCCGACCCCGGCATTATGAGTGCCGTGCTCTAACCAGCTGAGCTACCCAGCCATGGGCGCCGGTTTGGTAATGTTCCGGAGCCGTCAGGTCAAGCCTCACGCAGGATCGTGCCACCGCCCAGCACGCGGTCATCCTCGTAGAAGACGCAGGCCTGGCCGGGCGCCACGCCGAACTCCGGCTGCGCGAAGCGCACGCGCCAGCCCCGCGCGTCCTGATGCACGGTGGCCGGCCGCAGCGGCTGGCTGGAGCGCAGCCGCACCATCACCGCCTGCCCGTCCGCCGGCGGCGGCGCCTCGCCCAGCCAGTTCAAGTCATCGACGACGATCTCGGCGCGCGCCAGGGCCGAGCGCGGGCCGACGACGACGCGCCTTGCCTCGGCGTCGAGCCGCAAGACATAGAGCGGCTCGTTGTCGGTGCCGGCACGATCGCTGACCGCCAGCCCGCGGCGCTGGCCGACGGTGAAGCGGATGATGCCGTCGTGACGGCCCAACACGGCGCCGGCCTGATCGACGATCTCGCCCGGCTCGACTGCCTCGGGCCGCAGCTTGGCCACCACGCCGGCGTAGTCGCCGTCGGGCACGAAGCAGATGTCCTGGCTGTCGGGCTTGTCGGCTACGGGCAGGCCGAAGCGCTCGGCCAGCGCCCGCGTCTGCGGCTTGTGCATCGCGCCCAGCGGGAAGCGCAGCAGGTCGAGCTGCGCGCGCGTCGTGGCGTAGAGGAAATAGCTCTGGTCCTTGGCTGCGTCGACGGCGCGGCGCAGCTCTGGGCCGGCAGCGCCCACGGTGCGGCGCACGTAGTGGCCGGTGGCCAGCGCGTCGGCCTCGAGGTCACGCGCCAGCGTCAGCAGATCGCGGAACTTCACCGTGCGATTGCAGGCGACGCAGGGGATCGGCGTCTCGCCGCGCACATAGGCGTCGGCGAAGCGGTCGATCACGTCGGCGCGAAAGCGGCTCTCGTAGTCCAGCACGTAATGCGGCGCGCCGATGCGCTCGGCCACCATGGCGGCGTCGTAGATGTCCTGGCCGGCGCAGCAGGCGCCCTTGCGCTTGGCCATCTCTCCCTGGTCGTAGAGCTGCAGGGTGACGCCGACGACGTCGAAGCCCTGCTCCTTGAGCAGCGCCGCCGTCACCGAGGAATCGACGCCACCCGACATCGCGACCACCACACGGGTGCGCGACGCCGGCTTGTCGATGCCCAGCGTGTTCACTGCTGACGGCCGAGCGAGGCGCCTTCGCGGGTCAGGCGCAGCTTGCCGCCGCCCTCCAGCATCATCACCCGGTCGCCGACCTGCAGGCGGTTCTCGTTGGTCTGCACGACGTTGATCACGCTGCCGTCGTCGCGGCGCACGTAGAAGCGCGTCGCCGTCCCCGACGTGACGCCACGCTCGATGGCGTCGCCAGCGAAGGCGCCGCCCACGGCGCCGATCACGGCGGTGATGATCGAGCCGCGGCCGCCGCCGCCGATCGCCGAGCCGGCCACGCCGCCGATGACACCGGCGCCCAGCCGGCCGATGCCGGTGGAGCTGCCGTCGACCGGCACATCCTCCATGGCGACGATCTGCCCGGCCTCGACGGTGCCGGGGCGCTGCAGCTCGCTGCGCGAATAGGACGCGCTCTGCTGCGGCCCGCACGCCGCCAAGGCGCCCGCCATGCCGAGCGCCAGACCCAGGCGGACCAAGCCGCCGACCGCGATGCGCATGGACGTCCCCACTTCTGCCCGGTGGTTTGTATGACTTCTTTGCGACATTTCTCGGGCGTCAGCCGCGCTCGTCGATCCAGGCCATCTGGATGGCCTCGAGGATCTTCTCGCTCGACTTGTTGGGATCGTCGTCGAAGCCGGGCAGCGCCATGACCCACTTGCGCAGGTCGGTGAAGCGCAAGTTGACATTGTCAACATCAGGGTGCGCTTCTTCCAGCTCGATGGCGATGTCGCGGACGTCGGTCCAGCGCAGCTTGGGCATGGGTGCCCTCTCCTACTTGTCGACCATCATGTTGCGGGTGGCCGGCGGCAGCCGCACGGTCAGCCCGTCGAGCTCGGGCGTCATCTTGATCTGGCAGCCCAGCCGCGAGGTGTGCGTCAGGCCGAACGCGAGGTCGAGCATGTCCTCCTCGTCCTCGCTGGCTTCGCCCAGCTTCTTGTACCACTGGCCATCGACGATCACGTGACAGGTCGAGCAGGCCAGCGAGCCCTCGCAGGCGCCTTCGAGGTCGATATGGTTGCGGTGCGCGATCTCCAGCACCGACAGGCCCAAGGGCGCGTCGACCTCCTTGCGATTGCCGTTCTTCTCGATGAAGACCATCTTGGGCATCAGTTCCCCATCCTGCTTTCCAGCCTGTCGACCGACGCGCCCGCCAGCGCGCTGCGGATGCCGCGATCCATCCGCCGCTCGGCGAAGCCCTTGGACAGCTCCTCCAATGCCTGCGCCGCGGCGTTGATCGCCTCGCGATCCTCGCCCGCCACGTCGGCCAGCACGCGCGCACGCGCCTGGTCGAGCGCGCCGCGCTCGGCGGCGTCGAGCAGGTCGCCGTCGCTCACCAGCGCCGCGTCGATCGCCTGCACCAGGCGCTGCGCCTCGACGCGCGCCTCCTGCAGCAGCCGCCGCCGCATGTCGTCCTCGGCGTGCTCCAGGCTGTCGTAGATCATGTCCGCCAGCTCGTCCTCGTCGAGGCCATAGGTCGGCTTGACCTCGATGCGCTGAACGACACCGGTGGTCTTCTCCTCGGCCGCGACCGTCAGCAAGCCATCGGCATCGACGCTGAAGGTGACCCGGATGCGCGCCGCGCCGGCGGTCATCGGCGGGATGCCGCGCAATTCGAAGCGCGCCAGGCTGCGGCAGTCCTGCGACAGCTCGCGCTCGCCCTGCACGACGTGGATCGCCATCGCCGACTGGCCGTCCTGGTAGGTGGTGAATTCCTGCCCCACGGTCACGGGAATCGGCGTGTTACGCGGAATCACCTTCTCGACGATGCCGCCCATGGTCTCGATGCCCAGCGACAGTGGCGTCACGTCGAGCAGCAGCGTGTCCGAACCCGAGGTCAGCGCCTCGGCCTGCAGCGCCGCGCCGACCGCCACGACCTCGTCGGGATCGATGTCGCTAAGCGGCGCCTTGCCGAATACCTGCTCGACCGCGCGGCGCACCGCCGGTACGCGCGTCGAGCCGCCGACCAGCACGACACCCCGTACTTCCTCGTTACCAACGCCCGCGTCGGAAAGCACACGCGTACAAATATCAGCCGTGCGTTTGACCAGCGGCGCGATGGCCGCCTCGAAATCCTGCCGGGAGACCGTCCGCGACAGCACATCAACGCTGTCCGCCGACGTGAGTTTCTCCTTCGCCGCGCGCGCCGCCAGCAGCACGCGCCGCACCGCGCTGGGGCTGTCGAGCTCGGCATGCAGAAGCTCGGCGAGCGCGCGGTCGAAATCATCGCCGCCCAGCGCCGCGTCGCCGCCGGTCGCCAGCACCTGGAAGACGCCCTTCTCCAGCCGCAACAGCGAGAGGTCGAACGTGCCGCCGCCCAGATCGTAGATCGCGTAGAGGCCCTCGACTCCCTTGTCGAGGCCATAGGCCAGCGCCGCGGCCGTCGGCTCGTTGACCAGGCGCAGCACTTCGAGGCCAGCGACGCGCGCGGCATCGCGCGTCGCGGTGCGCGCGGCGTCGTCGAAATAAGCCGGCACGGTGATCACCGCCCGCTCCACCGTCTGGCCCAGTGCCGCCTCGGCGCGCGCCTTGAGCGCCCGCAGGATATCGGCCGAGATCTCCACCGGCGAGCGCGCACGATCGCCCACGCGGACCTTCACCATGCCGCCCTCGGCGGTCGACGGATCGATCGTATAGGGCAGCTTGCCCGAGATGCCGGAGAGGTCCGTGGCACCACGGCCCATCAGACGCTTGATCGACGAGACGACCGCGTCGGGCTTGTCGGCGAAGCGCGCCTGGGCGTCCTTGCCGACGATCACCTGGCCGTCGTCGCCGTAGAACACCACCGACGGCACCAGGCCATCGCCGTGGTCGTCGCGTAGCACTTCCGCCACCGACTCCCGCGCGATCGCCACGACGGAGTTCGTCGTGCCGAGATCGATGCCCACGGCAAGGCCGCGCTCGCCGGCATGCGGCAGCGGCGTCTGGCCAGGCTCGTGAATATCCAACAGGGTCATGGACCCGCGCTTCCCAGGTTCAATCGGCGTGCGCGCGCCTCTTCGACGAATTTGTCGAGATAGGCAAGGCGCAAGATCGCGCGCCTGATACCAGCCTTGTCGTTGCTGGCGAACAAACCCTGCAGGGCGTCGATCGCCGCGGCGCGCTCGGCGCCCGACGTCCGCTCCAGCGCCTGCACCTCGGCCACCGAGCCGGCCTCGGTCAGGGCCTCGCGCGCTTCCATGGCCTCCATCAGCAACGCGGGATCATCGATCGTGCGGCCATCGCCGGGCAGGTCGACGCCCATCAGCTCAGCGAGATAGCGGGCGCGGCGGATCGGATGCTTCAGCGTCTCGTAGGCCTCGTTCAGCGCCGCGGCCTGCTGCTGCGAGATCGCCCGCTCGCGCGGCTGTTTGCGCACGAAGCGGTCGGGATGCAGCCGTCGCTGGAGGGCGAAGTAGGCGCGATCCAGGGCCGCGAGGTCGAGAGCGTAGCCCCGTGCCAGCCCGAGCCGCGCGAAGTGGTCCATCTGACCCGGTGGCTGCACGGTCTGACAGGCGGCGCAGAACGGCGCGGCCGATTCGAGTGGTGCGCCGCACGACCAGCACGCCGGCGTCTGCGTCGCGGCTATGGAGGCGTGTTCTGCCGACATGGTCTAAAGCAGTTTCCTTCCTTCCCCCGGAGGGGGAAGGTGCCCGAAGGGCGGATGGGGGATGTCGAAGACGAACATCGGTTTCGTTGAGGCATCCCCCATCCGTCGCGCTTCGCGCGCCACCTTCCCCCTCCGGGGGAAGGTAGAATGGAGACCTAGATGTGGAAGGACTCGCCGCAGCCGCAGCGGCCCTTCTCGTTCGGGTTACGGAAGACGAAGCCGGTCTTCAGCTTCTCCTCGACGTAATCCATCTCGGTGCCGATCAGGAACAGCGTCGCCTTGGGGTCGACCAGGATGGTGATGCCCTGGGCCTCGACGACTTCATCCTTCGGGCCACGCTCGTCGGCGTACTCCAACGTATAGGACAAGCCGGAGCAGCCCTTGGTGCGTACGCCGATGCGCACGCCGGCCGTGGGCTTGCCGCGCTGCTCGATCAGCGCCTTGACGCGCTCGACAGCGGCGTCCGTCAGCTTCATCAGCTGCGGGCGCGGTCGGCGCGGCTTGGCCGCCGCGGGGGGCGCGGCAGGCGGCGCAGGCGGGGGCGTGATCGTCCCGGCGTCCATCGCGAATACTCCTACTCGGCAGCCTTCGGCAGCTCGTCCTGCTTCTTCGCCGCCTTGGCGCGATAGTCGGCGATCGCCGCCTTGATCGCGTCCTCGGCCAGCACCGAGCAATGGATCTTCACCGGCGGCAACGCCAGGTGCTTGGCGATCTCGGTGTTCTTGATCGTCTCGGCCTCGTCGACCGTCTTGCCCTTCACCCACTCGGTGACGAGCGAGCTGGACGCGATCGCCGAGCCGCAGCCGAAGGTCTTGAACTTGGCGTCCTCGATGACGCCGTCGATGCCGACCTTGATCTGCAGCTTCATCACGTCGCCGCAGGCCGGCGCGCCGACCAGACCGGTGCCGACATCCTCGGCGTTCTTGTCGAGCGAGCCCACGTTGCGCGGGTTCTCGTAGTGGTCGACGACCTTGTCGCTGTAAGCCATGGTCAAACTCCTTCGCGTTGCATATCGGTGTGGCGTGCGCGCCGATCAGCTCAATGCGCCGCCCACTCGATCGACTTGATGTCCACGCCCTCGAGGTGCATTTCCCACAGAGGGCTCATTTCGCGCAGTTTCGTCACGTGCCGCGCGATGTCGTCGACCGCGCGGTCTATCTCCTGCTTGGTCGTGAAGCGGCCGAAGCCGATGCGCAACGAGGTGTGCGCCATCTCCTCCTCGACGCCCAGCGCGCGCAGCACGTAGCTCGGCTCCAGCGAGGCCGAGGTACAGGCCGAGCCCGACGACACCGAAAGCGACTTGATGCCCATGATCAGCGACTCGCCCTCGACGAAGGCGAAGCTGATGTTGAGGTTGCCCGGGATGCGCTGCTCGAGATCGCCGTTGATGTAGATCTCCGGCAGGCGCTCCTGCATCTTGGTCAGGAAGCGGTCGCGCAGCCCGCGCAGCCGCTCGGCCTCGCCGTCCATCTCCTTCATCGCGATCGCGCAGGCCTCGCCCAGACCGACGCAGAGCGGCGTCGGCAGCGTGCCGGAGCGGAAACCACGCTCCTGGCCGCCGCCATTGATCATCGCCACCAGCCGGACACGGGGACGACGACGCACGTAGAGCGCGCCGATGCCCTTGGGGCCATAGATCTTGTGGCCGGAGATCGACATCAGGTCGATGTTCATCTCCTCGACGTCGAGCTTGATCTTGCCCACCGCCTGCGCGCAGTCGGTGTGGAAGAAGGCGCCCTTCTCGCGGCAGATCGCGCCGATCTCCTTGAGCGGCTGGATCACGCCGATCTCGTTGTTCACCGCCATGACCGAGACCAGCACGGTCTTGTCGGTCACCGCCGCGCGCAGTTTCTCGAGGTCGACCAGGCCGCTCTTCTCGACCGGCAGATAGGTGACCTCGAAGCCTTCCTGCTCGAGATGGCGGCAGGTATCGAGCACGCACTTGTGCTCCGTCACCAAGGTGACGATGTGGTTGCGCCGGTCCTTGTAGAACTCCGCCACGCCCTTGATGGCGAGGTTGTTCGACTCGGTGGCGCCCGACGTGAAGACGATCTCCTTCTCGTCGGCGCCGATGATCTTGGCGACCTGCGCGCGCGCCGTCTCGACCGCTTCCTCGGCCTCCCAGCCATAGCTGTGGCTGCGCGAGGCCGGGTTGCCGAACTTGGTCGTGAAGTACGGCATCATGGCTTCCAGGACGCGCGGATCCATCGGCGTCGTCGCCTGGTAATCCAGGTAGATCGGCTGGTCGTTGCGCTTCCACTGCGTGCTGACGGTCATGTCGTCCAACTCCTCGAAACCTAGGCCGCCTGTTGCTCCCTCTCCCCGCCCGCGGGGAGAGGGTTGGGGTGAGGGGCTGCGTCCAGTGGCGCACGGCCACCCTGCGCAACTCCAAGCTCCCCCTCACCCCGCCCCTCTCCCCGCATGCGGGGAGAGGGAGAGGCGAGCCGGCGATACACATCCATCCACGCCGCGATCATCCGCGTCGCGTCCTGCTCGGTCGAATTCCAGCCGAAGCTGATGCGCAGCGCCGAGCCGGCATCAGCCTCCGCGACGCCCATGGCATGCAGCACGGGCGAGAACTTCACCTTGCCCGACGAGCACGCCGAGCCGGCGCTGATCGCGATGCCCGCGAGGTCGAGAGCCATGATCTGGGTCTGCGCAGGAACGCCCGGCATCGCCACGTTGAGCGTATTGGGCAACCGCGGTGCGTCCGCACCCAGCACCCGCGCGCCTTGCAGCGCCGCCTGCACACGATCGCGCAGCTCGGCGAGCCGCGCGAAGGCGCCCAACTCATGTCCGGCGATCTCCGCCGCCACGCCGAAGCCGACCACACCCGCGACATTCTCGGTGCCGCCGCGCCGACCGCGCTCCTGGCCACCGCCGGTCTGCACCGCGCAGAGCGGCGCGCCGTCGCGCAGCACCAGCGCGCCGACACCCTGCGGACCACCCAGCTTGTGCGCCGAGAGGCTGAGGTAGTCGACGCCAAGCGCCGCCATATCGACCGCGATCTTGCCCGCCGCCTGCACCGCGTCGCACGCCACCAGCGCGCCATGCGCGCGAGCGATGCGCACGACCTCGGCGACCGGCTGAATCACACCGGTCTCGTTGTTCGCCAGCATCACCGCGACGATCGCGGGTTCCCTCGACATCGCGAGCAGGCGTTCCAGCGCCGCCAGATCGACGATGCCGCGCGCATCGACCGGGATGCGCTTGGCGGAGTCGATCGGGCTCAGCACGCTGTCATGCTCGATCGCCGATACCAGCACGCGCGCGCGACCGCCGCCGCGCAGCGCCAGGTTGTTCGCCTCGGTACCGCCGGAGGTGAAGATCACATTGGCCGCTTCGCCGCCGATCAGGCCCGCGACCTGTCGCCGGGCGCGATCGACGCGCGCGCGCGCGGCGCGGCCGAAACCATGCACCGACGAGGCGTTGCCGACGAAACGCATGGCCTCGACCATCGCCGCGATGGCCTGCGGGCGCATCGGCGTGGTGGCGTTGTGATCGAGGTAGATGGCCATCGGACGATGCCCTACTCCGCAGCCACCGCCGCGGCGACGCTCGGCCGTGGCGGCAGCGCCACGCCGTCGGGCACCGGCGCCGCGAACGGCCGCGCCGTGCCCAGAACGCGGCGCTCGACCACGTCCAGCAAGGTCACGGAACTGAGATACAGGTGGATCTGGTTGCCGAGTTCGGCCCACAGATCGTGGGTCAGGCAGCGCGAATGATCGCTGTGGCACCCGATCGAGGAATTGGTCTTGCAGCGCGTCGCGGTGATCGGCTCGTCGACCGACAAGATGATGTCGGCGACGCGCGTGCCCGCTGGGCCGCGCGCCAGCATGTAGCCGCCGCCCGGGCCGCGCACGCTCTTGACCAGCCCGCCCCGCCTGAGGCGCGCGAAGAGTTGCTCCAGATACGACAGGGAGATCTCCTGCCGTTCGGCGATGTCGGCCAGCGACACCGGCCGGGATTCTCCATGACGCGCCAGATCGACCAGCGCCATCACGGCATAGCGTCCTTTGGTGCTGAGCTTCACGCTCCGCCTCCCTCGTTCGCGGCCGGCGCGCCTGCCTGGCACCGCCCGCTTGCCTCCCCGATCTCCACTACCGGCGTCGATCGCATTGAAATCGCTCTTGAAAGCGCAGCCAGCGACACGGATAGTGGCTTTTCGTTGATCGGGTCACCTCCGAAAAGCCGACTGTCACAGTCGGATATAGGAAAGCCGACTAAATCGGTCAAGATTAGAATCGTGTCGGTTCAATGGGATTGATGCCCAATCCCGATCCACACCAGGGGTCTTGGACGGCAAGGGCCGCAGGGACAGGCGAGGCGAGCACGGATGCCTGATGTCATCTTCACGGGACCCGAAGGGCGCCTGGAAGGCCGCTACCACCAGAGCAAGGAGACCAACGCGCCTATCGCGTTGATGCTGCATCCGCACCCGCAGGCCGGCGGGACCATGAACAACAAGGTCGTGTTCACCCTGTTCCATGTCTTCGTCACCCGCGGCTTCTCGGTGATGCGCTTCAATTTCCGCGGTGTCGGGCGCTCTCAAGGCGCGTTCGACAACGGCCAGGGCGAGCTCAGCGACGCCGCCGCGGCGCTCGACTGGCTACAGGGCATGAACCCCGACGCCAGCGCCTGCTGGGTGGCCGGCTTCTCCTTCGGCGCCTGGATCGGCATGCAACTGCTGATGCGCAGACCCGAGATCGACGGCTTCGTCTCGGTGGCGCCGCCCGCCAACAGCTACGATTTCGGCTTCCTCGCGCCCTGCCCATCCTCGGGCCTGATCGTGCACGGCGACAAGGATGAGGTCGTGCCGGCGGCCGACATCCAGAAGCTGGTCGCCAAGCTCTCGCTGCAGAAGGGCATCACCGTCGAGTCACGCACGGTGAAGGGCGCCAACCACTTCTTCCACGACTGCCTCGACAAGCTCGCGGTCGAGGTCGACCGGTATGTCGCGAAGTCGATGAAACCGGCGCCGGCGAAGACGTAGGAAGTCGCTGCCATCATCGAGTTCGGCTCGACGTCTCGGACTTACTCCACAGCGGAGGCTAGCCTAAGCCGAATACCCCGTTGGTCGGCTTCTGCGCTATCCATGAAGGCATGGGATGTCTTTAGCGCGGCTTCGGCTCTCCTGAAGCCGTTCCAGTCGACGGACTGCGTGAAGCGCTGCGCGTAGTCCATCACCTGAACAAGAGGGCTCGCGCTCGTCCGGTTGGACATCGCCTTCAGGGCGCTGAGATAGTTGGCGCGATAGATCGTTGGAACGACGATACGCTGTTCACCCGTCGCCACGAGTTCGGCATTCATCATGATGCGCGCGACACGCCCGTTGCCGTCGACAAAGGGATGAACTTCGGCCACCAGGAACATCATGAATATGGCGCGCTGGAACGGGGTCCGCAGCGAGCGGTAGACCGTGAAGCCCTCCGATAGCGTGCCCCGCACAAGGTCTGGCGCAAGAAACGTCGTGTCACCTGCGCGGTTCGCGTGGGCCTTGTACCGACCGGGAGACTTGTCCGGTCGTGCGTCCATGATGCCGCCATGCCGGCGCTTGAGAAGGCTCTCGAACTCGTCGAAACTCGCTGGCACCTGCGACATGTCCTTCGCATCGGCGACAATCCGATAGGTGCCTAGAATATCGTGCGCATCTTGGGGACGGGCGCGCGGGATTCGGTGCTCGAAGACGATGGCGGCGGCTTCCTCGACATCGAATTCGGTGCCTTCGATGAAATTCGAGAAATAGGCCTCGAAGAACGGAAGCGTGGTTCCGTCGTTCGCGGCCACGGCACGTGGTTGTGGGGGCGTTCTGTGCAACTCCGCGCGTAGTGCCTCGAACAGGTCCATGCGAGCTGGATCGAAGGCCATGCCTCGTCGACGCGCGCCGGCGATAGGTGTCTGCAATCTACCGGATTGCGTATTGAGCAACGCACCGATCAGCTTGTTGAGCGCGGCGAACTCGCTCTCCCGGGCTATCGCTGGCGCGAGCGCACACGCCGTATCGCGAAGCTTGTTTAGTTCGTCCTCGCCCGATCGCCGCAACAAGGTGTCAAGGTAGGCCTCAAGCTCCTTCACCGTCAGTGTCCGAGAAACCGAGCCCCTGTTTCGGCTCTGCGCGAAATTGTCCAGCAACGACCGAGCGGGCGACGTGAGACGCAGCACGCCCATGAAGGGCAGATCGGTCGCCTGCGCCGGCGCGCCGCGCCGGGGTCGCAGTGTGAAGCCGGGCAAGGCGATGTCGCTCTGGGCGCCTTGCGAAATCAGGAAGACAGAGCCGTCTTTTGCCGGAGCCCCCTCGACCGCGGTACGGTCGGCGATCAGCGCGCCGGGAAAGTATCCGGCGAGAATGGGCCAAAGGTTGCGCCGCACGATGGTTTCGGGCGCGGACACCAGATCCTTGGTGTAAAGGCGCGACGCCAGCTTTCTCAGCCTGCCCGCGCGTGCGGCCTTTGAAGCCAGGTTGCTGGTCTCCGAAGTCGAGACAAAGGCCTCGGGAAGATCATCGAGCGATTTTCTAGCCATTAGCACGACCAAGACATGGCTCAGGCCAATTTTCTCCCGGTAAGACTTATCAGAAGGCGAATTTTCTGACTATAAGGAAAATCCAAACAAGCGGCCACATCTGTACGGTGATCACCTCCTCGACGTCTTGTCGCTTCATGGCCGATGCAGAACGCCGCCGATGATGGGCCGCGCCACGCCGGTGGTCGACGGAAACGAGTTCGGCAAGCCGCGCAGGTGGCGTACGGCAAGGAAGCCGAAGGCCTGCGCCTCCAGCGCCTCAACATCCCAGCTGTAGTCGGAACCAACGGTCACGTGACCGTCTACGAGCCGGGACAACCAGCTCATGATCGTTTCATTACGAGACCCACCTCCACAGACAATCCACGTTCTGGCGGGTGCTGGAAAATGCGCTTGTGAGAGAGAAATGCCAAGGCATGTACAATAGCTCAGCGTCGAAATCCCATCTTCTACCTTAAGATTATCAGTCATATTGAACTTAAAATCATTTCTATCCAATGATTTAGGTGGAAATATAGAAAAATAAGATGAATTCAAAAAGGCTCGAACCGACTCGCCAAATACCTCGCCCCGGGACGCCAGCGCGCCGTCCATATCGAAGGTCTCGTTCGTGAACCGACGCATCCAGTCGTCGATCGGCGCATTACCTGGCCCTGTGTCGAAGGCGACCAGCCGCCCGTCCTCGCCGATCCAGGTGACGTTGGCGACGCCGCCGATGTTCACCACCGCCACCGGCAACTCAAGGTCGCGCACCAGCGCCTGATGGAAGATCGGAACCAGCGGGGCGCCCTGCCCGCCGGCCGCGACGTCGGCGCTGCGCAGGTCGGCCACCACCGGCCGGCCCAGCGCCCGGGCCAGCGCCTGGCCGTCGCCGATCTGCCAGGTGAACCGCTCCTGCGGTTTGTGGGTGATGGTCTGACCGTGGAAGCCCACGACGTCGATCGACGCGAGGTCGATGCCCTGCTCCCGGGCAAAGAGGCGTACCGCCTCGATATGGGCCGTGGTGATCGCCGCCTCGGCGGCGTCGGTGGCGGGGCTACGGCTCGTGGCGCCGAAAACGGCTCGGACCAATTCACGGGTCGTCTCGGCGTGTGGGTAGGTCGCGGCCGGGCCGAAGCCCTCGATCCGCTCGCCGTCGGTGTCGATCACGGCGACATCGACGCCGTCGAGCGACGTGCCGCTCATCAAGCCCAGCGCCCGCACCCGAGCCCTCGCGTTGTTGAAACCGGGTACCTGTGATACAGCGCCCGCCGCCCACGTCAAACTGAAGACAGTCCAACCGAAGACCCAGGAAGATGAGCGCGTTCAAGTCCGACTTCATGCGCACCGTGCACGAGCGCGGCATGGTGCATCAGTGCAGCGATGCGGCGCGTCTCGACGCGCTGCTGCAGTCGGGCGTGCGCACAGCCTATATCGGCTTCGATTGCACCGCCGACTCGCTGCATGTCGGCTCGCTGCTGCAGATCATGATGCTGCGCTGGTGGCAGAAATGCGGGCACAAGCCGATCGTCCTGATGGGCGGCGGCACGACCAAGATCGGTGACCCGTCCTTCCGCGACGAGGCCCGGCCACTGCTGACCGACGAGCAGATCAACGTCAACATGGCGGGTATCCGCCGCGTCTTCGCCAAGTACCTCAGCTTCGGCGACGGCGCGACCGACGCGGCGATGGTCAACAACGCCGACTGGCTCGACGAACTGCGCTACATCCCGCTGCTGCGCGATGTCGGCCGGCATTTCTCGGTCAACCGCATGCTGACCATGGACTCGGTGAAGCTCCGGCTGGATCGCGACCAGCCGCTGACCTTCCTCGAGTTCAACTACATGATCCTGCAGTCCTACGACTTCGTGGAGCTCAGCAAGCGCCACAAGTGCATCCTGCAGATGGGCGGCTCGGATCAGTGGGGCAACATCATCATGGGCGCCGATCTCGGTCGCCGCATGGACAGTGCCGAGCTGTTCGCGCTGACCACGCCGCTGATCGGCACCTCGTCGGGCGCCAAGATGGGCAAGACGATGGCCGGCGCCGTGTGGCTCAACGCCGAGCGCGTGTCGGCCTACGATTTCTGGCAGTACTGGCGCAACACCGAGGACGCCGATGTCGGCCGCTTCCTGCGTCTCTTCTCCGAGATGCCCATGGACGAGATCGCGCGCCTGGAGGCGCTGCGCGGCGCCGAGCTGAACGAGGCCAAGAAGATCCTCGCCACCGAGATCACCGCGCTCTGCCACGGCACAGCGGCGGCGAACGAGGCCGCGGAGACGGCGCGGCGCACCTTCGAGGAAGGCGCGCTGGCCGAGACCTTGCCGACCGTCGACCTGCCGCGCGCGCGACTGGAAAGCGGACTGCCCGCCTTCGAGCTGTTCGCCGACGCCAAGCTGGTCGAGAGCCGCGGCGAGGCACGCCGCCTGATCAAGGGCGGCGGTGCGCGCGTCAACGATAAGCCGGTGGCCTCCGATACCACGACGGTGTCGCTGGCCGATGCCGACGGCGAAGGCCGCATCAAGCTCTCCGCCGGCCGCAAGCGCCACGTGCTGGTGCGCGCCGTCTGATGCTTGCCGACCTGGAGGCACGGCTGGCGCGCTTCCAGCGCCTCGGCCTCGCCCATCTGCCGACACCGCTGGAACCGATGAAGCGGTTGAGCGCGCATCTCGGTGGTCCACGTCTGTGGGTGAAGCGAGAGGACTGCACCGGCGTCGGGCTGGGCGGCAACAAGCTGCGCAAGCTCGACTACGTTCTGCACGACGCGCTCGCATCGGGCGCCGACACGCTGGTCTCGGGCGGCGTGGTACAATCCAACAGCCAGCGCCAGGTCGCAGCCGCCGCCGCGCGGCTCGGGCTCGACTGTCACCTCGCCGTCTATCATGGCCGCGTCGCGCCGCCGAACGCGGCATACGAGACTTCGGGCAACGCGCTGCTCAACCGGCTGTTTGGCGCCACTTTGCATGACGTGCCGTGGACCGGTGATCGTAACGGCGCGATCCGCGACCTCGCGCACCGGCTCACCGAGACCGGGCGCAAGCCCTATGTCATACCATACGGTGTCTCCAATCCGCTGGGCGCCGTGGCCTATGCCACAACCGTAGTCGAGATCGCGCGTCAGTCAGCGGCGCTGGATTTCGTGCCATCGGCGATCGTGCATTGCAGCGGCAGCGCCGCGACGCAATCCGGTCTGGCGGTCGGCGCGGCGCACGCCCTTCCCGATACGCGCGTCGTCGGCATCGACATCGATGCGGAGCCTGAGCGCGTGCATGCGGATGTCATCGCTTACGCCAAAGGTGCAGCCGATCTGCTCGACCTGCCCTTCGATCCCGCCTGCACCGAGGTCGTCGCCGGTCATGCCGGCCCGGCCTACGGCATAGCGCACGAGGCAACCATCGAGGCGATCAAGCTGGCTGGCCGACTCGAAGCGCTGGCGCTCGACCCGGTCTACTCAGGCAAGGGGCTCGCGGGGATGATCGCGCTGATCCACGCCGGTCGCTGGCCAGCCGACTCGGATCTCGTCTACATCCACACCGGCGGCACGCCCTCGCTCTTCGCCTATGGCGACTCGCTCGGGCTGTGATCACTGCGACGTCGAGCGCTGCTGTTCGTTGCGTTCGCTGAGGTCGGGGGGCGGCGTGGTGTCGGTCGAACTCGCGCCGCAGCCCTCGAGCATCAGGTTGCGCAGCGGGCCGATCGGCAGGACGGACAGCGGATTGACGCTGGCGTTGGGATCGTCGATCGGGCCGCGGATCAAGTAGTTCAGCGCGAAAAGCCCGCCGCCGCGACCGCCAGTCAACAGGTCACCGATCAGCGGGATGTTCGAGATGATGCTGTTGAGCGCGTAGGCCGGCACGATGCCGCCGGCGAGGCAGACATCCTCGGTGTCGAGCTGCACGGTTCCCTGCATGGTGACGCCGACATTGCTGCCCGCCGTCCGTCCGTTGCGCAGGCGCAGCCGATCGCCGTCCTTTTCGACATCGACGGTCAGCGAGTCGAAGACCTGCCGATCGCCGCCGACGCGCGCGAGTTGGTCGACCACGCCGTTTACATTGGCGACGGTGCGCGCGGGATTGGCCGGCACCTTCGCCAGTCGGTAGGCCTTCAGCTCGACGCGGCCACGCGCCGGCGGTTCGGGCTTGGTGTCGTCGGTGTTGAGGCTGACGCGCAGATGGCCCCCGACCAGCCCGTCGAGCCAGCCGGCGCCGCGCAGCACGGCGCCGAAATCCGGCGCCTCGAACTCGATCGACCGGCCGTTGCCCGAGGGCGTCACGCGCAGCTGCGCGGTGGCCCCGCCGTCGGGCGTTGTCTGAAGACTGGCCGAGAGCAGCCGGTCACCGCGCAGCGCCAGGCTGCCCTTCACGCGCGACAGCGCGCCGCGCTTGAGCAGCACAGCGCCGACATCGAGGTTGATCGACACCGGCGGTCCCTGCGGCGAGGCCGGCTTGGGCACGCCGCGCGCATTGGGATCGGCCTCGGGCAGCACGCGCTTGAGCTCGATCGCCGCGCCCGTCAGGTCGACGACGTAGCCGGCATCGGCGCGGCGCACCGTGCCGGTGACATTGGTGGCGCCCAGAACCAGCTTGGCGAGGGTCAGGCGCTCGATGCGACCATCAGTGGGTCGCGATTCCAGCCGGCCGGCGACCTGCAGGTCGGCGGCGGCGACGTCGAACTCCAGAACGGACGGCACCGGTCCGCCGGCGAAGCGCGCGCTGACCGTGGCGCGGCCCTCGACACCGGCCGCCTTGGTCCACGACGCTTCTTTGACGGCGAGCACGGCGTCGCGCAGGTCGAGCCGCGCGCGCAGCTCGGACGGGCCGGTGACCGGCGTCTGGTAGGACATGTCGAAGCCGGTCGAACCGCTGGCGTAAGGCGCCAGGTCAGGCAGCCCGGCCTTGTACAGGCTGGCCAGCGGCAGCGCGCCCTTGGCCTCGTAGCGCCGGCGGAAGGTGGGCTTGGCGCCGAACTGCTCGATCCAGCCGAGATCGACGACCTGGCCATCGGCCTTGCCACGACCGGCGACCTTGAGCTGCTGCATGTCGAGCTGCAGCGTGCCGGTGAAGTCCGTGAGGTTCAGCGTGCCGACGGCGTTGGTGAGCGAGAAGCGATCGAGCTTGGCGTTGGCGCCGTAGACGATGTCGTTGACCGACATGGCGTCGAGCAGCGGGAACTTCAGCGTCAGGCTGAGTGCGACGTCGCCGCCCAGCCGCTTGGGATTGTAGAGCAGGTCCTTGGGCAGCCCGAGCCGGGGCTGGGTCAGGAAATTCATGGTCTCCTGGGCCGAGGCCTGCAGCTCGATCTGCATCTCGGTGCGGTGATCGTCGCCGTCGAGCCCGGTGAGATCGATGCGCGACTTGCCGACCTTGATGGCGCCGGCCTGGCCACCCTCGATATTGAAGCGGAACGTCGCGCCGTCGAACTGGGCCGTCCCCGACACGCCTTTCACCGGCGGCAGCGGCGCCAGGTAGTTCACCGTGAGGTCGCTGTAGCGCAGCTCGGCGACGGTCTTGGCAACCTTCAGATCATCGGGATTCTGGAAGTCGCCCGAAGCCGAGACCGTGAGCTTGGCGCTGTCGAGACGACCGCCGCTGACGTTAGCCAGTGCCCAGCGCCGTCCGCCGGCGGCCATGCCGGGCAACCAGAACTCGGCCAAGCGGTCGGTCGGCACGCCGGTGAGCATGGCTTCGCCGTCGAACTGGAAGGCGCGCTCCTCGATGCGCATCTCGCCCTGCATGCCGAGCTCGACGCCGCCCAGGCCGAAGCGGAACTCCTCCAGCCGCACGGCGCTGCGGTCGGTGTCGAAGGACATCCGCAAGGTCGCCCAGTCGACCTTGCGCGGCTCGGGCAGCACGCCGGGCACGCCGATCATGCCGCTGCCACCCTCGAACTGGAGCGCCACGCTGCGCACCTTGCCGTCGCCCGACGCGCGCAGCCGGATGTGGCCATTCATCGGCAGGTCGATCTGCGCCAATGGCGCCAACTGCGGCGCGGCGGTGGCGAAGGCCGACAGCCTGAGGTCGCGCGCGCGCAAGATCACGTCCATGGCCTCGCGCTTGCGGCCGTAGAAGGCGGTCAGCTCCATCTCAGCGACGTGACCTTTGGCCTCGAGCGTCAGCGCGCCCTTGATGCGCAGGCCGTTCTCGTCGCGCTGCAAGGTGGCGCGGCCGGCTGGCGCGTCCCAGACGAAACCGGTGGTCTGGTCGTCGACACGCAGGGTCGCGGCGTTGATACGCACCTCGGTGAGGCGGCCCAGCGGATGGTCGGTGTTGGGCTCGCGCAGCAGCTGCTCGACGATGATCGGCAGCATGCGCGCCGAAGGCGCCGCCTCGGGCGGCGGCAGCATCAGGTCGATCAGGCCGTCCTTGCGAATCACCGCGTTGAGCGCCACCCTGTCGATGACGATCTCGGTCGGCGCCAGCGCGCCGGTCATCAGCGCCTTGACGCTGACATTGATGGCGACCTCGGGCACCGAGCCGACGACGACGTTCTTGGCGTCCTTGGCCTCGATGCCGACCAGGGTGAGCCGCAGCGGCTGCTCCCAGCCACTCCACGCGATCCGCACGTGCTTGGCGTCGAGGCGCACCGGCCCCTCCGGCGTATCGAAGGAGCGGCCGACATAGCTGCGCAGGAAATCGAGATCGATGGGGCCTTCGGTCAGGCGCCAGACCAGCAGCAGGCCAAGCGCGCTCAGCCCGATCACGCACGCCGCGAGGACATGCGCGATGGTCCGGACGACACGCCCCAGCCTCCTGGTCAAAACACCGGTACTCCTTCGGCTTGACGCTCAGCCCGGGCGCCGGTCAGGTTGTTTTTTCTCTTTCGCAGCATCGGCCCAACCGTGCAATGACATTCACCCCTGCGCTGACGCTGCCCCGCCCGCACCATGCCGGGCAGCTGAGAGTCCGCACCGAACGCTGGCTGGAGCGGCTGCGCGACCTCGGCCATGGCCAAAACGACTGGCCGCCCGATGCGTTGCTTGCCGCGTTGTTCGGCAACAGCCCATACCTGTCCGAGATCGCCCTATCAGACCCCCTATTCTTGGCCGATCTATGGCGCGACGGCGCCGACGCGGCGGTTGGCCGCGAGACGGCGCGGCTGGCCGCCCTGCCGGCCGAGCCGGAACCGTTGGCTGTGGCGTTGCGGCGCGCCAAACGGCGCATCGCGCTTGGCGTGGCGGTGGCCGACATGGCCGGCGACTGGCCATTGGCCCGGGTCACGCGGGCGCTCAGCGACTTCGCTGATCTCGCCATCGGCCGCCTGCTCGACGCCATCCTGCTCGACATGGAGCGCGGCGGGCAGTTGGCGCTGGGCGGCGATCCCAAGGCGGCGGGGATCACCGTGCTGGGCATGGGCAAGCTCGGCGCCTTCGAGCTGAACTATTCGAGCGACATCGACCTGATCGTGCTCTACGACCGCGAGGCGCCGGCGATCGCCCAGGACGACGCCATCGGCGCCAAGCTGGTGCGCGCCACGCGCCGCCTCGTGCAGCTGCTGAGCGAGCGCACCGCCGACGGCTATATCTTCCGCACCGACCTGCGGCTGCGGCCCGATCCCGGCTCGACGCCTCTGGCGATCTCCGTTCAAGCCGCCGAGACCTATTACGAGAGCGTCGGGCAGAACTGGGAGCGCGCCGCGATGATCAAGGCGCGGCCGGTGGCCGGCGATCCCGCCGTCGGCGCCGCCTTCCTCGACTCGCTGCGGCCCTATATCTGGCGCAAGCACCTCGACTTCGCGGCGATCAACGACATCCACTCGATCAAGCGCCAGATCGACGCCTTCCGCGGCACCGGCGAGATCAAGGTGCTGGGCCACAACGTCAAGCTCGGCCGCGGCGGCATCCGCGAGATCGAGTTCTTCGCCCAGACCCAGCAGCTGATCTTCGGCGGACGCCATCCCACCTTGCGCCTGCGCGGCACGATCGAGGCGCTTGAGGCGCTCTGTGATGCCGGCATGATCGCGCGCGTCGTGGTCGCCGACCTGACCCGCGCCTACGACTTCCTGCGCCGCCTCGAGCATCGGCTGCAGATGATCGACGATCAGCAGACGCACACCCTGCCCGACGCCGAGGACGGCATCGACGCCGTCGCCACCTTCATGGGCTACGACGATCCGGCCGCCTTCCGCGCCGATTTCCTCGACACGCTGCGCCTGGTCGAAGGCCACTACGCGAAGCTGTTCGAGGAAGCGCCCAGCCTCGCCGGCCCGGGCGGCAATCTCGTCTTCACCGGCACCGATCGCGACCCCGATACGCTCAAGACCCTGGCCGGCCTGGGCTACCGCGAGGCCGAGCGCGCCTGGGACATGGCCTCGCGATGGCATCACGGCCGCTACCGCTCGACCCACACCGTGCGCGCCCGCGAGCTGCTCACCGAGCTGATGCCGGCGATCCTCAAGGCGCTGGGCGACTCGGCCGACCCCGACCAGGCGCTGCTGCGCTTCGACGCGCTGCTCGCCGGGATGCCCGCGGGCATCCAGATCTTCTCGCTGTTCAAGGTAAACCCGGCGCTGCTCGAGCTGGTCGCCACCATCATGGGCAGCGCGCCGCGCATCGCCAAGCATCTGGGCCGTCGGCCGATCCTGCTCGACGGCGTGCTGACGCGCGACTACTTCGACACCCTGCCCGACCGCGCCAGCCTCTCAGCCGATCTGTCGCGCGCGCTCGACCTGGGCGAGGACGAGCAGGACATTCTCGACAATTCCCGGCGCTGGGCCAATGACCAGCGATTTCGCGTGGGTGTGCAGCAGCTCGCCGGCACGCTCTCGCCCGAGCTCGCCGGCGCGGCCTATAGCGGCATCGCCGAGGCGGTGCTGAGCGAGCTGCCGGCGCGCATCCAACGCATCTTCGCCGATCATCACGGCCAGATCGCCGGCGCCGAATTCGCCATCGTGGCGCTGGGCCGGCTGGGCAGTCGCGAGATGACGGCCTCGTCGGATCTCGACCTGATCTTCATCTACGAGGCGCCCGAGGGCAGCGAGCAGTCTGACGGTGAACGCCCGCTGAGCCCGGCGCACTACTACGCCCGGCTGATGCAGCGCATTGTCGGCGCGCTCTCCTCGCCGACCAACGAGGGCACGCTGTACGAAGTCGACATGCGCCTGCGGCCCTCCGGCAACAAGGGCCCGCTGGCGACGTCACTCGGCGCCTTCGAGACCTATCAGCGCGAGTCGGCCTGGACCTGGGAACACCTCGCTTTGGCCCGCGCGCGCGTCGTTTCCGGTCCGCCACTGCTGGCCGCACGCATCGACGCGGCGATCGCCACCGCGCTGTCGCGACCCCGCGGCCGCGAATCCCTGTTGCGCGATGTCGCCGACATGCGCGCGCGGCTGGTCGAGCATCGCCCGTCGAAGAGCTTGTGGGACTTCAAGCTGTTGCGCGGCGGCTTCTTCGACATCGAGTTCGCCGCGCGCTACCTGATGCTGCTGCACGCCAACGGCAAGCCGTTCCTGCTGGCGCGCCACGTCGTCGACACGCTGGCGCTGCTGCGCGAAGCCCGCATCCTCACCGCCGACGCAGCCACGACATTGATCGAGGCTTATCGACTGTGGTCCTCGCTGCAGGGCTTGATGCGGCTGGCACTCGAGGAACAGGACGAGGCCTTCGACGAGGCCAAGGCGCCGGAGGGGCTGCGCCGGCTGCTGGCCAAGGCCGGCGGTGTCGACAGGTTCGAGCTTCTGCGCGACAAGGTGCAGGCGACGGCCGACGCCGCCTATGCGGTGTACGTCGAGATCATCGAGAAGCCGGCGGCCGCCCTGCCGCCGCGCGAGGAGGACGCGACATGAGCGTGGAAGAAGGCAAGAAGGCGCCGGACTTCAGCGCCACCACCGATGGCGGCAAGAAGCTGAAGCTGAGCGATCTGCGCGGCAAGGCGGTGATCCTCTATTTTTACCCCAAGGACGACACGCCGGGCTGCACCAAGGAGGCCTGCGGCTTCCGCGACTCCCTGCCGAACTTCAGCAAGGCCAAGGCCACCGTGATCGGCGTGTCCAAGGACAGCGTCGCCAAGCACGATAAGTTCAAGGCGAAATACGATCTCAACTTCCCGCTGGTGTCCGACGAGGACGGCAAGATCTGCGAGAAGTACGGCACGTGGATCGAGAAGAGCCTCTATGGCCGCAAGTACATGGGCATCGACCGCGCGACCTTCCTGATCGACGGCACGGGCACGGTGCGCAAGATCTGGCGCAAGGTGAAGGTGCCCGGCCATGTCGAGGAGGTGCTCGAGCTGGTCCGGGGGCTGTAGACGGAGACCCCGCCACTATCGGCGGCCGAGGGGCCGCCGCTTCGTGCTGCTCCGATGCTTCAATCCACGCGTAACTTGCGTTAATAGCTGCGTGGGCAATTTGGCCAGGGGTTCAGACCTATGTCGTCGGAGGATATCGGGACGCCGAAAGAATCCCACGACATACGGCTGATGACATACATCCCCCTCGCGGTCTGTGCGACGGCGCTCCTGATCTCCTATCTCGGGGCGTCGTTTGAAAACCTCGCTATGTCCTATCTCTCTCGACAGGACCGCTGGCTGCTGGTCGTGGCGGCCGCGATTGCCATGGTTTCGGCGTGGAACATCCGCGGGCGGGATCCCATCGTCCTATCGCCGCGGTGGAGAGCCGTCGCCACAGCGCTGGCGCTTTGTGTCGTCTGCTATGCCGGGCACCGTTGGCTGCTTGCGGGCTACTCCCTGACCCGCGATGAGCAGATGGTTCTGTTCGACGCGCGCATTCTCGCGAGTGGCAGGCTGGTCGCGCCGTTGCCCGCTGAGTGGGTGCGATACGCCGACGCTCTCAACACCTGGTTCATGCTGCCCATACAGAATCCGTCGGCGTGGGCTTCATCCTACCTTCCGATGAACGCGGCGTTGCACGCCATCGTCGGCAAAGTCGCCGATATGGCGCTGACAGGCCCCTTGCTCGTCGGCATCGGGGCGATCGCGCTTCATGGCTGCGCACGACACCTGTGGCCCGGCAACCGCGAGGCGCCGCTGCTCGCTCTGATGTTGTATGTGGGATCGGGCCAGATCGTTTTCATCGGAATGACCACCTACGCCATGAGCGCGCATCTGGCCCTCAACCTGGTGTGGCTGTGGCTGTTTCTCCAGCAGCGGCGAATGACGGATACGGCGGCGCTCGGTATCGGGTTTATCGCCACCGGACTGCATCAGCCGCTCTTCCATCCGCTCTTCGTCGCCCCCGTGCTGGCCTTGCTTCTGCTGGAGCGGAAATGGCAGCGCGCGGCATTCTTCGCGGCTGGCTACGGCGCCATCTGTATCTTTTGGCTGCTCTGGCCGAAATGGATGCAGACGCTCGTCGTTGGACCGGAAAGTGTCGTGCCGACGAGCGGCGTGGACTATTTCACGCGCCTGATCGACACGCTGCGCGATTGGCGGGCGGACGGGCTGCTCGTCATGACGCTGAACCTGCTGCGCTTCCTGTCTTGGCAGCACATTCTGCTGCTGCCTTTGGTGATCGCATCCGTTCCCGCCATCAAGCGGGGGGGATTGCCGGCTGCGCTGGCATACGGCGCGATGCTGACGATCGGCGTCATGCTCGTCATCCTGCCATACCAGGGGCACGGCTTCGGCTATCGCTATCTGCATGGCGTGATTGGCAGCCTCATCCTGCTCGCCATCTACGGCTGGGTGGAACGCGCCCGGATCCAGAGAGTCCTACGGACGCTGATCGTGCGGACGACCGTGGCGGGAATCGTCGTCCTGTTGCCGCTTCAGGCGTGGATGGCGCACGGCCTGTTCGCGCCCTATGCGCGTGCCAGCCAGGCAATCGACAAAACCAAGGCCGATTTCGCCTTCATCAGCGAGAAAGGCACGCACTTCGCGCACGACCTTGTGATCAACCGACCGGATCTCTCCAATCGGCCCGTCCGCCTGATCACCGAGAACGTGAACGAACACCTCATCCGTCAGCTCTGTCGTGCCCAACCGAGCGTCGTGATCGTCAGCGCTCAGGCGCTTGCTGAAGCCTCCGCCATCTTCGGGATCCCGACATCGGATCCTGCGACGCAACACAATGCCGGCTTGCCGGACGCGCTTCGCGCCGCGGGGTGCCGAGTCAGCGTTCTGTGATGATTCTTCGCGATATCTCGACAATGGCCGCGGCCATGCCGGGCCAGCTATAGGCCGCGGCCGCGTAAGCCTGCATCTGCCGCCGCTGATCGTCGTCCGGCGCGAGACCCTCTATTGCCTCGGCAACGCCCGAAGCGGACCGCTCCACATCGCCCAGATCGACGTCGACGCCGCGCAGCCAACGCGACGCGGCCGGATCAGCCTTCGCGCTCCCCGCTCCGCAGACAACCGGCAACCCGCACGCCATCGCCTCCTGTATGACCAGCGGGTAGCCTTCCCCTACGCTCGGCAGTACCAGGAGGTCGGCGGCCCGGTACAGGTCGGCGACAATCATCGGCGTCTGGACGCCGAGAACATGGACGTTGGGGAGTTCCCAACGTCGGGGATCGACCGGTCCCGTTCCTACAAGAGCAAAGTCTACGTGGGGAAGACGCCGGGCGACCTCGCGCAGGATCCTCATGCCCTTCTTCTCGACGAAGCGGCCGACAAATACCACCAGCTTGCGTTCGACCGACAAGCCATGCCTGTGGCGCGCAGCCGCCCGGTCGTCACCTGATCCGGCATGGAAGATCGCGCCATCGACGCCATTGAACAGCAGACGGGCGGCACGCTTCATCCTGACATGCGCGAACGCCGTGCGTACGGTGTCGCTGATGAACACCACCTGACTCGCCCTGCGCAGCATCGGTCGGGTGACGAGAAGATTGGCAAGCCACATCAGTGCCCGCATGACCGGATGGGCAAACTCGATCCCCGCTATGTGCTGGATCAGGATGACGGGCTTGCCCGCCATGGCGGCGGACAGCATCACCAGGATCGATGTGACATAAAGCGCGTCATGAATGACGACGATATCGGCCTGCCTGACAGCCCGCCGCAGCGCGCCCCACGCGGACGGCAACGGAAGCGGCATCGGCAGGCCGGTCAGCCGCTCCAGCGGATCGACGCAACGCAAAGGCAAGGTCGCGAGACGAGGGCTGCTGGGCGCGGCATCGGCCGCGCTTGCCGCCCAGCAAACGTCATGGCCCGCGTCGGCGATGTGGCGATTGAGATGTCCGGCAACCCGCTCGATCCCGCCGCCATGACCTTCGAAGAAATGTGTGACGCAGAAAAAGCGCATCCCATCTAGCCGCGAAGTGGTGCCAGTCAACGGGTGGTCATCAGTAAACGGCGGCGTTCGCCGCCGCGATCGCTTCGTGCTGCATCTTGAGGACGCTCAGCGCGTCTTCCGCGCTGATGCCCTGCGGCGGCGTGGATGTCTGAATGGCGTGCGCGAAACGTGCGAAGATCTCGTCATTGCCGTAGTCGAGGCGCCCCGCGAGATACTGGATGCCATTCGGCACATGCTGCCACCAATGCTGGAGCGTCGCCAAGGCGCTGCTGCGGATGATCTGCGACGAGCTATGTTCGCGGTCATTCGGCAGGCGGATATAGATATCGCGAAAGATATCGACGATGCCGAGCGCGTTCTCGCCATGGACGGTGAGGTACCATTCGCTGACAGGGCTTTCGAAATTGCAGTCGATGGTGACGGGCAGGCCGCTCACGGTGCGGTAAGAGAGCGACACCGCGGCGGGTGTCGATCCGGTATGATGCTTTAATGCGCTCCCCTTCAGCGAATGGCCAGAGACGAGGCGCATCTCGCTGCCGGCGAATTTGCGCAGCATGTAGAAGAAATGCGGACTTTCATCGTAGAACAGGCCAAGCGGCAGTTCCGGATACCACGTCGGCAGGCGACGGCTTGGATTGCCGAGTTGCACAGCGGCGATGCGCCTGATCGGGCCGATCCTGCCCGCGGCAATATCGCGCTCGAGCTTCCTTGCCGCTTTCGAGAACTGGAAGTTATGGACGATGGCAAGGATGCGCTTCGCCTGCCTGGCCGCGTTCACCATCGACTCGCCCTCGGCGAGATTCATGCAGAAGGGCTTTTCGGTCAGCACATGCTTGCCCAGGGCCAGCGCCTCGTTGGCCAGCACGGCATGCGACATGGGCGCTGAGCCGATAACGAGCGCGTCGATTTCATTCAGCCACGGAACCTGCTTGAGGTCGGCTGTTTCGGCATGATGCTTAAGCCCAAATTTCTTCGCGACGGCGGCGGCATGGCCCGGATGGCGGTCGATGACGCCGGCAAGTTCGAAAGCCGGGTTGCGGCGGATGGAGGGCAGATGCCGATGCTGGCTGACCCAGCCGAGGCCGATAGCGGCGATGCGGATTTTGGAAAGGTTAGCCATGCGCACTGGAAAAGGATGATGGGCTCAAACTACGGTACCCGGCTCGAAAGACAAGATCGGAAGACCGACGAGCCCGCCAGCAGGCCGAGCACGGCTTCGCCATGGCCGAAGAGAAAGCAAGTTCGTTGGTAAGAGCGACATGATCAAGTCGCGCCGCTCGCTCGGCGACCGGGCCACGCGGCGTGAAGCCCGGTCCCGTTCTAACCCGCCGTCTTCATCGTCCCCGCACGTGTGACGGGCGGCCGATTGCCAGGTGACTCAGCACGTAGTTGACGAAGATCATGCAGACTGACGAGACGGGAGCGGCCCAGTACATCGACAATCCAACGGGTTCGCTCCAGAACCAGATGATCGCCATCTGAAAGGGAATATTCGCGGACGTGGTCAGACTATAAAGCAGAAAGCCCTTAAGGCTCATCTCCTTACGAAAACTGATGCGGCTGTGCAGCGTATAGCTGACGACCCCAACCACCACGAAGGATGACAGGACTGCCAGCGGCAGCATCATGCCAAAGGCGTCAGTCACGATCATCCACAGGTTGTGGAGCACCAGGCAAACACCGGAAACGCCGGTATAGCTGATGAGATGACCGGCCAGCCCGGAGCTTGGCAACGGGGCGGGCGGCTGACCACTCAACCTCGGCACCAGATTTGCCTCGTGCCCCGCCATGATGGCCATCAAGAAACCGCCGACAATCGTCTGCATGCCGATGGCGCCCATCACGACGGCGCAGACGAGAGGCAGGGTGGACGGCAAGGCCAGGAAGCCGTGCGACGTCCAGTAGATGCCGATGCCCGCGATCACCAGAAACGATCCCAGAATGAGGATGCCGCCTGAAATCAGCGCCGCTTCCAGCGTCAGCCAATGGCCGTAGCGCCACAGGACCGGCCGCAGGGTGCGGTAGCCGGCACGCACACCATGGAGATGTGTTGCCAGGGCAATGATGGCCGAGAGGTGCCCGCAGGTAAGCAGGAAGCCTGCGATGATCGCCCAGCCCGCACCGAACGGCCGCGTCCCCCCTAGCACGCCAGAGGAATAGAGGACCGAGGCGCACAGAATCGCCAGTCCCGTGATCATCGCCAGCGCCGCCGGCAGACCGAAAAGCCAGGTCGGGCTCAGCATCAGCAGATAGCGCAGATGCCGCCAGCCATCGCGCCAGGGGCGCAGATGCGGCGGGCGCTGGCGCAGGTCGGGCCGGAGCTTGGCGGGCACTTCGTCGATGCGAAGCCGCTTCAGGCTGGCCTTGATGACCATCTCGCTGGCGAATTCCATGCCACTGCCGCGCAGGCCCAACGCGAGGAACGCGTCCTTGGTCAGCGCCCGCAATCCGCAATGAGCGTCGTCGATGCCTGATTTGAACAGCAGGTTGAGGATGCCGGTCAGCACCGGGTTGCCGATATAGCGGTTCTTCCACGGCATCGCGCCGGGCGCGATCCCGCCGGCGAAGCGCGAGCCCATGCAGACATCCGCGCCGTCCATCAGCCGGCCGATCATCGCGACGCCGTCGGTGAAATCATAGCTGCCGTCGGCATCGCCCATGACAAGGTACCGGCCGTAGGCCGCACCGAAGCCGCCGATCAGGGCCGCGCCGTAACCCTTGGCGGGCACGACGACGACACGCGCGCCAAGGCTTTCCGCCAGCGCCTGGCTGCCGTCGGTCGAGCCGTTGTCGGCGATGACGATTTCGCCGCTAAGCCCATATTTCTGCTCGATCAAGACCAGCGCATCGCGTGCATTGGCGATGCAGTGGGGCAGGCTCTGCACTTCGTTAAGGCACGGCATGACGATCGACACGTCAGGCACGAGCTCGGAGACAAAGACCCTGGTCGGGCGGCTTATGGGTTTCAGTTCCATGGGGGTGAAAATCAGAGTAAATATAGTTATATCAATACACTATATTTACATCCTCGCCTAGCGTTAAAGCTGAGATTCTGCTTTAACTTGAGGCAATCGGCCGGCCCACCCCGGTCGGCCGATTGCTTCAGTTTCGCCCAGCGATTGACGCCCTACTCCGCCGCCTTCGCCATGCGCTTGGGCTTGAGGTGCTGCACCTTCGGCATCACCTCCTTCGACAGCAGCTCGAGCGAGCGGTGCCAAGCCTTGGGGTTCTCGACGTAGTCGAAGCCGAAGACCAGCAGCTGGCCGAAGCCGCCGACCTCGTCGTAGACCTTCTCGATCTTCTCGATCACGGTCTTGGGCGAACCGACGATCCAGTTGTGCTTGGCGCAGTATTCCGGCGTGACGTCGGAATCGGCGTGGTTCGTGTCGACCTTGAGGTATTCCAGGAAGCCGAACTGCCCGAGCAACGGCAGGAAGTACTCGCGCATCATGCGGCCCATCATCGAGCCGACCGACAGCCGCATCGCCTCGGCGTCGGTATCCGCCACGAACACCTCGCGCACCATGCGCCACTCGCCGCGATCGGCGACGCGCCCGCCCCTGGCGGCGCCGATCTCCACCGCCTCCCAGTGGCTGCTGACATAGGCGGGACTGAGATTCAGGCTCATCGGCAGATAGCCCTTCTCGCCGGCGAGCTTCAGCGTGTCGGAGCCCTTGCTGAGACCGGCAACGCCGATCGGCGGATGCGGGGTCTGCAGCGGCTTGATGTGGTGCTTGAGGAAGCCGAACATCGTCTCCGGCGAGGTGACGTGCCAGAATTTGCCCTTGTAGTCGAACGGCTCCTTGGCGCTCCACATCTTCAGGATGATCTCGAGCGCCTCGCGCGTCATCTCGCGATTGACGCCGGACATGCCGTCGACATTGAACATCGTCCAGTCGCTCGGCAGGCCCGAGGCGGCGATGCCGAAATTCAGCCGGCCGCCCGAGATGTGATCGAGCATGGCGACGCGGTTGGCGAGTTCCGCCGGGTGATGATAGGGCAGCAGGAAGCCGCCCGGCCCCAGCCTGATGTTCTTGGTCTGCATCAGACCCTGCGCCACCAGCAGATCAGGCGAGGGATGCGGTTCCCACGGCGCGGTGTGATGCTCACCGATCCAGCACTCGGCGAAGCCGAGCTCGTCGAGCCAACGGATCACCTGGAGATCCCACTCGTGCCCGGCCGCGAGCGGTCGCTCCGGCGGATGCGACGGCATGGTGAAGTACCCGAACTGCATGCTGGTCCTCCCACTGACACGCCGGGGTCACGATCGCGCCCGGCTCGCGGCGAGTCTCGCGCGGCATCACAACCGAGTCACGCGGGCAATAGGTCAGTGGGACTTACCAGAGCTACTGTTCGCCTGAGGTCGCTTCGACGTGACGCCGGTGCGCGACAACCTTACGGCGGGTCCTGCGTTGTATCGCCGTCCGCGTCTCGCCGCATCCAGGGGCAGCCATGCTTGAACCCGACAGCACCGTGCAGGACGACCTGCGCGGTGGACGCGCGCCATGGCTCGCCCGGCGTGGCAGGCCCGCGCGTCTCGCGCTCGAGCAGGACATGCGCTGCGGGGTGCTGGTCGTCGGCGCCGGCATTACCGGCGCGCTGACCGCCCAGCATCTCAGGGCCCTCGGCCACGATGTCTGTGTCATCGATCGTGAACGGCCGGGCTTCGGCAGCACGGCCGCGAGCACCGCCATGCTGCTGTGGGAAATCGACAGCCCGCTGTCGGAGCTCTCGGATCGCTATGGTTTCGAGCGCGCCGCCGGCATCTACCGGCGCAGCCTGCAAGCGGTGAGCGGGCTGATATCGCTGGTGTCGACGTTGAATCTGGCTTGTGCCTTTCGCGCGCGTGGCTCGCTCTACCTTGCCGGTCCGGAAACCAGCGAGCGCACGCTGCTGGCCGAGCACAGCCTGCGCGACCGCGCGAACCTGCCTGGAGAGTATCTGGATTTCCGGGCGCTGCTGGGTGGCTTTGGCTTCGATCGCGTCGGCGCCATCCACGCGCCAGGGTCGGCCGACGCCGATCCGTTGCTGCTGGCACACGCCCTGATGTCGAGCGCCGTCGCCGACGGCGCGAGACTGTTCGACGCCCAGGCTGTCACCTACGAGAATTCACCCGCAGCGGTTCACGTGACGCTCGACAACGGCCGCACCATCGAGGCCGGGCACGTCGTGCTCGCCACGGGCTACGTCATGCCGGAGTTTATCAAGAGCAGCCTGCACCGCACGTCATCAAGTTGGGCGATCGCGACGCCGCCGCAGGAACCCGCAGCGCTGTGGCGCGACGGCTTGCTGATCTGGGAGGCGTCGGAGGCCTATTCCTATCTCCGTACCACGGCCGACAACCGCATCATCATCGGCGGCGAGGACGACGCGGCGATCAGCGAGCCCGCGGAGCGCGACGCCGCCATGCCGGCGAAAGCCAACATCATACGCGCCAAGCTGGCAACGCTGTGCCCCGCTGCGAATGCCCAGGCGGACTACGTCTGGTCGGGGACCTTCGGTGAGACGGAAGATGGATTGCCACTGATCGGCGCGGTGCCCGGCCGCGACCGTGTCTTCGCCGCCTATGGCTATGGCGGCAACGGCATCACTTTCAGCTTCCTCGCGTCGCGGCTGATCGCACGCCTGATCGCCGGCCGGCGCGAGCGCTGGCATGACGACTTCGCGATTGACAGGTCAGGTACGGGACGCTGAAGGCGGGTCCTGCACGACAGGCTGGCCATGGCGCCAGTCCACCTCAAAACCGAGCCCGACCTGGATTCGGACCTGCGCGTCGTGGCCGTTGCGATGATCGCGGGCGGCGTAGCGGCGGGCGGTCATCACGGCGTCGTCCCGATCACGGCACGAATCTGCGAAATCGGCCTCGTTGCGGCGTACGCGCCAACGACCGAACCCATCGTCGACGACATAGTAGATCATGACCGCCATCGCGTGCCCTTTTCGATACCTCAGGGTTTCGAAAGGCGCGTGCGATTGGCCCGGACCTTGCGCCGTAACTTGGCCACGGCCCGGCGCCCGGCGATCGCCGGGGTCGTGCCCAGGGCGCCACTCAGCAACTGCAGTTGCAGGGCCAATCCCGTATCGAGCTTCTCCGCCAGCATGCGGTACGCCTCGACCTGGGCGGCCGGGCCACCGGCGGCGAGGGTCATGGCCCGCAGGCCGATGACCAACGATGCCTCCTGGCCCAGACGCCAGGCGTCCATGCCGAAACGCAGCCAGGGATCGCGGTTTGACATGCGCTGGGCTAGTGACGGCGGCGGCTCAGAAGGAGCCCGCCGATGACGCCGACGCCAACCGCGATGGCCAGGGCCGATAGCGGACGTTCGCGGACAAACCGCGCTGTGTCCTTGCCGGCCAGTTCCGCCATGTCGCGCGCGCCGCGATAGGCGCTCTCGGCGTTGCGCGACACGTACTCCTGCGCGGTATCGCTGAATCCGGAGACCGCTTCGCGTCCCTGGTCCAGAACTTCACGCCCTTTGTCGACGGCGGTTCGCGCGGTATCCCGGGCGGTGACCGCGGTGTCCTCGATCGCGTCGGTGATCTTGTCGAGATCGCTCTTGCCGTTCTGGATCTTGCCGGCTGTATCGGTGCGAGCATTCATGGTCGTCTCCGCGCTCTGAGGTGAGGTCGCTCAGCGTTGAACGCCCCGCCGATCCGCAACGTTCCCGACAATCGCGTGCGACGCGCTACCGCGCGTAATCGGTAAAGGAAGCGCAGGAGAAAACTTCGAACAGACCGCCGGGCATTCGTCATTTCGGCGCGTTGCCCGCGCCCTTCTTTAACGCCTGCCTTGGCTGCGTCTCAACGGCGAGCGGCGGGCCACGCTTCAGGCCGCGTCAAGGGCGTCGGCGATCGCCGCAAGTCTGTGAGGATGGTGAACGCGGCGTCGCCGACTTGGCCGCGCCGCTGACGTGCCTGTCGCAGCACCCAGGCTTCGGCGGCGGGCGTGTTGGCCGTGATCACGCGGAATGCGCGGCCATACGGCACCGCATCATCGAGAAATGGTAGATGGTTCCTGAAGTTCAGAAGAATCTTGCTGCGGCGCAACATATCGCCTTTGAATGCGTTACCCCGGGGTTATCCATCCAAAGGCACCCCCATGATGACCACCCAATTCGACCCATCGGTCAGCGACAACTCTTTCCTCCGTGCCGGGCTCGACGCCTGGTACGTCGGCTTCTCGACGTCGATGCTGATGGGCCTGCGCACACTGGAAATGGTTAGCGAGGCGCAGGTGCGCGCAATGTCGGCCGTGCTGGCTTCGACCGCCGCGCCCTCGACGACAGTAGCGACCGTGGCGAGCCCCGCCCCGTCGTCCCACGGCCAGGCGTTGCTTGAAGCCGTGCTGCCCCAGGACAGCGTGCGCGATGCGCCACTGCGTATGTATTCGGGCAGTCGCGACGTCGTGGCCTGGAGCTTCGACAACAAGTAGCGGCTACGGCGGCGCGTACCGGGTCAGGACAAGCCGCGATGGCTTGCCCTGCTCCTCGATCTCGCGCCGCACGAGGGCTCTGCCGTCGTTGCACGGCGGCCACGTTCGACCGACGACAGCTCGATCGGGCGTTCCCACACGACTTTGGGCGGCAGAGCCCGATGGCCGCCTGGATCATCCCTCAGGGCGCCTGATATCGCGCGAGGCGCGCGACCGTGCCAGCTTCGATTCGCATGAAGGCGACGCCACCATCGGGCATCGGCGCCATGCGCAGATCAGGCGCGTCGACATGGAGGGTCCAGCGCACATCGCCGGCGGTATTCATGCCCAGCAGGCGGTTCGTCTGGCTACCACCAGCGGTCGGCTTCACCAGCGCGATGACGATCGAACCGCCGATGCGCTTCATGTCGCCGCACGGTGCATTGAGCTCGATCCGCTTGATGATGCCGCGTCCGACCTCGTGCATGGCCAGGATGTCGCGTTCGGCCGCCGATACCCGCCCTAGTGTCCTGACCTCTTCCCGCTGTGGTCGCATGTGCCGCGTCTCGCCGACCAACACGGCGCAGGGATAGCTCTGCTGAAGATCCCGCAGCTCCCGACGCGAAACCTGTTTGCTGTCGGGACCGAAGCGCCTGACGGTCACATGCTCGCGGCCGCCCTCGGTATCGACCATGAGCAGCGTGTAGCCGCCATCGGCATTGCCCCAGGCATCTTCGACCTGGTCGGGAAAGCGTCGGGACTTGGCCTCGTGCAGCAACCGACCGCCGGTCGTGAAGCGCGCGTACCACCAGGCCGGCGGCCCGATGTCGAGCGTCTGTTCCCACACAAGCGTTGGCTTCGGCGCTTGGGCGAAAGCGGCGTTCGCGCAAATCAAGAAGAGACCAACGAGCCACGGCCACCTACCTTCCCTCGCTGGCGGGGGAAGGTGGCGCGAAGCGCCGGATGGGGGTAGCTGTCGAAGACGAACGGGATTCCTTTGGAAAACCCCGTCTGCCGCGCAAGCCACCCCCATCCGCCAGCGCTTTGCGCTGCCACCTTCCCCCGCCAGCGGGGGAACGCAATTGTACGAACCCTAAACAATCTGGTTCTTCAGGTTGGTTTCACCGCGATAGAGCCGGTCGAGGTTTTCCATCAGCAGGTCGAGCACGTTGTCCTCGTACTTGCGCGTTTCCCCGGCGGTGTGTGGCGTCACCAGGACCTGCGGCATGGTCCACAGCGGCGAGGCTTCGGCCAGCGGTTCCTCGACGGTGACGTCGAGTCCGGCGCCGGCGATCTGGCCGGCGTTGAGCGCCGCGATCAGCGCCGGCTCGTCGACCACCTTGCCGCGCGCGACGTTGATCAGGAAAGCAGAGGGCTTCATCGCCTTGAGCGCCGCCGCGTTGATCAGCTTCTCGGTCTGCGGCGTCAGCGGGCAGGTCAGCGCCACGTAGTCGGCGCGCGGCAGGACATCGAGCAGCTTGCCGTCGGCCACCACCTCGTGCGCCGCCGCGGCGCCTTTCGACGGATCGCGCTTGGTGCCGATGACATGCATGTCGAAAGCCTTGGCGAGCGTCGCCAGCCGGCTGCCGATTCGGCCCATGCCGACGATCACCAGCGTCTTGCCACCCAGCTCGTCCTCGCGCTTGGAAAGATCGCCGATCATGCCGCGCCAGGTCTTGGCGCGCTGGTTGTCGCGGCCGAGATGGAGCTGGCGCGACATGGCGAGGATCAGCGCGATGGCATGCTCGGCCACGGCGCGCTCATTCGAACCCTGGGCGCTGGCCAGCCGCACGCCTTTGGCCCTGAGCGCATCCTTGTCGTACTGGTCGACACCGGCGCTGATCGATTGGATGAAGCGCAGCTTCCCTGCCTTGGGCAGCAGATCGTTGCGCCACATACCCGACGCGACGACAACGTCGGCGTTGGGAATCGCCGCCTCGTAATCCTCGCGGGTGCGCACTTCGACGAACTTCACGTTGGTGCCGCGCGCCGCGAAGCGGTCACCCATGCGATACGCCACATGGGCGAACAGAATTGTCAGCGCCTCGCGCGCCGGCAGGCCATTGGACATGACTGGTGACTCCCCTTCCCGCATCGGGTCTTCTGCCGATGATGCGGATCGTCGCATGGAACTGCAACATGGCGCTGGAGCGCAAGGTCGGCGCGCTGCTCGACCTGCGGCCGGACATCGCCGTGATCAGCGAATGCGCCCGGCCCGATTTGCTGCGCCAGCGCTCGAGCCGCGATTGGTTGCCTGATGATCCAGTGTGGATCGGCCGCAACCCGCACAAGGGCCTCGCGGTGCTGGCCTTCAACGGCTACAGCGCGCGGCTTTGCGACACCTACGACGCCAATCTGCGCTACCTCGCCCCGGTGCGTGTCGAGGGACCGGTGCGCTTCACGCTGCTCGCCGCCTGGGTGAATTCGGGCGGCCTGCGCAAGTACCGGCTGGGTCCGCTGCGCCGCGCGCTCAGCCGCTATCGCGACCTGCTGACCGAGCGGCCGGCGATCATCGCCGGCGACCTCAATCACAACGTGATCTGGGACAAGCCCGGCTGGCGCGGCAATCACGCGACGACGGTAAGGCTGATGGCCGAGCTGGGCCTGGTCAGCGCCTACCACGCCGTACGCGGCGAGGCGCATGGCCAGGAGTCCACGCCTACGATCTACTGGCGCGACCGCACGCACGACGGGCCGACCTACCACATCGACTACGTCTTCCTGCCCGAGACCTGGGTCGGCCGAATCACCACGCTCGATATCGGCGCCTTCGAGCCGTGGTGCGGCGCCGGGCTGAGCGACCATGTGCCGGTGATCGTCGATGTCGCGGTGTAACTCTTCCCTTCTCCCTCCGGGGGAAGATACTTCAGCCATTTGCGTTGCCGGCCCGTGGCGGCTATAGCGCGCGGCCATGGCTCATCGTCCTCATGATCGTGGCGGCCGTCGGCCGTCCCGTGCCCCTGAACCGCGCGTCTTCGAACGCGAGCGCGGCGGCGCGCCCGGCGGCGGCCAGGTCTGGCTGTTCGGCCGCCACCCCGTGGCGGCGGCGCTGGCCAACCCGCAGCGCCGGGTGTTCCGCGTGATGGCCACGGCGGAGGCGGCCGAGCGCCTGCAGGAGGATCTGGCGAAGGTCGACCTGAAAGACCGCGCCCTGCCGCAGCCCGAGATCGTGACGCGCGATCGCATCGCCGCCGCGCTCGCCGGCGGCGCGGTGCATCAGGGCCTGCTGGCGGCGGTCGGCGCCCTGCCCGAGCCGACGCTCGACGACATCCTGGCGCGCGGCGGCGAGAAGGCCGTGGTCGTGGCCCTCGACCAGGTCACCGACCCGCACAATGTCGGCGCCATCCTGCGCTCGGCCGAGGCCTTCGGCGCCGCCGGTGTGCTGGTCACCGAGCGCAACGCGCCGGATGAGACCGGCACCTTGGCCAAGGCGGCATCAGGCGCGCTGGAACGCATCCCCTTGATGCGCGCCACCAACCTCGCGCGCACGCTGCGCGAGCTGAAGGAGGCCGGTTTCTGGGTCATCGGGCTGGACGAGCGCGGCAACCAGAGCCTGGCGGCCGCCAAGCATGACGGGCGCATCGTGCTGGTCATGGGCGCCGAGGGCGAAGGCCTGCGTCGGCTGACCCTGGAGCATTGCGATCTGCTGGCGCGCCTGCCGATGCGCGGCTCGATGCCCAGCCTCAACGTGTCCAACGCCACCGCCGTGGCGCTCTACGAGCTGGTGCGCGACCGAAAGGACGGGCTGACGCTTGACTTCTTCTGAGCGCATCACGATCAGGCCAGCTCGGCCGGACGACGCCGACGCGGTCACCGCGCTGGCGCACGCGCTCAGCCTGCACGACAACGAGCCGACGGGCAACTTCACGCCGCAGGCCATGCGCCAGGCGGTGTTCGACGATCCGCGTGTGCGCGTGCTGGTCGCCGAGATCGCAAACAAGGTCGTGGGCTATGTGATGTTCCACGACAGCTACGACACCGCCAACGCCGCGCGCGGCTTGTATCTCAACGACATCATCGTCGAGGAGAGCGTGCGCGGCGAGGGTGTGGCGCGCCGGCTGATGGCCGCGGTCATGCGCGAGGCGAAGAAGCAGGGCGACGTCTTCGTCTGGTGGGTCGCCAAGCCGACCAACGCCCGCGCGCTGGCCTTTTACAAGAAGCTCGGCGCCATTCAGGTCCCGACCATGGCGCATGTCCTCTTCGGCGCGCCGTTCGAGGACCTTGCCGACGAAGCAAGCGATCAGGGATGACTACCTTCCCCCGCTGGCGGGGGGAAGGTGGCGCGAAGCGCCGGATGGGGGTGGTTGGTGCGACCACTCCACGTCCGTGACTGACCGCTATGCCCACACCCCCATCCGCCCTTCGGGCACCTTCCCCCGCAAGGCGGGGGAAGGTAGTGATTGAAACAGGGGGGAACCGACATGGGCCGCAAGATCCTGTTCATCACCACCGACCAGCAGCGCTACGACGCGCTGGGCTGCAATGGTGGCACGGTGGCGCGCACGCCGGTTGTCGACCGCTGGGCGGCCGAGGGCATGCGCTTCACGCGCGGCCACGCGCAGGCGGTAGTCTGCATGCCGGCGCGCTCGACGATGATCACCGGGCAGTATGTCCGCACGCACGGCGTGTGGATGAACGGCGTGCCGCTGCCAGAGGATTCGCCCAGCGTCGCGGCGTATCTGAAGGAGAAAGCCGGCTATCGCACGGCGCTGATCGGCAAGGCACATTTCGAGCCTTTCCTCGACCCCAAGGGGCGCTTCTACGAGAACCGCATGGGGCGGCTGGGCGAGCACGGCCCCCATCGCGGCTTCGACCACATGGAGCTGGCCGCGCACGGCGCGCGCGGCCCCCTGCACTATCCGCAGTGGCTGGCGAAGAACCACCCGCAGACGGTCGACGGCTTCTACAACGTGCTGAAGCTGCCCAGCCTGGAGCAGGACTCGGCCGGCGGCGGCGATACCGGCGCGATCCAAGTCAAGCACAACCCGGTCGATCGCCGCCTCTATCACACCGACTGGGTGGCCGACCGCACCATCGCCTGGCTGGATTCATTGCCTCAGGATAGTGATTGGTTCTGCTGGGTGAGCTTCCCTGATCCGCATCATCCCTGGGATCCGCCGCAGTCCGAGATTGGCCGCCATCCCTGGCGACGCGAGAAGCTGCCGGCGAACTGGCCGGCCGATCGCGCGGCGGCTCTGGCGATGATGGCCGACAAGCCCAAGCACTGGCGCGACTGGTACGAGGGCCGTACGGTGACCTGCTTCGAGGCGCCGCCGGACTTCGTGCCGGCCAATCTCAGCGCCGACCAGCTGCGCGAAATCAACGCGCTCACCCATGTCGAGAACGAGCTCATTGACGACGCCTGCGGGCGGGTGTGGGGCGCCATCGTCAGGCGCGGCTGGGCCGACGACACCGACGTGCTCTACACCACTGATCACGGCGAACTGCAGGGCGATTTCGGCCTGCTGTTCAAGGGGCCCTATCACGTCGACGCGCTGATGCGCCTGCCCTTCATCTGGAAGCCGGCCAAGAGCACGGGCGTGGCGCCCGCCGTCGTCGATCAACCGGTCGGCCAGCTCGATCTCGCGCCGACCTTCTGCGCCATCGCCGGCCTCGACGTGCCGCAGTGGATGCAGGGCAAGCCGTTGCCAGCGAGCGCGACGCAGGCCGAGACGCAGAAGCGCGAACGCGTCATCACCGAATGGGACAGCGAGTTCAAAGGCACCAGCCTGCACTTGCGCACGATCTATCGCGACGGGCTGGTCTGCACCGTCTACGAGAAGAGCTCGCTCTACGACGGCGACGGCTCGGTCGGCGAACTCTACGATTGCGCCAACGATCCGCTGCAACGGCGCAATCTGTGGCACGAGCCGGCCTGGCAGGCGCGCAAGAAGGACCTGATCGCCGATCTCTACGCCAACCTGCCACCCGAGCGCTCACCCAGGCTAGAAGCTGTGGCGAGCGTGTAAGTTCCACCGTCATCCTGAGCGAAGCGAAGGATCTCGCGGTATCGCGTTCATCACCTGGCGTCGTGATCGATCGCACCACCGCGAGGTCCTTCGCTGCGCTCAGGACGACAGAGTAAGGAGAATGCGATGAGCCGGCTGATGATCATCAACGGGCCGAACCTCAACATGCTCGGCGTGCGCGAGCCGCACATCTACGGCACGACGACCTTGGGCGCCATCGAGGCCAGTTGCCGCGAGCTGGCGCAACAGCTCGGCGTATCGCTCGCCTGCCACCAGTCCAACCACGAGGGCGCGATCGTCGAGCTGATCCAGTCCGCACGTGAGACGGCCGATGCGATCATCATCAACCCGGCCGCCTACTCCTTCACCTCGATCGCCATCTACGACGCGCTGAAGATGTTCGAGGGGCCGATCATCGAGGTGCACATCTCCAACATCCACGCGCGCGACGAGCTGCACCGCCACTCCAAGCTGTCGAGCGCGGTCACCGCGGTGATCGCCGGCCTTGGACCCTACGGCTACATCGTCGCCATGCAGGCGACGGTGCGTCTCGTCGGCCAGCTGCCGGAATCATGGTCGGCGCCGCTGCGCACCGGACCGCGCTGACATGCCCCTGATGATCCTGGTCGCCGGCCCCTACCGCTCCGGCACCGGCGACGATCCGCTCAAGATCGCCGCCAATGTGCGCGCCATGATGGACGCAGCGCTTGAGCTGTTTCGCGCCGGCCACCTGCCGGTGCTGGGCGAATGGTACGCCCTGCCGCTGATCGAGCACGCCGGCTCGACCGGCATCGGCGATGCGGTGTTCAACGAGATCTTCCATCCCGTGGCCCGCCGCCTGGTCGCCAAGTGCGATGGCTGCCTGCGCATCGGCGGCCCTTCGGCCGGCGCCGACGAGATGGTGGCGCTGGCCCGCGCGGCGGGAAGACAGGTGTTCTTCTCGTTGAGCGAGATTCCACCGACGCAAGCCTGACTTGTCTGGACAAGTAGAAGCGCTTCGGGCACCCTGTCGCGCATGACTTCGCCGCTCACCGTGCGCGATTCGCGCGACGACGACCTACCCGCCATAACCGCCATCTACGGCTATCACGTGCGCCACGGCCTGGCGTCGTTCGAGGAAGAAGCGCCGTCGCTCCAGGAGATGACCAAGCGGCGCGCTGGCTACCTCGCCGCCGGTTACCCCTACATCGTCGCCGAGGCCGAGGGCCGCGTGCTGGGCTACGCGTATGTCAGCGCCTACCGGCCGCGGCCGGCCTACCGCTTTTCCGTCGAGAACTCGGTCTATATCGACCAGGAGGCGCGGCGCGGTGGCATCGGCTCCGCGCTGCTGCCTGTGCTGATCGAGCGCTGCACGACCCTGGGCTATCGCCAGATGATCGCCGTGATCGGCGACAGCGCCAACGCCGCCTCGATCGGCCTGCACGCCAAGTTCGGCTTCCGCGAGATCGGCACCATCCGCTCGGTCGGCTTCAAGTTCGGCCGCTGGGTCGACTCGGTGCTGATGCAGCGCGACCTGGGTGATGGTGACAGTTCGCTGCCGCGTTAACCTCTGTCATCCCGAGCGTACCGAGGGATCCAAAGGCTTCCTAGATCCTCGCTCCGCTCGGGACGACAGCAAGTGATCAGGTCTCGACCTTGATGCCGTTCTCCTTGACCACGCGCGTCCAGCGTTCGGTCTCCTTGACCAGCAACGCCTGGTAGGCCTCGGGCGTGCTGCCGGTGATGATGTAGCCAAGGTCGACGAAGCGCTTGCTGGTCTCCGGATCCTTGATGATCTGGGCCACCGCCTGGTTCAGTCGGTCGATCGTCGCGCGCGGCGTCCCGGCCGGCGCCACCAGGCCATAGAATACCGCCGACTCCATCCCCTTGTGGCCGATCTCGCCCACCGTCGGCACGTCGGGCACCAGCGGCGAGCGCCGATCCGCGGCGATCAGAAGGCCGGTCATCTTGCCGGCCTTCACATGGGTCGCGGTCGGCAGGATGACATCGAAGATGCACGGGACATGCCCGCCCATCACGTCGCGCAGCGCGTCGGTGGCGCCCTTGTAGGCGACGTTCTCGAGGTTGAGCTTGGCGTGGTTGCGGAACTGCTCGGCCCACAGGTGCGGCATATTGCCGATACCAGAGGTGGCGTAGCGCACGCGCTGCGGCTGCTTGTTCACCCACTCCGCGAACTGCGCGTAGTTCTTCATCGGCAGATCGACATTCATGGCGCCGAACAGCGGAATGTCGACGATGGTCGAGATCGGCGCGAAGTCCTTGAGCGGATCGTAGGGCTGCTTGAAGCCGAGCGCCGCGTTGGTCGCGAGCGTCGTGGTACCCAACAGCAGGGTCGTGCCGTCGGGCTTGGACTTGGCGACGATGTCCATGCCGACGATGGTGTTGCCGCCCGCGCGGTTCTCGACGATGACCTGCTGGCCGAGGATCGGCGTCAGCTTCTCCGCCATGATGCGCGCCGTGACGTCGGTGGCGCCGCCGGGGACATAGGGCACGATGATGCGCACCGTCTGGCCCGACTGCGCACGCACAGCCTGGGGCGCCACGATGGTGAAGCCGGCCGCGCCGGCCAGCACACTGCGTCTGCGAATCATGGGATTCCTCCTGTCGGTTATCGTTTGAGCAGCCGCGCCGCGGCGGTCAGCACCTTCGCCCGCTTGGCGATCTCCGCCATGCTCATGTCGGACTTGTAGAGCGAGGAGCCTATGCCGAAGCCATCGGCGCCCGCCTCCCAATAGGCCGGCATGGTGCGATCGCTGACACCGCCCACCGGCAGCATCAGCGTGTCTTTCGGGAACACCGCGCGCAGCGCCTTGAGCACCGGCGGCGTCAGCATCTCGCCGGGAAACAGCTTCAGCCCGTGCGCCCCGGCCTTCAGCGCGGCGAAGCCCTCGGTCGGCGTGGCGATGCCCGGCAGGCAGGCCAGGCCGCGTGCGCGGGCGTGGCGCACGATATCGAGATCGGCGTGCGGCATCACGATCAGCCGGCCGCCGGCCTCGGCGACGCGATCGACGTCGGCCGGGGTCATCACCGTGCCAGCGCCGATCACATGAAGCGGATACGCCTGGGCAAGCCGTGCAATGCTCTCGAACGGCCGCGGCGAGTTCAGCGGCACCTCGATGATGATAAAGCCCGCGTCAACCAGCGCTTCGCCGATCGCCGGCGCCTCCACCGGCGTGATGCCGCGCAGGATCGCGATCAGGGGGCATTTCGCCAGCGCGGCGCGAAGAATGTCGGTTGCCATGTCAGCCGATCATGCCGGCGGCGCGCGCGATGCGCCACAGGCCGCGCGGCGTGACGTCCTCGCCGGCGATGCGCGCGGCGATGCCCTGCGCCGCCAGCACACGCTGATAGGCGGCGCAGAGCGGCCGGGCGCCGATCAGGGTCGGCGGCGATCCGCCCACCGCTTCGCGCTGCAGTGCGGCAGCGATCTCGGCACCGATCAGCAGGCCGGAGAGGTAGCTCGGCGCGTCGATCGCCGAGAGCCGCTCGAACAGCCCGAGCGTGCGCACCGCGAACAAGCGGTGCAGCAGGTCGTCACTGTGATTGAGGCCGACCTCGGCGCCAGCCTCGAAGGCGGCGGCGTTGAGATCGGGCATGGCGTCAGCAGCCATCAGCCGGCCGAGAATGGAATGCTGGCGCAGCACGGCGAAGATCTCGCCGGTCATGAAGGTGGCGAAGGCGGCGATGCGCCCCGCCGTCACGCGCGCCCACTTGCTGTGGGTGCCCGGCAGAATGAACAAGCCCGACGCATCATCCGACTCGAGCGCGCCGAAGATCTGCGTCTCCTCGCCGCGCATCACGTCGGGGGCGAGGCCAGGTACCTGCCAGGCGATGCCCGGCACGACGCGCAGCGCACCATCGAGCGTCGCGCGCAGGCCGGGCGCGAGGTCGGCGAAGCCGCCGGGGCAGCTCACGTATGGCGCCTCGATCCAGCCCTGCTTGCTGCCGATCATGCCCGAGGCCAGTGTCGGCAAAAGCGGCCAGCCATCGACGAACCGCCGATGGGCGGCGGCGAAGTCGGTGTCGCGCACGGCGAGGATGCCCGGACCGCCGGCGCGTCGATCGAGGATCGTGCCGTCAACCGCGATCAGCCAGCCACGCAACGATGTCGTGCCCCAGTCGAGGGCGATCAGCGCGACGGCCACCTACTCCGCCGCCAGCGCACGGTGGTCTTCGAGCGCATCAGACGGCACGCGCACCCAGCCCTCCATCAGGCGGCGCGCGCTGCGGCTCATGACCGCCTTGGTGACGATCCATTCGTCGCCCTGCTTGATCGCCTCGGCGCCGACAGAAAGCGTGCCCGAGGGATGGCCGAAGCGAACGGTGCCGCCCTGGGCGCGACCGCCGACCATGCGGGCGACGATCGTGCCGGGGATCGCGGCGGCGACGGCCAGCGCCACCGCGCCGGTGCCGGTCATGGCGTGGTGCAGCTTGCCCATCGACAGGATGCGCGCGCAGAGCTGCAGGTCCTTGGCCGACACGGGCTTGCCGCTCGAGGCGACGTAGTCTTGTGGCGCCGACACGAAGGCGAGCTTGGGTGTGTGCGGCCGCTCGCGCGTCGCGGCTTCGGCGGTCTTGGCCAAGCGCATCGCCACGGCTCCAGCGGCGCGGATTGCCTCGCAACGCGCCAGCAACGCGGCATCGCCGTTCACGTCGTCCTGCAGCTCCGTGCCTTTCAGCCCGAGCGCCGCCGCATCGATGAAGATGGTGGGATTGCCGGCGTTGATCAATGTCACGTCGAGAGTGCCGATACCCGCCACGGCGAGCCGGTCGACGATACGGCCGGTGGGGAACATCGGCCCGCCCTCGTCATCCTCGCCGCCGCCGGGCTCGAGGAACTCGATGCGGATCTCGGCCGCCGGGAAGGTCACGCCGTCGAGCTCGAAATCACCCTCCTCGACCACCGCGCCGTCGCGCATCGGCACATGCGCGATGATGCGCTTGGCGATATTGGCCTGCCAGATACGCACGACCGCCACGCCGTCGCGCGGCGCGCTCACCAGCCCCTCGCTGATCGCGAACGGCCCGACGGCGGCGGTGAGATTGCCGCAATTGCCCGACCAGTCGACCACCGGCCGATCGATCGCCACCTGGCCGAAGAGATAGTCGACGTCGCAATCGGCGCGGCTCGAGCGCGACAGGATCACCACCTTGCTGGTGCTCGACGTGGCCGCCCCCATGCCGTCGATCTGCTTGCCATAGGGATCGGGGCTGCCGATCACCCGCAGCAGCAGCCGATCGCGCGCCGGACCAGGCGGCGGCAACGCGCTTTCGTGGAAGAACACGCCCTTGCTGGTGCCGCCGCGCATGTAGATCGCGGGAATACGCAGCTGGGTCATCGCATGACCTTCACGTCGACGATCAGCGGCACCTTGTCCTTCTTCATGCAGCGCGGATTGCCCTGGCAGGATTCCGCCATGACCTCTTCCATCCGGTAGGTGAGCGTCACGCGCTTGCCGATGATGTTCCAGCCGCAGAAGTCGAAGTTGGCGAGTTCGGTGAACTCTTTGCCGCGCGAATCCTTCAGTACCATGGTGCAGGCGCGATCGCCGTTCTGCAGCTGCTGGACCGTGCCAATGGTCTGCTTCGTCTGGTCGCCGATCTTCACCATGCCGTACGGCAGCGGCGCGGGACTCTGCGCCGCGACGGAAACTGGCAGCACAAGCGTACCCAGCAGGACGGTGCCGAGAACGAACCTGGACGGCATGGAACTCCCCAACGAGGCCTCTCGCCCGGGAGTATAGCCGAAACCTACTCCGCCGGCTTGACCTGCGCGGCCATCGCCGCGCGCTCGTCGGGCAGGAAGCTGAGCGCGATCAGGGTGAAGGTCGCCACGCCGGCCAGCAACAACAGCAGGGTCGGGAAGCCGGCCGCCTTGACCGACGGGCCGAGCAGCGCCGTCACCAGCGAGCTGCCGGTGAAGCCGATCGCCAGCCGCGTGCCGGTCACGCGCGAGCGCATCCTGTCGTCGATGTACCGCACGATCATCGCGTCGGTGAACGGGATCGCGCCGAAGACGAAGATCATGTAGCCGATAGCCACCGCGACCAGCGCCCAGCCGCTGACCTGCGAGGCCAGGATGAACAGCGGGATCTGGCAGAGGATGATCGGCAGGTAGATGCGCTTGAGCGGATAGCGGTCGATCAGCGCGCCGACGACGAGCTGCGCCAGCGAGCCCACGGCGAAGATCATGAAGACCGAGACGCCGAGCAGCCAGGGATCCTGGGCCAGCGCCACCACGCCGGCCTTGAGCATCTCGCCGCTGCCATTGGTGGTGAAGCTGAAGACGATGCTGCCGCTCATCGCCGTCAAGGTCATGATGATGAAGACCTTGGCCATCACCGAGGGCGGCAGCGCGAGCATCTTAGGCTTGCGCTTGGCCGGCGCGGCGGTCTCCTTGGGCACCAGCACGGCGAAGGCGACCGCGGCGGCGAGGCAGATCACGGCGGGCACGATATAGGCCATCTGCCAGCCGAAGCGCGTCGCCAGCCATACCGAGGCGCTGGCGCCGATGGCGATGCCGAGATTGCCGACCAGGCCGTTGACGCCGATGGTGAAGCCCGGCTTCTCGGCGTTCTGCACCAGCATGGGAATGCCGACCGGGTGGTAGATCGAGGCGAAGGCACCCATCACGGTCATGGCGATGCCGATCTGCCAGGGCGTCGAGGTGAGCGCGATGACCAGGCTGGAGACGCCCAGCCCGGCGAAGAAGATGATCATCATCGCCCGGCGGCCCCACTGGTCGCCCAGCTTCCCCGAGACGATCGAGCCGGCGCCGAACATGAACAGCGAGCCGAAGGCGTAGGGCGTCAGCTCCTTCCAGTCCGTGCCCCAGACGCCGGCGATCACGCTCACCGTGTAAAGGAAGATCACCAGGACCCAATGGTCCATGGCGTGGCCCAGATTCAGCAGCAGGGCGGTCGGACTCGTGTTCTTCACAGGCGCTCACTCCCGATGGCCTGCCCAGGTTACGCCCGCCGCCGCTGTCGCGCACGCGCGAAACCGACGAGAATTGTCTCGATCAGGACAGCGGGGATAGAGCTACCGCGCGGCTTTCAAGATCGTCGGGCCGGTCATGAGCGCCGCTGGAGCGGCGCGGCCCCAAAAGCGCCGCGCGTCAGTTCAGGGGACGCGCGCCGACGATCATGGGCACGATGTCGCTCTTCTTGCAGTTGACGTCGCCCTGGCACGACTCCGCCAGCACCCGCTCGACCCGCCAGGTCAGCGCCAGGCGGCTGCCTTTGGGCGGTGGGTTCGGCGCGCACAGATCGAAATCGGCGATCTCCTGCGTCGTCACGCCGCGATCATCTATGATGCTCATGTAGCAGCCGCGATCACCCATCTCGGTCGAGACGATGCGCGCGACGGCGGGCTTGGTGTGCGGTCCGACCTGTACCGTCGCGGGGGCGGCTGGAGGCGCAGGAGCCGAGGTCGATGCGCCCTGGCGAGTCGACGGGGATACAGCCACCGGCGCCTTGGCCTGCGGCATCTCCGGCGCATCGGAGCGCACGTCACCGGACATCGCGGAGGCTCGGCGATCTCCCGTTTGCGCCATCGCAGGCGAGCCAATCACCATCGCGCCCAGGACGGACGCGGCAAGCAGATACCGGAAAACCATGAAGAGCCTTTCGAGCCGGGTAGGCGCAGGGGGCCGGAAACTAGCCGCGGATTGCGGCTGGGGAAAGGCTGGATCGTCCAACCCCATCGCCCCTGTCGCCTCTGCGCGAACCGCTCTAGACTCGCGTCGTTCCCGACATGGCGCGATCCCGCTCGAAATCCACCGATCCCTGCGACTACCAGCGCGTCGCGCGCCCGGTCGCGGCCATGGCCAAGGATTTCGCCGACGGCTTCCACATTCGTCCGCATCATCACGAGCGCGCGCAGCTGATCTTCGCCGCGCGCGGCGTGATGACCGTCGCCACCGAAGCCGGCACCTGGGTGGTGCCGCCGCAGCGCGCGGTGTGGATGCCGGCGCATGTCACGCACGAGATCCGCATGTCCGGCGCGGTGTCGATGCGCACGCTCTATGTGAGAAACAGGGAGACCGAGGCGCTGCCGCCGGCGGTGCGCGTGATCGCGGTGTCGCCGCTGCTGCGCGAGCTGATCCTGCGCGCCTGCGAATTGCCGGTGCTCTACGACGAGGCCGGGCCCGAGGGCCGGGTGATGACTCTGTTGCTCGACGAGATCGCCGCCCTGCCCTCGGTCGCGCTCGACCTCAAGATGCCGGTCGATCCCAGGCTCGAGCGCGTCTGCCGCGCGCTGCGCGCCGAGCCGGGCGATCCGCGCACGCTCGACGACTGGGCACGCGAGGCCGGCGCCTCGGGCCGCACGCTCGCGCGCCTGTTCCAGAAGGAGACCGGCCTGAGCTTCGCCGACTGGCGCCAGCAGGCGCGGCTGCTGGCCGCGATGGCGCGCCTCGCGGCCGGCCAACCGATCACGCGCATCGCGCTCGATCTCGGCTACGATTCGGTGAGCGCCTTCTCGGCGATGTTCCGCCGCGCGCTCGGCGCGCCGCCGAGCCGCTACTTCGCCGACGGCTAGGCATCGACCAGGATCGTCCGACCCCGGTCGATGCACACCGTAACGCTTCAGCCGGTCATCGCTGCAAAGCGGGATCTTGCTCCGCCGTCAATCCCATCGCCCGCAACGCCTTTTGGCGCAGGGCCCGCGATGCGACCTCCGGCAACTGCGCGATGATGCCAGTGCCTGGGCAAGATTTGTCGGTGATGGTCATGGGATTGAGACGACCAGCCTTGATCTCGCGCTTGGCGGCCTGCTGGATGAAGCGATGGCAGGTGATGCAGGCCTTGGTCGGATCGCCCGGGTCGCTGTCGCCGGTGCCCTCGACCTCCAGGCGGATGTCCGGGTGCACCGTGGCCAGCCAGCCGATCAGCCGCGCGCCGTAGTCGAGCTGGTCCCTGGTGAGCGGCAGCGGATGATTGCCGGCGTTCTCGATATGAATCGAGCCCGCCGTGCACCAGCCGGTGCCGTAGGTCACGTCGTTGGTGTCGGCGAACTGCGTGATTCGGCCGTCGCGCTCGACGCAGAAATGCGCGGACACCATCTTGGTGGGCTGCTCGATCACCCAGGCGCTCCAGCAGGCTCCCGACTGGTTCGGGTTCTCCGGGGCGGCCGAGCCGACCGAATGGATGACGATGCGGCGGACCGGCGTGTTGGCGCCGGTCTTGACCTTCATCGGGCCTTTCAGTTCCATCGTTTTGTCGTTGTCGGGGTACCAGGGCATCATAATCTCCTTCAACTCAACAGGTAAGCGATCCCCAAGCACGACCAATCTACTGAGCGCTGTTCCGAACTCTGTTCCTCAGGTAACTATCGACCGACCCCTCTCGTTTCTGTGACCATGGCCGCCGATAAACGCACCGCCACGACCGTCATCCCGCCCGCAGCGCCGCTTCGCGGACGCGTGGCACCACCGGGATCGAAGTCGATCACCAACCGCGCGCTCTTGCTGGCGGCGCTGGCCAACGGCACGTCCAGGCTGAGCGGCGCGCTCAAGAGCGACGACACGCGCTACATGGCCGAGGCGCTACGCGAGATGGGCGTGGCCGTCGCCGAGCCGGACGAGACCAGCTTCACCGTCAGCAGCGATGGCCGGCTGCGCGCGCCCAGCGCTCCGCTGTTCCTCGGCAATGCCGGCACCGCGACACGCTTCCTCACCGCCGCCGTGGCCAGCGTCGAGGGCACCGTGGTGGTCGATGGCGATCACCACATGCGCAAGCGGCCGATCGGCCCGCTGGTGAGCGCGCTGCGCTCGCTGGGTGTCGACGCGCATGCGCCCAGCGACTGCCCGCCGGTCACCATCCGCGGCCATGGCCGCATGCCCGGCGGCCGCGTCGAGATCGATGCCGGCTTGTCGAGCCAATACGTCTCCGCCCTGCTGATGGCGGCGCCGCTGTCCGCCGAGCCGGTCGAGGTGGCGCTGGTCGGCAAGGAGATCGGCGCGCGCGGCTATGTCGACCTGACGCTCGCCGCGATGGCCGCTTTCGGCGCGACGGCGAGGCAGACCGGCGATGGCGTCTGGCGCGTCGAGCCCGGCGGCTACCACGCCACCGATTACCTGATCGAGCCCGACGCCTCGGCTGCGACCTATCTGTGTGCCGCCGAGGTCTTGACCGGCGGCGCGATCGACCTCGGCGTGCCCTCAGACGCCTTCACTCAGCCCGACGCACAGGCGCTGTCGGTGATCCGGTCCTTCCCGCATCTGCCCGCGGTGATCGACGGCTCGCAGATGCAGGACGCGGTGCCCACCCTCGCCGTGCTGGCGGCGTTCAACGCCACACCGGTCCGCTTCACCGGCATCGCCAATCTGCGCGTCAAGGAGTGCGACCGCGTGTCAGCGCTGGCGGTCGGCCTGTCGGCAATCCGCCCCGGCCTGGGCCGCGAGGACGGTGACGACCTGCTCGTGGCGTCCGACCCATCACTCGCCGGCCAGACCCTGCCCGCCCGCATCGACACCCGCGCCGATCACCGCATCGCCATGAGCTTCGCGCTCGCCGGGCTGAAGATCGCCGGCATCACCATCCTCGACCCCGACTGCGCGGCGAAGACGTACCCAGGTTATTGGCAGGCGCTGGAATCGCTGGGCGTGCGGTTCGCGTAGTTACTCCCTCTCCCCACTTGCGGGGAGAGGGAGGAAAAGAATCAGCCCGCGAGGCGGTCCATGGCTTGGCGCAAGCGGGCCGTCGTCGCGACGGCGTCGTCGCGGCGTTCGCGTTGTTCGGCGACGACGTCTTCCGGCGCCTTGGACATGAACTGCGCGTTGCCGAGCTTGGCGTCGATCTTGGAGACTTCGCCGTCGAGCTTGCGGATTTCCTTCTCCAGGCGCGCGCGTTCGGCTTTCAGGTCGATGACGTCGGCGACGGGCAACGCGTAGGTCGCTTCGCCCAGCACGATCTGCAGCGCGCCCTTCGGCGCCGGAGTGTCGAGCCGGATCGTCTCGACGCGCGCCAGGCGCTCGATCGCGGCGCGGTGGCGGTCGAGGCGCGCGCGGGTTTCGGCGTGGGCGTCACGAACCAAAAGATTGAGCTTGGCGCCGGCCGGCACGTTGACCTCGCTGCGCGCGCTGCGGATGTCGGTGATCAGTCTCACCAGCCAGCCCATCTCGGCGTCGGCCTGTGCGTCGGCGATGCTGGGCGCCAGCACCGACCAGGGTTGGGTCACCAGCGTACCCTTCGCCGCCCGCTGGTCGAGCTTGTCCCACAGCTCCTCGGTGATGAACGGCATGATGGGATGCAGCAGCTTCACGATCTCGGCCAGCACGAAGCCGGTGACGGCGCGGGTCTCGGTCTTGGCCGCCTCGTCGTCGCCGCTGAACACCGGCTTGGCGAGCTCGACATACCAGTCACACACTGTGCCCCAGATGAACTCGTAGAGCGCGGTGGCCGCCTCGTTGAAGCGGAACTCCTCGAGCGCCTTGTCGACTGAGGCGCCGCAGCGCGCCAGCTCGCCCAGCACCCATTTGCTCAAGGTCTGCGTCGCGGATTGCGGCTTGAAGCCCTCGACCACCGCCACGCCGTTCATCTGGCTGAAGCGCGTGGCGTTCCACAGCTTGGTGGCGAAGTTGCGATAGCCCTCGACGCGCGCCGGCGCCAGCTTGATCGGCCGACCCTGCGCCGCCAGAGCGGTGAGCGTGAAGCGCAGCGCGTCGGCGCCGTACTTGTCGATCAGGTCGAGCGGATCGATGACGTTGCCCTTGGACTTCGACATCTTCTGGCCGCGCTCGTCGGTCACCAGCGCGTGCAGGTAGACGGTGCTGAACGGCACCTCCTTCATGAAGTGCTGGCCCATCATCATCATGCGCGCGACCCAGAAGAACAGGATGTCCCAGCCGGTCACCAGCACGCTGGTCGGGTAGTACTTCTTCAGCTCTGGCGTTTCCCGCGGCCAACCGAGCGTCGAGAATGGCCACAGCGCCGAGCTGAACCAGGTATCGAGCACGTCGGGGTCGCGCGTCAGCTCGACGTCGCGGCCGTGCTTGGCGCGCGCGGCGGCCCGTGCCTCCGGCTCCGACATCTCGACGAAGATATTGCCCTGCTGGTCGTACCAGGCCGGGATCTGGTGGCCCCACCAGAGCTGGCGCGACACGCACCAGGGCTGGATGTTCTCCATCCAGCGGAAGAACTCGTCGCGGCCGCGCTCCGGCACGAACTTCACCGAGCCGTCGCGCGCGGCCTTGATCGGCGCCTTGGCCATCTCGGCGGCGTTGACGTACCACTGCTCGGTCAGGAACGGCTCGATCGGCACGCCGCCGCGATCGCCATAGGGCACGCTGTGGGTGTGCGGCTCGATCTTATCGACCAGGCCCAACGCCTCGAGTTCGGCGACGATCTTCTTGCGCGCCTCGAAGCGGTCCAGCCCGTGATACTTCTCGACCACGGCGGCGGCCGCGTCCGCCGGCAGGCCGGCGAGGAACTCCGCGTTGTCCTTGAGCACCAGCCGCGCGAAACGATCGAGCACGTTGATCTCGGGCAGCTTGTGCCGGCGGCCGACTTCGAAATCGTTGAAGTCGTGCGCCGGCGTGATCTTCACCGCACCCGAGCCTTTCTCCGGGTCGGAGTATTCGTCGGCGACGATCGGGATCGAGCGTCCCGCCACCGGCAGGATCGCGCGCCGCCCGATCAGCCCGCGCCATTTGGGATCGTCGGGGTGCACGGCGATGCCGGTGTCGCCCAGCATGGTCTCGGGCCGCGTCGTGGCGACGACGATGAACTCGTCCGGCGCGCCGCCCTCGATCGGATAGCGCAGGTACCACAGGCTGCCCTTGACCTCGCGCGGCTCGACCTCGAGATCCGAGATCGCCGTGAGCATCTTGGGATCCCAGTTCACCAGGCGCTTGTCCTTGTAGATCAGGCCCTGCTTGTAGAGATCGACGAAAACCTTCAGCACCGCCGCCGACAGGCCCTCGTCCATGGTGAAGCGCTCGCGGCCCCAGTCGCACGAGGCGCCCAACCGGCGCAGCTGGCGCGTGATGGTGCCGCCGGACTCGGCCTTCCATTCCCAGACGCGGGCGAGGAACTCGTCGCGATTGAGGAGCTGCTGATTCGGGTTCTTGGGCTGCTGGCCCAGCGCCAGGCCGATGCCCTTCTCCTCGAGCTGGCGGGTGACCACCATCTGGGTGGCGATGCCGGCATGGTCGGTGCCGGGCTGCCACAGCGTGTCCTCGCCCTTCATGTGGCGCCAGCGAATCAATATGTCCTGCAGCGTGTTGTTGAGCGCGTGGCCCATGTGCAGGGAGCCGGTGACGTTGGGCGGCGGGATGACGATGGTGTAGGGCGGCCTGCCCGACTCCGGCCGTGCGGCGAAAACGCCAGTGCTCTCCCACTCGGCGTAACGGCGGGCCTCGATATCCTTGGGGTCGTACGTCTTGTCCAGCATCTGCCTCGGAACCTCCAGAGGCGCTGGGGTTACAGCATTTTTGGCGGGGGTGGAACCCGCACGTTGAACCGCTTCCCCTATAAGGCCACAACAATCGTCACTGGCGTTCCAGTGGGGCTACAGGCAAGCTTGGTGGCCTTGTCTAGACCTGCCAGTTCAAGGTTCTCCCATGCCTAATCTTTCAAGCGACATTGTCGGCCGAGTCAGCCGTCTGCCGTTGAAGCCGAGCCAGCGGACCGCTCTCCTGCCGATCTTTGAAGCTATGAGCAACGGCTTCTATGCCGTGCACGACCGCTGGCAACAGGACTCGAAGACCAAGGGAGAAGTGAGCCTACTGATTCGAAGGGATCCAGTAACAAACGCCCCGAGCGATTTCAGCATTCTGGACAATGGGATTGGCTTCGACGATGAAAACTACAAGTCATTTCTAACGCCAGACTCGGATCACCACATCCAGAAGGGTCGGAAGGGTATCGGGCGTCTGGGCTGGTTGAAGGTCTTCGACCTTATTCAAGTTCGAAGCCTGTACGCCGATGGGCGGCGCACGAAGAGTCGCTCCTTCGACTTCGTCTTAGCCAAGAGCGACCAAGTGCGAAACCTCAAAGATGAGGATGCGTCCGAGAGCGTACTCCGTGGAACTGAAATCCAATTGAGAGGTTACAAAGCAGACTATTCTGGCCGGTGTCCCACTACGACCAATGCCCTCGCTCACAGTGTGGCGGCACATTTCCTCCCTGTTCTAGTGTCCAAAGCCTTAGCAAAGGTCGCGCTACTCGATGGCGAGAGTACGATAGACCTACTGTCGTACTTTGATGGCAAGATCAGCCACGAAGAGCAGGACACCGTCAAAGTGGATATAGATGGTTCGGAAGCCGAGTTCACAATCCGGCATATGAAGTGCGACAAAGCCCTAAGAAAGGACGGTTCTCACCATTGGCTTTTCTTTACGGCGAACGAACGATCTGTAAAGGAGCTAGCACTAGATACACTGCTAGGCCTGCAGGGCTTAGGTGATGACCAAATTTACCTCGCCTCGGTATCAGGGGAATACCTGGATGACCATGTAAATCAGGAGCGGATGGACTTCACTTGGTCCGAGGAAGCCGCAGACACGATAACGCGCGCTGTTTTAACAAGCGTTAGGCATTACCTGAAGCCTTACATCGATCGAGTCCTTGACGAGAAGGCTGAGCGGGCGGCCGCCATCATAAACAGCCACCCGCAGTTCATTTACCTCAGGCACGAATTAAAGGATTTTGTGGCGAGCCTGCCTGCTAGCTGCACCACGCGAGAGCAAATCTATGTTGAGATGAGCCGTCACCGCCTCCGGCGAACCAATAGATTTGAGGGAATGCGGCACGCGATACTAACAGCTCAAAGCCACTCCGAAGAAGTGGAGAAAAGAGTTGCCGAGTACAATCAGTATGTGATGGCAGAGCAGAAAGGAACTCTCGCTGACTATGTCGTAAAACGGAAGTCACTACTTGACGTACTCGATCGACTAATAAGCTTTAAGGATGGCGCCGAGAAGCACCATCTTGAGGAGGCAGTGCACAAGCTTGTCTGCCCCATGCGGGCTGAGTCTAGCTATCTAGAGGCAGAGGATCACAATCTCTGGATTCTCGATGATCGTCTTGCTTTCTTTGACTTCTTCGCATCTGACAAGGAGCTAAAGGCCTACACCGACATTGACAGCAAGAAGGAACCGGACTTAGCGTTCTTCTACGACTCGTGTGGAGCATGGCGGCAAAGCGACAGCATCAAAGACAAGATCGTCCTTATTGAGTTTAAAAGGCCGGCACGAGACAACTACAGCGGAGATGACAATCCGTGGGCGCAAGTGCTCGATTATATCGAGAAGCTTCGTGCCGGTAAGAAACTGACGGATATCACCGGCAAATTTCTCGGAAAGATTCCGGATAGCACTGCTTTCCACTGTTACGTTGTCGCCGATCTTACGGATAGCCTTCGGCGGTCCATTCGAGCCTTTCCAACAGTCGAGACTTCCGACGGAGAAGGTTTGATTGGCTTCTTGGGATCTCACAACGCCTACGTGGAGTTCATCTCCTACCCGAAGCTTCTGAAAGACGCCCGCACTCGAAACAGCGTGTTCTTCGATAAGCTTGGTTTGACGGCTTGACCGTGGTCTTTTGATTGGAGTCTGCGAGCGGCAGGGTTTCGCATCAATGCGCGAGCGGAGCGCCCGCCAAGTGAGACCCTCGGACGACCGTTCGGTCAAACTTACCCGTGGAACAACTCGCTCACCGACTCACCCGCATGAATCCTGCGCATCGCCTCGGCCAGCGCCGGCGCGATAGATAGCACCGTGAGCTTTGGGTAGCGCTGTGGCTCGACCACTGGGATGGTGTTGGTGCTGACGATCTCCAGGATGTCGTCCTGCGCCGACAGCCGGTCGAGCGCGCCGCCGGAGAACAGGCCGTGGGTGCAGGCGATGCGCACCGTGCGCGCGCCTTCGCGGCGCAGGTGGCTTAGCAGCTCGATCTGCGTGCTGCCCCGGGCGATCTCGTCGTCAATGACGAAGACGTCCCTGCCCTTCACCTCGCCGATGATGTCGCTGATCACCACTTTGTCGTTCTCGAAGCGCTTCTTCACCGCCATCGCCACGCCGACGCCGAGACGCCGCGCGAAGGCGTTGGCCTCCTTGGCGTAGCCGAGGTCGGGCGCCACCACGACGGCGTTGGCGAGGTCGTAGCGGCGGAAGTGCTGGGCGATCTCGCCCAGCGCGTGCAGGTGGTCGACCGGCACGTTGAAGAAGCCGTGCACCTGCGGCGAGTGCAGCGCCAGCGCCAGCACGCGGCTGGCGCCCGCGGTCACCAGCAGATCGGCCACCAGCTTGCCGCCGATCGAGACGCGCGGCATGTCCTTCTTGTCGGAGCGGGCGTAGGCGTAGTGCGGCAGCACGACGGTGATGCGCGAGGCCGAGGCGCCGCGCGCCGCGTCGATCATCAGCAAGAGCTCGACCAGATGCTCCTGCACCGGCGGGCTGAGCGTCTGCACGATGAACACGTCGCGCTCGCGACAATTGGCCTGGAGCTGCACTTCCAGGCAGTCATTGGCGAAGCGCTGCACGCGCGTGGGCGACAGCGCGACGCCGAGGACGTCGCAGATCTCGCGCGCCAGGCCGGGATGCGCGCTGCCCGAGAATACCGTGATCTCTCTCAAGGCACCGCTCCCCGCCTGTTGGCGCGCTAGATAGAAGAGCGGTCGGTTAATGTCCATGCCGCGGCTTTACCTTGTGGGTAGTTGGCGTGGCGGGCTCGCGCGCTAGCGTACCACTTCATGACTAGACAGCAGAGCATCCACCCCTTCGAGCGCGCGATCGCGGTCAGGCAGGACTCCGACGGCACGGTCCTCGCCGAGGCGAGCACCGACTACTGGGCCTTTATGGGCCAGTTCGGCGGTGTCACGGCGGCGACCTGCCTGAACGCGCTGCTGCGCCATCCCGATGCCGCCGGCCAGCCGATCGCGCTGACCGTGAACTTCGCCGCGCCGATCCAGGAGGGTGCGCTCCGGCTAAGCCTGCGCCGCATGCGCGCCAGCAAGTCGACGCAGCACTGGAGCATCGAGATTCACCAGGGCGACGATCCGGAGCCGCGCACCACGGCGACGGCGGTACTGGCGGAGCGACGGCAGAGCTGGAGCCATCAGCCGGCGACGCCGCCGTCGATGCCGCCGATCGAGGCGCTACGAGAGCTGGTGCTGCCCGATACGGTGCCGTGGGTCGGCCGCTATCGCTTCTGGTTCGAGTCTGGCGCGCCCGTGCGATCGTCGGAGCCGTTGTCGCCGCCCGGCACAGCGTGCTCGCGGTTCTGGCTCGCCGATGCGATCGAGCGGCCGGTCGACATGCCAAGCCTGGCATCGATGGCCGACACCTTCTTCGGTCGCATCTTCCAGGTGCGCGGCCAGATCGTGCCGTTCGGCACAGTGTCGCTCACCACGTACTTCCACAGCGACGCCGATGAGCTGCGGGCCATCGCCGCCGCTCGCGTCATCGGCCGCGCCGGCGCGCGTCGTTTCCATCGCTCCTACAGCGACCAGAGCGGCGAGCTGTGGTCGCCCGACGGCCGCCTGCTCGCGACCTCGCACCAAATCGCTTACTTCAAGGCGTGACCGCTACGGCTCTGCGCGCGGCAGCTCGTCATAGGCGGTGAAGGCGATCGCGTCGGGCACCACGTTCAACAGCGGCGCCAGCACCTGCTCCTCCCAGATGCGCCACGTCTCTGGATACGCCGCAAAACGCAATGGCGCGTCGGGCGTTCCCCACAGACGCTGCCAGGCCTCGCGGCTCTCGTAGATCCAGATCGCGGCATAGTGGTCGCGACGCGTGCCCTTGATGCCGCGCAGGAAGTGATGGCCGACCAGGCCCGGCAGCCGCAGCAAGCCCCGGCTTTCCGCGTCCCGCACCGCCCGCTCGAACGCAGCCGGGTCGACCCCGGCTTTCAGCTCGTATTCGTGCACGCTGACGACCCTGGCCATGACTGCCTCCATTGCGCGCGCCGCGACGCCTGTCGCAGTATCGTCGCATGTCCTCGGAGCGATTGGCGCGATCGGCGTTCTGGTGTGTCGCGGCGCTAATCGCGGCCTGGCAGATCCTGCCGCCGGGCTACGACGGCCAGGACCATGCCCATCGCATCGTCGCGCTGGCCGACCAGATCCGCGGCGCCGCGCCCAGCCTGCTGATCGAGGATCGCGCGACCGGCAGCGTGCTGCCGACTTTCGTCTACTACAGCTTCCTGCCCTATCTGCCGTCGCTGCTGCTCAACCTCGCCGGCCTGCCCGCCTTCGTGACGCTCAAGCTGGTCGTGGCGGTCGCGGCGCTGGTGATGGCGGCCGGCATGCGGGCGCTGATCGAGTCGCTTCCAGAGGAGCGGCGCTCGCATGGCTATCTCGCCGGCGTGCTCTTCCTCAGCGCGAACTATGTTTACGGCCTGTGGGTCATGCGCGTGGCGCTCGCCGAGATCTGGGTGTTCGCCCTCGTGCCCTGGGTCGTGGTCGCCCTGCTGCGGGGCCGACGGTTGTTGCTCTTCGGCCTGCTGCTGGCCCAACTCTGTTCGCACCCCATCGTCTTCGGCCACGCGCTCGGCGCCGAGCTGTTGGTGGCAGCCGTCATCGCGATGCCGGACTGGCGTCGGCTGGTACAATCGGGCGCGCTGGCGCTGCTCGCCGCGCTGGTCGTCTCGACACCGTTCTGGCTGCCACAGGCACTCTGGAAGGATTTCATCCTCGGCACGTCGGGCCTGCCCGTGCGCTTCGCCGATACGTTCTTCACCTTCGCCGATCTAGCGTGGCCCCTTCACCCGCAGACGCTGGGCATCTGGTTGCCGATCGCCGTCGCGCTCATGGCCGTGCTGGGTGCTCGAAACCTGCCGATTCGCATCTGGTTCATCGCCGCCGCCTTCGCCGCAACCCTGGCGATCCAGACGCGCGCGTTGTTCCCGCTGGCCGACGCGGTCCCGCTGCTCAGCCAATCGCTGTTCGTCTGGCGCGTGATGTTCCCGGCCGCCTTCATCGGTTTCGCCGCGCTCGCGCTCGGCTGGCCAATCGCCCGCAGCTGGGCGTCGCGCCTTCTGCAAGGCCTGACCCTCATCTCTGTCGCCACCATGTCGACTGTGATGGTCATCGACGCGCCCGGCAGCATCGGCTTCTGGTCCTCGGGCGCCGTCGACGACACCGTCGCCCGCCGCCAGTACGTCGGCACCGTCCACGGTTGGGCCGTTCGCGAGTACGCGCCGAACTACAGCAGGCTCGCCAATGCCTGCGACATCGCACCGGGCGAGCTACGCGAGGTCAGCGTCGCCGAGCTGCGCAGCGGCGTGCGGGCCACCGCGCCCTACCTCTCGATCCGCGGCGCGCCCTTCGGTGTGGTCGGCTACACGGCCGACGGAACCGAGCTGATCCCGCGCGCCTGCGGCGACAGCCTGCGCCTGGGACCACTGCCCGCGGGCGCCGAGGTGAGGATGTCGGAGGCGCGGCTGGACCGATCGCTGCTGCTGCGGCTAGCCGCCATCGTCGTGATGTGCGCCATCCTCGTCTCGGCGGCGACAATCCGCCGACGCTCCAAAACAACGCAATAACGCAAGCCTGACGCCGATGCGTTGGCGGTAGGAGCGGGTCTCACTGCGCCGCGATCGCCAGGGCCGACGGTGCTTGCGTCTTCGGCAGCGTGACGATGGCGCGCAGGCCCGGCCCGTCGGTGCGGTTCTCCAGGCGGATGTCACCGCCGTGGGCGCGGATGGCGTCGCGGGCGATGGCGAGGCCCAGGCCGGCGCCGCCGGTGTCGCGGTTGCGCGACTCCTCCAGGCGGACGAAGGGGGCGAAGACCTTGTCGAGCTGGTCTTGCGCGATGCCGGGGCCGCGGTCGGCGACCTCGATCTCGATCGCGCCGGGCAACTCGCGCAGGGTGATGTCGGCCTCGCCGCCATAGGCCACGGCGTTGTCGACGAGGTTGTCGAGCGCACGGCGCACGGCGCCGGCGTGGCACTCCAGGACGACGTGGCTCGGACCGTCGAAGCGCACGGCCTTGCCGGCGTCGGTGGCGTCCTCGCTGAGGCCCAGCAACAACGCCGCGATGTTGACCGGCCCGCGCGGGCCGCGCGCGGCGTCCTCGCGCGACCAGGCCAAGGTCTCGCCGACGATCTGCTCCATCTGGCGGATGTCGGCGAGGATCTTGGTGCGCGTCTCGCCGTCCTCGACCAGCTCGGCGCGCAGGCGCAGCCGGGTCAGCGGTGTGCGCAGATCGTGCGAGATCGCCGAGACCATACGCGTGCGATCCTCGACGAAGCGCGACACGCGCTCGCTCATGCGGTTGAGCGACTGGGCGATGGTGCGCACCTCGAGCGGACCGGTCTCGGGTACCGGCGTGGCGTCCCGGTGCAGGCCCAGATGCTCGGCCGAGACCGCGAGCCTTCGTAGCGGACGCACAAGACGCCGCGCCGCCACCCAGGAGATGCCGCCGATGACGATCAGCGCCAGCGCCAGCCAGAAGATCAGCGCGATCGGGCCGTCGATGAACGGGGCGGAGTCGATGCCGCGCACGATCAGCCAGCCGTTGGGCCGCACTTCGACAGCGATCTCGAAGTTACCGGTCAGCACCCATTCGCGCCACGGCGCCGCCGGGCGGCCCGGCTCGCCGGCCTGCGGCGGGCGACCGCCCGCCA
>JALHMM010000031.1 GCA_022844045.1 Reyranellaceae bacterium | reverse complement strand
CCCGCGACGCGCTGCGCGGCGCCGCGCCGGCGCAACCCCCGGCGCCACCGCCGCGCAAGCCGGGCGAGCCGGCGAAGAAGTAGTCTCCACTATACCTTCCCCCGGAGGGGGAAGGTGCCCGAAGGGCGGAAGGGGGATGTCGAAGACGGACGCCTGACGCGTTGAAACATCCCCCATCCGTCGCTGCGCGCCACCTTCCCCCTCCGGGGGAAGGTAAAGAGAGAAACAACGCCTTCGCTTCTGACCGTTACCTGTCCAGCCAGATGTCCTCGAAGCGCCAGCCGTTGTAGATGCTGTTGATCATCATGGTCAGCCCCTTGACCTGGGGCTGCCAGCAGCCGGCGGCGACGCTGTGGGTGATGATCGGCCGCACGGTATCCTCGACCAGCCGGCGCTCGATGTCGCGCACGATGGCGCGGCGCTTCGCGATGTCGGGCTCGCGCGACTGCGCGGCGATCAGCGCGGTGAGCCCGGCGTCGCAATAGGCGTTGAAGTTGCGCGGCGCGCCGCAGCCGTAGTTCTCGGCGAAATGCTGGTCGGGATCGTCGACCGCGCTGCCGGTGGCGTTGAGCGCCAGGATGTAGCTCTTCTGGTACATGCGGTTGAAGTAGACGGCGGCGTCGATCGGCTCGAGCTCGCCGTCGATATAGATGGTGCGCAGCTGGTCGATCAGGATCACCGCGAGGTCGCGATAGGCGGCGGTGTTGCGCGTGCTGACCTTGATCTTCAGCCGCTTGTCCGGACCGTAACCCGCCTCGCGCATCAGCGCGCGGCCCTTCTCGCGCGACGCCTCGATGTCGTCGGCGTAGCCCGGCAGGTCCTTCAGCGCGTCGGTGCCGACGCCCCACACGCCGGCGGGCGGCGGCAGCATCGAGCCGCCGAGGATATCGGCGCCCTCGCTGACGATGGCGGCGAAGGATTTGCGATCGAGCGTGTGGGCGAGTGCCATGCGGGCGCGCGCGTCGTTGAACGGCGGCGCGTCGCGATTGATGATCAGGTTGTAGCTGGCGCCCAGTGGCCGCAGCGTGCATTGAGCGGTCGGCAGCTGCGTCCGCAGGTCCTTCAGCAGCGGCACGGTGACGTCGGTCGGGAACGTCATGTCGAAGCGGCCGGCGATGAAGGACAGCATGCGCGTCGCGCGATCGGCGATGATCGTGTACTCGATGGCGTCGAGATGCGGGCGGCCGGGCTTCCAGTAGTCGCGGTTCTTCTCCAGCCGGATGCTCTCCTTGCTGCGGAACTCCACGAACTTGAACGGGCCGGTGCCGATCGGATGGCGCCGCATCTGCGCCGGCGGAACATGGCAGGGATAGATCGCCGACCATCCGCCGGCGAGCAGCGCCAGCAACGACGGTTGCGGTCGCTTGAGGTGGAACGTGACCTCGAAATCGCCGTTGGCGCTGAGCGTCTCGACGTTCTCGTACCAGATGCCGCGCGGATTGCGCCGGAGCCGGGCCTCGCCCTTCTCCATCAGCATGTCGAAGGTGCAGCGCACGTCGGCCGCCGTGAACGGCTTGCCGTCGTGCCACTTCACGTCCTGGCGCAAGGTGAAGGTGAGCCGCAGGCCGTCGTCGCTGGTCTTCCACGCGCGCGCCAGCTCGGGCCGGATGGTCTCGAAGGTGTTGCGCGCGATCGACTGGTCGTAGATCACGAGGTTGTTGAACACACCCATGAACGGCACGGCGACCGCGACGGTGATCTCCTCGTGCAACGACGGGCCGGGCGGCGTGTCGCCGAGCTGGATGCGCAGCGTGCCGCCGGGCTTCTGCGCCAGCGCGACTGTCGCCGACAGCCCCGCCATCACGGCCAACAGCGCTATGCCGAATCGCCATGCGCGCATGATCGTTTCCTCTCTGTCAGAGGCAACGATCATGGGCGCGTAAGGCATCGGCGAATAGCGGCGGACCCCCGCGTCACGGACGGGCCAGCGTTGTGCTCTTGGTGCGGACGCTTTTGAGGCTCGGCTGTCAGTTCCGGTGTGCGATGACCGACATACGCCAGCAGGCAGGTCCGAGGTCAGCCCTTACCCAAGGTCTCGCCGAAGCGTCCGCCGCGGTCGATGCCGAAGCCAACATGATCGTCGTTGTTGGGGCGGGTATAGATCCAGACATTGGCGGCCGGCACATGATCCTCCAGTATCTGGGCGATCTCAGCACCCCAGAGGCCGGCGCCAACGCTGCACGCGACGAAGGCGTCCTTCGGGATCGAGGCGAGGCTTGTCTTGAAGAAGCTGTGCTTGGGCATGCTGATGTGAGCGAGGAAGCCCTTCTTGAAAGAGCCACCTTCCTTTTCCCACACAGCGCAGACGGCGAAGCAGTTGAACAGGCCGCGCGTGAAGATGTGACTGTGAACGGCAAAGTCGACATTCTTTGACTTGCCAGCGCCGACCACCACTTCGCCCAGCCCGGTCATGTCGAGCATCTGTCGACCGCCAGCTGACGGTGCAACCAAAGGCGGCGCGTCGACCAGCATCGTTGGCGGCGCGATCAGGCCGGTGGCGCTGTAGTAGGTCGTCATGCGCGATCTCCCACATGTATGCGGCATCATCGGGCGGCCGATGATGCCGCGCAACCAGAGGTAAGGTCGCTCGCTATTTCAACAGGAACCCGCGCCCCTGCTTCAGCGCCGCGATGGCGCGTTCGCGCAGCACCGCGTCCGACGCGCTGCTGACGGGATGGTCGATGATGGCGAAGGCGTAGCCGGGCATGCCCAGCACCTGGGCCATCAGCTCGGCGGCGCTGACGAAGTTGGTGGTCATCACGCCGAAGGCGGGGACACCTTCGCGCTCGGCGGAGACAGCGTCGTGCAGACTGCACGATGAGCAGGAGCCTCAATCGCCTATGCCTGATATCACCGCGTCCCAGCTCCTGATCTCGCCGACGATGCCGGCGGGCGCCGGCGCGCTGTAGTTGGGCTTGGTGCGCAGCACGACCTTGGCGACGCCGTACTCCTGGCGCAGCACGTCCTCGATATGGGCGAAGAAGCCCTTGCTGCCTTCCTTGCCGTTGGAGATCAGGCCCACCGTCTTGCCGCGCAGGGTATCGAGGCGCGGCGCTGGCTTGCCAATGGCGGCGACTTTCTCGGGCGTAGGATCGAGGACGCGAAAGATCATGGGACGCTTCCCTTCACGGAGGGCGGTGGCTCGCAATCGACGCAGGCGCCGATCGGCAGGGTGACGGCGTGGCTCTTGTCGCCGAGCCAGGGCGGGATCACGGCGCCGAAGCCACCGGCCGGGCCGCCGGCGGCGATGATCAGCAACTGGTCGGCCGACTGCATCGCCGGATAGACGCTGTCGCCGCGGTCGCGCACCACGGCGCCCTTGCCGACATCGGCCCATTCGCGGCGATGGATGCGCGCGCGCTCGTGGATGAACTGCGCGATGTCGCGCGGGCTCCACTTCGCCGCCCTGAGGTGCTCGCGCAGCTGCTGGGGGATGATCAGCGCGTAGTTGCCGGGGTGGATCGAGTAGTGCCGGAGGTTGGCGCGCATCTCGGCGGCGAAGGTCTCGAGGATCTCCTCGGGCTTGGTCGTCCACTCGTTCATGATCTGGCGGGGCGCGCCGGCGGCCATGACCGTCACCGCCGAGGCGTCGCGCGGCAGGCCGCGCTGCTCGGCCAAGGTCGGCCACGTGGGATCGTCCTCGTCCTCGGCGACGCAGTAGCTGAACTTGCCGGGATGACCCAGGGTCGAGCGATCGATCGCGCCGGGGCGTACGTCCATCAGGTTGATCAGGCAAAGCCGGATGGCGCGGCCGATCACGGCGGTCGCCCGATCGCTGTTGCCCAATGCGTTGAAGCTGCCCAGTGCGCCGATCTCCTGGCGGATCGGCCCGTTGATCACCACCAGCACGGCGCAGCCGCCGGTGCTCGCGGTGGCGCCATGCATCAGGAACTCCTCGCGCATCATCGCCATCCAGGCGGTGACGACGACCGGGAAGTGCATCGGCAGGCAGCCGGCCATCACGGCGTTGATGGCGAGCTTCTCGGCGAGGATCGGCAGGCCGCGCACCGGCTCGATGCCGATGAGCTGGTCGGGCGTCATCATCACCCGCTCGAGGCAGGCGCGGACCGCGTCTTCGGTCGGCGGCACGATGGGCAGGCCATCGGTCCAGCCGTTGCTGTGATAGAGTTCCTGCACCGCGGCGATGCTGTCGGCTTCGTAGGTGCGCGAGGCGAGCTGCATGCGATCGGTCTCGTGTTCATGGGCCCCATCGGCGTCCCGCCGGCCACCCCAAATATGGATGCGTTCTACCGCGCGTCACAGTCGAACGCCATGCAGCGATCTGCAGCGGCGCCATTTACCGGCGACCGCGCATGCCGGATGATAGCCTTGGGATCGAAGGGGGACGGCTCGATGAAGAGCGCTGTTGTCGTCGTGGCACTTGTGGCGTCGCTTGTGGCCGCCGCCGCCGTGAACGCCCAATCCGGCAAGGTCGAGCTCGGCGCCAACGCCAGCCTCGGTGGTCTGCGCCTGCTTCCGGACGACAGTCCCTGGCATCAGGACATCTCGAAGAGCCCGGTCGATCCGCGGTCCGGCCGCATTCTCGCGCGCATCGGCCTCGACAAGCCGCTGCGGGCCGATTTCGGCACCGAGTACGAGGGCGCCCCGAACGGCATCCAGTATGTCGTCGTGGCGAAGGGCCAGAAGCGCGTGCCGGTCCGGTTCGTCGAGTACGCCGCGGAAAGCGACGCGGGCCCCTATCCGATCCCGCCGGACGCGCCGATCGAGGGCGGCCCGAAGGGCACCGGCGATCGCCACGTCATCGTGCTCGATCGCGACGAGTGGCGGCTCTACGAAATCTTCAACGCGTTTCCCGAAGCCAACGGCGCCTGGCGCGGCGACGGCGGCGCGATCTGGGACCTCAGGAAGAGCCAGGTCCGCAACCCCGGCTGGACTTCGGCGGATGCGGCCGGCCTGCCGATCCTGCCCGGCCTCGTGCGCCATGACGAAGCGGTCGCGAAGGGCGTCATCGAGCACGCGTTGCGCTTCACGCTCGCCAAGACGCGGCGCGCCTACGTGCCGCCGGCGAGCCACTATGCGAGCGACGCCCTGGACGAGGACCTGGCGCCGATGGGCATGCGTGTGCGCCTGCGGGCCGACTTCGACGTCTCGGGTTTCGCGCCCGAGGTGAAGGCCATTCTCGTCGCGTTGAAGAAGTACGGCATGTTCCTCGCCGACAACGGCAGCGACAACTTCGTCAGCGGCGCGCCGCATCCGAGCTGGAACGTCGACGCGCTGCGTCAGCTGATGCGGGTGAAGACGCGCGACCTCGAGGTCATCGAGATGACGGGCCTCGTTGTCGGCCGGCCGCAGCGATAGGCCTACGGCGCGCGCGACGCTTCGGCGCTCCCGCTACGCCTCGTCGACGGCGCGGATATCCTGGTTGCCCTCGACCATGCGCTTCATCAGTTCGACCGCACGATCCGACACCAGCAGGTCGAGGAACAGGGTGCGCTCCAGCGCCAGCCCGTCGTTGAGCGGCGTGGCTTCGGCGCTGCGCACCAGGCGCTTGATGTGCTTGACCGCCAACGGCGATTTGCGCGCGCATTCCCGGGCGATCACCAGCGCGCGCTCCAGCGCCGAGCCGTCGACCGCCTCGTGCACCATGCCGATCCGCGCGGCCTCGTCCGGGCTCACGGTGCGTCCCCGCAACGACATCTCCAGCGCGCGGGCGGTGCCGATCAGCCTGGTCAGGCGCTGCGTGCCGCCGGCGCCGGCGAGGATGCCGATATTGATCTCGGGCTGGCCCAGGGAATAGGGGCCGCGCTGGGCGATGCGGATGTCGCAGCCCAGGCAGAGCTCGAAGCCGCCGCCCATCGCCGTGCCGTTGATCGCGGCGATCACCACCTTGTCCATGGTCTCGCAGCGCTCGGTCACCGCGTCGATCCGGCGCGGTGGCGCCAGCTTGGCGTCGCTGAAGGTGCGCCCCTTGGCGCGCAGCGCCTCGGCCAGCGCCAGCAGTTCGGCCACGTCGTAGTGGCGCACGAAGACGTCGGGCAGCTTGCCGGTCAGCACAATGGCGCGGATGGCGCTATCGGCGGCCAGCTCGGTCGTGGCGACGTCGAGCTGATCGACCATCGCGGCGGTGAGATAGCCCAGCGGCGGATTGTCGAAACGGATGATCGCGACCGGCCCGTCGCGCTCAATCTCGATGCGGCCGCTCACGGCGTTTTTCTCCCTGTCCCGGCGAGCGGCGAGGCGATCGCATATTGAATTGCATCTACCTTCCCCCGGAGGGGGAAGGTGGCGCGCGAAGCGCGACGGATGGGGGATGTTTCAACAAACCCGGTGTCCGTCTTCGACATCCCCCATCCGCCCTTCGGGCACCTTCCCCCTCCGGGGGAAGGTAAAACCAAGTCAAACTGGCCATACGCGACGCGCGCCGTCACGCCGGCGCCGCGATGTCGTAGCGGCCGCCGACGCGGTAGCGGTCGAGATACATCGGCAGGATCGCCTCGGCCGCCCGCGGCTGGATGCCGAGCTCGGCGAAGCCCTGGCTGCCCGGGCGCACGATGTTGTCGCGCAGCAGCAGGTCGAGCTGGTCGCGGGTGATCGGCGGCTTGGGCAGGAACTCGGCGAAGAAGGCGCCGATGCGCACCGGGAAGGCCGGCAGGTTGATGATGCGGCGCTTCAGCCCGGTCATGCGCAGCGTGAGCTCGACCAGCTCGCGGTAGGTGTAGACGCGCGGGCCGCCCAGCTCGAAGACGCCGAACTGGGTACGCTCCTCGGCCAGGCAGCGCACGACGGCCTCGGCGATGTCGCCGGCGTGCACCGGCTGGAAGCGCGCCCTGCCGCCGTTGAACACCGGCACGAACGGCAGCATGCGCGCCGCCTGCGCCAGGCGATTGAAGAACTTGTCCTCCGGGCAGAACACGACGCTGGGGCGCAGGATGGTCACGCTGGGGAAGGCGCGGTTCATCTGATGCTCGGCCATCGCCTTCGACGCGACGAAGCGGTTGCCCGGCCGTTGGTTGTCGGCGCCCAGGCCGGAGATATGGATTACCCGCGCTACGCCGGCGTCGCGCGCCGCCTCGGCGATGTGGCGCGCACCCTCGTCGTGCACCGCCTTGAACTTCTGCTTGCCGCGCTGGATCTGGATACCGCAGGCGTTGACCACGGCCTGGCTGCCGGCGATCGCCGCGCGCACCGACTCCGGATAGCGGACATTGGCCAGCACGGCCATCACCTGGCCGACATCGCCGGCCAGCTTGGTGAAATCCGCCAGCCCGGGATGGCGCACCGCCACGCGCACGCGATAGCCGCGGGCGGCCAGCGCGCGCACGACGTAGCGACCGATGACGCCCGTGCCGCCGAAGACCGTGACCTGCCGGATATCCATTGTAACGCCCCGCTGCCGAATGCTTCGATTGTCGGCGTATAGTACAGGTGGGGCCGGGACGGAACAGACGGACCGGTGGGATGCGACCATATTGACGGCAGGGCTATCGCATGTGGCCGGTTTGACTTGGTCTTACCTTCCCCCGGAGGGGGAAGGTGCCCGAAGGGCGGATGGGGGATGTTGAAGACGGACTCCTGCGTTCGTCTTCAACATCCCCCATCCGTCGCTCCGCGCCACCTTCCCCCTCCGGGGGAAGGTAAGACCAAAGTCCATATGCGATAGCCATGCATTGAATCGGTGGGAACCAACTGCCGACTCCGGGACACCAACAATGCCGACCTTGCGCCAGCTCGAGTACCTTGTCGCGATCGCCGATCTCGAGAATTTCCACCGTGCGGCGGACGCTTGCCGCGTTTCCCAGCCGTCGCTCAGCCAACAGATACGCGCGCTGGAAGAACGGCTTGGCGCCGTTCTGGTCGAACGACGGGCATCCGGCGCGACCTTGACGCCCATCGGCCGGGACATCGCGGCGCGCGCCCGGCGACTCATCGTCGAGGTCGAGGACATCCGCAGCCTCGCCCGCCGGGCCGGCGAGCGACTCGTCGGCACGTTGCGTTTCGGCGTCACACCGACCCTGGGTCCTTATCTGATGCCGGCGATCGTCGCGGCGCTGCACCGCGAGCAACCCGATCTTCGGCTGCATATCAAGGAGGGCATCCCCGGCGATCAGGCGCTCGAGCTGTCCAGGGGTACGTTGGACATGATGCTGGGACCTTTGCCGATCGAAGCCAGCGACGCCGACATCGAGCCCTTGTTTCGTGAACGCCTGCTCGTCGTCGCGCCGCCGGATCATCCGCTCGCGCGCGCGTCCAAGCTGTCCCTGGCCGATCTGCGGGGCGCCCAGGTCCTCAGTCTCGACCCTCGTCATCACCTGCACCGCCAGGTCGCGGCGATCTGCGCCGAGCTGGGGATGACCCTGTTGCGCGACTACGAGGGCACCAGCCTGGACAGCGTCCATCAGATGACGGCGTCCGGCCTCGGCCTCGCGATCCTGCCGGAGCTTTACATCCGCTCCGACGTGGGAGGCCTGGCGGGCGTCAAGGTGTTGCGGCCGACGCGGTGGGCCTACACCCGGAGTATCGCCGCGGCGTGGCGGTCCGGCGCCGCCTATGCGCCGGCATACCGGATGATCGCCAAGCGCATCCAGGCGGATGCGAGCCTGCTTCTCGGCGACGAGACGGCGCGAAAGACGGGCCGATAGTTTAAATCTATCGGAGAACGGCAAGTTTAATATTAGAAGACTATTGCTGTCGACGTTAGGTTTGGGTCGCGGATCAGGCCGCTCCGGCGGTTTCTCCCTGGAGTTTGAAAGCCCGGATCCGCATCGGGCCTGCGCGATGCAGGTTGAGCGGGGTTCCGCGACGCATCGCTGATGTCCGATTGGCCAGACCATCGACGGAGAGAGGCGATGATTCCGTTTAGCTACCGACTGACCCGTCTCCACAGCCGGCTCGATGCGGCGATCCGCGACGAGCAGGGCAACCGGCGCACGCTAAACCCCTGGCGGCTGCTGCGGCTCAAGAAGCTGAAGCTGCTGGTCAAGGACCGCATGCGTCGCCTTCACCAGCACCACCAGTACCATACCCACGGGATTGCCTGACCATGCGCAACGTTGAATCCGTCGCCGCCATGTCATGCCCGATCTGCAAGACCGGGCTGACCCTGTCCGAACGCGCGGGCATCGAGATCGACTATTGCCCGACGTGTCGCGGCGTTTGGCTGGATCGCGGCGAGATCGACAAGATCATCGAACGCAGCGTCGCGGACATGAAGCCGGCGCAACCGCGTGAAGAGCCGGTACGACAGGACGATCGGTCGGGCGGATATCGTGGCGACGACAGCCGATATCGTGACGACCAGAGGCGATACCGCGACGACGATGACGACTATCGCCACGGCAAGCGGAAGAAGTCGTTCCTGTCCGAGCTGTTCGATTGACGGGGCCCGACGCCGACATGGTTCGGCGTCGGACTCGCGGGCACGGTGGATCCCGGATCCACCGGTGATCGAGCGGTCGGCCCGGACGTCGACGACTGTGTGGGCGCATACGACCTCGACTTGCTCGTCATGGGCGCTCTCGTCATGGGCGCTTGTGGGCACTTCCGCCCGCGCGACTTCATCTTGGGCGGCGCGACAAAGACCGTGATCTCTACCCCGTCGTTGCCGGTGCTTCTGCCGCACTGAGGTGCCACCCCATCGCTGCGCAAGGGCGGAATCGTTAATCGACGGCTCCCGAAAGGTCCGCGCTGCTCTCTGCCCCTCGGGCCGGGCGCAACGTCGGGCCTATGACCCTTCAACGCGTGCTCCCGAACACCTGAGCATTAAGGACTATTCTCATGGAACTGCTCGCCGACTTCCTGACCCGCGAATTCATCGGCCAATCGGTCTGGCTCTGGCTGGTTTTCGCAGTCGTGGTCGGCGCCTTGCTCGCCTTCGACCTCGGCGTTCTCAACAAGAATGACCGAGAGCTCGGTGTCGGCGAAAGCCTGGTGTTGTCCGCGTTCTACATCGCGATCGCGCTGGCGTTCGGCGGCTGGCTGTGGTGGTCGATGGGTCCGACCTCGGGCATGGAGTACTTCACGGGCTATGCCCTCGAGAAGGCGCTCTCGATCGACAACGTCTTCGTCATCTCGCTGATCTTCAGCTATTTCGCCATTCCCGCCAAATACCAGTACCGGGCACTGCTCTGGGGTATCCTCGCGGTGCTGGTCTTGCGCGGCATCATGATCGGGCTCGGCGCGGCGCTCGTGCAGGAGTACGAGTGGGTGCTCTATATCTTCGGCGCCTTCCTGATCGCCACGGGCATCAAGATGCTCGTCATGGGCGAGAGCGAGCAGGACGTGTCGAAGAATCCGGTCGTGCGCTTCCTGTCCAAGCGCATGCGTGTCACGTCCGAGTTGCACGGTTCGCGCTTCTTCGTCCGCAAGCCCGATCCGCAGACGGGCAAGCTCACGCGCTTCGCGACGCCCCTGTTCCTCGCGCTCGTCGTGATCAACATCGCCGACCTTGTGTTCGCCGTCGACTCGGTGCCGGCGATCTTCGCCATCACGACCGATACCTACATCGTGTTCACGGCCAATATCATGGCGATCCTCGGTCTGCGCGCCCTCTATTTCGCCTTGGCCGCCATGGTGCACCGCTTCGAGTATCTGAAGTACGCGCTCGCCATCGTGCTCGTCTTCATCGGGGCGAAGATCTTCTGGAACCAGATCGTCAGCAAGGTCGACCCCGCGATCTCTCTCGGCGTGACCTTGTCCCTCATCGGGGGCGGCATCCTGATCTCGCTATGGAAAACCCGTGCGGCGGTGACAGATGAAACCGCCAGCCACGGCCTGGCAACGCCGCTCCCGGATACCCTTGGAACACGGCCCGCCACTCGCCCTGCGGGAGACGATTGATGACCATCGATGTCCCGTCCGCACCGCCACGCACATCATCGCATCTCCTTCAGCCGCTCGGTGCGTCAAAGCCGATACTCGTGAAACGTCATCGCCCGCCCCGACACACCGGGCCAGCTTGCGGCGGCCGCGCTCGCCATCGATGCCGATACCGCGGCCGAGACGGTCTGGCTCGACGATCCTTCCATTAACCGTGAACTTGATCCGGCCCTACGCAGGACTATCGAGGCCGCCGGCCGCGGACAACTCACGCAGGCGGCTTGAGCCGCGCGACCGGAGACGTGATGCCGCTGAATGCGAACCGACGTTCGAGCTTGAAACGTCCCGCCGTGGGCCGCTCCCGCGAGGCGGACCGGAAGGTATCCGCGAAGCGCCTCCTGTCCAGGATGGTTCACATCCGAGCTGCCGTCATTCGGGAGAGCCAAGCCATGGTCGAGGGCTGGTCCCCCATGGTGGCGCGGCGGAGCTTTCTGCCTGGAGCGACCAATTTGGCGCAGTATCTGGCGTTTCGTCGCCATGATTTGAGCGGTCTGCAGCATCAGCTCTCGGCGCTTGGACTGACGTCGCTCGGACGGAGTGAGGGCCGCGTCATGGCAACACTTGACGCCGTCTGCGCGACGCTGGCCGAAATGGCCGGTCAGCCCGCGGTGTCCCATCCCACCCCCTTGGACTTCCGGAACGGAAAGCGGATTTTAGGGCGAGAGCAAGCCAGGATTTTCGGGGACGATCCGCACGGTCCTGGCACGCGAATCATGGTGACCTTGCCGACTATGGCCGGTCAAGATCGCGCCCTGGTCGCCGAGATCATTCGCGCTGGCGCGGACTGCCTGCGCATCAACTGCGCGCATGACGGGCCGGAGATCTGGGCGGCCATGATCGAAAACAGCCGCGCCGCGGCGACCGATCAAGGCAGGAGCTGCCGGATCCTAATGGATATAGCCGGTCCCAAATGCCGGATCGCCGAAGTCCTCGCGCCGAAGAAGACGCGGCTCTACCGCGACGATCTTGTCCTGTTGGTAGGTCGAATGCCGGCTCAGGCGGAGGCTGACGCCATCGTCATCCGGATGACGTTCCCGGAGGTTCTTGATCAGCTTGAGGTCGGAGCACGGATCTTCATCGACGACGGCCGCATCGCGGCGCGCGTCGAAAGGATCGAGCCGGACGGCGCGGTGCTTCGCGTCGTGCAGGCGCGCAGCAAGGGCGTGAAGCTCAGGCTCAACAAGGGACTGAACTTCCCGGATACCGCGGTCGATCTTCCGCCTCTGACCGAGAAGGATTTCCGCGATCTCGATTTTGTTGCGGATAATGCCGACCTCGTCGGGTTCTCTTTCGTTCAGCGTCCGCCGGACATCAAGCTTATTCAGCGGGAACTGGCGGCACGACGCGGCGGACGTCCCGCGCAGCCCTTGGTGATCAAGATCGAAACCGCGCTTGCCGTCAGGAGCCTTCCGGATCTGGTCGTGCAAGGCGCCGGGCAACACCCACTGGCGGTCATGATCGCGCGAGGAGATCTGGCGGTTGAACTTGGTTTCGAGCGGATCAGCGAAGTCCAAGAGAATATCCTATGGCTCTGCGAGGCGGCCTGCGTGCCGGTCATCTGGGCGACCCAGGTCTTGGCCGACATGGTTGAAGAAGGAGCCCCCAGCCGGGCCGAAGTAACCGATGCGGCGATGGCGCAGCGCGCTGAATGCGTGATGCTCAACAAAGGACCATTCATCGTCGAAGCGGTGCGTTTTCTCGACAATGTGCTCCATCGCATGGATCGTCACCAGTCGAAGAAGACGGCGCGGCTGACGCCGCTGGAGCTCTGGACAGAACCGCAAGGTGCGCGTCAGGCGCGGGAAACGGGGCGAACGTGACCCTGATGGAAGAGATGATCCTCTCCCGACCCGACGACTGGCATGTGCACCTTCGCGATGGCGCCGCGTCGGGCATGGCGTTGCCCTAGACGGCGCGCACGTTTGGACGCGCCATCGCCATGCCGAACCTCGCTGCGCCGGTGAGGTCGGCCGCCCAAGCGGCCGCCTATCGCGATCGGATCCGACGCGTCTTGCCCGACGGCTCCAGGTTCCAGCCGCTGATGACGCCTTTCCTGACCGAAGACACGATTCCGAAGACCTCGCGCAGGGCTTCGCCGAAGGGACTGTCACGGCGGTGAAGATGTACCCAACGCGCAGCATCACGAACTCCGCCGCCAGCGTGACCGACATTGGCAGGGTCCGCCGGGTGTTGGAGAGGATGCGGGGCGTCGCAACGCCACTATTGATCCATGGTGAGATGGCCGATCAGGGGACGGACGTTCTCGACAGGGGACAAGCGTTCATGGACCGGGTGCTTGTGCCGCTGTGAGCCGATTTCCCCGGGCTGCGGAGCGTCTTGCGGATCGTCTTAGAGCACATTACGAGTGCCGAAGCCGTGGACGACCCGCGGCACGCCGAGGGTCCCATCGCCGCCACCATCACGGCGCACCGCCTCATGATCAACCGCAACGCGATGTTCGCAAGTGGCATCCGGCCGCATATATGCTGTCCGCCTGTGGCCAAGCGGGAGCTCAGCGATCCGCGGAATCATGGAGCCGTGACCCTGGCGATTGTCCGCAGACACCGCGTGCGCGCCGATGCCGTCTGAGATCCTGTCTCTCGCCGGCGCGAATCTGCTGTCGCCGATGACGCTGTGCTTCGCGCTGGGCGCGCTGGCGGCGTTCGTCCGATCCGACCTCGAGTTTCCCGACGCTGTCGCCAAGGGCCTGGCGATCTACCTGATGCTGGCGATCGGCATGAAGGGTGGCGTGGCGTTGGCCGGTGGTGTGTCGACAGACGCGATCCTGGCCATCGTCGTGGCGGGGGTCGTGAGTTTCCTGCTGCCGGTCGTCGCCCACGCGCTGCTGCGGGCGACGACCCGCGCGGCGGCGGTCGACGCCGCGGCGATCGCCGCGCATTACGGGTCGGTCAGCGTCGTGACCTTCGTCACGGCCAGCGAGTTCCTCGCCGCGCGCGGCATGGCGTTCGAAGGCTATCTGGTGGCGATGATGGCGGTCATGGAGACGCCGGCGATCGTCACCGGCCTGCTGCTCGCGCGCCGGGCGGGATTCGCCGGACCGCGAACCGCGGTGGCCACGCGTCATCTTTGGCGAGAGGTGCTGTTCAACGGCAGCATCGTGCTTCTGGTCGGCGGCTTCCTCATCGGCTGGATCGCCGGCGCGCCAGGCTACGCCAAGGTCAAGCCCCTGATGGGCGACCTGTTCAACGGGCTGTTGTGCTTGTTCCTGCTCGACATGGGCGTGGTGGCGATGCGCCAGCTGCGCGCCGCGCCCGCCTTGTCGCCGGCGCTGCTCGCCTTCGCGGTGATCCAGCCGCTGATCGGCGCGGTGGTCGGCCTGGGGCTTGGATCGGCCCTGGGTCTTTCGGTCGGCGGCGTCGCGCTGTTCGCCACGCTGTGCGCGTCCGCCTCCTACATCGCCGTGCCGGCGGCCATGCGACTGGCGCTGCCCAAGGCCAATCCCGCGCTGTATCTGACGCTGTCGCTGGGCGTGACCTTCCCGTTCAACGTCGCGATCGGCATCCCGCTCTACACGGCCATCGCCGCCGCGCTCCGTCCTTGAGGCAGCCACCATGAGCGACGCGACCATCCATCGCCGCAAGAAGGTCGAGATCGTGTGCGAACGCGCCATCCTCGACGATGTCGTCGAGTGGCTGCGCGAAGCCGGTGTGACCGGCCACACGGTGATACCGCACATCGCCGGGCGTGGGCGCCAGGGGCGGCGCGACGGCGAGGAGGCGAGCCGAGTCCTCGAGAACGCGCTGGTGATCGCCATCACACGCGAGGATGTCGCGCGTCGGCTGCTGAACGATAGTGTCGAGCGGCTGCGCGACTTCACCGCGATCGTTTATCTCTCCGATGTCGAGGTCGCCAGGCCAGACCACTTCTGAGTCGAGAAGCCTCGGGAGGCACGACGATGTTGAAATTCGATCACCTCACCCTGGCGGTCAGCGACTGGCAGGCCTCGCGCCGCTGGTATGTCGGGGTGCTCGGCCTCACGGTCGAGTTCGAGATGCCCGACCGCCGCTCGGTGGCGGTGCGCGACGAGCACGACTTCACGATCTTCCTGGCCGAGGGGCCGGTGCCGGCGCACCCCGAGGCCTTCGCGCTCTATTTCCAGGTCGACGACGTGCACAGCGCCTACCCTGACATGTCGGCGAAGGGTGCCCGCGACGGCCATCCGCCCAGGAAGGTGTTCTGGGGCTTTGGTGCCGAACTGCTCGACCCGGATGGCTACGCCATCCGTCTGTGGGACGAGAAATCGATGAATAGTTGACATCCAGCGGCCCGGCCATTAACCGAGGCGCCTTGGTCGGCGGTTCGTGCCCTGGTGGCGGAATTGGTAGACGCGCTAGTTTCAGGTACTAGTGCCGCGAGGCGTGGAAGTTCGAGTCTTCTCCAGGGCACCACCGACCGCCATGACAAATCATCTGCACAAGGGTGACCTGCCGTCCGGCCTCGATCTCGGGCCGGTGGTGGCGATCGATTCCGAGACCATGGGGTTGAACCCGCATCGCGACCGGCTCTGCGTCGTGCAGCTGTCGTCCGGCGACGGCGATGCCCATCTCGTGCAGTTCGCTCGTGGCGAGTACAACGCGCCCAACCTCTGCGCCCTGTTGACCGATCCGAACCGGCTGAAGCTGTTTCACTTCGCCCGCTTCGATATCGCGGTCATGCGCCACTATCTCGGCGTCGTCACCCAGCCGGTCTATTGCACCAAGATCGCCGCCCGCCTGGTGCGCACCTACACCGATCGCTACGGCCTGAAGGATCTGTGCAAGGAGCTGGTGGGCGTCGAGCTCAGCAAGCAGCAGCAATCCTCCGACTGGGGCGCCGACACGCTCAGCGAAGAGCAGATCGTCTATGCCGCATCCGACGTGCTGCACCTGCACAGACTGAAGGCGAAGCTCGATGCCATGCTGCAGCGCGAAGAGCGCGTGGCGCTGGCCGAGGCCGCCTTCCGCTTCCTGCCGGCCCGCGCGCAACTGGACCTCGACGGCTGGGCGGAGACCGATATTTTCGCTCATTGAGAATAAAATATGAACTGACCTGAGGCAAGTTGGCGCGAAAATTGCTTTGACATTGAACTGACCCAGCCCGCTAGATGCTCCGGCATGAGCGGGGATGTCGCAAAAATCCGGGTCGATCGCCAAGATGCACGGCGTCGGCTTTTCGCCGCCCGGCCGGCCGCGCCGCTGCCCGTTCTGGCGCGCTACAGCAGCCACATCCAGATCGCGCTGCCCTTCCTGGCCCTCATCATCGTGATGGCCGGGCTGGTTTGGCCGCTGCTGACCGGCGAGGTGGTGCGCATGCCGGTGGGCCGCGCGCCGGTGGGCGGTGACCGCACGGACTATGCCAGCCTCGACCGTCCCAGGCTGAGCGGCCTGGATCGTACCGATCAGCCCTACTCCTTGGCCGCCGAGCGCGCCACCCAGCGTGGCCGCGACGACACCGTGATCGACCTGACGGCGCCGCGCATCGAGCTGACGGCGCGCAACGGCCGGCGCATCCAGGTCTGGTCCGAAACTGGCCGCTTTGACCGCACCGAGAGCCACATGGACTTCGCCGGCAACGTCACGGCGCGCGACGACCGCGGCAACACCGTGGTCGCCGAGCGCCTGCGCGTCGATCCGCGCGCCGGCAGCATGATCAGCGACCGGCCGATCCGTGGCGACGGACCGGATGGCGAGGTCGACGCCGAGGGCATCGAGGTGCGCGGCCATGGCGAGCGCGTGATCTTCACCGGCCGCGTGCGCCTGCTGCTGCGCCCGGACGAGGAGACGCGCTGAGATGCGCGCCGCGACCCTCGCTCTGCTCGCCGCCCTGATGTCGGGCGCCGCGATCGCGCAGACGGCCGATCGCGCCATCGAGGTCACCGCCGACCAGGGCCTCGAATGGGACAGGACGCAGAAGCTCTATGTCGCGCGCGGCAACGCCAAGTTGACGCGTGGCCAGACCTCGATCGCCGCCGGCACCCTGCGCGCCTGGTATCGCGACGACGAGGCGAAGCGCGGCCAGGTGTTCCGCGTCGAGGCCGAGGGCGATGTGCGCATCGCGCGCGGCGATCTGGTGGCGACGGGTGGACGCGCCACCTATGACATCGACAAGCGCGTCGGCCGCTTGACCGGCGCCGGCCTCGCCGTGAGCAGCGGCGATGCGCGGCTGATCGCGAGCGAATTCATCGAGCTGCACGATGATCGACGGGTCGTGGTCGCGCGGGGCGGCGTGCGCCTGGTGCGCCCCGGCGAGGAGCTGCGCGCGGCGGTGCTGAGCCTGCATTTCGAGCCGGTCGAAGCTGGCGCGCGCGGCCGTACACGGCTGGCGCGGGTCGAAGCTGAGGGCGACGTGCGGGTCACGTCCTGCGCCGGCACGGTGCAGGCGAACCGTGTCGTCTACGACCCGCGGAGCGGCGACGCGCAGCTCTCGGGCGACGTGACGCTGACACGCGGCAATGATCGGCTCGAGGGCGCGGCGGCCGAGATCAATACCAAAGATGGGTCGATGCGCGTGACGTCCGCGCCGCGCGGGCGCGTGGCGGTCATGCTTGATAAGGGCGGCGCGCCCAAGGGCGCGCCATGCCGGTAACGACGGCGGGAGTGTTCGTGGTGTCGGGGGCGTGGTGATGTGGTGGGGCAAGCGGACCGGTGCGGGATCGTCGGCTGAGCCGGCGCTGCGCGCGGTATCGACGGATAGCGGGCTCGAGGCGGTGCGCCTCGACAAGCGCTACAACCGCCGACCCGTCGTGCGCGATCTGTCGCTGAGCCTGCGGCGCGGCGAGGTGGTCGGCCTGCTCGGCCCCAACGGCGCCGGCAAGACCACCACCTTCCATATCCTCTGCGGCCTGATCTCGGCCGATTCCGGCGCCGTGCTGCTCGACGGACGCGACATCACCAGGCTGCCGATGTTCCGCCGCGCGCGCCTGGGCATCGGCTATCTGCCGCAGGAATCCTCGGTGTTCCGCGGCTTGAGCGTCGCCGACAATTTGCGCGCGGTGCTCGAGCTCACCGAGCCCGATCGCGCCCAGCGCGAGGCGATGATCGCGGCGCTGCTCGAGGAGTTCGACCTCGAACGTCTCGGCGACACGCCGGCGGCGGCGCTGTCGGGCGGCGAACGGCGTCGCGTCGAAATCGCCCGCGCGCTGGCGGCGCGGCCGCGTTTCATCCTGCTCGACGAGCCGCTGGCCGGCGTCGATCCGATCGCCGTCGCCGAGATGCGCGGCCTGATCGGCGCGCTGAGCCAGCGCGGCATCGGCGTGCTGATCACCGACCACAAGGTGCGCGAGACGCTGGAGCTGGTCGACCGCGCCTATGTGCTGCACGAGGGCGCGGTGCTGGCCGCGGGACCGCCGGCCGAGCTGGTCGCCGACGAGCGGGTGATCGAGACCTATCTCGGCCGGGACTTCCGGCTGTGAGCGGCATGGCGCGCATGTCGCTCGGCCCGCGGCTGGAGATGGGCCAGCGCCAGTCGCTGGTGATGACGCCGCAGCTGCAGCAGGCGATCAAGCTGCTGCAGCTCTCGCAGATCGAGCTCGCGACCTATGTCGAGGGCGAGCTTGAGCGCAATCCGCTGCTCGCCGAGGTGAACGGCTCGGCGCCGTCGGACGCGCCGGATCAGGACGCGCCCGCGCCGGTCGACCCGGTACCCTCGGCCGATTCCGCGACGATGCTGCGCGATGGCAACGCGGCGCTGACCGATGGTCCGGTGGCGCATGACGGCGAAGAGTATCGCGATCTCGGTGGCGACGGATCGATCTGGACCGGCGTCGGCGCCGGCGGCGGCCATGGCGGCGGCGAAGACTGGACCGATCCACTGGCGCGCCTGCCCGACGAGGAAGACTCGCTGGTGCGTCACGCGCTGCGTCAGATCTCGCTGGAGTTCACCGATCCCGCCGAGCGCCTGGTCGCGGCGCGGCTGGCCGATCTGCTCGAGCCGTCGGGTTGGCTGGACGCCGACGAAGCCGAAGCGGTGCGGTCGGCGCTGGATGTCGAGCCGCCGCGCTTCGAGGCGGTGCTGGCGCGGCTGCGGCGGCTGGACCCGCCCGGCCTGTTCAGCCGCACGCTGGCCGAGTGTCTCGGCGCGCAGCTCGCCGACCGTGACCGGCTCGATCCGGCGATGGCGGCGCTGCTCGACAACCTCGAGCTGCTCGGTCGGCGCGACCTCGCCGGCCTGCAGCGGCGCTGCGGTGTCGATGCCGAGGATCTCGCCGACATGATCGCCGAGCTGCGCGCGCTCGATCCCAAGCCCGGCCTCAAGTTCGATTCGGCCGACAGCGCGACGGTGATCCCCGACCTCTTCCTGCGACCGGCGCGCCACCCCGAACAGGGCGAGATCTGGGAGCTCGAGCTCAACAGCGACGTCCTGCCCAAGGTGCTGGTCGACCGGCGCTACGCCACGACGCTCACGCGATCGGTGCGCGACAAGCAGGCCAAGGAATTCCTCGCCGAGCGGCTGCAGTCGGCCAACTGGCTGGTCAAGGCGCTCGACCAGCGCGCCACGACAATCCTGAAGGTGGCCAAGGAGATCGTGCGCCAGCAGGAAGGCTTCTTCCGCAGGGGCGTTTCGGCGCTGCGGCCGCTGGTGCTGCGCGACATCGCCATCGCCGTCGAGATGCACGAGAGCACGGTGAGCCGCGTGACGTCGCACAAGTACATGGCCACGCCGCGCGGTACCTTCGAACTGAAGTACTTCTTCACCGCGGCGATCGCCTCGCGCGGCGGCGCGGAATCGGTCTCGGCGGAATCCGTGCGTTCGCGCATCCGCGGCCTGATCTCGGGCGAACCGGCGCACGAGACCCTGTCCGACGATCGTATCGTCGAGGTGCTGCGCGGCGAGGGCATCGATATCGCCCGGCGTACGGTGGCGAAGTACCGCGAGGCCATGCGCATTCCGTCCTCCGTGCAGCGGCGGCGCGAGAAGTCGATGCAAATTCCCGCAGCATCGCCCATTCACATGAACGGACGGTGAAATAGCGGCATGATGCCTGCATAGAGGCCGGACCGTGTGTGTGGAAGGCTGTTCGGGTTCCTTGACTTGATGGGGTGCCCTCCCTATGGTCCGCCGCCTTCCGGCCGGGACGTCCCCTTTAGCGTCGCCAGGTGTGGCATGCATCTAACCGTTAGCGGCAAGCAGATCGACGTCGGCGACTCGTTGCGCGCCCATGTCGAGCGTGAGCTCGAAGCGTCGGTCGGCAAGTACTTCGGCGATGCGGTCGACGGCTCCGTCGTCTTCTCGCGCGACGGCTATCAGTTCCGCGCCGACGTCAGCGTCCATATCGGGCGCAATATTCTCGTGCAGGGCCAGGGCATGGCGACCGATGCCTATGCCGCCTACGAGATCGCCGGCAATCATGTCGCCAAGCGCCTGCGCCGCTACAAGCGCCGCCTGCGCGACCATCATCAGCACGTCGGGCGCGGCGGCCAGGATCTGCCGGCGCGCCATGTCGTGCTGGCGGCCGAACCCGATGACGTGCCGGAGCGCGAACCGGCCGAGGCCGGACCCGCCGTGGTCGCCGAGATGCGCGCGGATATCCCCACGCTAACGGTGGGCGAAGCGGTGATGCGGCTTGATCTGGGGCACGAACCGGCGCTGATGTTCCGCAACCGCGCCAACGGCCTGATGAACATGGTCTACCGCCGCCGCGACGGAAACATCGGCTGGGTCGATCCCGCCAACGCCACGCATTGAGTTCAGGGTTCTCGTTCCATGGCCTCTGACGACAAGAACAAGACGGATCCTGCCGCCCCACCCCCGGGGGAGAAGGAATGCAAGCGGATGGACATCGCGACGCTGCTTAGCCCGCGCTCGGTGATCGCCGAGTTGCGCGCCACCGCCAAGAAGCAGGCCTTGCAGGAGTTGGCTTATCGCGCCGCCGCCGCCAGCGGCATGCACGAGCGGGCCATCATCGATGCCGTGTGGGAGCGCGAGAAGCTGGGGTCGACCGGCCTGGGTGGCGGTATCGCCATCCCGCACGCGCGGCTGTCCGGCCTGACGTCGCTGCACGGCGCCTTCGCGCGTCTCGTGACGCCGATCGATTTCGACGCCGTCGACGACCGCCCGGTCGATCTGATCTTCATGCTGATCGCGCCGGAAGGCGCGGGGGCGGATCACCTGACCGCGTTGGCGCGCGTCTCGCGGGCGATGCGCGACAGGACGTTGGTGGAAAAGATTCGCGCCTCGTCGAACGCGGATGCGATCTACGCGCTACTGACCGGCTTCGCACGCCCGCAGGCGGCATAGCGGCCTTCTCCCCGCTTTCGCGGGGAGAAGGCGATAACCACTCCTTAGTGAACCAGCGCCGGTTCGAGGTCGTTTTGGCGCACCAGCGCTTCGGCGATTTCCGTCGAGGGCGCGGTGGCCAGCGGGCGGCCGTCGGCGGCGAACACGCCGATCGCGTGCGTGCCCTCCGGCGTCTGGACGGGTCGGAGATAGGCCACCTGCTCGAGCCCGAAGGCCGCGAACTCGGCGGGTGTGAAAGTCTTGGGGGCAACAGTCGCAATCATGGTTGGAGCCCTCCTCAGGCGCTCGCTCTTGACGCTACTCAACGCGGAAACCGACTACTTGGTGTTCTCCGGACCGACATCAATGGTCTGCACGCCTGGTGCACGAGGTGTTGATGCACGGCCTGTGCCAGCGGATTTCGGCGCGGTCTCGATCGGAATCGATCGCACCTTCGGCTCGATCTTCGGTCGCATCAGATCGATCGACAGCAGCCCGTTGTCGAGCCGCGCGCCGGCGATCTCGATTCCCTCGGCCAGCATGAAGCTGCGCTGGAACTGACGCGCCGCGATGCCGCGATGCAGGTAGACCCGGTCGGGGTCGTCCTGCTGCTTGCCGCGAACCATCAGCTGGTTCTCGGCGAGCTCGATCGTCAGATCGTCCGAGGTGAATCCGGCCACGGCCAGCGTGATGCGCAAGCCGTTATCGCCAATCCGCTCGATGTTGTAGGGCGGGTAGCCGTCGGCCGGATGCTTGGTCAGACGGTCGAGCGTGCGCTCGAGCTGGTCGAAACCCAGGAGCAACGGCGAACTGAACAACGAAACCCGTGTCGTCACGACACCCCTCCTTGGTCGAGCGGGCAGTCAGCGAGGACCCAAATCTGGCATCCCCACGTGGAGAATGTGGCCCCGCATGGTAGCGAATCAAGGGTAATGACAAGGCCGTACGGCCACGAATCGCGAAACAATATTGTGGTACAAGGGCTTAACCCTGCACCCGCCGGAGCCTCCAGCCGTGTCCACTACCGCCGTCACCACCACGCTCGACGCCGGCGTGCTGTCGATCCTCATGAACCGCCCCGAGAAGAAGAACGCGCTCACCCATGCCATGTACGCCGCGATGGCCGACGCGCTGGAGCGGGCGGAGCGCGAGGCGGCAATCCGGGTTTCGCTGATCACCGGCACAGCGGACGCCTTCACATCAGGCAACGACCTCAGCGACTTCATGTCGGCGCCGCCGCAGGGCGAGGACGCGCCGGTGTTCCGCTTCCTGCGCGCGATCGCCTCGGCGTCCAAGCCGGTGGTCGCCGCCGTCAACGGCCTCGCGGTGGGTGTCGGCACGACCATGCTGCTGCATTGCGACCTGGTCTACGCCGCGCGCTCCGCCACCTTCACCGCGCCCTTCGTCAATCTCGCATTGGTGCCCGAGGCGGCCTCCTCGCTGCTGCTGCCGCAAAGGATCGGCCATGCCAAGGCGGCGGAGCTGTTCCTGCTCGGCGCCAGGCTGGACGCCGCGCAGGCCGAAGCCGCGGGTCTGGTCGTGGCGGTGTTCGACGACGCCGCGCTGCTGGCGGAGGCGACGACACGCGCCAAGGCGCTGGCGGCCAAGGCGCCCAACGCCGTGCGCCTGACCAAGGCGTTGATGAAGCGCCAGCCCGAGCCGGTGGCCGCGCGCATAGCCGAGGAGGCACGCCATTTCGGCGCCCAGCTCACCTCGCCGGAAGTCCGCGAGGCGATCACCGCCTTCATGCAGAAGCGCGCGCCGGATTTCTCGAAGATCGCGTGACCTGCGCCGCCATCTCGAGCGCTACGGAGTCGGTCGCATCGAGACCTCCGACTTACCATTCCCCCAGAGAGGGAAGGTGGCAGCGCGAAGCGCTGACGGATGGGGGATGTCTCAACGCGCTCGGTGTCCGTCTTCGACATCCCCCTTCCGCCCTTTCGGGCACCTTTCCCCTCCGGGGGAAGGTAAGTCGAAGCACGGTGGCGGAGGCTGGGTAAGGATAAATGACGCCGTGACTACAGCTGGGTCGCGGGCCGGCTGGCCTGGGTCGCCGGCGTGGCTGCTTCCTCGCGGTCGCGCAGGCGTGAGGCGGCAAGTTCGCCGGCGTCCTCGAGGATCGGGTAGGCGACCGAGGTGAGGTGGCCGTTGATGCGCTTGAGGTCGCGCACGATGTCCATGTGGATCGAGCTGGTCTCCAGGGATTCCGGCCGGCCCTCGCGCAGGCGCGCGAAGTGGCTCTCGGCGGCGCGCTGCTCGGCCTCGCGGATCGTCGACTTGCTGGCCAGCAGGCGACGCGCCAGCACGATGTCGCGCGTGGCGAAGACGTTGTAGGCCAGCCGCAGATTGTCCATCACCAGCTGGTGGAAGGCGCGCAGCTCGGCCAGTCCCTGCGCCGAGAACGACAGGCGATTCCTGGCCTTCTTGGCCGCCAGCTCCATCAGGTTCTTGTCGATGATGTCGCCGACATGCTCGAGGTTGGTGACGAAGGTCAGGATCTCCGCGGCGCGCCGGCTCTCCTCCAGCGAAAGCTCGGCGCGCGAGGCGCCGATCAGGTAGAGCTTGATCGACTCGTAGAGCTTGTCGACCGAATCGTCGGCGTTCTCGATCTCCTTGGTCAGCTTCAGGTCCGACCGCTCGATCGCCTCCATGGTCTGGCGCAGCATGCGCTCGACGTTGTCGCCCAGATGCAGGGTCTCGCGCATGGCGCAGGCCAGCGCCTCGCTCGGTGTGTCGAGCACCGTGGCGTCGAGATAGCGCGGTGCGCTGGGGTCTTCCGGCATCGGCTTGTCCGGCAACAACCGCGATACCAGCAGCGCGATCAGGCCGGTGAGCGGCAGGAAGATCAGCGCCGTGGCGAGATTGAAGCCGGTGTGGAAGTTGATCACCACACGTGCCGGTTCGGCCTCGAGCTGCGCAAGATAGCGCGCCGCCACGGTCAGGAACGGCAGCGCGATCAGCGCCGCGATGGCGCGCATCGCGACGTTGCCCAGTGGTACGCGCCGCGCCTTGGCGGTCTGGCCGGCCTGATCGAGGAAGGGCGCGACGGCGCCGCCGAGATTCGCGCCCAGCACCATGGCCAGGGCCGTCGTCAGCGGGATCAGCCCGGCGGCGGCGAAGGACATCACCAGCAGCACGATCGACAGGCTCGAATGGGCCAGCCAGGTGACGATCGCCGCCAGCAGCAGCGCCAGCGCCGGCTCGTCGCCCAGCGCGCCGGCGACCACCGAGAAAGCCTGGGAGTGCTTGAGCGGCTCGGCGGCCACGCCCAGCAGGCGCAGCGACAGCAGGATCAGGCCCAAGCCGATGGCGATGCGCGCCATGTGCCTGTTGCGGTCGGACTCTGAACCGAGGAAGGCGAACACGCCTGCTGCGATCAGCAGTGGCGAGATCCAGCCGATGTCGAAGGAGAAGACCTGCGCGGCGAGCGTCGAGCCGACATCGGCGCCCAGCATCACCGCTAATGCTATCGGAAGGGCGATAAGCCCGCGGCCGGCGAAGGACGACAGCAGCAGGGCGGTGGCGGTCGAACTCTGCAGCAGGCCGGTGACGAACAGGCCGGCCCCGAAGGCGCTCACGCGGTTGCGGCCGCAGGCGGAGATCGCCTTGCGCAGCCAGGCGCCGAAGGCGCGCGTCATGCCCGTGCGCACCATGCGCACGCCCCACAACAGCAGCGCCACCGCGCCGATCAGGTCGATCACCAGACGAAGGCCGTGCATGATGGCTGCCGAAGCCCCCTTTCGGAACGGTATACGCCCCCGACTCTCTCGTTACAATTTTGTTACGACGAAAAAGTGGCGACGGCGCGGGATCCGTTGTGGAAGGCGAGGCGGTTCTTCAGGCGCGAGGTTCCATGTCGTTCGCTTCGGTCTCCTGGGCGCATGTCGCGCCCATCGTCCTGCTGCTGGTGTCCAACGTCTTCATGACCTTCGCCTGGTACGGCCATCTGAAGTTCACCGACAAGCCGCTCTGGCTGGTGGTGGTGGCGAGCTGGGGCATCGCCTTCATCGAGTATTGCTTCGCCGTGCCGGCCAACCGCATCGGCCACACCGCCTACAGCGCCGCCGAGCTGAAGACGATGCAGGAGGTCATCACCTTGCTGGTCTTCGCCGCTTTCTCGGTGCTCTACCTGAAGGAAGCGCTGACCTGGAACCACGCCATCGGCTTCGCCTTCATCGCGCTCGGCGCGTTCTTCGTCTTCAAAGGGCCGATCGGGTGACCCGATGCCTTGCGCGCAGGGGCCGTGCGCAAGGCGGCCGCCGACTGCACTCTCTTGACCTCGGCATCCAAGAGTTCGCGCCTATTCGCGGTAATGTCGCGATAGCCGCCCCTTCATGGGCGTAGATGGCTGTCGGGTTTATCTCTGCGCGTCGTGAAGTCGTTAGATCATCCAGAGCTTGCGACCGAAAGCGGCTCGCGCGGTCGCGTACTCGCGTTTCAGGCGGCGGCAGAGCTCCGCTGCGCCGGGCACGTCGTCGATGTTTCCGACGCCGTGGCCGGCGGTCCAGATGTCTTTCCAGCGTTTGCGGCTTTCGCCGGCGGCGACGATCTTGCCGGGCAGCGTGGTGCGCAGCGTGTCGAGGTCGACGCCGGCGGCGAGCAGGCTCTTGGTCAGCCAGTTCGCCGGCGCGCCGTCGATCGCGGCGCTCAGAAAGACATCGGTAGCGCGCGAGTCGATGATCATCGCCTTGTGCGCGTCCACGGCGCTGGCTTCGCGCGTGGCGATGAAGCGTGTGCCGAGATAGACGAGGTCGGCGCCCATCGCCTGCGCCGCCAGCGCGTCGCGGCCGGTGGTCATCCCGCCAGCGAGCACGACGACGCCGTCGAAGATGCGGCGGATCTCGTTGAGCAGCGCGAAGGGATTGATCGTGCCGGTGTGGCCGCCGGCGCCGCCGGCCACGGCGATCACGCCATCGGTGCCGGCCTCGATCGCCTTCTCGGCGTGCCGCTGGCTGGCGACATCGTGCAAGGTGACGCCACCATAGTCGTGGATCTGTTTGAAGACATCGCCCGGCGCGCCCTTCGAGGTCAGGATCACCGGCACCTTGTGCTCGATGCACAGTTCGAGGTCGCCCGCCATGCGCGGGTTCGAGGGGTGCACGACAAGGTTCACCGCCCAGGGCGCGACCCGCTCGCCGCCCGGCTGGTCGCGCAGGCGTTTCATGCCCTCGCGCATCTCGACCAGCCACGCCGCGAAGGTCTCGCGGTCGCGCGTGCCGTGCGCCGGGAAGCTGCCCATGATGCCTTCGGCGCAGCAGGCCAGCGCCATGGCGGGGTTCGACACCAGGAACATCGGCGCGGCGATCACCGGAATCTCGAGCGCGGCGACGATCTCGCGGATGCGCGACATGATGGTCTCCTCAGATCCTGTCAGGCTCGGCCGACGTGACACCCAGCTCGGCCAGGCGCGCCAGTGCCGCGTCGTCGAGGCCCAGCAGCTCGCGCAGGGTTTCGTTGGTGTGCTCGCCGAGGTCGGGCGCGCGCCGCTCGATGACCAGCTCCATGCCGGCGAAGCGATAGGGCATGCCCTTCACCAGGCCGCCATCGGGCAGCCATGCCAGCGTGTCGCCGGCCAGCGAGCGGTCGCGGATCAGGTCCATGCCGTCCTTCACGACCGCGGCCGCGAGCCCGGCCTGGTTCAACGCGCGCGCCGCGTCGGTGGCGTTGCGCTTAGCCGCCCAGTCGGTCAGGGCTATCGCATAAGGATCGTCAGCATCTTCCTTCTCCCCGCGAAGGCGGGGAGAAGGTGCCCGAAGGGCGGATGAGGGGCTTCGCGGAGTCTCAACATCGACATTTTTCGTTGTTGCACGAGGAAGCCCCTCATCCGCCTCGCTGGCGCTCGGCACCTTCTCCCCGCCTTCGCGGGGAGAAGGGAAGATGGCCGCGTGCGATAGCCCTTCTATCGTGCGCACGCACGACGCTTTGTCCGCCGCATCGGTCAGCGTGACAGCCAGCCATCGTCCGTCGGCGCAGCGGAAGCAGTCCTGTAGGGCGACGCCGTCCTGCGCGTTGCCGCGTCGCGCTGGCGTCCGTCGTGCGGGATCGGCGGCGGCGGCGACAATCTCCTCGCCGATCATGAAGCTGGCGATCTCGCGCTGGGAGATGTCGAGCAAGGCGCCTTCGCCGGTGCGTCGCGCGGTCATGACGGCGGCGATGACGAGGCCCGCGGCGAGCAGCGAGACCACCTGGTCGGGATAGTTCACGTCCATCCCTGATATGCGCGGCAGCCCGTCATCGGCATAGCCGGTGAGGGCGGCCATGCCGCCGGTGGCGTCGAGCGTCGAGCCATAGGAGGCGTGCAGGCGGTTGGGCCCGGTGTCGCCCTGGCTGGAGATCGAGGCCAACACGATACGGGGGTTGACCGCCTTGAGCGCGGCGTAGTCGAGGCCGAAGCGTTCGAGCACGCCGCGGCGGAAATTCTCGACCACCACGTCGCAGTTCTTCGCCAGCTCGAGGATCAGGCGGCGGCCTTCGGTGTGCTTGAGGTTCAGCGCCAAGCCGCGCTTGTTGCGGTTGGTGAAGTGGAAGGGCGGCGAGCGGTTCCACCAGCCCGGCGCGGTGTCGCGCTGACCCACCGCGCGGAACGGATCCATGTAGGCGCCGGACTCGATCTTCACCACCTCGGCGCCGAGATCGCCCAGCATCGCCGAGGTATTGGCGCCGGCCGTCAGCAGGCCGAAATCGAGCACGCGGATGCCCGCCAGCGGCTTCACAGCGCGCGCTCCTCGACCAGTGGCACGGGCGCGAAGCCGGCGCCGTTCCACAACACCGGCAAGCGCGGCATCTTCAGGCCGGCCATGTCGACGATGAAGCTACGGTCGCTCATCTGCGGATCGCCGAGCAGCTCGAAGGGCGTGACCACCGTGCCAAAGGGAATGCCGCGCGCCTGTGCCGCCGTGTAGATCTCCGCGCGCGTGCGCGTGGCGCACCACGGTTTCAGCATGTCGTAGATCTCGGTGATCAGCCGACGGCGTTCGGGCCGCGTGGCGTAGCGCGGATCGTTCAGCCGCGCGTCGCCGACCAACGCGGCGACGGCGTCGAACTGCGTCACGCCATAGACCAGCGCGACATGGCCGTCGGCGCAGGGCACGACCTGGAATTCCGAGCGCGCGCCGTCGCGTGTCGGCGCCTTGCCGTCGGCATGCGCGCCTGAGGCCGCCTTCCAGTTCACCCAAAGCAAAGCCTCGACCAACGACACCCGCGCCGGCGCCACGCCCTTGGCCGCGAGCTGCGCCATCAGCGCGGTGAAGGCGGCGAGGCCGGCGGGATAGGAGCCCTGGTGGCCACCCAGCCGCAGCGGCTCGCGTTCGGCGTCGCCCACCATGTCGAGCAGGCCGCCCAGGGCCAGCACAGTGAATCCGCTGAGTGGCGCATGTGGCCTCGGCATGCTCTCGGGCCAGCCGGCGATTTCGACGCGCGCCACCTTGCGCTCGGCGAGCAGGGCGGCTGCGTCGGAGTCTCCCTCCTCGTACAGCGCCGCGTCGATGCGGCCGCCGAGCAGGGCGTCGAGCGCGGCGCGTCGGTCGGCCGGCAGGGTGATCGAGCGCTTCGAGGTATTGAGGAACTGGAACAGCGCGCTGCTTCCGTCGCCGGGCAGCAAGGGCGGCGCGCTGCGCACCGGGTCGCCACCGAGCGGCTCCAGCTTCAGCACGCGCGCGCCGAGATCGGCGGCGATCTTGGCCGCCAGCGAGGTGGCGAAGCGAATGCAGAGCGGCGTGTCGGGGCCGTCGATCTCGAGGATCGTGGTGCCGTCAAGCGGGCGGGTCATGCGGGTCGTGTCTTCAACAGGCGAAGCAGGATGGCGGTGGCGACGAGGCCGGCGGCGCCGGCGAGAAAATCCCAAACTGAAGCATGACGGCCCGGCGCCACGAACTGGCCCAGCTCCATGACGGCGGCGTAGGACGCGAGGCCGCCGACCAGGATCGGCGCGCGGCGACGGTCCGGCCAGGCCAGCCCGCCGATCAACATGGTACCGGCATAGGCGACCAAATGCTCGAGCTTGCCCGCGAAGCCGGTGCGCGGCACGTCATCGCCGGGCAGCCACGACAACACCGCCAGAACAATCAGGCAGAAGGCAAAGGCGTAGGGCAACACGCGACGCAGCGACGCGATCATCCGTCCGACCATTTCGGTGCGCGCTTGTTGAGGAAGGCGTCGATGCCTTCGGCGAAGTCCGCCGTGTCGGCGAGCCGCTCGACGACGTTGAGTTCCATCGCCATGTTCTTCTCGAAGCTCATGCCTTCGCCGAACGTGATGGTGTGGCGGATCGCGGCCAGCGCCGCGGCGGGCTTGGCGGCGAGCTGCTCGGCATAGGCCTGCACGTGGCGGCGCAGATCGGCGGGCGCCACCAGCTCGTCGACCAAGCCCCATTCCTGCGCGCGGGACGCTTCGACCATGGTGCCGTCGTAGAGGTAGCGGATTGCGCGCGGCCTGCCGATCAGCCGCGCCAGCGTCTGTGTCGTGGCGATCGGCGGCAGGAAGGCGATCTTGATCTCGGGCTGGCCGAGCTTGGCGTCGGCTGCGGCGAAGCGAATGTCGCAATGCAGCGCCATCTCGAGTCCACCGCCCACGGCGATGCCGTTGATCGCCGCCAGCACCGGCTTGGGTGAATTGCGCAGCAGGCGCACGATGTCGTGGCACAGCTCGGTCCAGGCGCGCATCTGCGGACCCCTCATGCTGGCAAAGGCCTTCAGATCGGCGCCGGCACTGAAATAGCCGTCGATCGCGCTGGCCAGCACGAGCACGCGGGCTTGCGGGTCGGCGAGCGCGGCGGCGATGCCAGCGCGCACCTCCTCGACCATCGATCGGGTGAAGGCGTTGACCGGCGGGCGATTGAACTCGAGCCAGGCGACCCGGTTCTCGGTGCGCCGGCGGGTCGCGGAGTCGGCCATGCTCATCGGCCCTGCGCTTCCATGGCCTGGCGGTGCGCGGCGATCAGGCCGGGCACGCGCTCAGGATCGGTGCGACCCCAGCCGCACTCGGTCGACAGACCGAACTCGGCTACGACCTTGCGCGCGGCGGCGGCGCGCAGCATGTCGCCGCGGTGATCGTCGTAGTGGATCAGGCCGAGATAGAGCGTCGTCTCCTGGGGCAGATTCAGGTCCTTCAACGGCGCGAAGTAGGCATCGTCGCTGCGGTCCTTCGGGACGGGCAGATGCAGGTAGTCGAGCCCGCGCGTGAGCTTGGGGATGAAGCCGTTCGACATCTCGACGAGGATCGCCATGTCCTTGGGCATCACCAGATGCTCGTCGCGCGGCGAGCCGTAGCAGAGGTGGACGCCCATCTCGACACCGGCGGGCACCGCGTTGCCCAGCCGCGCGAGCTGGGCGTCGATCCGCGCCTTGTAGTCGGCGGGCCGGTGCTTGAAGTAGTTCTCGAACACCAGGACTTCCTGGCAGACGTCCCACTGGATCGACAGGTCCTGATGCGGGATCGCGGCGCAAATCTGGTTCAGCGCCTTCAGCAGCGAGCGCTCGTAGGCCGGCAGGTAATCGGCCAGCGCGGCGGGGCTGACATACATGTAGCCCGAGGCCATGGGCGTCGGCAGCGCCACCTGGAAGCGCACACCAGCGGGAATCGCGCCGGCATCGCGCAGCGTCTTGAACACGTCATACGAGTCGATCGCCGCCGGCGCATAGCCGGTCTCGTACTCGACCGTCTTCGGATCGACGCCGGGCTTGAAGCCGATGCGCTCGCTCTCGCGGATCAGCTGGCCGTCCCACTGATAGAGCTTGAGCGGCTCCGCGTCCTTGTCGATGCGCATCGCGGGGTGGTCGAGCAGCATCTGCTGCTGCCAGAAGATCCAGCGATGGCGCTTGCCGGTCTCGCCATCGGGAACGCGCTTGAGCCACGGGCCGAGCGCGCTGGCGACGGCGCGGAACACGCTCTCGGCGTCCGGCATGGCGACGCTGCCGATCAGATGCACGCCGGGATGGGTCATGGCGCTTCCCCTTTTTTCGACCGGCAGCATAGGCGGTCCTCGACCGATTGAGTCCCCAAAACGGCGATTCATGCCGCATTTCCGACGCCGCGACGGGTGATGATTCGGCAGTTGGATGCACCGATACAGCCGTGCCTGAAGGGGGCACCGATGCCACTGGACACCGCGATCCTCACTCGGGTCACGCACCTGCGCGTGGGCGCTCGCCTCTACCCGATCGAGAGCTACGAACAGGCCTCGGCCATGGTCCGCGCCGCACTCGGCGCGTGGGATGGACCGCAGCAGGCCGTGCCCGATCCCGCGCTCTGCGACCAGGAGGGCCACGCGCTGGGCTATGTCAGCCATAGCGGCCACTGCTGGATCGGCCGGCGCGAGGACGCCTACGCGACGTGTGTTTACAGCTCCGACATCTGACAGCGTTCACGTCGCGACCGTGTCCGTCGCCTCGTCGTTGATCGGTAAGGTTTCTTACGTTCTTCGATCCGGCTTTCGGCTTCTCGCCTGCAATGATCGCTGCTCGACTCGCTCCGTGGGTTGTGGAACGCTGATGGTGCGGGCCCACATAGGCGCTCGTCGTCGGAGCGGCGGCCTTAGCGGCCGCTGGAACCTGCCATGGGAGTTCGCCTCGGCGCCGCTCTTGTCGCGATGGCGTTTTGCCTGGGTGCGCCGGCGATGGCGGGTCCCTTCGAGGACGGCGATGCCGCCGCGCGCCGCGGCGACTACGCCAGGGCGCTGCGCCTGTGGTGGCCGCTGGCCGAGAGCGGCGATACCTACGCCCAGTTCAATATCGGCCTGATGTACTTCAACGGCCATGGCGTGCCGCGGGACTATGTGGAGGCGGTCACGCTGTGGCGGCCGATCGCGCTGCGTGGCGACGCGCTGGCGCAGTACAGCCTCGGTTTCATGTACGACAACGGCCATGGCGTGGACGAGGACGTCGCCGAGGCGCTGCACTGGTATCGGTTGGCGGCGGAGCAGAACGTCGCCAGCGCCCAGACCGCGCTTGGCGATCTTCATGCCGAGGGGCGTGGCGTGAAGCAGGACCATGTCGAGGCGCTGCGCTGGTATCGGCTGGCGGCGGCGCAGGGTGACGCCGCCGCTCAGTTCGCCATCGGCTACGCCTTTGCCAACGGCAACGGCGTGGCGCGCAACGAAGCCGAGGGGGTGAAGTGGTATCGCCTCGCCGCCGATCAGGGCGAGGTGGCGGCCCAGGTCAATCTCGGCCTCATGTACTACAACGGCCGCGGTGTGGAGCGGGACTACGGTCTCGCCTATCGCTGGTTCGCGCTCGCCGCCGCGCGCGACGATGACGTCGCCGAAGCGATGCGCAGGGTGGTCGCCGCGAGGATGGCGCCCGAGCATGTCGCCGAGATCGAGGAGACATTGCGCGGCGCGCGCGACCTGATCGCGCGTCGCAAGCCGTAACCTTCCCGCCTACAAACAGAGACGAGCATGCGATTCGACAAGGACGGCTTCATCGAGGCGTGCCGCGAGGCGGTAAAGGCCGACGACAGCCACATGGCGGTGCGCGAGATCGTCGCTCGCGCGGTCTCGGAACCGGGCGAGGTGATCGCCGCGCTGGGCGAGCCGACGAAGAGCGGCATCACCCCGCTCTATCGCTCCGATACGCTCACCATCCTCAACATCGCCTGGCCGCCGTTCATGACCGTCACCCCGCATAATCACAACATGTGGGCGGTGATCGGCGTCTATTCGGGCTGCGAGGACAATATCTTCTGGCGCCGGCGCGGCGACGTGATCGAGGCGGCGGGCGCCAGGGCGCTGCGCGTGCGCGACGCCCACCCGCTGGGCCGCGACATCATCCATACCGTCACCAATCCGCTGGGCCGTATGTCCGTGGCGCTGCAGCTCTACGGCGGCGATTTCTTCGGCGCGCCGCGCAGCCAATGGGACCCCGAGACCTTGCGCGAGGAGCCGTACGACGCGGCGACGCGAGCAACAGCTTTCCGCGACGCAGGCGAGCGTTTCGGCTTCTAGGCGGCTTTCCATCGAGCAGAACGGGAGCGGGCGATGGCTATTCCCTTGGGCTACTGCTTGAACCTCCGGCACCAGCAGCAGCAACTGCAGAGCGATTGCTGGGCGACCTGCCTGGCGATCATCTGCGACTGGCGTGCCGTGCCGATCACCCGGCCGGAGATCCTGACGCGCGCGCCCACGATCCTGTCCGACTACGAGTATGGGCAAATGGCCACCTGCGCCGAAGCCAACAAGGTCATCAAGACGATGTCGGCTGGCGCGATCGCCTTCGAGCTGCTGCATGACAAGAAGCTCTACCACGAGGATTTCATGCGGTACGTCAACACGCGTCGCGTCGTGATGCTCTGCATGTCCAACCACATGTGGCTGGTCACCGGCTACGACGCCGCGGGACATCTCTTGATCCATAACGTCGGCAAGCCGGAAGGCCCGGAGATCGCCTCGCCCTCGCTCATCCGGCGCGGGATGGTCGACACCATGGTGCTGAATCTTCCGCAAGTCGACTGACGTCCCAAGCGCGCCGAGGGAGCTACGCGGCTCTGCCGGAGCCTGCGCCGTGGTCGGGATGGCGGACGCGCGCACCCGGCCGGACGTTGGTCGAGGCCGCCCGAACGACAAAAGGGCCCAGCGGTCGCCCGCCAGGCCCTTGTTCTGATTGGTGGAGCCAAGCGGGATCGAACCGCTGACCTCTACAATGCCATTGTAGCGCTCTCCCAGCTGAGCTATGGCCCCGAAACTCTCGGCCCGGCGCTGGGGCGCGGGCGATGCGCGACTAAATATGAAGCGTGCGCGCGGTAGGCAAGCGGATTCGACGACCGATCAGGTCTCCTCGTCGCCCGTCTTCTCCTCGATATCGACCTCGAGCGCGGCATCCTCTTCCGCCAGATCGTCGGTATCCTCCAACGCGGCGTCATCGACCGCCTCGTCACCTTCGACCTCCGGCAGTTCGCCGCCGTCGAGCGCGACGCCCTCGACGACCTCCTTGGCCTTGGTCTTGGCCGCGGCCGCCTTGGCGGCCGCGGCAGCGGCAGCGGTGGCGGCGGCCCGGCTGCGGCGGGTCTTCACGAAATCCTCGGGATCGTGCGCGTGATGGCACTTCGGGCAGGAGATCGGTGAACTGTTCAAGTCGTAGAACCGCGCACCGCAACTCTGGCAGGTGCGCTTGGTTCCCCATGCGGCTTTGACCATCTCGGCCTCTTGCTCGATCCGGAAAATAGATAGCACGCCCGGAGCGGCGACATGGCTCCCGGCGGCAGGTCCGCGCGTTTGCCATGCGTGCCGGTCCCTGTCAAAAGCAAATTGCCGCGCCTGTCCGCCCGCCCGGCCGGACGGGCCGCCTCAGTAAGGGGAGTAGTCGACGCGATGCGTGCCCATTCCGCGCACCAGCTGAAGTCGTCTCCCGTGACCCACCTAGAGGGCCGCGCCCGATTGCCGGGTGACAAGGCGATCTCGCACCCCGCCCTGATGCTGGGGGCGCTGGCGGTGGGCGAAACCACCATCCAGGGCGCCCGCGAGGGCGCGGATATAGTCTCGACCGCGACGGCGCTGCGCCAGCTCGGCGCCACCTTGGAGCATCGCGGCGGCGGCGAGTGGCGCGTCCATGGCGTCGGCGTCGGTGGCCTGCGGGAGCCCGACGACGTCGTCCATCTCGGCGATTCGGGAGCCCCCGCGCGCATACTGATCGGGCTATTGGCCAGCCACGACCTCACCAGCTTCGTCACCGGCGGGGCCAATTTGCAGCCACGCTCGATGATTCGGGTGATCGAGCCACTGTCGCGCATGGGCGCGCGCTTCATCAGCCGCGACGGCGGGCGCCTGCCCATGGCGATCTGCGGGCCGGGCACGGCGATGCCCATCGAGCACCGCATGTCGACCCGCTCCTCGCAGGTGAAATCGGCGATCCTGATGGCCGCGCTCAACACGCCAGGCGAGACCATGGTGGTCGAGCCTGAGGCGACGCGCGATCACACCGAGCTGCTGATGGAGAGCTTTGGCGCCACCTTGCGCCGCCAGCGCCTCGACGGCGGCGCGCTCGCCATCACCCTGGTCGGCCAGCCTGAGCTCACGGGCCGCGCGCTGGTCATCCCTGGCGATCCCTCGATCGCCGCCTTCGCAGTGGTCGCGGCGGCCATCGTCAAGGGCAGCGACGTCACAGTCATGAACGTCGGTCTCAACCCGCTGCGCGCCGGCCTGTTCGAGACCTTGCGCGAGATGGGCGCCGACCTGTCCTTCGACAATCGCCGCAGCATGGGTGGCGAGCCGGTCGCCGATATCCGCGTCAAGGGTGGCGAGCTGCGCTGCGTCGACGTGCCGGCGAGCCGCGCGCCGACCATGATCGACGAATACCCCGTGCTGGCGGTCGCCGCCGCCTGCGCCGCCGGTACCAGCCGAATGGCCGGCTTGGCCGATCTACGCGGCGAGGAGGGCGACAAGCTGGCCCTGATCGCGGCCGGCCTTGCCGCCAGCGGCGTGAAAAGCGAGCTGGGCGCCGACTTCCTGCACGTCCATGGCATGGCCGGCACGGTGCCGGGCGGCGGCATGGCCGAGACCGGCTCGGACTACCGCGTCGCCATGGCTTTCCTCGTGCTCGGCATGGCGGCGCGGGCGCCGGTGGCGATCGACGACGCCACGCCGATCGACACCAGCGCCCCCGGCTTCATCACCATGATGAACGGCCTTGGCGCCCGTATCGGCGACGTGTAGCGGATCCCGTGTGTTCTTTCCTTCTCCCCGCGAAGGCGGGGAGAAGGTGCCGAGCGTAAGCGAGGCGGATGAGGGGCTTCTCGCGCAACGACCAATGCTGTCGTCGTTGAGACTCTGCGAAGCCCCTCATCCGCCCTTCGGGCACCTTCTCCCCGCCTTCGCGGGGAGAAGGAAGAGTCAGGCCGGTGGACATGAATCGGCGCGCGGTGCCAACATCCCCGCCATGTCGCCCTTGAGCCCCACCGATCGCCGCCGCTTCGTCGGCGGAACCGATCTGTTCCGCCGCTGCGCGCCGGCCGAGCTGGATCGCATCGCCGCGCTGTTGCGCGAGAAGCGATACGCCGCCGGCCAGACCATCTTCCAGCGCGGTGACGAAGGCTCGGGCATGCTGTTCGTGGTCTCGGGCCAGGTGCACATCGTGGTGTCCTCGGCCGAGGGCCGCGAGATCATCCTCAACATCATCGAGCCCGGCCAGGAATTCGGCGAGCTGGCTTTGCTCGATGGCGAACCACGCAGCGCCGACGCCGTGGCCCATACCGACAGCGTCATTCTATCGATCTCGCATGCCGAGTTCATGCCGCTCCTGGCGCGCAACCCCGACCTTTCGGCGGCGATCATGCGCGTGCTGTGTGGCCGTCTGCGGCGCACCAGCACGCAGCTTGAATCGGTGGCGCTGCTCGAGCTCGGCGCGCGCCTGGCGCGCCTGCTGCTGTCGCTCGCCGACACGGTGGGCGAGGCGACGAAGACCGGCACCCGCTTGCGCCTGCGACTCTCGCAAAGCGAGTTGGGGCAGCTGGTCGCCGGCAGCCGTTCCAAGGTCAACCGGCATCTGATGGATTGGCAGGCCAGCGGCATCCTGGCGCGCGACGGCGCGTTCATCGTGGTGCGCGATCGCGACGCGCTTGAGGACATCGCCGCGGCGCTGAAGGATTGAGGCATGGATTGGCGCTCCCGGCTGCTTCGGCTGCCGCCGCTGGCGCTGGGCATCGCCGCCGTGCTGGCGCTGGCGGCGGCGCGCCTGCTCGATCCGGCGCCGGTGCGCGAGTTGCGCCTGGCGCAGTTCGACGCCGCGCAGCGGCTGATGCCGCGTCCGTTGGCCGACCTGCCGGTACGTGTTGTCGACATCGACGACGATTCGCTGGCGCGCATCGGCCAATGGCCCTGGCCGCGCGATCGGCTGGCCACGCTGGTGCGTCGCCTGCACGAGGCGGGCGCCGCCGCGATCGCCCTCGACATCGTCTTCACCGAAGCCGATCGCCTGTCGCCGGCGCGCATCGTCGGCGAGGTGGTGCGGCGTGGAGGCGATCCCTCGCTCATTGAGGCGATGGGGCGTCTGCCCGACAACGACGCGCTCTTCGCCGCCGCTATCCGCGAAGCGCCGGTCGTGCTGGGCATGCTGATGACCACCGGTCGCGGCGAGCCGGTGCAGCCCAAGGCCTCGCTGGCGGTGATCGGCCCACCGCTGGCGGGGCATGTCGATCGATTCGGGGGCGCCATGCCGCCTGTGCCGGTTTTGCTCGGTGCCGCGCGCGGCCTGGGCAGCATCAGTATCGGCGAATCCGACACCGCGATCGTGCGCCAGGTGCCGCTGCTGCAGATGGCCGGCGACACGCCGGTCCCCGGATTCGCCGTCGAGGCGCTGCGGGTCGCGCTGGGAGAAACCACCATTGGTGTACGCGTCGGTCCCGTCGGCGGTGGCCGCGACGGCGTGCGCGCGCTGCGCATCGGCCAGCTCGTGGTGCCGAGCGCGCCCGACGGACAGATCTGGCTGCATGGTTCGGATCCCGTCGCCGATCGGGCGCGCTGGCTGTCGGCCTGGCGCGTGCTGGCGGGTGACACGCCGGATGATCGCACGCGGGCGGAACTGGCCGCGCTCGTCAAGGGCCGCATCGTGCTGGTCGGTGCCAGCGCGGTAGGCTTGGGTGATCTTCGCGCCACGGCGATGGCCCCGTACCTGCCGGGCGTGTCGATCCACGCCCAGGCGATCGAGCAGATGCTCGCGGGCTGGCATCTCGAGCGGCCGTTTTGGGCCGAGGGCGCGGAGCTTGCGGCGCTGCTGCTGATCGGCCTGCTGGCGACATGGGCGGCGGCGCGGTTGCGCGCGGTGCGGGCGCTGCTGGTCGCCATCGTGCTCGACGCCGCGCTGATTGGCGTGGCGTGGTGGGCCTTCACCGGCCCGCTCCTGCTGCTCGACGTGACGGCGCCGCTGCTGGCGGCGGTAGTCGGCTTCTCGGTGGCGGGGCTGGGCCGCTATGTCGGCGTCGAGACGCAGCAGCGCCGCCTGCGCACGCGCTTCAGCCAGTATCTCTCGCCCGACGTGGTGCGCCGCCTGGTGGCGCAGCCCGGCTTGTTGCGCCTGGATGGCGAACAGCGCGATATGTCGTTCGTCTTCACCGACATCGCCGGCTTCACCTCGCTCACCGAGCGCGTCGGCCCGCGCAAGCTGATCGCGCTGCTCGACCGCTATCTCGACACGCTGTGCGAGATCGGCGTGCGCCATGGCGGCACGATCGACAAGATCGTCGGCGACGCCGTGCATGTGATGTTCAACGCGCCGCTCGACCAGCCCGACCACGCCGCGCGCGCGTTGGCCTGCGCGCGCGAGATGGACACCGTCGCGCGGGCCTTCGCGCGCGACAAGGAGCGGCAGGGCGAGACCTTCGGCGCCACGCGCATCGGCGTCAGCAGTGGGCCGGCGGTGGTGGGCGATGTCGGTGGCCGGCGGCGGCTGGACTACACCGCGCACGGCACGGCGGTGAACCTGGCGGCACGGATCGAAGCGGCCAACAAGGCGCTGGGCACGACGATCTGCGTATCGGGCGCGACGCGCGCGCGCATCGAGGGCGCGGCGTTGCGGCCGGCGGCGCGGCTGATGGTGCGCGGCCATGCCGAGCCGGTCGATGTCTTCACGACGCTGCCCGAGGGCGCCACGGACGCGCAGGCCGAAGCCTGGAGCGCGGCCTATGTCGCGGTCGCGACCGGCGCACCCGAGGCGCGCGCGATGCTGATCGAGCTGCGGTCAAAGTGGCCCGACGACCCGCTCGTCGCGCTGCACCTCAAGCGCATCGACGCCGGAGCCCGCGACGCCGTCATCGACCTGCGCGGTTGAGGCTCATTTCCCGTCGCCCCTCGATGTGTCCCCTCCAAACACCCGCAAGGGGAGAGGGGAGGAAGATGCTTAGCGCGCGCCGACACTGCTGAGCGCGCGGTCGATCTTCTCGCGGCCCCAGACGCGCTTGGGCTGCGGCTTGTCGCCGGGCGCCTTGATCATCGTTCCCTCCGTCGCCGCGAGCGGCAGGGTTTCGCCGCCCGCCGTCACCGCGACACGGCCATCGCGCACGAAGACGCCATACTCGCCGTCGATCGGGCCGGCGAAGAAGGCGGTGCCGCGCACGCCCAGGAGCGCGTGCGGCGAGCGAATCTCGACCTTGGCCTCCGGCATGGATTCGGTGCGGCCACCGACGAAGAAGAAGCCGCCCTGCAGGGCGCGGCCGACGAACTCACCCTTGCTCGCCGCCGGATCGAAGGTGAAACGGTCGACGACGAAGCGTGCGCTGGGGCCGAGGTTCAATGCGGTGCCGTCGTTGAGCTTCACGGCCAGCTTGGCGTCGCCCGCTGTCTCGATCACATCGCCCATGCGGATCACCGCGCCGGTGCCGAGCGTCAGCCTGGTGCCGCCGGCCTCCACCGTCGCCTTGCCCTGCAGCCACTCAACCGTGCCCACGACTTGCTGTTGCGCCGCCGCCGACAGTCCGGTCAGGGCCAGGAACGCCGCGATCCCCGCAGCGGCCGCCATGTTGATCCAGCGCGCCATGCTTTCCCCCTCGCACAGAAATGAGCAAACGCTCGCCACGTATCGTTGACTTAGGCGCCGACCGTGACCAAAGGATGGCGCACATGATTATAGCACTCGACGGGCCGTCGGCGGCCGGCAAGGGCACCTTGGCCCGTCGGTTGGCGGCACATTACGATCTGGCCCATCTCGATACCGGCTCTCTTTACCGAGCCGTCGGCGGCCGGGTGCTGCGGGAGGGCGGCGACCCTGGCGACGTCGCCCGGGCGGCGGCCGCGGCTGCTGCGCTGCGCGAAGATGATCGCCTGGCTGAGGATCTGCGCAGCGAAGCCGTCGGGCAAGCCGCCTCCCAGGTCGCGGCGATCCCCGAGGTCAGGGCTAAACTACTGGATTTCCAGCGCGACTTTGCACGGAACCCGCCCGGCGGACGGGCCGGCGCGATCCTCGATGGGCGCGACATCGGTACCGTAATTTGCCCTGGCGCGGATGTGAAATTATTCCTCACGGCCAGCCTGGAGGCGCGCGCCGAGCGGCGATTCCGTGAGTTGCAAGCGGCCGGTGCGGCGCCTATAAAGCGCGCCGTTCTGGAAGAGATGACGTTGCGGGACCGCCGCGACAGCGAACGCCAAGCGGCGCCGCTGATGCCGGCCCACGACGCGTTCGTGCTTGATACGAGCGCGCTCGACGCCGACGCGGTGTTCGCCGCCGCCGTCGAGCATATCTCCGAGAGAATGCGTTCGCGCCGGGCCTGAAGCCTTCGGCAGCGCGAGCGGGAGAGGTACCGAGGGCTGCGGCCGGATGCGCAGGAGAGAGCGCATCGCGGGCCGATGGCGTCATCAGGCAGTGGATCCGCCGAATCAATCGGTTGGCCGTCGGACAGCAACCTGGTCCGGGATCGTTGTGAAGGAGATGACATGGCCAAACGTACCGCTTTGCGGGAAGCCGATCCCGCGACCGCCGATTTCGCGGCGATGCTCAATGACGCACTCGGTGAGTCAACCGGCTTCGAAGGCCAGGTCGTTCGCGGCCAGGTCGTCAACATCGTCGGCGATTTCGCCATCGTCGACGTCGGCCTGAAGTCGGAAGGCCGTATCGCGCTGCGCGAGTTCGCCAACGGCAACGGCGCGCCCGAGATCAAGACCGGCGATTTCGTCGACGTCTTCGTCGACCGCATGGAGAACAAGGAAGGCGAGGCGATGCTGTCGCGCGACAAGGCGCGGCGCGAGGAGGCCTGGACCCTTCTCGAGAAATCCTTCAACGACCAGCAGCGGGTCAACGGCGTGATCTTCGGTCGCGTCAAGGGCGGCTTCACCGTCGACCTCTCGGGCGCCGTGGCCTTCCTGCCGGGCAGCCAGGTCGATGTCCGTCCGGTGCGTGACGTCACCCCGCTGATGGGCTCGCCGCAGCCGTTCCAGATCCTCAAGATGGATCGCCGCCGCGGCAACATCGTGGTCTCGCGTCGCGCCGTGCTCGAGGAGAGCCGCGCCGAGGACCGTAGCCGCCTGATGGGTCAGCTGAGCGAAGGCCAGGTGCTCGACGGCGTCGTCAAGAACATCACCGACTACGGCGCGTTCGTGGATCTGGGTGGCGTCGACGGCCTGCTGCACGTCACCGATATCGCCTGGAAGCGTATCAACCATCCGAGCGAGGCGCTCACCATCGGCCAGCAGGTCAAGGTGCAGGTCGTGCGCTTCAACCCCGAGACGCAGCGCATCTCGCTGGGCATGAAGCAGCTGATGAGCGATCCGTGGGACGGCGCCGCCGCCAAGTATCCGGCCCAGGCCCGGGTCAAGGGTCGCGTCACCAACATCACGGACTACGGCGCCTTCGTGGAGCTGGAGCCGGGCGTCGAGGGTCTGGTCCATGTCTCGGAGATGAGCTGGACCAAGAAGAACGTGCACCCCGGCAAGATCGTCTCGACCAGCCAGGAGGTCGAGGTGATGGTGCTGGACGTCGACATGACCAAGCGCCGGATTTCGCTCGGCCTCAAGCAGTGCCTCGACAATCCGTGGGACACCTTCTCGGACAAGTACCCCTCGGGTACCGAGCTCGAGGGCGAGGTGCGCAACATCACCGAGTTCGGCCTGTTCGTCGGCCTGCCCGGCGACATCGACGGCATGGTCCATCTCAGCGACCTGTCTTGGGACCTGCCGGGCGAGGAGGCGATCCGCAACTTCAAGAAGGGCGACGTCGTCAAGGTCAAGGTGCTGGACGTCGACACCGACAAGGAGCGCATCTCGCTGGGCATCAAGCAGCTCCTCAACGACCCCTTCGAGAAGGTCAACGCCATCAAGAAGGGCGAGGTGGTCACCGCGGTGGTCTCGGCCATCCAGGAAGGCGGCCTCGACGTCACTGTAGCGGACGGCATCCCGGGCTTCATCCGCAAGACCGAGCTCAGCCGCGACCGCTCCGAGCAGCGCCCGGATCGCTATGCCGTGGGCGACAAGATCGACGCCAAGGTGACCAACATCGACCGCGCGGCGCGCCGCGTCGTGCTGTCGGTCAAGGCGCGCGAGGCCGACGAGGAGAAGCAGGCGATGGCCGATTACGGCTCGTCCGACTCGGGCGCCAGCCTGGGCGACATCCTCGGTGCGGCGCTCAACCGCGCCGCGCGCAAGCCATCCGAGGAAGACGACGCCAAGTAGTCGTCGTCGCTGTTTGGCCCTATCCGACATCGAGCGCCGGCCCGTCCTCCAGGACGGGCCGGTTTTCGTTTCCGCTCCCGTATCCGGTCAGTGGCGAAAATGCCAATGTTCCAAATGACTTAGGGTTGACGCTGGGGAATTGCGTCGGCATACTGCGACAACCTGTTGAATTGCCCATCGAACGGAACCAATCCCGTCGCATGACCAAGTCGGAACTGATCGCCAAGCTGGCGGCGCTCAACCCGCATCTGTACCAGCGGGACGTCGAGCGCATCGTCGCGACGATCTTCGATGAGATCGCCGTGGCCTTGGCGCGCGGCGATCGCGTCGAACTGCGCGGCTTCGGCGCATTCTCCGTGAAACAACGGGAATCGCGCACCGGCCGCAACCCGCGCACCGGCGAAACCGTGGCTGTGTCGCAAAAACGCGTGCCGTACTTCAAGACCGGCAAGGATTTGCGCGATCGGCTCAACAAGAGCGTCCGGCAGGGCGGCAGCAGCGTCAGTGGCGGCTCGTAAGCCGGCGGACTGAGCCGCCCGCGCATCCCTGCGACGATGGCCCGCTTCGGCGGGCCGTTTCATTTCAAGGCACTATGCGTTGTCTGGCAGGGTAGGCCTCGCGTAGGGTGGATCGATGAAGACACTGTCGCGCATCCTTCTCGGGCTGTTCCTGGCGGTGGGCGTGCTGGTCGCGGTCAGCAACCGCGAGCCGGTCGAGCTCGGGCTGTGGCCCCTGCGCGAGAAGCTGGTGGCCCCGCTCTTCCTGATGATCGTCTTCCTGCTGCTGGTCGGCGTGCTGGCTGGCCTGCTGATGGGCTGGTTCTCCAATCGCCGCCACCGCACCCAGGCGCGCCATCGCGGTGCCGAGGTCGAGCGCCTGGAACGCGAAGTCACCAAGCTGAAAGGCGAGCTCGCGACCTTCACGGCGCGCCCGCAGACCGTCGAGCCGCCCAAGCCGGCCGACAGCCGCGCGCTGGCGCGCCAGCAGGCGCTGGTCGACCCCGACTCCGTGGTGCCGATCACGAGGGCGCGCTGATGCGTTTCCTCGACGCGGCGGCGGTCGACGCCGCCCTGGACGACATCGCGCTTGTCGATCGTCTGGCGGCGCTGTTCCGCGCCGGCTGCGAGATGCCGGTGCGCCATCATCACCCGATCAAGGCGCCGACCGGCCCCGGCTCGGCTGATGCCATGCTGCTGCTGATGCCGGCCTGGACCTCGGCCGGCGCCACGCAGCGCCATATCGGCGTGAAGATCGTCACGGTGTTTCCCGACAACGGCCTGAAATCGCTGCCGTCGATCTACGGCCAGTACCTCCTGCTTTCGGGCGAGACCGGCGCGCCCGTGGCGCTGCTCGACGGCACCATGCTGACCAAGCGGCGCACCGCCTGCGCCTCGGGCCTGGCCTCGCGCTATCTCTCGCGCCCCGACTCGCGCGCGCTGCTGATGATCGGCACCGGCGCGCTGGCGCCTCAGCTCATTCGCGTCCACTGCAAGATCAGGCCGATCGAGCACGTCGCGATCTGGGGCCGCACGGGCGCGCACGCGCAGTCCCTGGCGCGCCAGCTCGCCGACAGCCTGCCCAAGGCGCTGGGTCGCGCGGTCACCGTCACAGCGGTCGACGATCGCGCCGCGGCGGCGCGCGAAGCCGACATCATCTCCTGCGCCACCCTGTCGAAGACGGCGCTGGTCGAAGGCGCCTGGCTGCGGCCCGGCCAGCATGTCGATCTGGTCGGCGCCTACACCCCCGAGATGCGCGAGAGCGACGATGCCGCCGCGCGCGCCGCCCGCATCTTCGTCGACACCAAGGCCGGCGCGATGAAGGAGGCCGGCGACATCGTCCTGCCGCTGCGCTCAGGCGAGATCGGCGAGGACGACGTGCTGGCCGATCTCTACGACCTGACGCGCGGTCACCATAACGGCCGCGACAAGGGCGATACGCGGTCGATCACCCTCTTCAAGTCGGTCGGCGCGGCGTTGGAAGACTTGGCGGCGGCGGAGCTGGCGATCGAGCGCCCATGAGGATCGCCGCGATCTCCGATATCCACGGCAACCGCTTCGCATTGGAGGCGGTGCTTGAGGACATCGCGGCGCGTCACGTCGACGTCACGGTCAATCTCGGCGACATCCTCTCCGGGCCGCTCGATCCGGTGGGCACGGCCGCCGTGTTGATGCCGCTGAAACTGCCGACGGTCCGTGGCAATCACGAGCGGCAGGTGCTCTGCGACCCGCCGGAGAAGCTGGGCAAGACCGACGCCTTCACGCGCGGTGTGCTGACGGCGACGGAGCGTGACTGGATCGCCGCATTGCCCGAGACGTTGCCGCTGTCGGACGAGGTGTTCCTCTGTCACGGCACACCCACCAGCGACCTCGTCTACTTCATGGAACGCATCGACGGCGATCGTACGCGGCCCGCCGATCTCGCGACCGTCGACCGCCGCGCCGGCGATTGCCGCGCCGCGCTGATCCTGTGCGGCCACACGCATGTGCCGCGCAGCCTGCGACTGTCGGACGGCCGCCTGGTGGTGAATCCGGGCAGCGTCGGGCTGCAGGCCTATGACGATCTCGAACCGTCGCCGCATTCGGTCGAGGTCGGCTCGCCGCACGCGCGCTACGCCGTGATCGAGAAGCGTCGGCACGGCTGGCGCGCCGAGCATATCGAGGTCGACTACGATTGGCGGGCCGCCTCGCGGCAGGCGGCGTCGCATGGCCGCGAGGACTGGGCGCGCCGGTTGCTGACGGGCTGGGCGTGAGTGCCGAGCCCGCCATACGCGTCGCTGTACCCGATGATGCTGATGCGCTGACCAGCCTGTTCCTCGCCGCGCGGCGGCAGGCCATGCCGTGGCTGCCCGAAGTGCACAGCGACGTAGAAACCCTGTGGTGGATGGGCAATGTCGTGCTCCGCGAGCTGAGCGTGCGCGTGGCGACTCAAGACGGCGCCATCGCCGGGTTCGCCGCGATCCAGCCGGGCTGGCTCGATCATCTCTACATCGCACCGGCGAGGCAGCGCGCGGGCCTCGGTACACTTCTGCTGGCCGAGGCGAGGCGTATCGGCGGTGACCCGCTGCGGCTTTGGGTGTTCCAGCGCAACCTTGCGGCGCGCGCCTTCTATCGCCGTCATGGCTTCGTCGAGGAAGAGCTCACCGACGGCGCGGCGAACGAAGAGCGCGAGCCTGACGTGCGCATGATATGGTCGGCGCCATGAATGTCATCATCGTTGGCGCCGGCATCGCAGGGCTGGGCGCGGCCTGGGCGCTCACCCGCGCGGGCCATCACGTCACGGTGCTGGAGCAGGGGCCGATCCCCAATCCTGTCGGCACCTCGGTCGATTCGCATCGCCTCATCCGCCGCCCCTACGGCACCGAGATCGGCTACATGCGCATGATCACGCACGCCTACGCCGCGTGGAACCGGCTGTGGGCCGATCTCGGCGTGAAGCTCTGCGTCGATACCGGCTCGCTGTCGCTGAGCACCGGCGCGGACGATCGGCAGGCCGAGTCGCTGCGCTTGATCAAGGCCGATGGCTTTCCGGTCATCGAGATGACCGCCGCCGAGCTGGCCAAGCGCTATCCGCTGATCGATCCGGTGGGCGTGCGGACGGCCTATCTCTCGCCCGAAGGCGGCGTGCTGCTGGCCGACCGCATCGTCGCGGCGCTGGCAAAGTGGCTGGGCGAGAAAGGCGCGCGATTGCGGCCGATGTCGCGCGTGCAGTCGATCGATGCCGATGCCGGCGCCGTGACTTTGGCCGATGGCGAGCGCGTGGTGGGCGATCTCGTGCTGGTCGCCGCCGGCGCCTGGCTGCGCGAGCTGGTGCCGGACATGGGCGAGCATGTCGAGCCGTCGCGCCAGGTGCTGGCCTATGTCGATCTGCCCGCCGACCTGGCGCGGGCCTGGGCGAGCTATCCCTCGCTGCTGTCGATCGGCAACGACCGCGGCTTCTATCTCGTGCCGCCGGTCGCGCGGCCCGACGGCACGCGTACCCGCCTGAAGATCGGCGATCATCTGTTCAGCCGCGAAGGCGACGCCGCCAGCGATCCGCGCATCCCAGCCTTCGACGAAGTGCGTCGCGTGTGGGAGCAGGCGCGCGGCCGGCTGCGCGATCTCGAGCGCTATCGGCTCGCCGACGGCAAGATCTGTTACTACACGGTCGATCGACGACCGGGGCGCGAGACCTTCCGCTCTGTACCCGTGGGCAAGATGGCCTGGGCGATGTCGAACTGCTCCGGCCACGGCTTCAAGTTCGGCGCCTGCATCGGCGAGGCCTTCGCCGACATGGTCGCCGGCCGTCGCTCGGCCGACGCCTTCACGCGCTACGTCGCCGGAGAGACGAGCTGATGTCCGTCGTTGCGCCGCGCAAGATCGTCACCTTGCTGGACGAAACCACGCATGACGGCGGCGCGCCGCTCGCCACGCCGGTGCGCAAGGCCGCGATCGGCGGCGTCGTGCGCAATCCTTATGCCGGACGCCATGTCGAGGACATCGCGCCGATGATGGACGCGCTCAAGCCGCTGGCCTTCGATCTGACCAAGCGCCTGCTCGCGACCTTGGGCGTCGAGGGCAAGCAGGTCGATGGCTATGGCAAGGCGGTGATCGTCGGCGTCGCCGGCGAGCTGGAACACGCCGCGTTGTGGCATCAACCCAGCGGCTGGGGCATCCGCGAAGCGATGGGCGGTGCGAAGTCGATCGTGCCCTCGACGGTGAAGGTCGCGGCAGCGGGGGCGCGCATCGACGTGCCGCTGCATCACGCACACGCGGCCTATGTGCGCAGCCATTTCGACGCCATCGAGTTCGCCGTGCCCGACGGGCCGCGACCCGAGGAAATCGTCTTCATTGTCGCGCTGGCGATCGGCGGCCGGCCGCATCCCCGGGTCGGCGGATTGAAAGCCGATGAGATCAAATTGTGGGACGGCCAGCGCTGACGGCTTGCAATCGCCGGCAATCCGCATATCGTTTGTGTACGAACAAGTTGCATCTTGGCGCCCTTGTGCGGCGCACCAAGTTCTCATCATGCTCAGCGATCCTGTTGGGGAGACCGTCGTCATGAAACGCAGAACCATCCTCGCTCTGGCCGCCGGCGCCGGCGTGTCGAGCGCCATCCCGGCTCTGGCGCAGCAGGGGCCGATCCGCATCGGCGAGCTCAACAGCTACAAGAACTTTCCGGCCTTCCTCGAGCCCTACAAGAAGGGCTGGGAGCTGGCGGTCGAAGAGTTCAACAAGGCCGGTGGCGTGCTCGGCCGGCAGATCGAGATCGTCTCGCGCGACGACAGCGGCACGCCGGCCGACGCGGTGCGTGTCGCCGAGGAGCTGCTGAGCCGCGAGAGGGTCGCCTTCCTGATCGGCACCTTCCCGTCGAATGTCGGCCTGGCGGTCTCGGACTTCGCCAAGCAGCGCAAGACGCTGTTCATCGCCGCCGAGCCGCTCTCCGACAAGATCGTCTGGGACCAGGGCCACCGCTACACCTACCGCCTGCGCGCCTCGACCTATATGCAGACGGCGATGCTGATCCCCGACGCGGTGAAGCTGAAGAAGAAGCGCTGGGCGATCGTCTTCCCGAACTACGAGTACGGCCAGTCGGCGACGGCGGCGTTCAAGAAGCTGCTCAAGGCGCAGCAGCCCGACGTCGAGTTCGTCACCGAGCAGGCCACGCCGCTGGGCCGCATCGAGGCCGGCGCGGTGGCGCAGGCCATCGCCGACGCCAAGCCCGACGCGATCTTCAGCTCGCTGTTCGGTCCCGACCTCGCGAAGTTCGTGCGCGAGGGCAATAGCCGCGAGCTGTTCAAGGGCCGCGAGGTGTTCAATCTGCTGGCCGGCGAGCCCGAGTATCTCGATCCGCTGAAGGAGGAGACGCCCAAGGGCTGGTACGTCACCGGCTACCCCTGGAACGAGATCAAGACGCCCTCGCATCAGAAGTTCCTCGACGCCTACCAGGCGAAGTTCAAGGACTACCCGCGCCTGGGCTCGGTGGTCGGCTATGCCACGATCCAGTCGGCGGTGGCGGCGATCAAGAGGGCGGGCTCGCTCGACCAGGAGAAGCTGGTCGACGCCATGTCCGGGCTGAGGCACGACACGCCGTTTGGCGAGATCACCTATCGCGCGATCGACAATCAATCGACCATGGGCGCCTATGTCGGCCAGATCGAACCCAGGGACGGCAAGGGCGTGATGGTCAATTGGCGCTATGTCGACGGCAAGGATGCCCTGCCGCCGGACGACGAAGTCAGGAAGATGCGGCCAGCCAACTGATTGGCCACCTGATCGGTGTCGTTCGCCTCGATCCTCGCGCAGCTGCTGAATGGGTTGGCCGGCGCGTCGTCGCTGTTCATGGTGGCCGCCGGCCTGTCGCTGATCTTCGGTGTCACGCGCGTCGTCAACTTCGCGCATGGCTCGCTCTACATGCTGGGGCTCTACGTCGCCTACTCGACGGTGGAGTTCCTGGGTCGCACGCCGCTGGGTTTCTGGGGCGCGATCATCGTCGCGACCCTCGTGATCGGCGCGCTGGGCGCGCTGATCGAGATCGCCATCCTGCGCCGCATCTATCGCGCCCCCGAATTGTTCCAGCTGCTCGCGACCTTCGCCGTTGTCCTGGTGATCAAGGACGTCGCGCTGGCGATCTGGGGCGCCGAGGAGCTGGTCGGCCCGCGCGCGCCGGGCCTGTCACGCACGGTCGAGATCATGGGCCGCCGCGTACCGCAATATGACCTGGCGCTGATCGCCATCGCGCCGCTGCTGCTGCTCGGCCTGTGGCTGGCGCTCACCCGGACGCGCTGGGGCGCGCTGGTGCGGGCCGCGACGCAGGACCGCGAGATGGTGGGCGCGCTGGGCGTCGACGAGCGCAAGCTGTTCACCGGCGTGTTCTTCGTCGGCGCGGCGCTGGCCGGGCTGGGCGGCGCGCTGCAGCTGCCGCGTGAGCCCGCCAATCTCGGCCTCGACCTGTCGGTGATCGCCGATGCCTTCGTGGTCACGGTGGTCGGCGGCCTGGGCAGCGTGCCCGGCGCCTTTCTCGCAGCCATCCTGATCGGCGTGGTGAAGGCGTTCTGCATCGCGCTCGGCACGCAGAGCTTCTTCGGCCTTGAAATCTCGTTCTCCAAGCTGACCCTGGTCGTCGAGTTCCTGGTGATGGCGATCGTGCTGGTGGTACGGCCCTACGGCTTGCTCGGCCGGCCGCCAGCGCAGCAGCGCGCCGTGGGCGAGATCACCACCCTGCCGAACATGCCGGACTGGCGGCGCTGGCTGCCCTTCGTGGCGCTGCTGGCATTGATCCCGTTTGTCGCGCCCGATGATCGCTACCTGCTGGTCCTGCTGACCGACATCGCCATCCTCTCGCTCTTCGCCGTCAGCCTGCACGTGCTGATGGGCCCGTCGGGCATGGTGTCGTTCGGCCACGCTGCCTATTTCGGTGTCGCCGCCTATGCCGCGGCGATCCTGATGCGCAAGGCCGCGCTGCCGATGGAGCTCGCGGTTGTCGTGGCGCCCTTCGTCGCCGGCGCGGTGGCCCTGGTCTATGGCTGGTTCTGCGTGCGGCTGTCAGGCGTCTATCTCGCGATGCTGACCTTGGCCTTCGCGCAGATCACCTGGTCGGTGATCTTCCAGTGGGATTCTCTCACCGGCGGCAGCAACGGCCTCACCGGCGTCTGGCCGCCTTCCTGGCTCAGTGACAAGCGGGTCTATTTCTGGATGACCTTGGGGCTTTGCGCGCTGGGCATCGGCCTGCTGTGGCGCATGCTGTTCGCGCCCTTCGGTTACGCGCTGCGCGCCGGCCGCGATTCGCCGTTGCGTGCCGAGGCCATCGGCATCGACGTGCGCCGCCTGCAATGGTTCGCCTTCGCGCTGGCTGGTGCCTTCGCCGGGCTGGGCGGTGCGCTGTTCGCCTTCTCCAAGGGCAGCATCTCGCCCGAACTGGCCTCGATCGCGCTGTCCACCGACGCGCTGGTCATGGTGCTGCTGGGCGGCGTCGAGACCATCACCGGCCCGATCGCCGGCGCGGCGATCTTCACCTGGCTGAAGGACGAGCTGGCGCGGCGCACCGAGTACTGGCGCAGCGTCTTCGGCCTGGTGATCCTGGCCCTGGTGCTGCTCTTCCCGCAGGGCGTCGTCGGCGGGCTGGCGATGCTGTGGCGCCGCCTGAGGCCGGCGGCATGAGCGCAGCCGTCCTCGAGGTCGCCGGCCTCTTCAAATCCTTCGGTGGCGTGCGTGCCGTCGATGACGTGTCGTTCGCCGTCGCATCCGGCGAGCTGCTGGCGATGATCGGCCCCAACGGTGCCGGCAAGTCGACCTGCTTCAACATGCTCAACGGCCAGCTGCCCGTCGATGCCGGCAGCGTACGCCTGCTGGGTCGCGACATCACAGGGATGAAGCCGCGCGCGATCTGGCGACTGGGCGTCGGTCGCACCTTCCAGATCACCGCGACCTTCACCTCGATGACGGTGCGCGAGAACGTGCAGATGGCGCTGCTCTCGCATCGCCACGGCCTCGGCTCGCTCTTGTCGCGCGCCTCCTCGCGGCACATCGACGAGGCCGACGCGCTGCTCGATCGCGTCGGCATGCGCGAGCAGGGCGATCGCGTCTGTGGCGTGCTGGCCTATGGCGACCTCAAGCGAGTCGAGCTGGCGGTGGCGCTGGCCAACGATCCCAAGCTGTTGCTGATGGACGAGCCGACGGCCGGCATGGCGCCCAAGGAGCGCATCGAGCTGATGGCGCTGGCCGCCGCGCTGGCGCGCGAGCGCTCGGTCGCGGTGCTCTTCACCGAGCATGATATGGACGTGGTCTTCGCTCACGCCGATCGGATCATCGTGCTCGATCGCGGCAGGCTGATCGCCCAGGGCAAACCTGATGCGGTGCGCGCCGATCCGCAGGTCCAGGCGGTCTATCTCGGCAGCGGTGCCATGTTCGGTCACGAGGTGCGGGCATGATGCTGCACGTCGAGGGCCTGCACAGCCATTACGGCCGCGCCCACATCCTCGCCGATGTGGCGCTCGACGCGCGCGAGGGCGAGGTGCTGGCGCTGCTGGGCCGCAACGGCGCCGGCAAGTCGACGACCTTGAAGTCGGCGATCGGCCTGGTGCGACCCAGCGCCGGCACGATCACCTTCGCTGGCACGCGGATCGACGGGCTGTCGCCCTTCCGCATCGCGCGGTTGGGCCTGGGCTTCGTGCCGGAAGACCGCCGCATCTTCACCGACCTCTCGGTGATGGAGAACCTGGAGGTCGGCCGCCAGGCACCGCGCGAGGGCGCGCCGACCTGGACACCCGAGCGCCTGTTCGAGCTGTTCCCCAATCTCGGCCGCATGCGCGACCGGCCAGGTGGCCGCATGTCCGGCGGCGAGCAGCAGATGCTGACCATCGCGCGCACCCTGATGGGCAATCCGCGCTGCGTTCTGCTCGACGAGCCGTCGGAGGGCCTGGCGCCGCTGATCGTCGAGCAGATGGCCATGACCATCCGCACCTTGAAGGCCGAGGGCTTGAGCGTCGTGCTGTCCGAGCAGAACCTGCATTTCTCGGCGATGGTCGCCGACCGCGCCGTGATCATCGAGAAGGGCCGCGTGCGCTTCACCGGCACCATGGACGAGCTGCGCGCCGACGAAGCCGTGCGCACCCAATACTTGAGCGTGTGAGCATGACGATGATCCACCACCAACTACCTTCCCCCGGAGGGGGAAGGTGCCCGAAGGGCGGATGGGGGATGTCGAAGACGGACACCGAGCGCGTTGAAACATCCCCCATCCGTCGCGCTACGCGCGCCACCTTCCCCCTCCGGGGGAAGGTACAAAGACACGGTCTCCCATGAGCGACACGAATTCTCCCACCACCATCGTCGGCATTGATGTCGGCGGCACGTTCACCGATCTGCTGGCGCTCGACACGGCGACCGGTGCGGTGTCGCTGGCCAAGGTGCCGACGACATCGGACAACCAGGCCGTGGGCTTCGTCGCCGCGATGCGGGCGGCCAATCTCGATGCGCGCGCGCTGCAGGCTATCGTGCACGGCACGACCACCACCACCAACGCGCTGCTCGAACGCAAAGTCGCGCGCGTCGGGCTGATCACCACCCGTGGCTTCCGCGACGTGCTCGAACTGGGGCGGCGCACACGGCCGAACTCCTATGGTCTGACCGGCTCGTTCGAGCCGCTGATCCCGCGCGAGCTGCGCATCGAGGTGCCCGAGCGTATGGACGCCGAGGGCGGCATCGTCACCGCGCTCGACGAGGCCGCGGTACGCGACGCGGCCCGTCGCTTGCTCGACGCCGGCTGCGAGGCCGTCGTGATCCACTTCCTGCACAGCTACATCAACCCCGAGCACGAGCGGCGCGCCGAGGCTCTCGTGCGCGCGATGTGGCCCAATCACTACGTCACCGCTGGCCACCGCGTCGTGTCGGAGTATCGCGAGTTCGAACGCGGCACGACAGCGGCGGTCAACGCCGCGATCCAGCCGGTGCTCGATCGCTATCTCGGCCGCCTGGAGTCCGAGCTGAAATCGCTGGGCTTCGGCCGCGACCTGCTGGTGATGCAGGGCAATGGCGGCACGGTGTCGGCGCGGGCGGCGGCCGAGTCGGCGGCGCACACCGTGATGTCCGGGCCGGCCTCGGGCGTGATGGCGGCGGCTTATACCGGCCGTGCCTGTGGCCAGCCCGACCTGATCACCTATGACATGGGCGGCACGTCGACCGATGTCGGCCTGATCCGCGAGGGCGTGCCGCAGGTCTCCAGCGAGCTCGACCTCGAATACGGCATGCCGATCCACGTACCGATGGTTGACGTGCACACCATCGGCGCCGGCGGTGGCTCGATCGCCTCCGTCGATGCCTCCGGCATGCTGCGCGTCGGCCCGCAAAGCGCCGGCGCGACACCCGGTCCGATCTGCTACGGCCGCGGCGGCGAGAAGCCCACCATCACCGACGCCAACCTCGTGCTCGGCCGCCTCAATCCCGACCGGCTGCTCGCGGTCGACAACCCGGTCTCGCTCGACCACGTGCGAGCGCGCATCGCCGAGGAGATCGGCAAACCACTGGGCCTCGCCTGGGATCAGGCAGCGGCGGCGATCCTGCGCATCGCCAATGACCGCATGGCCGGCGCGATCCGGCTGGTGTCGATGGCGCGCGGCCACGACCCGCGCGACTTCGCGCTGTTCGCCTTCGGCGGCGCTGGCCCGCTGCACGCCACGGCGCTGGCGCGCGAGCTGGCGCTGCCCACGGTGCTGGTGCCGGCGCGGCCGGGCATCACCAACGCGCTGGGCTGCGTCGTCGCCGATCTGCGCCGCGACTTCGTGCGCACCATCAACAAGCCGCTGCCGGTGCTCGAAGCGGCGGAGGTGCGCGCGACCCTCGAGGCGCAGATCGCCGAGGGCGAGGCGATGCTGGCCAAGGACGGCGTCGCGGTCGACCGTGTCGAGCGTCTGCACTACGCCGATATGCTGTTCCAGGGCCAAAGCCACATGCTGCAGGTGGCGCTGCCGCGCATCGACATCAGCGTCGAGGAACTGCGCACGACCTTCGAGGCCGCCTACTGGCGCCGCTTCGGCGTCGAGCTGCCGGAGATCCGCGCGGTGCTGGTCAACCTGCACACCGCCGTGATCGGCAAGCGCCCCGGCATCGACCTCGCCGCCTTGATGCGCGGCGAGAAGGCCAAGGACGTCGCCGCCGCCCGCATCGGCACGCGCGAGGTCTGGTTCGAACGCGGCAGCTGGACCGCGACGCCGATCTACGCCCGCGACCGTCTGCCGCTCGACCTGACGCTCGACGGCCCAGCGATCATCGAGCAACTCGACACCACCATCGTGGTCGAACCCGGCGATCGGGTAAGCTGCGATACCATCGGCAACCTCGTCGTGGAGGTCGCGCCATGAGCGAAGGGATGGATGAGGCGGACGCCCAAGACTCGGACGTGTGGCACCGAGGCATCTCGGGAGAGTACATATTAAGTAGGTATCGTCGACGTTCAGGCGCGCGACGGAAGACGAGGGATTTGCTTTCGTACATCGCCTATCGCGTCGACATGGCCTACCCTTTCTGGAGTCAAGAAGCCCAGTTCAGGCGGTTGCCGCCGCCGATACGTGCCCTCCTCACCATAAGAATTGCTGTCGCCCTCGTCGGTAACGGCGGTGTCGAGTTCCTTCTGAGCGGAGGGCTCCCGCCGGGCTGTCGATTTGGCGAGATCGTGCGGGACTTTCGGCTCGCAGGTACGAAGGATATTGCCGAGCGACTGGCAGAGGTCCTTCGGTTGTTCCCGGGCGGCATGCCGCAGCGTTGCGGCGGGGCGCGAGAACTCACACTGTGGCAGCTGGATCAGGATGTGCTCAATCGGGCGTCCGAGGCGATCAGGACCAACAGTAGTGCGGCCAGTCGTGCTGCCGCGACCAGGGTGCGCCTCGCACCGCATCTTCTGCGGCCCGTGACGGCCGTGCTCTTTCCGCCGGCATTAGACCACACCACTCACTATCAACCGCTTTAGGTTCGCCATGAGCGCCATCGACCCCGTCACCCTCGCGGTGATCCAGAACGGTCTCGACCAGGTCTGCAACGAGATGGACCTCGCCTTCGTGCGCAGCGCCTTCTCGCCGGTGATCTCGGAGGGCATGGACCGCTCCGACGGCATCTACGACGCCATCGACGGCGCGCTGATCGCGCAGGGCGAGCTCGGCCTGCCGGTGTTTGTCGGCACCATGCAGTTCTCGACCCAGGCGGTGATCACCAGGGTCAAGACGCATTACGACGGGCATGTCGATCCCGGCGACGTCTTCATCGTCAACGATCCCTATCTCGGCGGCACGCATCTGATGGATGTGCGCTTCGTGAAGCCGTTCTTCTATCGCGGTCAGCTCTTCGCCTGGCTGGCCAATACCGGGCACTGGCCGGATATCGGCGGCATGGTGCCGGGCGGCTTCTCGGCCAGCGCCACCGAGGTCGAGCAGGAGGGCCTGCGCCTGCCGCCGATCAAGTTCTTCAAGAAGGGCGTGATGGACCGCGAGATCCTGGCGATCCTGATGAGCAACATGCGCATCGCCGACCAGCGCATCGGCGACATCAAGGCCCAGGCCGCGGCGCTCGACACCGGCGAGAAGCGGCTCACTGCGCTGATCGATCGTTACGGCGCCGACACGGTGAAGAGCGCCATCACCGAATTGCGCGCGCGGTCGTCCCGGCAGATGCGGGCGAAGATCGCGACGATTCCCGACGGTGTGTACGAGGGCGCCTCGGTGGTCGATTCCGACGGCGTGGTCGACCAGCCGCTGCACATCCGCATGAAGATCACCAAGGCGGGCGAGCGCCTGACCTTCGACATGACGGGCTCGAGCCCGCCCTGTCGCGGGCCGATGAACAGCGTGATCGCCACCACCAAGTCGGCGATCTACCTCGCCATCAAGCACGTCTTTCCCGACGTGCCGATCAACGCCGGCACCTTCGAGCCGCTCGACATCATCGAGCCCGAAGGCACGTTTCTCTACGCCAAGTATCCGCGGCCGGTGTCGGGCTGCGCCGCCGAGGTGAGCCAGCGCATCGCCGAGGCGGTGTTCGCCGCGCTCACCAAGGCGATCCCCGATCGCCTGTTCGCCGCTCCCGCCGGCACATCAGGCAATCTCGGCGTCGGTGGCTTCGATCCGGCGCGTGGCAGGCATTACATCATGTATCTCTTCACCGGCGGTGGGTATGGCGGCTCGTACGAGGGCGATGGGCTGTCGAATGGCTGCTCGACCATCGGCATCTCCAAGATGCCGCCGGTCGAGGTGCTGGAGCAGTACTACCCCGTGCTGTTCGAGGAGTTCGCGCTGGCCGAAGGCTCGGGCGGCGCCGGCGAGCACCGCGGCGGCTTCGGCATCCGCTACGCCATTCGCATCAGGCGCGGCGAGGCACGGGTGTCGATGGTGATGGATCACGGTCGCGTCGGCCCGCAGGGCGCGCTGGGTGGCAGCGACGGCGGCGTCAACACGGTGACGGTCGAGCAGGGCGGCAAGATCTACCGCCCGCCGCATCTGTCGAAGGATCAGGACATCGAGGTCGGCCCCGGCGATGTGGTGCGCGTGTCGACGCCGGGCGGTGGCGGCTATGGCGATCCGGCGAAGCGCTCGCCCGCGCTGATCGAGCGCGATCTCAGGCGCGGCTATTACACGCCCGAACAGGTGCGTACGCTGTTCGGCGTGCAGGCGGTGCCCAAGGCCGCGGAGTAGTTGGAAGAGAAGAGCCGGCGGAACGCCGGCGCTCCCAAACTCAGGCGGCGCGCTTCAGCCGCCCGAGATTCTCGATCGTCGCGACGCACGCTGCCGCCGCCTCCGCGCCCTTGACCACGAAGTGGTGGCTGAAGAAGGCGCGGTGCTCGTCGTGCTCGTGGAAGCGTTGCGGCGTGAGCACGGCCGAGATCATCGGCACTTCGGTCTCGATCTGCACGCGCATCAGCCCGTCGATCACCGCGTCGGCGACGAATTCGTGGCGGTAGATGCCGCCATCGACGACGAAGCCCGAGGCGACCACGGCGGCGTAGCGGCCGCTCAGCGCCAGCATCTTGGCGTAGAGCGGGATCTCGAAGGCGCCGGGCACCTCATGGAGATCGATGCGATCCGCGCCGTAGCCGCGGGCTTCCATCTCGGCGAGGAAGGAGTCGCGACAGCGATCGACGATGTCGCGGTGCCAGCACGATTGCACGAAGGCGACGCGCGGGCTGGTGTCGGTGCTGGAATTGCTGCTGTTCTGGATGCTCTGATTCATGACGGTCTCCTGGAGACGGTTGAATCAGGGCGCACGAATGGACGACAACGCGCGACTCGCTTGCGCGAATCGGCGCGTCTACGCCATTTCGTTCTCTTCCATCCGGACTGTGACCGTCGGCTCCGGAATCGCACCGGATCTGCTGACCCTGCCATACGCTACGCCGGCAGGCGCTCGCGGGCTTGCGCTAACTCAACGCTGCGCTTACCGCCGGTGGGGACTTTCACCCCGCCCTGAGAACGCACACCGCGCGAAAAACGCTGCGCGGCGGACGGACACTACGACGGGCGGCCGGCCGGAGATCGCGCAATCTCGTCATGGCCGACTTGCGCAGCGGGCCAGCGGTCTATCGCGAGGCGAAAGTCGGCGCTGGCCGTGATAGCGTTCGCCGCGTCCCCATCCGGAGCCATCATGTCGGCCAAGCCTCTCGTCCAATACTTCGCCCTCGGCGGCACAATCGCGACAACGCCCACCGAGTCCGGCGCGATGAAGATGGGGCTGGGCGCCGACGATCTGCTGCGCATGGTGCCGGCGCTGGCGAGCGTCGCCGAGGTGCGCGGCGAGACGGTGGCGAAGCTCGGCAGCTCCAACCTCACCATCGATGTGATGCTCGGGCTCGCCCAGCGCATCGAGGGCCTGCCGCGAACCGGCGCCGATGCGCCCGTGGGTGTCGTGATCTCGCAAGGCACGGACACGCTGGAGGAGACCAGCTTCGTGCTCGACTGTGTGCTCGACGCGACCTTGCCGGTCGCGCTGACCGCGGCGATGCGCAATCCGAGCCTGACCTCAGCCGATGGCGCGGGCAATCTGCTGGCCTCGGTGCGCAGCGTGGCCTCGCCGTGGCTGCGCGCGCATGTGCGGGATATCGGTGTCGTCGTCACCTTTCTAGACCATGTGCTGGCGCCGTTCGACGTCGCCAAGACCGAGACCAGCCGCATCGACACCTTCCGCAGCCCGGCGACCGGACCGCTCGCCACGTTGATCGAGGATCGCGTGGTGCCGCTGTCGCTGCCGGTGCGCGACTGGAAGCGCGCCGTCGATGCCGCGCTCGGGCCGCATCCCGCCACACGCCTTCTCGCCGCCGGCCGCAAGCCGGTCGCGCTGTTGTGCAGCACGCTCGACGAGCCGGGTCACATGATCGACGCGCTGCTCGCCCATCCGAAGCATCTCGGATATGCCGGTGTCGTCGTGGCGGGCACCGGCGGCGGACACGTGCCCGACGGCCATGTCGAGCGGCTGACAGCGCTGAACCGCTCGATTCCGGTCGTGATCGCCTCGCGCACCGGCGGTGGACCGTTGCTCGCCTCGACCTATGACGGTGCCGGCTCGGAGATCAATCTCCGACGCGTCGGTCTGATCTTCGCCGGCCGCCTGCATGCGCTGAAGACGCGCCTGCTGCTCGAGCTGCTGCTGCGTGGCGGCGTCGATCGCGCCGGCATCGCGCGCGTCTTCGCCGCCTGCGGCTGAGGCTGATGATGGCCGACAACACGATCCTGATCGCCGGCGCCTCCGGTATCGTCGGCCGCGCCGCCGTAGCGCGCTTCAACGTGTTGCCGGGTTGGCGCGTAATCTCGGTGTCGCGCCGCGCGCCCGATCTCGACGGACCACACGAGCGGGTCGCGCTCGATCTCTCCGACTCGGCCGCCTGCGAGGCTGCGTCCGCGAAGTTCGCTGGCGTGACGCATGTCGTCTTCGCCGCGCTGTACGAGCTGCCGGGCCTGGTGGCCGGCTGGCGCGCGACGGCGCAGATGGAGATGAACCTCGCCTTCCTCGCCAACCTGATGACGCCGCTCCTGCGCGTGGCGAAGAATCTGCGGCATGTGACCTTGCTGCAGGGCACCAAGGCCTATGGCGCGCATATCGCGCCGATCAAGGTGCCGGCGCGCGAACGCTGGCCGCGGCATCAGCACGCCAATTTCTACTGGCTGCAGGAGGATTGGCTACGTGCAGCGCGCAAGGGCCGCGACTGGCGCTTCAGTATCCTCAGGCCGCAGATCATCTTCGGCCACGGGCTGGGCAGCCCGATGAACATGCTGTCGGCGATTGGCGCCTATGGCGCGCTCCTGAAGGCGCGCGGAGAGCCCCTGCATTGGCCGGGCGGCGCGCCTTATGTCGCGTCAGGGACCTGCGCCAATCTGCTGGCGCGCGCCATCGAATGGGCCGGCACCAGCCCGGCGGCGGCTGACGAGACCTTCAACATCACCAACGGCGACGTCTATGTCTGGCGCAACCTCTGGCCGGCGATCGCCAAGTCGCTGGGCATGGAGGAGGGCGAACCGCGGCCGATGCGGCTGTCGGACGAGATGCCGAAGCGCGAGGCCGAATGGTCGGCGCTGGTGCAGCGGCACGGTCTGCGGTCCTGGACGCTGCAGCAATTCGTCGGCGACTCCTTCATCTACGCCGACTGGCAATTCGCGCATGGCCGCGAGCGGCCCGGGCCGCCGGTGATCGTCAGCTCGGTGAAGTCGATGCAGGCTGGCTTCCACGATGTCGTCGACACCGAGGACATGCTGGCCGATTGGTTCGAGGAATTCCGCCGACTGAAACTCCTGCCGCCGCTCACGTGATAGGACCGCGCCATGATCCCGCGCACGCTCTTCCCCGCCGACTACGAGATCTTCCGCGACTCGGTACGCCGCTTCGTCGCCGAGGAGATCTCGCCGTACTACGTGACGTGGGAGAAAGACGCGCGCGTGCCGCGCGAGGTCTGGCTCAAGGGTGGCGCGGCAGGCCTGCTGTGCTGCGAAGTGCCGGAGGAGTATGGCGGGCCGGGCGGTGACTTCCTGCACAGCGTCGTGGTGATGGAGGAGCTGACCGACGCCGGCGCCACCGGCGTGTTCTTCGGCCTGCATTCCGACATCGTCGCGCCCTACATCCTCAAATACGGCTCGCCGCAGCAGAAGAAGCAGTGGCTCACCCGCATGGCCTCGGGCGAGGCGATCGGCGCCATCGCCATGACCGAGCCTTCGGCCGGCTCCGACCTGCAGGCGATTCGAACCACGGCGCGGCGCGACGGTGACGACTATGTCATCAACGGCCAGAAGGTCTTCATCTCCAACGGCCAGCAGGCCGATCTGGTGATCGTCGCCTGCAAGACCGACGCGACCAAGGGCGCCAAGGGCATGAGCCTGATCGTCGTCGAGGGCGATCGGCCGGGCTTCCGTCGCGGCCGGCAACTCAAGAAGCTCGGCATTCACTCGCAGGATACGTCCGAGCTGTTCTTCGAGGACGTCCGTGTGCCGGCGGCCAATATCCTCGGCAACGAGGGCCAGGGCTTCACGCTCCTGATGAACGAGCTGTCGCAGGAGCGGCTGACCCAGGCGATACGCGCCATCACCGCGTCCGAGGCGGCGCTGCGCTGGACCATCGACTACGTCCAGCAGCGCCACGCCTTCGGCAAGCCGATCGCCGCCTTCCAGAACACGCAGTTCAAGCTCGCCGGGTTGAAGGCGGAGATCGTCGCCCAGCGCGTGCTGGTCGACCGTTGCATCGAGCTGCACCTGAAGCGCGAGTTCGATTCGGTCGACGCGGCGATGGCCAAGATGACCACGACCGAGCTGCAGGCGCGCGTCGTCGACGAATGCCTGCAGCTGCACGGTGGCTACGGTTACATGACCGAGTTCCCGATCGCCCGCGCCTTCGTCGACGCGCGCTACGCCCGCATCGCCGGCGGCTCGATCGAGGTGATGAAGACCATCATCGCGCGCAGTCTGTTCGGGCGTTAAGCCGTTCGGGCCGCGCCGCTCCAGCGGCGCTCTGAAAAGCGCCGCTGGAGCGGC